>JAGYKI010000020.1 GCA_018401735.1 Schleiferiaceae bacterium
TTTTTATTGAAAATCTGAGGCTATGATTTATAGTAGAACTCACGTTAAGTAGAGTCTTCTCAAAATTAAAGACCTGAGCTCAATTCAAAATTTGAATTTTCAACTCAAAACTTGAATTGAACTCAGGTAAAAAATAACGGCTATTTATTCCTCGTAATCCCCCTTGCTTTTTAGAAAGGATTTACGCGCTCCATAAGCAGCTCCAGCGGCAGCTAGAATTACCATACCTGGCAGCGGGGCTCTGTTTTCCGAATCTGGAGGAGCGGGTTGCGCAGCGAGAAATGATGAACTAAAGACTAAGACTACAAGAATTAAAAAATGTTTAAGATTTAGCATGACTATGGGTTTAGGGTTTAGGGTTTAGCGAAGGTAAATTTTGAAGGATTGTGTTGCACCTGAGCTGGATTTAAGCGACAATAGGAAAATGCCAGGAGAATGATCTGCAAGTGGAAGTTCGTAATGACTTTGCCCCGGCTCTAAGGTCCAACTTTGCATGACCTGAGAGTTTAAGCTACTTAACTGTAATTTATTATAGCTTTCACTTAGAGCTGATAGGTTAATTTCAAGTTTACCACTTTGATTCTGAAAGGCTTGAAAAGAAGAGTACCTATCTACGTTATGATCAACTCCTAAATCCTCAGTGCTTTTCAATTTCAGATAAAAACGAGCTGTATCGCTACCCACATGATTAATCACAAATGAATAAGCTTGGCTTTTTAAATCTCTTTCGAAAGCTGTTAGGCTATCAATTAAAATTATGGATAAATCACCGTTATCAAAAACGGTTGAATCTAGTAGAATACTATAATTACCTGTATGCCAAGCATCCACGCCTAAGGGTATTATCAACTCTGAATTTAGGTCTGAATTTAAAGTTTGGATGCTAAGCTGTTTTTGGTCGGCAATGCTATAAAATGATTGATTTTGATTGGCCTTATAAATAGGAGCATCTACCCTTTCCTCATATTGCTTACTAGCACTTGAATCTAGTGCAATCAAGCACAAACTTTCTGCCTTATTCGAACGCAGACGTAGCGGTATTTTTTGATTCTGAGAATTAAACTTGTAAAAAGGCGTATTTGCTGTGGCCGGCGCAACACGCATGCTATTATTAAAAACAAAACTATGCTGGCTATTTAAAGCAATATTCTGTGAAGCGCGAATAATAAAGCCCTGCATAGCGGGAATAATATTGGTCGGCGCTGCTTTCTTACTATTGCCAGCGCTTACCGCACCTTGATTATTCCAAACAGCGAACGCAGAATTTCCCTTGTCATTGGGACTAGCATCCCAATACCAAATAGAGCCATGAATATTAGGATTTTCCGCCAGAAATAAATTAAAGTCAATGGCCGATGGATAAGGGTTTCCTAAGAAAATATATTCACCTGGGTTAAGACTATCAATTTGCACTATAATGGGTCCATTATTTAACGTATCTCCCTGAAATACAACGGAATCGCTGAAATTTCTTAATTGTAGATTTAAAGGCAAATTTGGAGTTATAGCATAGGCTCTAGCTGCTTTCATCTTTCCGTTAATTTGGCTTTTATAACCTGGATTTAAACCACCCGATTGATAGTAATAGCGATCAAGTGGATTTGTATTAGCAAAGCTGTTCTCGATAAGAGCATCTGCCAGAGGCGAAGACCAAAATTTGAATCGATCAGTAGCAGTTGCCTGATACGATCGCTTAATCTTATAGATTCCCCCTCCTGAATTAGGATTGCTTGAACTTGTATCTTTCTGAAGGATACTTGCCTTATTGGCGAGGGTGATCTCACCATCATTTACAATACTATCCTCTATAAACAAGGTAGCACCATTAATCACTTCTAATTTAGCTTGGTTTAAAACCTGGAGATAGGCACAGTTTAGATCTGAACTTATGGTAGCAAAGCCAGACTGAACTACCACACTGTTTTGAGCGGTGCTAAAACCTTGTGGATTTTGAGGCAACCAACTGGTTCCATTAAAGGTAAAGTCTCCAGTGGCAAGTCCTGATTGATGCTCCCCTAAACGAGCACTAGAGCCAATAGCGGCGTTATCTACGATAGTATTAGACACTTCCACCCACTCTCCGCTGCCATCTAAAACGGCCATATTTCGTTGCGGCTGAAGAACCCAAGGTTTACGAAAAAAAGAAGTGTTTTCTCCCCAATTACCAATACTATAAATGCAATCCGTACGATTTTCCCAATCAGGAGAATCAGAACAAATTGCCAAAGGATCATCGCCATTAAAAGCGAGGGCTCCCCCTGATATCCCGCTAGCATAAAGTGGCTTTGAAGCACTTGAATGCTGCATCAAAATGGAAGTACCCGCGGCTAAAACCCCACTTAATTGATTACTGGAACTAGCGCTGGCGCTGGGCTGTGAAGTATTAGACCAACGAGCCAAATAAAAGTTTGCCAGGTCAATAGCTGTATCGCCAACATTGCTAATTTCAATCCACTTATCATTGGATAGCCCCTCATAATATTGAGAAATGATTAAACTAGGACTGTTTGCTAAAAGGAAATCAAAGCTCTCCCCGATACTCCATTTCGTACCTTTTCGCGTAAAGACTTTAGCATAATAGTGTTGCCCGATACTAAGGTTGGTAATAGCTACCGAGTTGGATAGGCCATTGTAGACAGCTCGGGCTCCTGATGCCAAAGTTGCATTGATTGGATCAAGAAAAGAGTTAGAGTTTACATTAAACTGCCCGTAAATGGTATCATTAAAAGCAAAGTTATGGATGAACACGAGCACCTCATCTACACAGGATGGGGTAGTCCAATTTAAATTTAAAGTTGTGCCTTGTAATTGGTAATTCAGCGATTCAACATTTTGTGCTAAAAGCTCCCTTATAGCTATTGCAGCACTAGCTGCAGCATCACCCGATGTCTCTACAAATCTGTCAAACTTAAAATATGAACTGTCAAGCTTTGATATTCTTAAGCTATTCCCAATCTGTGCCGAGCAGTTCAAATCTATGCTAATGAAAAAATGTTCGAGTTTGTTTTTTTGAAGGGCTTTATTGATACCTAAAAACTCTATGCTCCCGCTACTATCAATATAATTACAAACACTTAATAGCTGATCATTTGCCGGGTTGAAAGTATTATCGGTAGAATGCCAAAATTTAAGGCTGGATATATCAGAAGGCTGGAAGTTTCCTTGTAAAAGGGCGTTTAAACTTACTAAGGAACAGGTCTTATGCCGGCTATTGATTTGAAAAGCATGCATAAGATGATTGGTGCTATCCTGGGCTAAGCTGTCCGTACGTGTAGCAAAATTGAAGTCGCTAAAAAGTACTTGAGGTTTGAGCGCAACAATTTGATGGAAAAATAAATTCTGAAGGGAGTCAATCGACTGGCCCAGACTAAGGGTAATTACAGGCGCATCTACTCGAAAAGTGTGATTAACATTGGCATTGCTATCAATTTCGGTGAATAGCTTTAAAATAAGAGTATCATTAGCGGAAAGGCTAATATTCAAATTTCTAAATATCAATGTATCATTCAGCAAACTATCTTTTGGTAAAGTAGCGAGAACACTAGAGTTTACTGCTAAACCAGTGGTTATTGATCTTAATTGAAAAGATTGAAAATCGCTGGCAATCATGCTTCCGTTAAAAGGAAATGCTATATCTAAAAGAAGGCTATTGCCGTCCTTGGCAATTAATTGGTAGTCTTTAATGAGGTAAAGACTATCTCCTTGCTGAGCTGTGGTATTTAAACTATCACTAAAATCTTTTACAATAAGTTTTGCCGAAGAGCTCGAAGCGATGCTAAAAGGGCTATTTGAAATTGGTAAGATGGCAATACCATTTGAAACTTCTTCATGCCAATTGCTCGGATTTTGAATTAAACTAGCAAAATCACTGAAACTAGACTCACCCGTTCGAGGGCCATTATAATAGCCTCCATCGGGACTGCTGGATTGATTAAATTGGATATAGGCTTGATTTTGAATCAAATCTGTAGCAGCGATATTCCCAGCCACATTAGATGAATTTTCAATTACACATAGCCACTGGCTTACCACATTTTCATTAGGTCCTAAATAAGCTATTAAAGCATCACCACTTGCAGAGAGATTAAAGTTTCCGCTTATATTTTGAATGCTTCCTAGGTTAGAACTAAGGCTAGCACTTGAACTAGCAGCGTTAATTATTACTATACTTCCTGCGACAGTAATGCCTGTATTGCTCCATGCTAGAATACCCTCACCGCTATTCAGGCTAGTATCGTTTAAAACTTCATTATCTGAAAAATAGATTGTAGTGTTGGCGCTGATGGTACTCAAGGCTACAAAGGCAAAATCATCATTCCCATCGGCATTAAAAGCTACAAAGGAAATTTGTGGACTAGTACTTTGGCCACTCAAAGAGGAAAAAGTAAAAAACAGTAAAAAGCAGTAGTTTAAGGCTCTATTAATCATAAGTTTAGGTTTTAATTGATTGCTAAATACCAAAAAAAGTCTTGCTTCCAAGTACTTTTCTTAGTCCAACAAAAGTCCGCAATAAAACCTATTAGCAAATTGAGATAAACAATTAGTAAAAATTTAAATAAATGATTAACAATCTATTATAGAATTTGATAAAGACAAAAAGACCCGCTTGTAGCGGGTCTTTCCTGGATAACCAATAGACTCATTTGCTGCTATGCGAAAAGTCGTCTATGGTATTTTAAATATTTTGATCTATAGATAAAACGGCTTAGCGTATTAATTGGTTTGGTCTAATCTAAATTATTTTTTAAGTTAAATTTATTTGGACTGATGCCATACTCTCTTTTGAAGGCCTTAGAAAAAGTGGGAAGGTCACTATAGCCTATTAATCCGGCAATTTCTTTTAGGCTAATTTCTTTACTTCTTATTAGCTCAATTGCTTTTTCCAAGCGCCAAATACTTAATTGCTTGGTTGGAGAAATACCCATCGCGAGTTTGTACTGTCTTTGAAAGTGAAAATGTGAATAGCCTGCTAAATCGGCTAATGATTCTAAACTTAAGTTTTCGGGTAAATTTAAATGCATGTACTCATTTACCGTTGCAATCTTCTGCAAAAGCTCTTGTCTTGAAGTGCTGCTATAATCCTTTAGCCTTTCTGATGCCCAAAATAATTCGCTTGAGATACTATGAAACAAGCCATTTAATAATTGTATGAGAAGAATTTGTTGATCTTCCCTACTCAGAGGCTGTTCTGATTCTAATAAAGTAGTTAAGCGTAAAGTAAATATTTCTGCTAAATCGGAATCTTGTTTGAGTAATAACTCGGGCCATTCACTAATACTTTTAGGGAGGGAAGACTTTCGTTTTTGGGCCAGTTTTTCATTAACAAAGCACTCAATTTTTTTAGCGGGAATTTTAAGTAGTAAAAAAGCTGAGGTATCACACTTATTTGAATCTACGCAAGTGTTAGACAATAGAATTTGACCTTGCTTAATACCCACGGGCTTCCCTTGACGCCAATATGATTTTTGATCTTTCTTAAACACTAGTAAAAACAAATCTGCCTTTACTTGATAGCGCTTTCTCTGCTCCATCTCGTTTAATTTTATCTGATGTGATAAACCAAAACTCTCGGAGTTAAAACTATTATCTGCCCTAAATACTTCCATTTCACAGAGTTTATTTGAGCAGCAGCTCTTAGCGGTTAATCGGTGATGTGCGAATTTTACCAATCCCCCGCTCGAAATGTGTTAAAATTTTCAGTTTAACCTGTTTTTAACGAAAGTAGCGCGATATGTTAAAAAAAAGCCGCTCCCAATGGGAGCGGCTTTTCTTAAGTATATGTAAGTAAAACTTACAAGTGAATCACTTCATCATAAGCTGCTGCGGAAGCCTCCATTACCGCTTCACTCATCGTTGGGTGAGGATGCACGGACTTAATGATTTCCATACCGGTAGTTTCTAACTTTCGCGCAACAACAATCTCAGCAATCATTTCTGTTACATTAGCACCAATCATGTGGCAGCCTAAAAACTCGCCATATTTTGCATCGAAAATCACCTTTACGAAACCATCTTTATGACCAGCGGCGCTCGCTTTTCCACTAGCTGAGAAAGGGAATTTACCAACCTTAATCTCATAACCCGCTTCTTTGGCTGCTTTTTCTGTCATGCCCACGGAAGCAATTTCTGGAGAAGCATAAGTACAACCTGGGATATTACCATAATTAAGCGGTTCGGGATGATGGCCAGCGATTTTTTCTACACAAATAATGCCTTCTGCGGAAGCAACATGTGCTAAAGCTTGTCCAGGAACACAGTCGCCAATAGCATAGTATCCATCAATACTAGTTTGGTAGAAATCATCAACTACAACTTTGCCTTTTTCGGTTTTAATACCTACCTGCTCTAGGCCAATATTTTCAATATTAGCCTGTACGCCTACTGCTGATAATACGATATCGGCTTCTAAAACCTGCTCTCCTTTCGGTGTTTTCACAGTAACTTTACAACCTTCACCACTAGTATCTACATTAGTAACTTCACTAGAAGTCATAATTTTTATACCCGCCTTTTTGAAGCTACGCTCCAATTGTTTTGAAACTTCTTCGTCTTCTACAGGAACAATATTAGGAAGGTATTCTACTACCGTAACTTCTGTGCCCATAGCATTGTAGAAATAGGCAAACTCAACGCCGATAGCCCCAGAACCTACTACTACTAATTTTTTAGGCTGCTCGGGAAGCACCATCGCCTGACGGTAACCAATAATTTTTTTGCCATCTTGTTTTAAGTTAGGAAGCTCACGGCTGCGCGCACCTGTTGCAATAACAATATGGTTGGCAGAGATTTGGCTAACTTTTCCATTAGCGTCGGTAACCTCTAGTTTTTTACCTGGTAATAATTTACCATCGCCCATTATTACCTCAATCTTGTTCTTCTTCATTAAAAAGCCAATACCATTGCTCATTCCTTGTGCAACGTTTCTACTGCGTTTTACTACCGCTCCAAAGTCTTTATCGGCATTTTCAACCTTTAATCCATAATCTTCAGCATGCTTGATGTATTCAAAAACATTAGCACTTTTTAGTAGAGCTTTGGTAGGAATACATCCCCAGTTTAAGCAAATACCGCCTAAACTCTCTCTTTCAACAATCGCTGTTTTTAATCCTAATTGTGATGCTCTAATAGCGGTTACATATCCTCCGGGACCACTACCTAAAACGACTACATCAAATTCCATATGCTCTTTGTATTTATAGATTCTCTATTTCGAAGGCGCAAATTTAATGGAAACCTCACTCAGATTCTAAATTAAAGCCCCAGATTTTAAATAAAAGGGAAAGACTGTGCTAGCAGGACCAGCATCAGGGCATAAAAGTTATAAGGTCAATGTACAGTTTACTAACCCTTAGAAAACCATAAGAGCCATGTGTTTCCTCCGGGAGCATTCTCAACTTTACTTCAAGTTCACCAAGGCTGTAGTAGATAATTAATCCGTAGACCTTATTTATAAAATACATTGACTAAATCTTTCACTTGAAATCCCTTCCCCTAAACTTTCAGCCTTTATATTTGAACTACTAAACTCAAAATAATGGAAGAAAAAGAACAATTTAATGGCTTATTATTGGGCCAGCTGGCTAAAATCAAGCGTTGGACTAAATTCTTATCAGTACTTAGTTATATCGCTACCGTCTTAATGGTTGTTATTGGCGTAGTAATGGGAGTATTTGGCAGCAACCTCTCTTCATTGGGGGATGCGTACTCTGCAGTACCAGGACCTTTATTTGCAATTTTGTATTTAGCAGGAGCAGCCTTGTATTATTTCAGTGCGAGGTATCTTAATGATATGTCTAAATCTGCCGACATGGCCGCCTACACTTCTGAAACTAATCACATCGAAAGTCTAATCGCTGCAACTGCTAAACTTTTTTCCTTTTGGGGAATAGTTACCGCGATTGCTCTTGCCTTATACTTCTTGATAATAATCCTTGCTATCATTATGGGCATCGCTGGCCTTGGATAATAGTATAAAATATTAAGGAATTATAGCTATCGCCGAAATTTCCACATTCACATCTTTAGGAAGACGCGCTACCTCTACCGTTTCGCGTGCCGGTGCCGCGTCTTCATTAAAATAAGTACCGTAAACTGAATTAATTTCTGCGAATTGATTCATGTCTTTAATAAAGATGCTACACTTTATTACCGCGGAAAAATCCGTTCCCGCTGCAATAAGTACGGCCGCTAAGTTTTTCATTACTAAATTTGTTTCGCTTTTAATATCTTCAGTTTCTAATAAACCCGTTTGTGGGTTAATAGCGATTTGACCGGAAGTGAAAAGCATATTTCCAGCTACTACAGCCTGAGAGTAAGGGCCGATTGGTGCTGGTGCCTGATTTGTATTGATAATTTTTTTCATCACATTTGTTTTGGAGCCCGAAGGTATGAAGCTTTTACTAGTTGACAATTACGATTCTTTTACCTTTAATCTAGCGCATTATTTAGAAGAACTCGGAGCCAATATTGATGTTATCCGCAATGACCAAGTGCCAATGCATAAGCTCGAGCATTATAGTCATATTATCATTTCACCAGGACCAGGATTGCCGAAAGACGCAGGCGCAATTTTAGACTTGATTGCTCAAAATTACCAGCATAAATCTATTTTAGGTATCTGCCTAGGAGCGCAGGCTATTGCCGAAGTTTTTGAAGGAGAGCTTTACAACCAGAATGAGGTAGCACACGGCATTCAGAGAGAGCTGGAACAATGCCAAGAAGGCTGGTTATTGAAGGGCATTCCTCGTAAATTTAAAGCAGGATTATATCATAGCTGGGCCATCAAACCTAAAGCTAAAATGGAAGCGGAATTTAATATGCTGGCTTATCGTGATAAGAAGGTCTTAATGGCTTTTGAACACCATAAATATCCCTTGGCAGGAGTACAATTTCATCCTGAAAGTATCATGACGGAAAGTGGAAAGTTGATGCTTAAAAACTGGCTAGAACGCTAAATTTTATTGCTGCAATACGCTAAATTTTCGCTGGTAATTATGGCCCTTTTCGTCTTCCAGCCACAACTTGTATTCGCCCGGAACCAGATTTAGTGCCTTAGTATGCATGTCTTTCGTTTCGCCTAAAAACTCACCGTTCAAGTGCCAAAATAAGCGAGAATTCGCATCGCGTAATACTGCCTCAACAATCAATTCGCTTTTTTCGCCGGCTAACTTTTTGGGAATAAAAATTTTTTCTCTTTCCATAGGGAATAGAACATCAAGGTAGTTTTCTCCAGAAAAATCATCTGCACAAGCGGGCGATAAAGGTGGCAATTGGCGATAAGTAGGGTGCTGCTGAGCATAATAATAGCTTTCGATTACTGGTAATTGGAAAAAGCTCTGCGCCTTGATAGTTATGTCGCCACTGCAATTGTAATTGTAGCGAAATTTCACGTTTTCATCGGTATAATATTGCTGGTGGTATTGGCAGGGTTTTAAGGCTTTCGCCTGAAAGGGTATCCATACCGTATCGCGCTCCCAACAAATAGAAGATGCTAATTGTCCTGAATGAGCACAAACAATCTCTTCACTAAGTTGATTGTAAGGCGTTTCAAACCACGGTCTTTGATCGACTATAGCATTCAAAAAATTGAAAAGGATAGGCCCAGCTGCCTCTGCGCCTACTAAACCTGGCCTCCCTTCACCACTAGCGTTGCCTACCCAAACTATGCAAGTATACTGCGGACAAATGCCCACTGCCCAAGCATCTCTAAATCCGAAGCTCGTGCCTGTTTTCCAAGCAATGGGAGAACGACCAAAATATTGCCAACCCTGCTCCGAACCCGGACGATTTAGTCGTTGCATTACTGCTAAGCTTTGCCAAATAGCAGCCTTGGAGTAAGGACTTTTTATCGCAACCGAATCCTCAGTATAATAATGAATCTGCCTTAGAGTCGCTTTATTATTAAGCTTTTGCGCCCAAGCAGAATAAGCCATGGCCAAATCCCATGCCTTCACCTCTGCGCCTCCTAAAATTAGCGACAAGCCATAGTGGTCGGCATTTTTATGAAGCGAGCTAATACCCGTTTCGCGTAATAAATTGGTGAAACGATCTACTCCAAATTCCCGCAACTCCACAACAGCTGGAATATTAAGCGAGAGTGCTAAAGCTTCATCGGCTTTTACCATACCCCTAAATTTACCATCGTAATTTTTAGGATGGAAGCCTTCGAAATGCATCGGGATATCAGGAATAATTTCTTGGGGTAACCACTGTCCGCTTTGCAACCCCGCCGCATATAAAAAGGGTTTAAGGATACTGCCCGAACTTCTCTCCGTTTGCAACATATCGTTATAATGCCCTGGCCCATCTTTACTGTTCCCCACATAGGCTAGAACCTCGGCATTGGCGTTGTCAATAAGGAGGAGCGCTGCATTGTTTATACGATTGAGCTTCAATTTTGCTAAGGCAGCATCTATCTGTTTCATGGCTTCCTCTTGCAGACTGAAGCTCAAAGTGCTTGGTTTTTGAGAAAGTACTCCATCCGCGATTTGCTGTTCTAAAAGATGTGGTGCTAAGTTTGGAATAGCTTGCGGTTTATCTGGTAAAGCTTCTAAAAGTGCCAGCTTATAATCGTTCTCACTAAGATAATTTTCGTTGCGTAATTCGGCTAATAGCTGGTTGCGCTTCTGCAGAAGCGTAGCTCTATTTTTTCCGGGATTAATTAAACCAGGAGCATTGGGTAAAACCGCTAATGTGGCCGATTCTGACCAGGAAAGATCCTTAGCGGATCGACCAAAATAACGCCACGAAGCCGCTTCTATTCCTACTACGTTTCCCCCGAAAGGGGCATGTGCGAGATATAAGGCTAAAATTTCTTCTTTGCTATAGCGCCACTCCAAGCGAGTGGCTAAAATTATTTCCCAAAGTTTTTCGCGAATGGTGCGTGCTGGGTTGTGGCGCGCTAAGCGAATGGTTTGCATACTGATGGTACTGCCGCCGCTAAGTACTTTCCCGCTTTTAAAATTCCAATAAGCAGCCCGCAATAACGACCAAGGATTAAAGCCCCAATGGAAGGGAAAGTAGCGATCTTCTTGTAGCAAAATGCTAGTTTTCATTTTTGCTGAAACCTCAGCTTTAGGAGGAAAGCGCCATTGCTCATCGGCGGGTAAGCGAGCCGACAGTAAGGCGCCATCTCGATCGAAAAGCACCGCAGCATAAGGCTTATCAAAAAGCGGTGAAGGTAAAAGGAAATAATAAATCACCCCCATCACCAATAGCAGCAATAGCAGCCCTTTACGCTTTTTCAATTTTAAAATTATGGCCTTACTTCTACCCATCTCGCCTGCGAGCGTGCCGTAATTTCTGGATGATACATATCTTCTACTTCAAAGGCGGGCAGGAAATATTTACCGGCGTATGTTGCGTTTAAGCGCAATTTAAAACTCTGTTTGTTAGAATTTTGCAAACTAAAAAAGGTATATATTCGATCATCACGAATATCGCGGTAGTCGAAATTTACCGGTCCTGAAAATCCATCGCGACTATTAGTTAACACTTGCCAACCCGCTGGAATAAATTGCTTTAGGGCTAAATCTTGATAAGCTTTAATACTGCCCGTTTTACTTACAATTACCTCCATCTCAAAATCACTTCCTTGCTTTATTTCCGTTGGACTAATTAAGGTCCCGTTAATATCGCGGAAAACAATTTCCAAGGCCACTCCATTGTTATACGAGGCTTGCGAAGTGGCTAAACTAGAACCTTGTTGGTTTAAGCTAAAAAACAAGGGTTTATTCCCTTTATTACTCAGTTTAAGAGCAGAGGCCTTATCCCGTCCTGACTCTAAATCGTAACGAATAAAGCTGTAATTCGAATGGAAATCCTTAGTCAGATTTGCTTTCTTTACCGTCCAATCTAAAAAGGTATCTTTTTTAAGATCGTCGCCGAAAACCTGTAAAAGCGAGAGCATAGCAAAGGATAGACTATGCGTATTACCATAATTGGCTTTATTCATCATTTTAGCGACAATTCTACCCTGTTGCAAAGCCGCCGTTTTATTATTGAGAAGGTGTAAGCATAAAAGCTTGATGGACTCATCCTTTAATTCATTCCCGAAATAGCGATAATCAGTAGAGCTGTTTGTAAGATTTTCAGCCCTTTGGTAGATTATTTCGGCCGTTTGCTTTTGGCCTATCACCGCGTAAGCGGTAGCTAACTGATACAAGGCTTGAGGGGAAATCGCCAATTCTTTCAGTCGGTTCATCGCGCCAATCTCAGGCTCATTGCTGAGGCATAGAGTTAACAGTCGGTAAGACTGTTCCATGTCGTTAGAAATTAAACGCGGGGAAGAACGATAAGTTGGCGCCCAAGAACGCGCTCCCGATTTTTGATAAGCTAACCAGCGTTTAAACATCGTGGGAGGCAATTCAAAACCCGCTTTCTTTGCCTCTATTAAAAAGTGTCCTACATAAGAAGTAACATAGGAATTATAGTTATGTGAGCTCGAGTTCGGCCAATAACGAATCTCACCCGAAGCCATTTGTCGCTCATATAAGCGCTGCAAAGCAATGGTAGTATTTTGCTTCCTATTTTTAACTTGAGCTTCGGAAAGCTCCATTACCTTCGGCAGAAATAAAGCGGGGAAAACAGAAGAGGTTATTTGCTCTGAACAACCATAAGGATAGGAACTCAGATAATGTAAATGCTGTTCAATATTTAAAGTCGGAACACTGGATGCCTCGATATTCAAGAAGTTAGTGCCCTCCATACCAAAGGGTTGATAATTAATTACTGTATCACTATTCGCGGCCAGCACAAATTGAGAATTACGCGTTTCCGGTAAATTAGGAATACGCACTTTTAATTCCGTTTCATCGTAAGAAGATTCTCCGATGGCACTAACTTGAGATTTTAACTTTACCACCCCTCTTTCAGAAAGCACCCTCAATTTAAAGTAAACAATTTCCTCGCCTGGTTCAGCAAAAGTCAATTGCCTAGAACTAGAGCCTAAAATTTCCACTGGACCCGTTTTTTGTAAATCAACCTTCACCGATTTAATTTTAGGATCGCTAACAAAAACGCTTACCGGCATGGTGATTTCATCTTCAGGACTAAGAATGCGAGGCAGGGTATTTAAGACCATAAGGGGTTTGGTAACCTTTAGCGCCTTTTCTGCATTTCCATAAGATAAGTTCGTATTAGCAGCTACCACCATTAACTTAACCGAGCCAATATAATTAGGCAATTTAATTTCGTGTTTCTCACTTTTACCAGCTGCCAATTTAAAGGGACCGAGGAAGCGCACCATTGGTTTAAAGCGATTCTGATTCGAGTTTTCAGCATTTTTAAGGGCCTCATCACCACCAATTCCCATTACTTTTTGCAAGGCGCCACTGTAGGCTCCCAAAACAGATTCATACATATCCCAAGTACTTACGCCATGCCCTTCTTTACCATAAAAATAAGGGAAAGGTTGCGGAGTTTTAAAGGCGGTGAGATTCAATAAACCTTCATCAACAATAGCCAAGGTGTATTCCATCGGCTGACCATTCTCTTCACTTATTTCTACCCATTCTTCCGTTTCTGGACGCCAATCATCACTGTGCTTAATAATGGGTTTTAATTCCTTTTCTGGATTTATAATACCCAGAGCAGTAATACCATAAAGCCGCATCGGGCGGTCGTTGGTTTTTTGCGCATGCGGTTGAATTAGATTGGCTTGCACATAAATATTAGGCGCCATTTCTTCGCCTACCTTAAAAGAGAAATTCTTTTTCTCTTCCTCTGAATTAAGCCAAAGTTTACGAATCACCTTATGGCTATTTTCAATACTTACTAGGATTCGGGCACCAGGACTTTCGGGAAATTTAATTTTCACTTCTTCGCCAATCGTATACACTTCCTTGTCGGCTGAAAAATTAAGAATATTAGAAGAAGCCAATTCTGGACGTTCACCTATTGTACCCGCCGGCCAATTAAACCACATAAAGGTGCTGCTGCAATGCCCACTTTCTGGATCACAAACTCGTACTAAAAAGCGTCCCCAATTGGGATAATCAATCTTAAATTGGTGTTTGGCCACCCCATTAAAACTATTCAATTTAGCGCTGCTGTAGAGATAGGTCGCTTCATTATCAACGTATCTACCCAGATTCTCTCCGCGTGAGGAATACCACCAATGCCAGTCTACCCGATAAATTTTAATTTCTAGGCCCTCTCGCGAAAGCGGCTTCCCCTTATAATCAACTGTTTTAATTTCCAGCTCATAATTACGATCCGTTTCCAAGAACCCGCCATTTTGGGCTTCTGGGGTTTTTATACCCACCAAAGTAGGGAAAGGAGAAATCGATTGTTGGAAAAATTCGGTACTAAAATCACCGCCGCCTTCAAAAGCTTTAGCCTCCACTTTCATGGAAATCAAGGCTGGGGCCGCTTTAAAATCACCCAGCTCTAGCACTAAACTTTGAGCACCCGCACTATTCATTTCGCCCTCATAAATGCGCTTGTTTTCCGAATAAAAATTGCGCGTACGATCACTAAATTCAAAGCCTTTAAACTGAGGAAAAGCATTGTTTAAGCTATAAAATTTGGCATCTAGGGTAAGTTTAGAGTTCTTAGCGGCAATACCGGTTAACCAATTAATTTGCGATTCTATAACAAGGCTTCCATCATCTGAATAGTGGGTATCATCGCTAAAATCAAGGTTTATCTTTAAGCGGTTAGGCTTAATGGTTTCCACCAAGATATTTTTACTAAAGCTGCGGTCTCCAATGCGAATGGTAGCGGTATAATTACCCGTAATGGCCGAAGCCCTTGTTTGCGATTGAAAGGTATAAATGCTCTTATCGACCACCTTGGCAACTTGCCGATCAATCAGTTTATTTTGTGGATCAATAAGGCTAAATTCAATAGGATGGCCTTTGGCAATTGACTTTTCTTTATCTTGTAAAATAAAGCCTAAATGCAGACTATCACCGGGTCTCCGCACGCCTCGTTCCAAATAAATAAAACCTTTTAGGCCCTTCTCAATAGATTCACCGCCAATGTCGAAATTGCTCATAGCAAGCGCTTCACCCGGCATTAATTTCAAATAGGTTTTACTATTTTCATGGGATGCCACTGCCACAAAAGCGGATTCCTTCGAGGTGATGCGAGCGAATCCCTGATCGTCGCTTTGTCCGCTTGCCAGCAATCTCCCTTGAAAATTATAAAGTTCAACCACCGCATTACTTACCGACTTAGTACTTACTAAATCACTGATGGTAAAATCCCAATCATCATTTTCTCCCTTTTTAGCGATAAGGCCCAAGTTAGTTACCCAAATATTGCGACTAAGGAAATTTTCGGCATTATAATAGGAAATGTGGCAAGGGTTGTCTCTCTCTTGCCAATTATAGCCAGCCGGGTAGCGAAAGCTATAGTCGGATGTATTATAGATTTCGGAAGAATTAGCACCGTAATAGTAATCTTCATAGTAGTAGTCGTCGTAATAATCCTCTTCTTCATTATCCAATTCCGTTTCAGCTTTACTTGGGCAATTGTATAAACTATACTCTTTTTTAAAGCTAAGCATCGCTCGATAAACTGCTCCTTCCTCGGGTTTAAAGTAATCTGATAAATCAATCGCAAAATGTTGCCAATCGCTGCCGCCCTCTTTTCCTAAGTCAATTTTTGTCTCTAAAACCTTTTCTCCCACGCGGTACAATTGATAATCGCCATCGTAATTATTAACCTGCAAGAAGTTTATAATATTATTTTCATAGACTTTAATAAGTCTCAAGTCAACTGCATTCAGATTTATAGCTTTAAAGCTTAAATTCAAATTATCGTTTAGAGGCATAATATTGCCATTTTCTAAAAATACAATCGTCGGTTTTTCATTCGAAATTTTAAAACTTATTTCCTGATTAAACTTTGATTTATAACCGAGAATATTCTCAATACCCGGCGTGATTTTTAATTTTTGTTCGCCGGGTAGATTTTCGGGTAAGTAAACCCTGATGCTTGAATTATCTACTTCCAGTTTTAAATCACCTTGACCAACGATACTAATAATTCCCTTTAAATCTTGATCTTTTCGCAAGGGATCGGAGAAGTTTAACTTCAGATGCGAGCTATTTTCACCTTCAATAGTATAGGAAATATATTTAAAATCATTGAGTGAAGGCAGCTCAATTTTTTGATTTTGCAAACCATGGGCTAGGGCATGACCCTCATCAAAAATAACTGTTAAAATAGAAGCCTCCTCTTTGCGAATCAAGCTATCGATCGAATAGATATAATTACCACTAAAGCCTTGCGACCAGCGTCCTTCTAAATTATTCTCTTCCTTTGTTACACGCAACAACTGATTAAAATCCTGTAATTCGCAATAATCTGCTGCCTCGAAGTTTAAGGATAAGCGATAGTATTGCATTTGCCCTTCTGGCATTGCTTCCAAGTTATAATTTTGAAAAGCTAAACCTTGCTTAATAGTTTTAAAGCCAAAAGTAAATTTTGCAAGAGAATCAGGAAGATCAAATATTTTATTTAAAGCCAGTTCTGCTGTATAAACTTGATTGGAATTTAAAAGCGACTTGGGGCTAAACTCTAAATGCCTTTTATCTCTTAAAATTAAATCACCTTCTATATTTGGGGAGAATTCTAACCAATCATTACTCAGCACTTCCCCTACCTTTAATTCTGAAATATCTTTGTTAAAATAAATACTAACAGTAGATTTTTTAGATATTAAACCCGCAGTATAGGATCCAATATAAGGGCTAAATTTCTTGTCGAATGTAGGTACATCCTCATCTGCCGAAGAGCACGAAACAACAAAATAGAACGATAAAAGAAGAAGGAGAAGCTTTCTCATAAGGCAGAATTATTTTGGTATTTATGTAAGAGGGGAACAAGATATATAATCCAAAAAAAAGCCCATCAAATAAATGACAGGCTTTTCTTAGGTATTTGCAATTTTTAAAATGCTTTAGGCATCAATTTTAGCGTATTTCGCGTTTTTCTCAATAAACTCGCGTCTGGGAGGAACATCATCCCCCATTAGCATAGAGAAAACACGATCAGCTTCCGCGGCGCTATCTATTGTTACACGACGCATGGTTCTACGTTCTGGGTCCATGGTTGTTTCCCATAATTGCTCGGCATTCATTTCACCAAGACCTTTGTAACGCTGAACTGCCACTGAAGATTTATTATCGCCTCCAATTTGAGCGACAAAAAGATCGCGCTGATCATCGTTCCAAGCGTATTCTTCTTTTTTACCTTTTTTAACTAAATAAAGTGGTGGTGCTGCGATATAGATGTGACCTACTTCAATAAGTTCCTTCATATAGCGGAAAAAGAAGGTAAGAATTAGGGTTGCTATGTGACTACCATCCACGTCAGCATCACACATAATGATGACTTTGTGGTAACGAAGTTTGGCCACATTTAGAGCCTTGCTATCTTCTGGCGTACCAATACTTACCCCTAAAGCGGTAAACATGTTTTTAATTTCCTCATTTTCGAAAACCTTGTGTTGCATGGCTTTCTCAACGTTAAGGATTTTTCCCCTTAAAGGAAGTATCGCCTGAAAGTTTCGATCACGACCTTGCTTTGCTGTACCCCCAGCGGAATCGCCCTCCACTAGGAATATCTCGCATATGGCAGGATCTGTTTCCGAGCAATCGGAAAGCTTACCAGGTAAACTGGTTCCTCCCATTACGGTTTTACGCTGGACCATTTCACGCGCTTTTTTAGCGGCTACTCTAGCCTTAGCGGCAAGAATTACTTTTTGAACGATTATTCTCGCTTCATTCGGATTCTCTTCTAGGTAGTTGTTAAGCATTTCGCCCACCAATTGATCTACCGCGCCCGAAACTTCGGAATTACCTAATTTAGTTTTGGTTTGTCCCTCAAACTGAGGTTCCATAACCTTTACGGAAATTACGGCGGTTAATCCTTCTCTAAAATCATCGCCGCTTACTTCAACTTTTTCACGCGCCAACATACCACTTTCGTCGGCATATTTTTTAAGGGTACGTGTTAAAGCTCTGCGGAAACCAGTAAGGTGGGTTCCTCCTTCGTGTGTATTAATGTTATTCACATAAGAGTGAATATTTTCGGCATAGGAGGTATTGTAGTGCATTGCCACTTCAACGGGAATGTCATTACGTTCTCCCTCCATGCTAATTACCGTTGGCATTAAGGTTTCACGGTTTTGATCTACAAACTCTACGAATTCTCTAAGACCACCTTCACTGTGAAACTCTTCATATCTAGGCTTATTCTCCTCATCTAGATCACGTAAATCGGTAAGGGTAATTCGGATACCTTTATTGAGAAATGATAGCTCCCTTAAGCGCGTAGCTAGAATATCGTATTGATATTCGGTTACTTGAAAAATTGTAGCATCCGGTTTAAAGGTAACCACAGTACCGCGTGTATCAGTGGTTCCCTCTTCGATAAGAGAATATTCGGGAACACCCCGATGAAAGACCTGATGAAAATACTTTCCATTGCGATGTACTTCCACCTTTAAATCGTCGGAAAGGGCGTTTACACAAGAAACCCCTACACCGTGCAATCCACCTGAAACCTTGTAAGAGTCTTTATCGAATTTACCACCCGCATGCAGAACCGTCATTACTACTTCTACAGCAGAACGACCTTCTTTCTCGTGGATATCAGTTGGGATACCTCTACCATTATCTTTTACTCGTATGGAATTGTCTTCCAAAATGGTAACATTAATCGTATCGCAGTGTCCTGCGAGCGCCTCATCTATGGAGTTATCTACCACTTCATAAACCATGTGATGGAGACCTTTCACCCCCACATCACCAATATACATAGAAGGGCGTTTTCTCACCGCTTCTAATCCCTCCAGTACCTGAATGCTACTGGCGCCATAATCTTTTTCTATTTCACTCATAATTATGCAGTTACGCTTATTGTGATAAGTCTCAAAGATAAGCCTTTATCAAGAGATTAAAAACCTTTTGACACAGCAAATACAAGGGTTTTCCACATGTTTTTAACATTGCGGAAACATTGGTAGAATTTCGAGATCGATGCGATAATAAATAAGTCGGTGAGACCAAAAAAAAAGTCCGAAGTAAACTCCGGACTTTCTTAAAATAGTTCTTATCAATCTTTACTCTTCGCTTCCGAATTTATTCACAACAGAATCACTTACCCCTGTAGAACTAAAACCACCATCGTGAAATAAATTTTGCATGGTTACTTTTCGGGTAAGATCTGAGAACAAGCTTATTGCATAATCGGCACAATCGTCGGCCGTTGCATTACCTAAAGGACTGATTTCGTGGGCATAATTAATAAAACCATCAAATCCTTTTACGCCGCTACCAGCAGTTGTTGGTGTTGGTGATTGACTAATGGTATTTACTCGCACCTTATTGCGTACACCCCAGTGATAACCGAAGCTGCGTGCGATACTTTCCAAATAGGCTTTATTATCGGCCATATCATTGTAGTCGGGGAAAGTTCTTTGTGCAGCGATATAGGTAAGGGCCAGAATACTACCCCAATCATTCATAGCCTCCTGTTTCCAAGCGGTTTGCATTACGCGGTGAAAAGAAACGGCTGATACATCCCAACCTTTCTCTAACCAATCGTAATTTAAATCGGTGTAATGTTTGCCTTTACGCACGTTTACACTCATACCTATGCTGTGTAGTACAAAGTCTAACTTACCACCTAAAATCTCTTGTGATTTGGTAAATAGATTATCAAGATCATCCATACTAGTTGCGTCAGCGGGAATAATTTCCGAGCCAGTACTAGCGGCTAAGTCTTTGATTTCTCCCATTCGCATAGCGATTGGAGCATTGGTTAAAACAAATTTTGCTCCTTGTGCATGTGCTTTTTCAGCGATTTTCCAAGCTATAGAATCACGGTTAAGAGCCCCGAAGATAATGCCACGCTTTCCCGCTAAAAGATTATTCGACATAACGTTGTTTTAATTTGGTTTACAAAAATAGCTTTTCTTAACTAGCTAAGCTTACTGCTTCGCTAAAAAGTCGCGTTCCCTCACTGTTAGCGAAGCTTCTCCTTCTGCCTTAATTTTTTCTAAAATGCGATTTAGTTCAACTTCCGTTTCTTTTTTTTCCGCTCGATACTGATCATCCATGGTAAGAGCTTCATTTCCTTTGGCAAAGGCATTAGAGAATAACATGGGTTTAAAAACAAATACTAGTAAAAGAACCAGCGCAGGCACTAAAATGTAAACAATAGTTAAAGTGCTTCTCTCAAGAATGGATGGATCTAAAACTAAGCAAGTCAAAAGTCCAGAAATAGCACCTCCCAGGTGTGCTTCATGCCCAATATTATCGTTGTTTCGGCTCATACCATAAAAAGAGTAAGCAATAAAGCCAATCCCGTAAATCCAAGCGGGGAAGTAAAATGGTAAAAATATAAAGGCCAGTTCCATGTCGGGATAAATAACAATGGCCGCATAGATAATCCCGCTTACTGCTCCAGAGGCTCCAACTGCGCGATACTCCATATCATCGCGATGAAGTAACCAAGAAAGTAGGTTCCCTCCTAAAAGACTGAGCAGATAAACAATTACAAATCCGATGAAGCCCAAGTCTCTTTCTACCGCTCCCGCAAAGATGTATAAAGAGAACATATTAAAGAAGAGGTGAGACCAATCGACGTGAATGAATCCTGAACTAATTAAGCGATAATATTGCCCCGCCTTGAGATCTCTAATGCGTAACAGCAATCGTTCGAACCAATCTGGGTTTTGAAAAGCAAAATAACTGAGTAGAACATTCAATCCTAAAATAATCAGCCCTGCCGTTTCTAATCTATCCATCCTATTTCTTTTTCAAAAATACCCCAAAAAGAAGTCCTGCCAATAAACTAATTAATAAACCCAAAGGGAAAATCTCGCTGAAAGTTAAGGCCAGTCGATAAAAAGTATGGGTCTTATACATTTCCATCATGGGTGTTTCAGAGGCTAAACGTTGCTCAATTTCTTGCGCATCTGCCCCTGAGGCGACTAAAGTTTGTTGACGATACTCCATATATTGATCGGCGAAATCGGGTAGATGGTTGGCTAAGATATACTCCCAAGCAAGCAGATACATTATCGAGGCAATGAGACTGATATACAGGCCAATAATAAAAGATTTACCAAAGCTTATTTTAGAATCAAAGAAGCGCTTCGATAATTGTTGGACCGCCACAAAAATTAATACAAAAGCGAGGGTCATCATAATAAAACCTCTGGTTTCACCCCCTTCAAAACTCATTGCTTCACCTTCGGAGGGGAGGCCTAAAAAAAGATTAAGACTTACAATTAAGCCTGCTACAATTCCGTAGATCCAAATAAGTTTTCGCATGCTGCTAATTTGCGCTAAAAATAAGCTTTATCGCAGCAATTTTCTCTAATTAGAGGAAATTTAGGGCCGCCATTTAAACTATTTGCCACTTCTATTCTCCAAGGAGCAAAATAAGTGTTTATGAATAAGTCCATCCTCCTCCTAAGCGCCCTACTATCACTCTTTGCTTGTAAAAAAATTTAAGTTCCAACAATACCATTTCTTGCGCAAGCTGCCATCAAAACAGTAATGGATTTAGCGATCAAGCAACATTGAGTAATGGCTTTAATAATGGACTTACAGGTAGACATTCCATGTCATTGACCAATAGTCGCTATTATGCCAATCGCCGTTTCTTTTGGGATGAAAGGGCGCTAAGCCTCGAAGAGCAGGTTTTATTACCGATTCAAGATCCAGTAGAAATGGGAATGAATTTAGACAGCCTTATTTTGAAGCTTAAGGGCCTAGATTATTACCAGCCTCTTTTTAGCGATGCTTTTAGCGATGGTGAAATTAATAGTAAAAACCTAAGCTTTGCTCTCTCACAATTTATCCGCAGCATGGTATCTTATACTAGTAAATACGATGTTGGACGACTTCAGGTGGCAGATCAAACCAATGACTTTCCAAATTTCACCGCCGAGGAAAACCGAGGGAAAGCCCTTTTTCTAAATCCCGCGATTGGCTGCGCTGCCTGCCACGGTACTGAAGCTTTTATTGCACCAGGAGCTCGCAATAATGGCTTAGATGTAGATAATACCGCTGACCTAGGGGTAGGAGGTGTTACCAATAATAGTAATGCAGAAGGTTTATTTAAAGTGGGATCCTTACGCAATGTGGCTTTAACTGCCCCCTACATGCATGACGGCCGATTGAGTACTTTGCGTGAAGTAATTGAGCATTACAATAATGGTGTTAAAAATAATCCCAACCTCAGTGCCCCTCTACGGCTTCCGAATGGCGGAGTGAGACGCTTAAATTTGAGTAGCAATGAAATTGACGACCTGGTGGCATTCTTGGAAACTCTGAGTGACCCCGAGATGTTGGCCGATGAAAAATTTTCTGACCCCTTTAACAAATGAATTTAACTACTTCTGCTTGGAGCGTGAATATCGCCTAAGCTTTTTCTCGCTCCAAAATATTTCTCCTGCAAAGGTTAGCACTAAAAAAATCAGAAAAACAGCCATGCCGATAGTTTCCGATTGACGCGGTATAAAGTACCATAATCCAGCAATGCCTACTTGATATAAAGCCAAGCGTAAAAACATGGGAGGTAGCAGCCCTTGGGCAAATTTCCAATTGGCACGGTTTCGCATGGAACGATCAGTGCGATAACCATAAAGGTGATTAGGCTTTTTAGCTGGAAAAAGAAAAGTAATCAAAGCAACCAGTAGTAGGAATAAACCTAAACCTATGAATAAATAAAATGTGATATCTACTCTCATCTTTTACCCCGTCGCTTTGTTTCATGACATAAAGCAAAGATAAATTTATACCTTTAGAATCAACCTAAAAAAAAATTATTTACCATAAATTCTTTAGAAATCAGCTTAAGATTTTTCTTAGTCTTCGGCGCCAAGCAATCGGCGCGACTTATCTTTGTACATGGCTGATTTAAATATACCCAAGACCAATGCCGAGCGCATCTTAATTTTAGGCGGAGGTTTCGCTGGTCTTAATCTTGCAAAAGCATTAAAAAACAAAGGAAAGCAAGTGGTGATGCTTGATAAGCACAACTACCACACCTTTCAACCACTGCTATATCAGGTAGCAACGGCAGGATTAGAGCCCGATTCGATAGCTTATCCCATTCGAAACATTTTTAAAGATTACCCCAATTTCTATTTCCGCATGGCCAAGGCCGAGCGCATAGAATCGGAAAAGAATATACTTCACACTAATATTGGTCCAATTAGTTATGATAAGCTGATTATCGCTACGGGTTCGGAAACCAATTATTTTGGAATGAAGGAAGTAGAGCAAAAAAGTATGCCGATGAAAACGGTGCCTGAAGCTTTGAACCTGCGAAGTTTAATTTTGCAAAACTTTGAGGCAGCCTCTTTAACCGTCGACTTAAAAGAGCGTGAGCGCTTGATGAATTTTGTAATTGTTGGCGGCGGTCCAACTGGCACCGAGCTAGCGGGTGCTTTCGCAGAATTGAAAAGCCACGTCCTTCCCAACGACTACCCCGATTTAGACTTCCGTAGAATGAGTATTCACCTGGTGGAAATGGCGGATAAGGTTTTACCTCCAATGAGTAAATTTTCTTCTGCCCACGCCCTAAGTTATCTCGAGAAATTAGGAGTACAAGTATGGCTAAACACCGCCGTTAAAGGTTACGATGGTAAAACGGTAAGCACCAATAAATCCGAGCTACCCGCTTCTACCCTTATTTGGGCAGCCGGTGTAAAAGGCAATGTTATTGAGGGCCTTAAAGAGAAGGAAGACTTTGATAAAGGTCGCTATATAGTAAATGAGTTTAATCAAATTGGCCAACATCAAAACGTTTTTGCCTTGGGCGACGTCGCAGGAATGAGTACTAAAGAATTCCCCACAGGACATCCCATGCTCGCACAAGTGGCGATACAACAGGGGCAAAACTTAGCAAAAAATATAATTCGAAGTGATAAAGGCCGAAGCTATCGTCCGTTCAAATACAAGGATTTGGGCAGCATGGCCACCGTTGGTCGCAATAAAGCTGTGGTAGAACTCTACAATAAAATAATGCTAAAAGGATTCCCAGGGTGGGCCGTTTGGATGTTAGTGCATTTGATAAGCCTAGTTGGATTTAGAAACCGATTGGTGGTATTACTTAATTGGTTTGTAAACTACTTTAGCTACGATCGTAAAATTCGTTTGATCATTCGTCCCTTTGAAAACCCATTTATGAAAAAATCAGAATAGAATAGAAAATCATCTATTCCATAGTATCTTATTTTACGCATCGCATCTGCCTTGAGCAGAGTTTCCCTTTCCCTATTTAGCGACTAGTCTCCCCCATTTATCGAGCTGAAATCCTATTTTTATCAAGACTCGATTTCTATCTTAAATTTTAAAGTGCTGGTATACAATATTTTATATATTTATATGGTACTTTGTTTTGCATAGTACCTAAATATTGACATATCTTTGTATTGCAAATGAAAACACCAAAATGAAAAAATTATTAATCGCTCTTCCGCTGCTACTTTTAAGTTTAAATACAGCAACAGCACAGAGTAAAAACGAAATGGAAAGCCTCTTTCATCGCATAGCCGATCAGGGAGATAACTTCAACATTAGCATAAGTCACGATTTAATAAGTGATTTAGATTTCGACTTTGATTTTCAAGAATACACCGAAGAAATATCTGGCCATATTGATCGGATTCGCTTTGTGAAATTCGAAAACTACAACAGAGGTTTAAAAAGTGAAAAAGAGTTTATCGAACAAATGCTCGCCTGGGGCTATCGTCAAGCTCAAATTCCTTCCGACTGGGAAAAAGAAGAGGGACAGGCCATTTTACTGCGTAAAATCAATGGTAAAAATAGTGAGCATGCGGCTATTATCCTCAATAACCCCAATGATCGCAATGCGATATTAATAGTATTTAGTGGTGATTTAATCTTTAAAACCAATTAAAGATGAATCTTGAAAATGCCAAAGCGCAAATGCGCAAAGGAGTATTAGAACTCTGCATCTTAAATATGCTTAACCACCGCGATGCCTATGCCTCCGAAATAATCGGAGAATTAAAAAAGGCCGAACTTATTGTAGTGGAAGGCACCCTCTACCCCCTACTTACCCGCTTAAAAAACTCCGGTATCTTAGCGTATCGCTGGGAAGAGTCGAGCGCTGGACCACCCCGCAAATATTACACCCTTACAGAGATAGGTAAGGCCGCGCTAACGGAACTTTTAAAAAGTTGGGAAAACCTTAAAGAAGCTGTAAATCAAAGCATACAAAACGAAATCAAACACTAATCATGAAAAAGACATTAACTATAAATCTGGGAGGCTTCATATTCCATATTGATGAAGACGCCTTTAATCAACTCGAGCGTTATTTAGGAACCTTGCGCAATCAGTTTTCCCGTACTAGCGGTGGAGATGAAATTATTGCCGACGTGGAAACTCGCATGGCTGAACTTTTTCGGGAGAGAAATGGAGAAACTAAAGAGGTGGTTAATACTCTTGACGTTGAAGCCGTGATTTCTGTTTTAGGTAAACCTGAAGATTACCTGCAAGAAGAAGATTACAATAGTAGTAGCACAGACTATGATAGCTATCAGTCATATTCTAAAAAAATCCATCGCGATGTTGATAATCGCATGATTGGTGGAGTAGCTGCTGGTTTAGCCGCTTATATGAACATTAACCCAGTGTGGACGCGTCTCTTATTCTTTGCCTTGTTTTTCTCAGGCTTCGGACTTTTACTTTATATCATACTTTGGATAGTTGTGCCTAGCGCTCGCACCACCGCCGAAAAACTGCAAATGCGGGGAAAGCCGGTTACCCTCAGTAATATTGAAAACTTTGTGCGCGAAGAAGCCCATGCTGTAGGGAATAGTGTTAAACATATGGGCCGCAAAGCGCAGGATATGAATCGTAATTCCAACCAAGTAACGGGATTGATTTCCCAATTTTTTAATGGCATCTTCGAAATTATAAAGCTGATTTTCAAATTTGCTTTTAAAATTATTGGTTTCTTTTTCCTCTTTGTCGTATTTATCGCCCTTGCATCTTTGGCTACCACCTTATTTGTAGGTTTTAATTTAAACGACAGCCATTATACCTGGAGCGAAATTTCCGATATGCTGCAATTGGTATCAAATGACAGCGGTATTTATAATGCCATTACCTTCGGCTTTAGCCTTTTGGTTTTAGGACCATTATTTCTGATTGTTTACTATGGAATTCGTTTGGTTTTTGGTGTAGAACCACTTAACCGTGGAGTGCGCAAGGGATTAGGTTTCCTTTCACTTATTGGTTTGATAATTTTAGGAAGCACTGCCTACCAATTAAGTGAGAAATTCCGCGCTAACTCTTACCATATTAGTGAGCAAAAACTCAACCTAAAAGCCCAGTCTTATAACCTGGAAGTGGTCCAAGATGATATTTACTATGACTTTAATGAATCCTTTAATACCGACTTCTGGACCTTTAGCAATGGGAAGAGTTATTACAAAGGAGTTAAGCTCGACATTCGGCAAAGTGAAAAAGGCTACACCTATTTAGAAACTGAATTTAATGGCCGTGGAAGTAGCAGACAAGATGCGCGTAAAAACGCACAAAACTTAGACTTTATTATTGAAGTAGATAGTGCTAATCTTAAGTTTAGTAACTATTACAGCATTAGGGAAGGTAATTTCTTTCGCTTGCAAAAAATAAGACATGTACTCTACATGCAACCTGGCGACACTGTTTATCTTAGCGCCGGTACTGAAAATCTAATCTACGATGTGAAAAACATTAACGATTTTTGGGACTACGACATGACCAGTCATTATTGGACCATGACTGAAAAGGGTCTGCTTTGCGCAGATTGTGAAAATAGTGCCGAGCTTCTTAAGGAATTGGAAGAAGATAATTTTAAAGACGAAGATTTTGATCAAGGGGAAACCGAAGCTAATTCTCAGGTGAAAATTAAAGATGGCCTAATAATTATTGAAGAAGCTGAAGCCTTTCTTTTCCCTTTGAAACAAAATGAAGCTGCAAATACGAATTACAATATTGCCGTATTAATTACCCCATTTGCAAGCGACGTATTCATTTAATACCTCCCAAACTTAACTTAGATTAATTTCAAATTAAAGACATAATAGCCATTGTCACGCACAAAACAAGTCTTCCATTGTACTATTGATATCTAAAACAAAACTACTATGAATGATAATGGAAGAAGACAGTTTATAGCCAAATTTGGCCTATTAAGTCTTAGTGCGCTTTCTGCAACTACCCTATTACAGGCCTGTGCCAATGGAGATGCTCCTGCAGAAACTAAAGGTAGTCCTAAACCAGCTCCTGCTCCTGCCCCCGCTGCAGCGGAAGAGGAACTTGTAGAAAACATCGATTGCTCTACCTATAATCAGAATCTAACTGAAACGGATCTTAAAACCCGTGAAAGCTTAGGTTATATTGAGCAAAGTGAAAAGGCCGATCAAAACTGCACTAATTGCCGTTTTTACAATCCCGCTAAGTTTAAAGGGGACTGCGGTGCTTGTCAACTTTTTGCTAATGGCGCGGTTGCATCTGGCGCTTGGTGTAAAACTTGGGCGGTAAAAGAAGCTTAATCGCCAAAAATCTTCTTTCGCTTTACGGCAGATGTTCTAAAATCAAAAGCTCGCCAATTCTTAGAATTGGTGAGCTTATAGTCTTGGATAAAATGAATTGGTCAAGTGAAATATCTTCAAGGCATCAATTTTCGCGATAATGGTATCAAGCGTAACATTTAGCACTGTAGAGCCCACACAAGCCACCTATATTTGCCAAGTAAAAAAATAGATATGCCAACAATTAACTTAACAACCGAGCAGTTTAAAAAAGACGTGTTCGATTATACCGCAGAAAAAGAATGGAAATTTGCAGGCAAGAAACCTGCTATCATTGACTTTTACGCAGATTGGTGTGGTCCATGCAAAATGGTCGCTCCTATTTTCGAAGAGCTCAGCGACGAATTTTCCGAAGAAATTGTTATCTACAAAGTGGACACAGAAGCAGAGCAAGAGTTATCTGCGGCCTTTGGAATTCAGAGTATTCCATCCATTTTATTTATTCCAAGTGAAGGTCAACCCATGATGTCGCGCGGTGCAATGCCAAAGCATCAATTAAAAAAAGTTATCGAGGAAGAGCTTTTAAAAACAGAAAATTAGACTATCACTTTTTCAATAAACCCCTAGTAAACCGCTGTAACAAATATGTTGGAGCGGTTTTTTTTTGCAGATTTGTAGTCTAACTATTTTAACAAATGGCAGAAAGAGAAAAAGTTCACAATGATTTACTAGCCATAATCCAACAAGCAGCAATTGGTTTAATCGTTGCCAATAAAGCTGGTGATATTAAACACATGAATCAAATGGCCGAGCAAATGGTAATGCCATTATTTATGCAAACCCATCTGCCTGCCAACAATATTGTTAACCTTCTCGAGATGATTGCTCCTGGTATTGCCAAAAAAATTGATGAGTTCCCGCAAGAATCTGGTTATATTCTTACTCAACAAAAGCAAACAGTAGAACTCGAACATGAAGATCAAGTGATGGTTCGTCATTTTTTCTATTCTATTAACAAAGTATCGGAAGAAAGCATTGTTTTTAGTTTTGACGACATCACCAATTACCACGAATCCCAAGAAGAACTGAGTCGGGTAAGCCAAGAAATGGCTATTGATAAAAGTAAGTTCGAAATGGCCGCGGGTGTTTTACACGATATAGGTAACGCCGTTGTCGGTATTGGTTCCCACCTTAGTCGTTCAAAGAAATTAATTAGTGATTACGATTCTAGTACCTTGGTGAAACTAGAAAAGTTTCTAAAGGCAAATAGCCAGCAATTTGGAGAAGCAATTGGTGCCGCCAAAGCAAAAGCTTTAGTGGATTTAGTTCAAGGTTTAATTACCAATCAAAACGAGCTTATTGGAGGACTCGAAACCACAGTAAGAGAACAAATGGGCATTACCAGCCATATTAGTGATATATTAAATATTCAAAGGCAATACATTACTACTGGCGAAGCTCGTGCCAGAGAACTAGTAAATTTAAGAGGAGTCGTTTACGATGCCCTGGCTATTTTATTGGCGAGCATCGAAAAACGAGAAATTGAGATCACTAGTGACTTACCTGAAAACATACCAAGCTTTATTGGCGATCGCACCAAGCTTATACAAATAGTAATCAACCTTATTAAAAATGCTATAGAAGCCATCGACAATAATCCTGAAGGCCCTAAAACACTAGAAATCAAACTTTCAGAAACGGATACAATTGTACAACTTTTAATTAAAGACAGTGGTGAGGGTTTCGATGCTAATACCGAAGCGAAAATTTTCGAACGCGGTTTTACTACTAAAGCGCAGGGAATGGGAATTGGTCTAGCCAGTGGAAAAAATGTAGCCGAAAGCCATAATGGTGATTTAAAACTAATTAGCGAAGGAAAAGGTAAAGGTGCTACTGCCATCCTCACCATCGCTAAAACAGAATTGTAATTGACTTATGAGAGAAAATGATAATTTAAACACCAGAGTCCTTATTATTGACGATGAAGAAATGGTGAGAGACAATATTGAAGAAATTTTAGTTCCTAAAAAAGCTACCAAAAACGAGCAATTAAGCAGTGCTGCCGATTTGCTTTTTGGTGAAGAAGAAGAAGATGCAGAAAGTGTTATTTCAGAGAACCGAACCTTCCCCGATTTTATCGTTGATAAAGCGGTAAACGGCAAGCAAGGCTTCGAAATGGTGGCGGCAGCGGTGCAAGAAAATAGTCCTTTTGCCGTAATTTTCCTAGATATGCGCATGCCAGGCTGGGATGGGCTTGAAACCGCTAAACGAATTCGCCAAGTAGATACCAAAGCAGAAATTATTATAGTTACTGCTTATTCTGATCATAGCATCGATCAAATAGTTGCTCAGGCAGGGAAAAATGTGGGCTATCACGTTAAGCCCTACAATTCGGAAGAAATTCTGCAAATCGCCACCAAAGGAGTAAATGATTACAATAAACTTCGCAACCTTGAGGAATTAATTGCTACTACCGGAAGAATTAGCCTCGGTGAAAACCAACTGCATAGCTTATTAAAAAATATTTTCGACCAATTAGCACGCTACATTGGCACCGAAAATGCCATGATGGGAACGCTAAAAGAAGACAATAGCCTCGATTTTCTTTTCAAAGTGGGAACCATTGAAAACGAATTAAATGAAGCGGCGCTCCTTGGTTTAATAAACCAAGCTCGTCACAATAACGATAGTATTTTACAGGAAAAGAATGTAGTACTGGCCATGCTCAAAGATTACCCGGTTTTTGCCGTTTTAGAGCCTAATGAAACTTTAAAAACAGAAAAAATATATCTTATTCAGCTTTTCATTCAAAATGCTACCCAAGCCATACAAAATGCACATTTACAAGAAGAGCTGCTGAAAAAGGAAAAACTCACTGCGGCAGGAAATGCATTGGGAATGTTGATGCACGATCTGCGCACACCTATTAAAAACATTCCCCAAATTACTGCCTTTTTAAGAGAAGATGGTGCCAATAAAGACCTACTCGCCATGTTGGACGAAAGCAGTCAGCAAGCTTCGGATATTCTTGATGATTTTCTAGACTTTGTGCGCGAAAAACCTATCGAAATTGAAGCCGTTCCTCTAAAAGAAGTAGTGGAAAACGCGATTAAACTGGCCCATAATCGCAAGAAAATTGAGCCCATTAAGCTGGAAGTTATCCTTGATGGTAAAGCCAATTTAGCCGGAGACCCAAGTAAATTGAAACGCCTAATTATGAACATCATCTCCAATGCAGTTGATGTGCTTTTCGACTTGAAAGTGGCTGACCCGAAAATTAGTGTAAAAGCGGAAATAAAAGACAATTATGCTTGTTTAAGGATTAGTGATAATGGTCCGGGAATTCCTGAAGATTTACTGCCCGTACTTTTCGAACCTTTCACCACTAAGAATAAAAAAGACGGTACAGGCCTAGGCTTAACCATTGTAAAACAATACGTTGAAGCGCATGGTGGCGAAATTAACGTTCACAACAATCTGGGTGCTATTTTTGAAATTAAGTTGCCCCTTTTTAAAAATTAAAACAAAAAAAGGTGTCCCAGCGGACACCTTTTTTTGCCAGAAATATCTTAAGGTTGCCAATTGCGCTCCTCTAATTCGGCGTCAATTTCTCCCATTAAATCTTGCCAATCATCGGCCTGTCTTTCCAGTGTATCTATCAGGCGATAAGCCTCTAAAAGATGATACTTCGCTTTATCTGCTTCTCCTTGTGACCAATAGATATTATAAAGTTGTAAATGAAAGTCGAAGAACAAAGGATAATAGTGAATGGCTTCCTGTAAAAGCGCTTCACTTTGCTGCCAATAATCCGAATTTGAATAACGACTTATTATACCGTTAAGCTCAGGTATTTCGGGTGGATAAAATTCTTTTACTAAAAAATACTGCTCCCTAATTATTTCTAATTCTTCTGCGGGTGATAGTGGCGCACTGCGTAATTTATACTCCTCATCTACTCGTGCAATTGCACTTAAACGACTGCTAAACTCATTAAATAATAAGCTAAGCATCTGTGGATTCGCTAAAATGGGCAATGCATTATGAGTCGACAAATTTGCCTCGTAGGTTTTTATCGTTTGAAAAAATTGGGGATGATCGAGCTTAAGCTTTTCGTATAAAGAACGATGCACAGAGTCCTTATTAAAAGCGAGGCTGCCAATAGAAAGGTAAATACGCTCTTGCTGTTCAATGGACAAATTTTGTAAAGATTCCACTAGGCGCTCCATGCGGTATAGCGGGGAGTGTGCAATAACCGCAGAATAAAAATCAGGACTTAATAAAAAGGAATACAAAGCAAAAGAGGCCGTAAAAGAATGACCAATTAAAACACGCACCTTATTAGTGCGATACGCTTTAAGTACAGAATCAATTTCCGTTTGAATAAAACGGTGCAATTTATTGCTTTCCATCATCGAGGAAGGAAAAAGCGATTCTTCGACTCTATCGCTGTGGGGAATTTCAACCAAAATCGCCTGGGGAATTTCGTGGGTATACTGTAAATATCGCACCGTGTTCGTCAAGGGATTGATATACCAATCGTGTTGACCATCCAATGCATATATTACTGGAAACTCAGTGTCCTCCGAGCCATATTTATAAAACTCAGGGATGTGAATTCTAAGTTCGCGCTTTTCTTCAAATATGGAAGAGTAAAATATCAAGGTATCTATCTGCTGGGCAAAGCCCAAGCGAGAAAAAACTACTAAAAGGACCAGAAGAATTGTGCGCATTTCACCCTCAGTTTACTACTAGACAAGGTAATAAATTACCAGCTACCAATCCAATTCGCATTTGTTATGGGGTAAAAAAAGCTGTGCCCAAGCCCGAAAGTAAGGCTATACGAGTTAATGGCTATTTATGATAACCATTTAAAAGTTATACAAGACCTTATTCCAAGGGTGCTTTGTCTTACTTTTAAATTTTATGCCTTTTCGAGTACCGAGCGCATATCACTAATAAAGCGATCGACAACTTTGCCAACGGTATGCTGCATCACCACAATTTTCCACCAACGAGGCTCATCATTAAAATTATCAGATACCAATCTATAACGTTGTGGGATACCTAAAGGCACTTGATCGGCTTGCATGCTAACAATATTCAGATGCGGATTGCGGTAATAATTCACTCCTAATTCATCTAAAGCGGCACAAAGCTTATCGGTTTCGGCAATTAAGGTCCGCATCATTTTAGTCCAGCCTTGCGGACCATGAATCATCAAAATCATCCAAATGGAAACCGCCTGCGCCCCACTTCTACTGCCCACCATGGTGTAATCTAATCCCTGCACATAGCTGGCTTCCTCGGTGGCAGCGTAATGCATCCAACCTTTGCGAATTAAAAATACGCCGGTACCATAAGGCGCCATTAGCATTTTATGAGCGTCCATGGTAATTGAGTTAACCCGGGGGTTACTAAAATTCATCTTGCTTTCCCCATTGGTAAAAGGATAAATAAATCCACCAAATGCTCCGTCTAAATGAAGCTTATACTGCAAATTTTCTTCTTCTAAAGCATTGGCAATTAGATCAATGCTATCTACCGAGCCAAACATAGTGGTACTCAAATTGGCAATGGCAATTATATATTTTATGCCTTCTTTTTTCGCTTTCGCTAGATGCGTTTTTAAGGCCTGTCCATCAATTTCTCGAGTCTTTTCGGTTACTGGTATAGATAGCGCCTTAATATTCAAAAGATTAGCACCTTTGTAAAAGCTATAATGACTATCGTCGCTAAAGAGAACGGCGATTTCACTTAGATCGGCTTTAAATTCTGCACGGAAATAATTTCTATAAATCCACATCGCCTGAATATTCGCCTCCGTTCCTCCTGGAGCAATATATCCGTCGATTGACTTGGGCTCCGCTTTCATGATATCTTCCGAAATAAGGCGAATTAATTCCACCTCAATTCGTTGGGTGCCTCGAAATAAATCTTCGCCCTCATCTACCGCAAGAGTGTGACAACCAATGTGATTGGGATTATTAATAAAGGTTTTTAAGAAGGGGGCATTTTCTAAAAACTCGGCGTCACGGTAAAATTGCTCCGTATCGAGATAGGTACCCGGAATACCTAAAATATAATCGCTATCGTAATTTCTATTCGTGTCTAATGCACTAAAAACGCGCTCTTTAATTTCGTCGCGGCTAAGTTTCTTCCAAATCATGCCGCAAAGGTAGAACCCTCCTAAGTTTTAAAGCCTGATAATTCTCACTTTCTCGCGCTTTCTCGCTCTTCTTAAGGAAAGCTTACCTTCGCCAAAATTTTAAGATATGCCCTTAAAAATTTTAGTCCTTAGCAATTACCGCAGCACCATAACGGTGCGTCCCGAAGCGGAAATTTTCATCGGTCTGCAAAAAGCGGGACATCAAGTTACGATCATGACTTATGGCGATAGTGCCTACGTTGCCCCATTTAAGGAAGCAGGAATTGAGGTCATCGACTTCCATGCTCAAAAGAAATTAGACAAAAAGGAAATTGCCATTATTCACAAGGAAATTGTGAAGGGCGATTACGATATTATGCACCTCTTTAATGGCCGCTCCATGGTGAATGGTATTCAGGCCGCGAAGGGCACGCGCGTTAAAGTGCTTTTATACCGTGGCTTTGAAGGGCATATTCACTGGTACGATCCTACCGCTTATTTCAAGTTTTTACACCCGCGGGTAGATGCGATTATGTGCAATTCGGAGGGTGTAGCGGAGCATATTGCTAAGGCCTCCATTTTTCGGAAGCCACGTTTAATTACCGTAAATAAAGGGCATCGCCTTGAATGGTATCAAGATGTAGAAGCCTTTAAACCCGCCGATTTAGATTTACCCGCTGATGGTTTTTATGCCGTTTGCGCTGCCAATAACCGCCGTATGAAGGGCGTACCCTATCTACTGAAAAGCTTTGCTCATCTGCCCCCCGATGCGAATATTCACCTTTTGCTTTTGGGAAAGGACATGGATACGGAAGAAAATAAAAAGATAGTGGCTTCTTTGCCTAATCCGCAAAATATTCATTTTATGGGTTGGCGTCCCGATAGCCTGCGCATCGTGAAAATGGCCGATACTTTTATTTTGGCTTCGCTCTACGGCGAGTCGATTACCAAATCTGTTTTAGAAGGAATGTCGCTGGGAACACCGGCCCTTATTACCGACATCCCCGGTAACCGGGAAATGATTGAAGATGGCGTTTCTGGCTATGTCGTTCCTAAGGCCAATCCTGAGGCCATGGGTAAAGCGCTTTTAAAAATGTATCAAAACCCAGAAGCCACCAAGGCCATGGGTAAAGCCGCCTTGGAGCGTATCAAAAATCGCTTTAACAGCGAGATTACTATAAAAGGCTACGAAGAAGCGTATTTGAGTTTGGTGGATTAAGGATAAATGTTATCTCACGGATAAATCGGTGGGCGATGTGATGCCGCAGTTTGTAGTATGGCTATACCAGGGCAGGGGGATTATCATTACACTATGGATGTTTCAATAACTTGAAACAATAAATTACAAGTAAAGAGTTTTAGATTTAAAAACCAAGAAGATTTAATGACATGTAGCCCGGAATCAGATAAACGAAGACTCATATTACAATTTAGTCTGATTCGTAATTGGTAGGTTATACGGCCTCAATTAAGAACGGAACTTTAATTTTATTGGTGTTCTTGAGCTCAGCGCAAAGCGCTTCGGTTACGAAGAGTTAAAAACAAAACAAAAAGTTTAGCGAGTTGGGTTGCGACCACAGGGAGCTCGCCCACCGAGCTTACTTTTTGTGAAGGTTTTAAGGATGAGGAATTGGAGCCTTGACTTTTTTGTTTCTTTTTGAGTCAAGTCAAAAAGAAAGGCAAGAAATCTTGAGAAACTTCACTCCATCGTGAAGCATAATTAAAAAACGAAAATACAATAAGAAGTCATGGGTAACTTGTTTCAGCATCTTCGTCATTAAAAACCGAAAAACACTCACGCTACCGAAATGCCTCTCTCGTCTCTTTGTCTCTCGTCTCTCGTCTCTCCAAAAATCGATATGTCGCACCTACGGCGCTCTGGTTCCTGTTGATGTAACCCGATTTCTATAATTATATCATCCCTACGGGATTCTTAACGATACAATAAAACAAAATTACTTTTAGCAATAAACCCCGCTGCGATCCCCGCGAACACGCCGCACTCGCCGCGTTACAATCACGCAAATCCCCACCCAAACGAATCTCACATCGCATCTCTTAGATTTTAGATCTTTGTGTTTCTAATCGTTTTGTCTCTCGACTCTAATCACCCTGCTTTAAAAACTTCGAAAACGAAAATAAAAACAAGGCCACACTCAAGCTAAGAAAGGAGGCCGCACCAACGCCAGTTGCTATATCTGCACCGCTGTATAAATAGCTGTATAATAAATAGCAGCCCATCAGGAAAAATACAAGAGACATCCACTGAAAAATTTGTTTCATCTTAGGCTTAAAAGCTTGATTAGAGCGACCAAAGTAGGCTTTTTCAAATGGAAAGATAAAATAAGACCAGCAAAGCTTCAAAAGGTCTTTTTTTCAGTTAATTTTGCCTTCAATCAAGGAAATTGATATGGAAAATACACAGAACAACATGTCTGAAAATAATAAAGACATGGAACAGGAAAACCTTAGTAGTGCAGAAGCTACTAATGAAACTACAAAGCCTCAAATTCAGGATGAAAATCCTAAAATTGAGGAAGAAATCCCCACGGCAGAAAGCGTGCAATCGACCGATTTAACTGAGAAAAGCGAGGAAAAACCCCTTACATCAGAAAAGCACGACGACTTAGAAACGGAAGATGATACCCGCGAAATCGAGAGTGATGAAGATCATGAGGAGGAACATCCTGATGAATTGGAAATGCCCGATTATGCGAGCCTTAGTTTAGAAGACTTGGTGAACAGTGCCGAAAAACTGGTAAAAGAGCAGCCGATTCAAAAAATTAAAGATCATATTGAGAGTATTCGCAAATACCTTCTAAAACACCTCAACGAAGAGCGCAGTGAGAAACTAGCCGAATTCGTAGCAAACGGTGGTGTTGAAATGGACTTTGAATACATTCAACCTTTACGCGAGAAATTCCGTCCTATTTTTCAGGAATATCGCGCCAAGCGCAAAAAATACTACGATGAGCTTAGCGCTAAGCTAGATTCTAACCTCCTAACGAAAACCAATTTAATTGAGAAGCTAAAGGAAATCGTTAGCAAGGAAGAATCTATTGGCGACACCTTTAAAGAGTTTAACCAGATACAAGAGGAATGGCGTCATACGGGGCCTGTGCCGCGAAATAAGAGTAATGACTTATGGCGCACCTACCACTTCCACGTTGAGAATTTTTACGAATTCATTAATATAAACAAGGAATTACGCGACCTCGACTACAAGAAAAATAAAGAGGCGAAGCAAAACCTTATTGAGCAAGCAAAAGAAATTTTAAGCCTCGATAATTTAAAGGATGCTTTTGCCAAATTGCAAAAACTACACAAAGATTGGCGGCGTACTGGTCCCGTTGAACCCGATAGCCGTGAACCTTTATGGGAAGAGTTTAGCGATATCACCAAGAAATTCCACGAAAAAAGAGAAGAGTTTTACGCCAAGTTACGCGAGAAAAACAAAATCCTTTTGGTGGATAAACGCAATCTCGTAGCAAAGATAAATGCTATTCCTCGCAATTTTACACGTCACCATGAATGGCAAAACGCGATAAAAGAAATCGGAGAAATTCAGGAACAGTTTAAAAAAGTTGGTCGTCTTAACCTTCCCGAAAACGATGAAGTTTGGGAAGAACTAAAGGCCGCTTTACGCGATTTCAACCACGCGAAGAATGAGTTTTATAAGGATCTTAAAAAAGATCACCAAGAAAACCTTGAAAAGAAGCGCGCCCTTTTAGAAAAGGCCGAGTCTTTAATGGAAAGCGATGACTGGCGCAATACCGCGAATGAACTAAAACGCATTCAAGCCGATTGGAAAAAGATTGGTCACGTACCGAAAAGTGAAAGTGATAAGATTTGGAAAAGCTTCCGTAAAGCTTGCAACCACTTCTTTGATCGCATGACCGAAAACAATAAGAAAGCAGATAAAGCCTTTGAAGTAAACCAAAAGCAAAAGGAAGAAATTCTTAGCGAGTTGGAATCTTTCACTATTGATCCCAAAAACAAGAAGGAAGCTTTAAGTGGCATTAAAACTTTTATCAATCGCTGGAAGGAAGTAGGGCCGGTACCGCGCAATCAGCGTAATAAGGTTGATGGTAAATTCAATAAGATCATTGACGGACTTTTCAAAAGCATTGATATGGATCGCGAGGAGTCGCAGCGTATTCGCTTTGAAAATAAGATGGAGAACTTGGCTGACGAAGGCGGTGTGGACAAGCTTAACAGCGAGCGTGACTTCTTGAAACGCAAATTACAAGAGGCGCAGTCTGAACTGCGTCAATTGGAGACCAACATGAGCTTCTTTAGTTCTAGCGATCCAAACAGTAGCATTGTAAAAGAAGCCCAGAAAAGTATCGATAACCAAGCGCGAACAGTGGATGCCATGAAAAAGCAACTGAGCATGCTTACCGCTAAGGTAAAGGACATTATCAAAGCAGAGGCTGCCGAAGAAGAAGCGGCGAAGGAAGAAAAAGAAAATCAAAACGAGGCTTAGGGATTTTTAAATGAACAATCCCACTCAGGTTATAATGCCCATTGCCATCGCTATTATTATGTTCGGCATAGGTATAAACCTGAAGTTCAAAGACTTTAGTAGAGTATTTCTGCATCCCAAGGCTATTTTAGTGGGCTTGGGAGCGCAGTTTCTACTTCTGCCTTTAATTGCCTTTTTAATGGCTTGGCTATTACCGCTGGCTCCGCTGTATAAAGTAGGATTAATATTAATCGCTTCGGTACCGGGAGGAACTGCGTCTAATTTGGTAACCCACATGCTAAAAGGCAGAGTGGCCCTCAGCGTTAGCCTTACTTCTTTCAATAGTTTTGGTATTTTGTTAAGCATACCGCTCTACCTAAGTTTGGCTATCGAGCTTTTCTTACACGAGCATCCTTCCGAAATTAGCATCGGTATTTTAGACACTTTTAAAGAAATACTATTTACGGTAGTTATCCCTGTAGTTGCAGGTGTTTTAGTCAATGAATATGGCCCGCAGCGCTGGATAGATAAGTCAAGAAAACCGCTTCGCTGGATTTTACCCGCCATCCTCTTTGCCGTTTTTAGTTATGCCTTGTTTTTTGCAGGTGGCAGTCCTAAAGTTTCTTTTTTCGAAAATGTAAACCTTTATATCCCCCTGCTGTTTTTTAATGTTTTCACCATGTTTCTTGGATTCTATTTGGCACGATTCACAGGAATTCGCCATGATGGAGCCTTTACCATTGCGGTTGAAATGGGTTTACAAAACTCGGCCTTGGCTATTTTAATTGCCACCAATATTTTAAACAGCCCAGAAATATCACTCATAGCAGTGATCTACAGTAGTTTTACATTTTTCAGCACCTGGCTAATTGCCTGGTTTATGAAACATCACTTAAAGCATGATGTACCTAACATGTTATAAGGATAAAGAAATTTTGCATGTCTCAAGAGTTTAGATTAGTCTCCGATTATAAGCCCACTGGCGATCAGCCGCGGGCTATTGAGGAATTAGAAAAAGGCATTTATGCCGGTGATCGTTTTCAAACGCTACTTGGTGTTACCGGATCGGGTAAAACCTTTACCATCGCCAATCTTATTGAAAAAATTCAACGCCCCACCCTAGTTTTAAGTCATAATAAAACCCTTGCTGCCCAGCTTTACTCGGAGTTTAAAAACTTCTTTCCCGACAATGCGGTGGAGTATTTTGTTTCCTATTACGATTATTATCAGCCTGAAGCCTACCTACCTAGTTCGGGTACTTACATAGAAAAGGACCTCAGTATCAACGAGGAAATTGAAAAACTGCGTCTTAGCACGACCTCCTCTTTGCTCTCGGGCAGAAGAGATGTGTTAGTGGTGGCCTCCGTTAGCTGCCTATACGGTATCGGTAATCCTGAGTCTTTTAATTCACAGGTTATTGAAATAAGCACCGGTCAAGTTATTGCCCGCAATGCCTTGCTTCACTCTTTTGTTAATGCGCTGTATAATCGCACCACGGCAGAATTTAATCGAGGTAGCTTTCGCGTGAAAGGCGATACAGTTGACATTTTCCCCGCTTATGCAGATAGTGCTTTCCGGATTCATTTTTGGGGCGACGAAATAGAAGCGATTGAACGTTTTGACCCGCAAACTGCCGAGATTTTAGAGAAGTTTGATACGGTGCGAATATTCCCTGCGAATATTTTCGTTACTGGAAAAGAAACCCTGCAAGCCGCTATTCATCAAATTCAAGATGACATGGTGGCGCAGGTTGATTTCTTCAATAAAAACCAAAGGCCTTTAGAAGCCAAACGCTTACAGGAAAGGACGGAATTTGATTTAGAAATGATTCGCGAATTAGGCTATTGCTCGGGTATTGAAAACTATTCTCGCTATCTCGATGGACGTAGCCCAGGAACGAGGCCTTTCTGTCTCTTAGATTATTTCCCCGATGACTTCTTAATGGTAATCGACGAAAGTCACGTAACTGTTTCGCAAGTACGGGCCATGTATGGTGGTGACCGATCCCGTAAGGAAAACCTAGTGGAATATGGTTTTCGACTACCTGCGGCCATGGATAACCGACCCTTGAAATTTGAAGAATTTGAATTGTTGCAAAATCAAGTAGTTTACGTCAGTGCCACTCCAGCCGATTATGAATTGGAAAAAAGTGAAGGTGTAGTAGTAGAACAATTAATTCGTCCGACTGGACTACTCGATCCACGCATCGAAGTGCGTCCTGTAGAAAACCAAGTGGATGATTTAATGGCGGAAATTAGCAAGCGTTGTGAGATAGATGAGCGGGTATTGGTGACCACCCTTACTAAACGAATGGCCGAGGAACTTACCAAATATCTTACCCGTTATGGCGTGCGCTGCCGCTATATTCACTCGGATGTGGATACCCTAGAAAGGGTGGAAATTATGCGGGATTTACGTCTAGGTGTTTTCGATGTTTTGGTGGGGGTAAACCTTTTAAGAGAAGGCCTTGATTTGCCGGAAGTTTCTTTAGTGGCGATTCTCGATGCGGATAAAGAAGGATTCCTGCGGGCTGAAAGATCTTTGGTACAAACCGTAGGAAGGGCGGCTCGTAATGTAAACGGTTTAGCTATTATGTACGCCGATAAAATTACGGAAAGCATGCGGAAAACCATAGACGAAACCAATCGTCGCCGCGCTATCCAAACTGCTTATAATGTGGAACATAACCAGGTGCCCACCGCACTTAACAAAGCCATCGAATCTAATTTACCGGGTGCTAAAAAGTCTTACAATCCCTATGAATCTAATATTCCCGTTGCTGCAGAGCCCAAGGTGAATTATACCACCGAGGAATCCTTGAAAAAAGGCATTTCTAAAACCCGCAAGGAAATGGAAAAAGCGGCCAAGGCCTTAGACTTTATAGCGGCGGCGCGACTGCGTGATGAGATGTCCGCTTTGGAAGAACGTCTTAAAAAGGAATATCAATAATTTCTATCGAACAAGAAATAAGTAATTCTGTTCTCTATTTATGTTAAAGTTTTTCTTTTCAACTTGCTTAAGTTTCTTGGCTTTTGCAGGTTTTGCTCAAATTAGTGGTATCCTACTCGATGAAAAAAATCAATCGCTACCCACCGCCAATGTAGTCCTTTACAAGGGCGACCAAATTATGGCCGGAGCCAGTACCGACCTCGATGGGAGCTTCCAAATTAAATCCCCTGCTCCTGGTTCTTATCGCCTAGAAATTAGCTTTATCGCCTATGAGAAATTGGTGCGAAATATTTCTATTCCCGCGAGCCAGAAATTAGATTTGGGTCGCATCGGCTTAAAGCCAGATAAATCAAGTGTTTTAGAAGAAGTAAACGTTGTAGGGGAAGCCAAACTTTTCGAGTTTGAGCAAGATAAACGCGTTTTTAATGTGGCTAAAGATATTACCTCTGTGGGAAGTAATGCTTCTGATATACTTAATAATCTACCTTCGGTTGCCGTTGATGTTGAGGGTAATGTGAGCTTACGTGGAAGCGGTAATGTGCGCATCTTAATTAATGGCCAGCCTTCTGCCTTAGTCGGAAGTGATCCCGCGGCAGCTTTACGGCAGCTCCAGGGAAATGTAATTGAAAAAATTGAAGTCATCACCAACCCTTCCGCTCGCTATGATGCCGAGGGCGAAGCAGGAATAATCAATATTGTTTTAAAGAAACAAGACCGTGCCGGCCTAAATGGTAGCTTTGACTTAAGTGCCGGCTATCCCGATTTATATGGCGCAGGCGCAACTATTAATTACCGTAAAAACAAGCTGAACTTCTTTACTAACCTAAGCTTTCAGTACAACAAATCACCAGGTGGCGGTAAGTCCGATCAGAAATTTAACTTGCCCGATACCGCCTACTCCTTTATTCGAGAGCGTAATCAGTTAAGAGGTGGTTCCAACGCCACCATTCGCTTCGGAGCTGATTACCAACTAAACGACGAACAAAGCATTACCGGCTCTTTTTTAGTTAGACCAAGTTTGGGTCATAACACGGTAGATCTTAATTACCGTGATTTGGATGCCAATGGAAACCAAGTGCGCTTAATTAACCGCTTCGATGATGAAACGGAAACGCAAACGGCCTATGAGGGAAGTATTAATTGGCAAAAAACTTTTAATGGAGACGACAAGCACAAGTGGACCGCCGACTTCCGCTACAGCGTGGAAGATGACCGCGAACAATCAACTATTACCCAAGATACCCTTGGTCGCCCAGGGCAACTTATCCAGTTGGTAGATAACCTAGAATACCAAAGTAGCTACCTTTTTCAAACGGATTATGTGCACCCTTTGGGAGAGAAGAAAAGTTACGAGCTCGGAAGCAGAGCCACTTTACGAACTATTGATAATGACTATGCTTTAGACGATGTTTTATCGGATGGTTCTTTATTAGCTGATCCCGTATTTAATAACCGCTTTAATTTTATTGAAAACGTTTACGCGGCCTACGGTATTTATAACGGCACCTTGCGAGAATCCGTAACCTATCAATTGGGCTTACGAGGAGAAATCACCGACTTAACCACCGAAGTTCAGAACGATACAGTTAATCAGCGTAGCTATGCTAATCTTTTCCCCAGCGCCTTTTTTACTTACAAAATAAATCCTCTTAGCGATATTCAAGTAAGTTACAGCCGCCGTATTAGTCGCCCAGGCTTCCGCACCTTAGCTCCATTTTTTGGCTTTAGCGATAACCGTAATTTTTATTCTGGAAATCCTGCGGTTAACCCCGAGTTTACCGACAGCTATGAATCGGGTTATATGCGCTATTTCGAAAAAGGTAGTCTTTACAGCGGTATTTATTACCGTCACCGTACTGGCGTGATTGAACGTATTACTATTGTAGAAGAGCGCAATGGCGAGGAGTTTACGCGTTTTTTCCCCATTAATTTAGCGGTACAAGATGCTTATGGTTTGGAATTTAACTTGCAGTTTAAATTTACCAAATGGTATGATCTTAATGCCAATTTAAATCTCTTCCGAGCCATTACGGTTGGCGATTATGAAGGTACTAACTTCGGCGCAGTAAATAATTCTAGCACGGCACGCCTTATCAATCGTTTTAACTTTTGGAAAAGCGATTTACAGATTACCTTCAATATGCGAGGTGCTAATCAAAGCGCACAAACGCGTAGCTTAGGGATTTACACTTTAGATCTAGGTTGGAGTAAAGATGTACTCAAAGGCAATGGCACCATCACTCTCGCTGTGCGCGATTTATTTAATAATCGTATTCGTAGATACTACACCAATGGTAATGTAGCAAACGGAGGAACCTTTGATACTTTTGGAACTTTCCAATGGCGTCAGCGCCAAATAACGCTAAATTTCAACTACCGTTTAAATCAGAAAAAAGCCCGTCCCGATAGAAGTTCTGGCGGAGGTGGGTATGATGGTGGCGAATTCTAATTTTGCCACTTTATAAAAATGGGTTTTTCGGAAACGTTCAATTTAATAATCCCCGCAGCGCTGGTTTGAGTACTTTTTTTCCATTGAAAACTTGGGTCATAGCGGTACACATCTACAGTAGTAGCAGGAACCTTTAAGGCGTAATTAAAGAATTGTTTAGCGCTTTCGGTGCCAAGCCAAATGGCCCATAGGTGACTCCCGTCTTTCTGCGAATCAAATTGATAGACAAAAACGCTTTCATCACTTTGAGGCAATGCTTTACTAAAGTGATATTCTCCGGCCAGGGACAGAAAAGATTGGAGGGCAAAATAAGAGCTCTTGGGCGCATGCTTATTCCACTTTTCGGCCCGCAAACCCGAGCTATTGTATTTATTAGGATTGGGGGCATTTACATCGCGTAGCATATACAAATGAGCGCGGTCAAGCCCAGATGCGGCGATAGCCAAATAAGTTCTTAGCAACCAAATTGCCTGCACTTCCGCAGGACTAAAAGCACCGATGCTTGGCACACCCTGCGGCGATTTTGGGTTAGAATCGTAGCCAAATTCACTGAGCCAAATTTCCTGATGCGGAAAGTTCACATTTCGGAAATGCACTAATTTCTCCAATCTTTGTCTTAGGCTATCCCTTTCGGGAGATGCGGCCCCTGAAGCATTACCGTTTTGACCGCCCGCATTATTACTATAATGATGAAAGTTTAAAACCTGCGCGGGGAAATCGCCTTTACGATTATACTCCGACCAATATTTAATCCCCAAAAGATAGTCGAGATTAGTTTCGGCCAGACCGCCCATGATTACCGGTAAATTAGGATCGGCTTTTTTTATTCCCACCTTAGGGCCCATTCTCCCCTCCTGCCCGTCGTAAGCGGCGCTTAAAAAAGCCGCAAATTCGAAGGGATGGAAATAACCTTTCCGACCTTTCCACCATTTATCGGGTTCATTCCATACTTCTAAACCAGCGATTAAATTTAAGCCCGAAAGTGCTTTTTGGTCATCTCTTAAAAGTAATAAAGATGAATCCACTTGACTGCTGCCATAGCGCGCCGCAAATTGATAGACATACTCTGCAAAATGGCGATAAGATTGACTGTTCGCCGCAACGAAATCTCTGTAGGTCGGTTTGCTATTAAAATCGTCATCACCGCGGTAGGGAGCCGCCGTGCCTTGGAGGCACGGAAAAACTAAGATTCCTTTCTTTTTAGCCTCTGCATAATAGTGGTCGAAATCCCAAACCGAAACATAAGAAGGCGACCAAGCAAATTTCTTCCCTTGACTAGGGTTATAATTTACAGCGCCATTCCCCTCGTCCCAGTCCCAATTATGATACTCGCGAATGCTCGATGCCACTGGCGCTACAATATCGAGGGGATCATCGACAAAAGCATTGATTCCGAAAATTTCTCGGACCGTTCTTTTGGGACGAGTAGCTTTCCGTTCGGTCAGATTTACCGCTTTTGCCTCGGACACCTTTTCACCAAAAAAACGCAGTTCACCAATTTGGGCTTGAGAAGAATATATCTTGAGTAAAATGAATTCGCCTTCGCCCTTGAGTTTAAAACTGCGCCACTGATTATAAAGATCGGTTTGGCTTTTGAGGGCCGACTGCCACTTTTTAGGATTACCGATTAAGACTTCTATTTCATCCTTGCCTGCGCCATCAAATAACCAGAGAGAATCGAGGCGATAAAATGCCTGGAGGGGAATAAGAATTTCTTGGGGTAGATAAATTTCATTGTAGCTAGCACGGAAAAAATGCTCTGCCTTTTCAGAGGGCAATTTCGCACCCTTAAACAAATGACTTTCATCAAAAAGCGTGGAAGCTTCGGCCTCACCATTGAGCACAATTAGCTGATTAGCCTTAATTTTCAAAGCTTCACTCTGCCCATAAAGCTGCGCATCTGGCGAAAGCCAAACGAAAAGAAAGAAGAAAAGAAGCTTTTGAAACATAAAAATAATGACCGTAAATAGTCGAATAATTATAAGCTGAGTTCTCTGTAAAGGGACAAAAAAAAGGCTGCCTTATAACGGGCAGCCTTAGTAATTTATTTAGCCGATTCGAGTTTAATATCGAAAATAAGCCACGCATTAGGTGGAATAACTCCGCCCGCACCAGCAGCGCCGTAGCCTAAATCGGGGGGGATTACCAAACGCGCTTCGCTACCTACACTAAGTAACATAATGCCTTCGTCCCAACCGGGAATAACACGACCAAGGCCAACCGGAAAGCTAATGGGCTCACCTCTTTGGTAGGAATCGTCGAATACCATTCCGTCTTGCAAAGTACCGCGATAATGCACCGCTACGGTTTGACCTTTATTCGGTTTTGCACCGCTGCCTTCGCTTTTTATTTGGTAGTATAAACCAGAAGCCGTTTTCTCGCAACCTTCTACTAAAGCTGCCACTTTTTCTTCATCGCGTTTGCGAGCGGCCGCTTTAATTTCGTCTTGTTTACCCATCATTTCCGCAAAAACTGCGGCGGCATCCCAAGCTTGCGCTGCGTCCCCCTGACGGATAATTTCAACCTTATCCATGGTGTCACCTTGCGCGATCGCATCCACAACGTCTAAACCTTCCGACACTTTGCCAAAAACGGTATGTTTACCATCTAACCAAGGTGTAGCCCCATGAGTCACAAAGAACTGAGAACCATTGGTTCCTGGTCCTGCGTTTGCCATACTTAAAATACCTTTGGCCTCGTGTTTTAGTTCAGGGTGAATTTCGTCTACAAATTTGTAGCCCGGACCACCAGAACCTGTTCCTGTTGGGTCTCCGCCCTGAATCATAAAGTCGGCAATAACGCGATGAAATTTTAAACCGTCGTAATAAGGACTACCTTTTTCTTTGGATCCGTTTTCAATTGCACCTTCCGCTAATCCAACAAAATTGGCTACCGTTAAAGGTGTTTTTTCATGCTCTAAAAGCACGGTGAATTCCCCTTTAGGGGTGCTGAATTTAGCGTAAATTCCGTCTTGCATTATTCTACTATTTCAACCATTTCTACATCAAAAATCAACCAAGCGTTGGCTGGGATTACTGGTGGGTAACCTCTTTCTCCATAAGCTAAGTGAGGAGGAATAATCAGCTGCCATTTGTCACCAACATTCATCATGGTAACCGCTTCGCGCCAGCCTAAAATAACCTGAGCATTACGGCTAGCTTCAATTTCGATAGGTTGATAAGGACGACGAGCATCGTACTTTCCTTCTTTCTTCGCTACTTCTTCAATGCTGGTATCGAATAGAGAACCATCGGCTAAATAGCCTGCATAGTTTATCTTAACTTTTTGAGTTTCTTCTGGCTTAGGCCCCGTTCCTTCGGTAAGCACTTTATAGAACATGCCAGTAGAAGTTTTGGTTGCACCTTCGGTTAGGCTCTCCATTTTCTTAGCCTCTTCTTCTTGCTTTAATTTATCAGCCGCAATTTTTGCTTCTTGTGCCTGACCAAAAGTTTCAGCAGGATTGTAGTCTTTAAAAGCTCTACCCTGACGGATAATACTAACCTTAGTCATGGTAACTTCGGTGTCGGGACGGTCTTGCTGGTTGCGAGGCATGTTACTAATCGCATCTGCTACCTCTTGTCCGGCCATTACTTTACCGAAAATATTATAGGAACCATTTAAATGTGCCGTTTCGGCCACGGTGATAAAAAACTGGCTACCATTGGTATTTGGACCAGAATTAGCCATAGAGATAACCCCTTTATTATGGCTTAAACCTTCTCCAATTTCATTATCAAATTTGTAGCCTGGCCCGCCCATTCCATTTCCTTGCGGGTCTCCCCCTTGAATCATGAAATTTGGAATTACGCGGTGAAATACTAAACCATCGTAAAAAGGCTTGCCTTTGAATTCTTCGCTAACATTAGGATGGGTTCCTTCTGCTAGAGCCGCAAAATTTGCAGAGGTTAAAGGCGCTTTTTCGGTGTTTAAGGCGATTAAAATATCACCTTCGGTCGTGGCCAGATGCGCATAAACGCCATCTTCCAATTCCATTTTTTGACCATTTACCGTAACAACATTTTGTGAATTACAGCTACTAAGTAAGCCGCCCAATAGCAAGGCGGTCATCCAGAAGTTTCTCATTTTTAGGGATTTTGTAATTTTTGGATATCAACAATTTCTAAATCATACACCAATGCAGTGAAAGGCGGTATTTTATTTTGATCGCCAGACACCCCGAAGGCGCGGTGCGAAGGTAATATAAATAGACCCTTATCCCCAAGGCGCATTAATTTGAGGGCATCATGGAGGCCTATTTCTGCATCTTCTTTATCCACTCTTAAGATAGCGGGCGCATCTGCCGACGAGCTGTACAATTCGCTACCGTTTAAAAGGGAAATTTTATAATGATAAGTAACCTCATCCCCACTTTGAATATTAATTATGGAATCAAATACTGGGTTGTTTTCTATGCGATAATATATTCCTGTACCATTACGCTGCAGGTCTAAATTACGATCGGCAATGTAATTTTGGATGGACTTTTTTTCCAATTCTAAAAACTCGCGGTGTGCCTCAATACTACTATTGTGTGGGTTCTTGGGTACGGTAAACTCCTGATGCTCTTTGGTTTTAGAGCCGAAATCTTGGCATGCTGATGAAAAAATAAGCATCAATAATAAAAAAAGTGCGTTTATTCTAGCCATTTGCCAATGCTTTAAGTTCATCTGCGTATTCTGGTAAAAGCGCTTTAATCTTACTAATAGTATCTGCCAAACCTAAATTGGAACTACCACCAGCCGCATTGCAATGTCCACCGCCCTCAAAATGTTTGCGCGCTAAAGCATTAACATCGAAGGTAGTTTTACTGCGGAAACTCATTTTCAAAATATCTCCCCGTGGACAAACGAAAGCGCTCAACTCAATTCCAATAAGGGATAAGCCATAATTTACAAAACCTTCACTATCCCCTTTCTTATAACCACATTCTTCTAAATCTTTTGCACTTAAGGAAATTATGGCCGCATGAAATTCGGGTAGAACTTCCATATTATTTAAGGCCCTTCCCAGCAGTTTAAAGCGACTAGGAGTATTACTATCGTAAACACGACTGGCTACTTTTTGACTTTCCACCCCTAAGGCTAATAAATGGGCGGCTACATTGTGGGTAGCGGGACTAGTTGAACTAAATCGAAAATTACCCGTGTCGGTAGCAATGCCAGTATATAAAGCTTCCGCAAGATTTTTATCTAAATGCGCAGTCCAATTTAAAGCTGCTAAAAAGTGATACACCATTTCACAGGTGCTAGACATACTAGTATCCGAAACTAAAATATCTGCAAAATCATCTGGTTGTTGATGATGATCGATTACAATTTTCTTGGCTGCTGAGGCACTGAGAGCCTCTTGCATGGGTCCACTGCGCTTTAGGCTATTGTAATCTAAGTGGATTATAATATCGCAGTTGGCAATTTGCGCATCAGCGTAAGCGGGATCATTTTCATAGAAGCGCACGGAATCGGCTAAAGTCATCCACTTGAGATTTTCCGAATAGTCATTAGGCATCAGCATCAGAACTTGATAACCCATTTTTTGTAAAACTCCGCAAAGTCCAGTGGCTGAACCGACAGCATCGCCATCAGGATTTTGATGATTGGTGATAATGATTGATGACTGCGGTTTTAACCAGCCTTGGAAGACTGAAAGTTGATTTTCTGATAATTGCATTGCGCAAAGATACAGAGCACGAGAGAGTTCTAACATATCAATCTTAATATTATCTTGCGGTCATGTCAAGCAAAAGAATAAAAAACGGCTGGGCCTTCTACGACTGGGCCAACTCCGTATACTCCTTAGTAATAAGTACCGCAATATTCCCAATTTATTTTAATAGTGTTAGTCCTGAAAAACTAGCACTTTTTGGTATCAATTACGAAAGCGCCGCATTATACAGTTACAGTCTTTCTGCCGCCTTTATAGTAGTGGCATTATTAAGCCCAATTCTTTCCGGCATTGCCGATTACAGCGGTAATAAAAAACTCTTTATGCAGATTTTCGCCTATATCGGATCGGCAAGCTGCTTAAGTCTTTACTTTTTTGATGCGAGTAATATTTTCTTTGGCTTAACTATGAGTGCTTTAGCTAGCATAGGTTTTTGGGGAAGTTTAGTTTTCTACAATGCCTTTTTACCCGAAATCGCCAAGCCTGAAGAACAAGATGCCTTGAGCGCCAAAGGCTTTTCTTTAGGTTATATCGGTTCTTCCTTGTTGTTGATTTTTAATCTACTGATGATCACTTTCCCCGAGTCTTTCGGTTTAACGGATGCAGGCCAAGCCACTAAAATCAGCTTTTTAATGGTAGGCTTATGGTGGGCAGGCTTTGCGCAAGTAACCTTTCGGAGATTGCCAAATAATATTAATAATCGCAAGCCTAAAGAAAGCGGCTACTTATGGCGCGGCTTTCGGGAGCTCAAAAAAGTGGCGCTGCACGTTAACCAAGATTCTAATTTGAGGAAATACCTTTATGCCTTTTTCTTTTTTAGCACGGGCGTGCAGACCATCATTCTTTTGGCCAGCCTTTTCGGCGACAATGAACTAGGGATGGAAAGCGGAAAATTAATTGCCACTATTCTAATTATTCAATTTGTGGGCATTGGCGGAGCGCATCTTTTCTCCTTTCTTTCTAAGAAGTTTGGCAATCTACAGTCCTTAAAAATCAGTATCTCTATTTGGGCTGTCATTTGCGTTTTAGCTTATCTGCTTGACAAAGCCGACCCTTTCGTTGAATATAAGTTTTATGGTGTGGGTGCCTTGGTAGGATTGGTAATGGGCGGCATTCAGGCCATTGGCAGAAGTACCTATTCGAAGTTACTTCCCGTAACTGATTCTCATGCGAGTTTCTTCAGTTTTTACGATGTAACCGAAAAAATAGCCATCATTTTTGGAACGATAACTTATGGTTACCTCATTCAGATAACGGGTGACATGAAAGCCTCAGCTTTAAGCCTCAGTGCCTTTTTCATTCTTGCTTTTGTGCAAATATTGCGAATTAAAAAGACGAAGAACGTCTATTAATTTTTGATGCGAGCATTGTCCATTTTCACTTCTTCGAAAAGAGGATCATAGCTTAAAACCCGTCCTATCAAACTTACTTGCTGGCCTACCGACAGGGCTTCCGCGCTTTGGGTACTATCCAAGCTCAAATAAATTCCGGGGCTAAGTAATAGTGCATTTTCTTTTAATTCACTAATCTCTCCACTTACGGCAACTAACTGATCTACATAAAGTGAATCGGATAGAGAAGGATCTTGTTGATAGGCCTTCACTAATTCCTCTGCACTTAATGTATAAGCCGCTTCTTCCGCAGAAAAATCGCGATGCGGTTTATTGAACTGATAATACACAAAAATTCCAGCGGCTAAAATGATGCTGAGCAACATAGTGGCAATTACTCTTGACTTTTTCATGGGCTAAATGTAATTTAAAGAAAGCTCCTCGGCTTACCTATTTCTGCTAATTTATAATTAAACCATCCATTTTAACTAAACCGACGTAAATAAAAAGTGTACGCCGTTAATGTTTAATAAACTAATTTGGCTGGCGATAGTTTAACACTAAAAATTAAGAATGAAGAAAGTGATGATACTTGCACTAGCTGGTTTCTTAACCTATGCGTGTACGAAGGATAATAAAGAAGATCTTTTGGCAGCACAAGCTAATGGGCAAAACGACAGCTGCCTTACAGTAGATATGAGCTACCAAAATGATATTAAAAGTATTTTAACGCAAAACTGCGCCTCAAGCGGTTGTCACCTAGGTCCTAATGGTGTAGGTGGTTTAGATCTTAGTACCTATGCTTCGGCACAAAGAATTGCCACCGATGGGGAAATGATGGGACGCATAAATAACACAAACGGGCCCTTAATGCCTCCAACTGGAAAATTATCCGACTGCGATATCGATAAGATTCAATCTTGGATAAACAATGGCGCCCAAAACAATTAACAATTATGAAAAAAACACTCTTTATCAGTTTCGGACTCGTTTTCAGTTTAGCTGCTTCCGCGCAAAAACTGAGCACCCGCAACGCCGAAGTAAGCTTCTTCTCAGCCACTCCAGTGGAAAACATTGACGCTACTAATCAACAAGTTTCCAGTATCTTAAATTTGGATAATGGACAATTTGCCTTCCTGGTACCCATTAAAGCCTTTCAATTTGAAAAAGCTCTGATGCAAGAGCACTTCAATGAAAACTATATGGAAAGCGGTCAATTTCCTACGGCCAAATTTACCGGCGAAATTGTAGACTATAACAAGATTAGCCTTGACAAAGATGGAAAATACACCCTAGTACTAGCAGGCACCATGACTATGCACGGCGTTAGTAAGGAAATTAAACAAGAAGTTATGGTTACCGTTAAGGGCGGCAAGCTCAGCTTAAAATCTGATTTCAATATTTTAGCCTCCGATTATAAGGTTGAAATCCCAGCCGCTAAAGCTGATAATATTAGTAACTCCTTAGCGGTTAAAGTAAGCGCCACTTATGACTAAATTATACTTCTTCCTCATCTTGGCTTTAAGCCTAAATTTAAGTGCCCAAGATGATTTACTGGCTGAGCTAGAAGCGACTAGCCTGCCCGCCACCGAATACACTTTTGCCACTTGGAAAGGGACCAAAGTGGTGAACCTCCAAACCAATGAAATGCCCGGTGAAGGTGTTTTACAATACACGATACTGCACCGCTTTGGCGCTTTTAACCAAGATTTCGTTTATAATTTCTTTGGTTTAGATAATGCCCAAGTACGCCTTACCCTCGATTACAGCCCGAAAGAATGGCTAAATGTTGGTTTAGGCCACACCGGCTTTTTAAAGACCTACGACGCTTTTGCTAAATATCGCCTCACCCGTCAGTCTAAAGGCGAGAAAAATATGCCGGTTAGCATTACTGGATTTTCGTCGGTTTATTATGCTAACCAAAGGTTTAACGATGGTTTAGACCGAAATGCAACAACACGCTTTAGCTTTGTAAATGAGCTGATTATTGCACGCAAGTTTACGCCTAATATCTCGGCACAAATTGTTCCTACTCTGGTGCATTTCAATCTAGTGGAAACTCCAAACGACAACAATACCATTTTTGCTTTAGGATTAGCCGCGCGTTATAAGATTACTAAGATGCATGCGATTACAGTAGAATATGTGCCCCAATTTAACGGGAATTCCTATCAAGTACCTGGTGAAAATGGCGCTGCGCCCAGTTTAGAGAAATTCAGCAATGCCCTTTCTATCGGAATGGATATTGAGACTGGCGGTCATGTTTTCCAACTTTTCGTAACCAATGCTCAAGGTGTAGCAGAGCCTTATGTATTTGCTCAAAACACGGGTTCTTGGTTAGAAGGCGATTTACATTTTGGTTTTAATATTTCCCGCGTATTCACGATTAAGAAGAAGAAATAATAATTGAATTAAAAACTTTGATTGAGAGGCAAATACTAATTTTGCCTCTCATTTTTTTTGAATAACATGATCGAAAAGAGTTTTGATTTGGTGGTAATTGGCGGCGGTATCGTTGGCTTAGCAACAGCCTATAAATACCAAAAGCTTTTCCCCGAGCGCCGCGTTGCCATTTTAGAAAAAGAAGGCAAACTTGGCGCGCATCAAACAGGTCGAAATTCTGGTGTTATTCACTCGGGCATTTATTATAAACCCGGTAGTTTCAAA
>JAGYKI010000021.1 GCA_018401735.1 Schleiferiaceae bacterium
GTGATTGGGTCTTGGGAATCCATTAAATTCCTACAGCTTAAAAGCGTGTAAAATGATTCTCAACAACCGTAAATTCCTGAAATATAAAACAGATCTTACAAGAGGATTCCCACACCTAAGACATCAAGTCTTACCGCTATGCATTAATGCGCTTACCAACGATGATTACATGTACACCCATGACCACAACAAGAGTGAATAAGGGCCATTACTACTACGGGGCGAGGTATTACGATCCGAAGGTGAGTGTGTGGTTGAGTGTTGACCCGTTGGCGGCCAAGTACCCTAGCCTTACCCCATATAATTTTGTAAGAAATAATCCTATCAGTCTAGTTGACCCTAACGGTCTTTCAGCATGGAAACCCGATGGGGAAGGAGGGTTTATTGCAGAAGAAGGAGATAGTGAATGGTCTCTTTACCAACAGCATTTGAAAGGCCAAGGTTACACATGGGAAGAGACCAAAAGCCTAGTAAGGGATAATATTAATAATGGCTATACCTCTTATGATAAAAGTGGGGTTGAGACAACCCGAATAAATCCTGGCAGCAGGGTTTGGGTTAACGATGTTAATAAAGGTTCTCAAAGTACTGCTCCAATGGCAAGTCCAGCAGGAACTCCCCAGTTTAACTTTAAAGCAGGAGAAAAATACAACTTGAACGTAACAAATAAGGTTGCTTTTGATGCCGCTATTTTCAATCACAGTTCCATAACCATATCATATGATGGAGAAAGTATTAAGTCATCTGGGTTTGGGTTAGGTTTTGGAGCTGGCCCAACTGATGCGGGTATCTTTACTAAGTTTCACTCTAGTGAAGTTGAGTTTTTCTCGGACATGAGTGGAAACTCTTTATTAGAAGTTTTTCAGCAAACAGGCTTAATAACTACAAGAGGCGGAGGGTCAGCCATTCTTTACAATCAAATGACAGGCTATGATAGCCCCAACACCATGAACAGATTATGGCAAACAAATATGATTGGTCATGGATTATATATAGGTCTTGGTGGTGATAGGGGTGTGCCAAATTTTAAACCAATAAAGTAAAATGAAGTTAGTATCTAAGATTATTATTACAGCTTTTTATCTTATCCTATTGTTGTTTTCGATAGTTAATTTTTTTAGTGATGAATTTATCGTTTGGTACAATACCACACTAGGTGATTATGCCAGTTCAATTGACCTATCAGTCTTCGTAATTAATATGTTAATTGTTGTAGGGGTCATAATTTATATTTGGAGAAGTCTTGAAGCTAAACAATCAGAGAAAACTCTCTGGACGGTTCTGAGCATCTTTTTTCCTGTTGCTTTGATCATTTTTGTTTGGAGAGTAGCACCTACTGTCAGATCAGCGAAAGAGAATACACGTTATTAAAAGCAATCCATCCCCGCCCCGTGCGGGGTTTTTTATGAGGCGTAGGCCTGCTGGCCTTGAAGCCAGAGAGACAAGCCTATAAGAACTTAATTTCGGTCATAAACTACCTTTCCCCTGTTAATCCAATACCCTACTTTACTTAATGAATGAACTATGAAGTTCTAACACTAAAGGCACTTAAGTAAATTATTACACCAATGAAAAATGGGTAATTAAAATGTTGAAGAATGCACCCCAATGAAGCATTTGTTTCAGTATAGTTTCAGTAGATTTTGAGAAATCAATTATAAAATACTAGAATATAGAGACTTACAAAATTAGATTCGATTCTGCTCGGGGCTACAAAACTCGCCTTTAAACCCTATTCTTCGTATCTATCCACAGGCTAAAAGGTCCGTCGTTTACCAAGCTTACCGCCATGTGAGCGCCAAACTTTCCACTGCTTACTTTATCCTTTCCTAGAGTTTCTTGCAAGCGAAGAATACATTTTTCGTACATAGCTTCGGCTTCTGCGGGAGTAGCGGCATCGGTAAAGCTGGGACGAGTCCCTTTCTTAAGGCGCGCTTGTAAAGTAAATTGACTGATCACTAAAATTTCACCACTGATATCTTGGAGGGAAAGGTCAATCAAGCCTTCTTCATTATCGAAAATACGCAGTTTGATAATTTTCTGCACTAGCCACTCGAGGTCGCTTTCATCATCGTCTTTACCGATGCCCAAGAGCAGGCAAATGCCGCTTCCTATTTCGCCTACAATTTCGTCTTCTACCTTTACGGAAGATTCGCTGCAGCGTTGAATAAAAGCTTTCAATCTTTACTGTTTAGAACGGAGCGGTACCAAGCTAATTTATCTCCTTCGGAGGCCGATTTTAAAGTGTCGGGCAAGCGCGAAAAACTACCATACATAGGATTGGGTAAAAGGATGAAATGCTGCAGCATCGAATCGCGTAAAGCATAAGTTACTTCTTCGCTGAAATCGCCCAGTTGATCGCCAATTAGCAGGATAATACGCGCCTGTTCGTTTACTTGAGCGCGACGGGCAGTTTTATCCGAATCGTCGGTTTTTAATAAAACGTGGGCCGAATCGGCATTGGGCAAACTATGGGCCTGAAGATTGGCAATCGTAGCTCCTAAATTTTCTATAGAACGGTTCGAGATGTAAAATACTTCCACTCCCATCGAATCGGCAAAGTGAAGAAAACTTTTCGCACCGGGAATCAAATCGGCTTGCGCTTCACCCACCCAAGCACTCCAGCTGTCTTTAGAAAATGCACCGCCATTTTTCACCACGCGTGCTTCGTAAGGACTGTTATCTAAAACCGTTTCATCTAAATCTAAAACCACGGATTGTTTTGGTCCGTAGGCGTAAAGAAGACGGTTTACCATTAGTTTCCCTTTGGCTTGCTCGTAATTCTGTTCCAGTAGCCAGCGTGCTTCTTGCGATTTCTGTAGCCATAAGGTACTCATTATTAAGGCATCGCTGCTACGGCTTTCGCCAGATGGGTTCTTAGGACTGTTCTGGCAAGCGACCAAAACTAGGGCACTAATTAGCGTAAATGTCTTTGCGAAAATGTTCTTCATCGTTGTCTCCTTCTATAAAATTCAAATAACTCTCATAGCGCGTAAAAGCGAGTTTGTTTTCTTCTACTGCTTTTTTTACCACGCAGCCGGGTTCATGTTGGTGTAAGCAATTATGGAATTTACAGCCGCCCTTCAAGGCAAATATTTCGGGGAAATAATCGCCAATTTCACTGGGCTCCATATCTACCAAGCCAAAACCTCTAATGCCGGGGGTGTCAATTATATATCCGCCAAAAGGCAAGGGATGCATCTCTGCAAAGGTGGTAGTGTGTTGCCCTTGGTTATGAGCCACCGATATGGCTTTGGTTTTTAGATCGAGGCTGGGGTCTAAAGCGTTTACCAAACTGCTTTTACCTACGCCACTGTGACCGCTTAATAGGGTAGTTTTACCCGCCATTAATTCTTTAAGCGCATCTATACCAATGCCTTTTGTGGCTGAACTTTCTAAAACCGTATAGCCCGCTTGATTGTAAACAACTTTTAAAAACTCTAACTCATCCGCTTGCTCTTCTCCGTAAAGGTCAATCTTGTTAAAGACTAAAATGAAAGGAATATCGTAGGCTTCGGCGCTAATGGCAAAGCGATCGATAAAGCGCAGAGTTGTTTTGGGGAAGTCGAGCGTGGCAATAAGAATGGCCTGATCGATATTAGCAGCAATAATTTGGGTTTGCTTGGCCAGGTTCACCGATTTGCGAATAATATAGTTTTTGCGTTCCAAAAGCTTGGTAATATTTCCCTGTCTTACTTCACCCTCTTGCGATTCAAACCATACGCGATCGCCTACGGCTACTGGGTTGGTGCTTTTAATGCCTTTCAGCCTAAGCTTGCCGCGGATGCGACATTGGTAAATGCCATCTTCGGTACTTACCGCATACCAACTACCGGTAGATTTGATTACTATTCCTTCACCTTGCATTTTGCAAAGGTGCGCATTCCTGAGGCTTGAACAAAAGCTTTAACTTCGTCGCTCTAAAAAAATTACATGTCGATAGAGGTTAAGAATTTAACGAAGTTATACGGAGAGCAAAAAGCCTTAGATAATGTTAGCTTTTCTTTAGCGAAAGGAGAGATAGTAGGTTTCTTAGGTCCCAATGGAGCAGGGAAATCTACCATGATGAAAATTCTAACGGGTTACATTCCGCCTAGTGAGGGTGAGGCTTACGTAGGTGAGCTCGACGTGCAGTCGGAAGGAATTGAAGTGCGTAAAAAGGTGGGTTATCTGCCTGAGCACAATCCGCTTTATTTGGAAATGTATGTAAAGGAATACTTGCTTTTTATTGCGGGCCTTTACGGAACGGATAAAGCGCAAGTGCCAATTATAATTGAAAAGGTGGGATTGGAACCCGAAAAGCATAAGAAATTAGGACAGCTGTCGAAAGGTTATCGCCAAAGAGCAGGTTTGGCAGCGGCGCTTATCCATGAGCCCGAAGTTTTAATTTTAGATGAGCCCACAACCGGTTTAGATGTAAATCAATTGGTAGAAATCCGTCAGTTAATTAAAGAAGCAGGCAAGAACAAAACTGTAATGTTAAGTACCCATATTATGCAAGAGGTGGAGTACTTATGCGACCGCGTGATTATTATCAATAAGGGTAAAATTGTAGCTGATCGTCCGATAGCTGATTTGCAAAACCTCAAACCTGAAGCGCAGTATCGAGTGGAGTTTGATAAAACTTTTACGAAAAGTGAGTTGCGTAAAATTACCGGTATCAGTAAAATTGTGGAAAACGGCAACAATCGTTGGTTACTGGAAGCCAAAGCCAGCGTAGACATGCGCGCGGCTATCTTCCAATTTGCCGTAGAAAACCAAGCGGCGGTTTTAGAAATGCAAAAACAGTCGCTTAGTTTAGAGGATATCTTTAAAGAGCTAACGAATTAGTTGGCTCTTATTTTTTACGCATGTAAATTTCTATAGGAACGCCATTGAAATTAAAGTGCTCACGCAATTTGTTTTCTAGGAAGCGTTTGTAAGGATCCTTCACATACTGCGGTAAATTGGCGAAAAAGGCAAAAGCAGGCGAACGCGTGGGCAGCTGCGTACAGAATTTAATTTTGAGAACCTTGCCTTTAGTAGAAGGAGGAGGATAAGCTTCAATTATGGGAAGCATCAATTCATTCAGCTTACTGGTAGGAATTCTTTGGCTGCGTCTTTCGTAAACCGCTACCGCTTCTTCTACCGCTTTGTAAATTCTTTGCTTGGATAGCACGCTCATGAAAATTACCGGTACATCGGTAAAAGGAGCAATGCGTGACTGAATCATTTCTTTAAACTCCTTGGCGGTATTGGTCTCTTTATCTTCAATCAGATCCCATTTATTCACCAATACTACGATGCCTTTGCGGTTGCGCTCGGCTAAAGAGAAGATGGCTAAATCTTGTCCTTCAAAACCGCGTTCAGCATCTACAATAATCAAGCAAATGTCCGAATCTTCAATGGCACGTACCGAACGTAGTACCGAGTAAAACTCTAAGTTTTCGTGTACTTTAGATTTTTTACGGATACCCGCGGTATCCACTAAAATGAAATCTTTACCAAAAAGATTATAACGCGTATTAATCGCATCGCGAGTGGTGCCTGCTACATCGGTTACGATATTGCGATTAACACCAGTAATAGCATTTATAAAAGATGACTTTCCCGCATTGGGTCTGCCGATTACAGCAATTTTAGGAATGTCTAATTCTTCCTCTTCTTCTGTTATAGGAAGTTTTTCAATCAACGCGTCAAGCATTTCGCCTGTGCCGCCACCATTGTTGGCAGAAATATTGAAAACTTCCCCTAATCCTAAGCTGTAAAATTCGGCCGATTGAGTTTGGCGCATGGCATTATCAACCTTATTGGCCACCACCATTATGGGCTTTTTGGAAGGGCGTAACAAAGCGGCTACTTCCTCATCCATACCCGTAATGCCATCGTCGGCATCTACTAAGAAAAGGATAAGATTAGCCTCTTCGATGGCAATATTTACTTGCTTGCGAATTTCCCCTTCAAATACATCATCAGACCCCATGATATAACCACCGGTGTCGATAACTGAAAATTGGTGCCCTGCCCATTCTGCTTTGCCGTAAAGACGATCACGGGTTACCCCAGATACGGAATCAACAATGGCAGTGCGATTTTCGGTAAGTCGGTTGAATAAGGTGGATTTGCCCACATTGGGTCTTCCTACAATGGCGATGATGTTGCCCAAAACTCTAAATTTTTTGCAAAGATAGACTATTCACGCGAGCAGCAATTTTAATTTATGAAAAGCAAAAATGTTAGACCCACTTCACTTAATATGGGTATCCATTAAATCTAATATTTCTGTATCAAGGGCTGATTCGAATTTACGGGCAAACAGTTTATTCTCGTTTTGCGATAAGAGTAGGGTTAAATCTTCTTTCTGAAAGCTTACCGGTAAGGGGACATTTTTCCTGCTCCAGTCTATAAAGTGCAAATTAGGTAAGGTTTTAATAGATTTATCCTCGTGCATTAGTTCCTTCAGGATGGTGTGAAAAAACTGCTCATCAGCGCAAAGCGTATACTGATAATACTGCTCGAGGTAGGCCCGGTTTGCTTGATAATAGCGGAAAATTTTTTGGGCCGTAGCCGTACTAAAACACCACCAATTTGTCCCTTTATGATGTTCTGTAAAGCGGCATTCTCGCGCGTTTATAATTTTACTTAGAAGCTCAGCCCGCTTTACTTTCCCCAATAGTAAGGCACTTAATACTTTCAACCAGTTTTTTAAAGAAGTGCCAAAGGGCGAAAGTAATATATAGTCTCCTCTCCGGTCGGAAAGATTGACCTTATATTTTGCGACGCGGTCATTAAAAAGCTTGGAGTTTTTATCAATAGGACTTAAGACATAATTAATAAAGTCATAATCTGCGTGAGTACTTAAGTAAGCATCAATGTCTTCTTTACTTTTTATGGGATAATCTTGTCCGCTTAAAAAAATAATTGGCCCTTTATTTTGACTTTCAAGGGCTCTTTCTAGTAGATTAAGAGTAGCTTTAACTTGAGAGTAGTCACCCCAAATGCAGTTAACTCGCTCTTCGATGAAAAACACATTATCTTGATGGATTAGACTTGTAAACGGCTTAATATCCGACTTTAAGTCTATGTGAATAAAAAACAGACTAGCGGAATCATCTAAAGTTTTTACCAGCCGCTGTAATTGCCCCGGCTCCTTATGAGCCATGATGATGTAATTTTTTACTAAGACACTTTTAGTCATAGGTTTTTTAGCGTTTCTCTAAGTAAAACGTACTAACTCCCTTTTCCAAGCTAATTACGATAGAATGATCTATAATCCGCATGCTAATGCTTGTTTTCGGCATAAAGCCTAAGTCATCAAATCTTCGGGAATCTCACAAATAGGTATGGGCAGCATTTTGTGCTTATTGGCGCGGTTGTACTTTTCGTAGATGCGCATCACTTCTGCTTCACGTCCCTGAAAATCCTTGGGACTTTTATTTCGTTTTTCTTGTTCCATGGCCCATTCCAACTCAGGATATGTGGCTCCTAATTGGTCTTCATCGGTACGATCGTCGCCCCAAAGACCGTCGGTAGGAGGAGCTACTAAAATATCTTCAATTACGCCTAATTCTTTAGCGAGGGCATAAACTTCGGATTTGTAGAGATCCGCAATGGGGCTAAGGTCAACGCCACCATCGCCGTATTTGGTATAAAATCCCACGCCAAAATCTTCTACTTTATTGCCAGTTCCTACTACTAATTTTCCTTCTAAGGCGGCGAAGTAGTAGAGGGTAGTCATGCGTAAACGTGCGCGTGAATTTACCAGGCTCATATCCTTTGCTTCCGAACCAGGAACATTGGGAAGACTACCAATAAAATGGTCGAATACTGGGCTGAGGTCCACTTCAACACGACTAACATTAGAGAATTTTTTCTGCAAATTATCAATGTGCTGGCGGGCTCTGCTAACTTGGTTAGGGCTCTGGTATATAGGCATCTCCACGCAAGTGGTGGGAAAACCAGTAAGCGCGGCGAGGTAGGAGGTAAGGGCACTATCAATGCCGCCAGAAACGCCCACAATATATCCTTTGGTACCCGATTTTTCTGTGTACGATTTCAACCAATTCACGATGTATTCGATGGTTTCTTGCTTTTTCATGGCGACGCGCTTTAGAATAATATGCCTACAGTAACAGAAATATAATCGAAGCGGTAGAGCGATTGTTCATTTAAACGGGGATCTTCATCGCTTAGCAGATTGTTGGTTAATGCGCGGTGATACTGTAAACGGGCTAAAGCTTTAGTGCCGCCACCAAGATCATATTCCCAGCCTAGACCAATGCGAAATGTGGCATCAAAAAGACTAATTAAACTTGAGTTTTCAAAAAAACGTCCCGGTTCCCAACTTACCTCTTCGCCCGTTTCAAAGCCTAGGGCAAAACCCATTTCTGCAAAATAAGTATTGTAGCCAAATTGTCGCGTTCGCATTTTAATTTGGATGGGAATCTGAATGAAATTGGCACGGTAACTTGCAGTAGTATCGTTAAGATTTAAAGAACCACCGCGCCGTACAAATTCGAAGCCTGAAGTGAAGGAGTAGCGCTCGGTAAAATTATACTCGGCTAAAGCGCCAAAACCAAAGGTGAGAGCGGAGCCGCCGCTGGCATTAGTTTGATTGGTGTTAAGGTAACTTATCTGGCTCGAGCCTATAACTCCTAATTGAAATTTGCGATCTTGCCCCGAGCTTAGACCAACAATTAGAAACACAAAAAGACCAGTGATACTTAAGCGCATGTTTAAAAATTTAAATTCGAACAAAATTAAGACCCTTAAAAGAATGAAAGCCTATCAGAAGTCGCTTTTATTTTTTACGTCTCTATTAATGTGGGCATTCTTGTTTCAATCGTGTGATAATGAGAAGGATATTGACCTAAGCGCGATTAAGATAGAAACCGATATAAAACGTTTTGATCGTGCTTTTTTCACGATGGATACCCTAAACTTCACGCAAAACTTAGCCGTTTTGGAGCAAGATTATCCTCCCTTTTTTAGTGCTAAAACCGAAGAAGTCTTTTGGCGTAAGCAACGCAAAGACGAATTGCAATTGAAGCTTTTTAGTCAAACTGAAAAACTCTTTGGTAATATGGAAAAGGAGCAGGCAGAATTGAACCAAATTTTTAAGCGCTTTTATTATTATTTCGGACAGGAAAAGCAATTTGAGGTGTATAGCTACATCTCGCGCTTGGATTACGATTATCCCATAATTGTGGCGCCGCCCTATTGCTTTATTGGTTTGGATATGTACCTGGGTGAAAATAATGATTATTACGCATCTTTACCTAATTACCTGCAATTTAGAAGGCAAGCCCAATTTTTATTAAGGGATGTTGCCTTCGCTTTAGCGGAAAATACTTTTGGCTTGCAAGTAGATGAAAATAAGTTGCTTAATGCAATGATTTATTATGGTAAACTATTATACGTGACGGAGAAATTATGTCCTTTTTTACGTGAAGACGAGCTTATGGTTTACCCCCCTACTAAAATGGAATTTTGCGAAGAGCATGAGCGCGATATGTGGGTTTATTTTATTGAAAATGGCGTGCTTTTTAAAAGTGATGCCGAGCTGCAAAGACGTTTTATTGACGTGGCTCCTTTTAGTAAATTTCGCACCGATACGGATCCTCAAACTCCCGGTGGAGTAGGCCGCTGGTTTGGATATAAAATTGTGTCGGCCTATATGGAAGAGAATCCTGATTTAAGTCTCAAGCAACTTTTACAAGAGAAAGATGCTGCTAAAATCTTAAAGCTCTCCAACTATAAGCCCTAAGCATTAGTTTATATAAATAGATTTACTCTTGTGAAGATGTACCTTTGCCAAAAATTTTATTATGGCTATTGCACATACTTCCAACATAACATTAGAAATCTCTTTAGACGAGAATAAAGTCCCCGAAACCATAACTTGGAACGCTCCCGATAGCGGTGTGGAAAATGCCAAGACTAAGGCCACAATGTTATCTGTTTGGGACGATAAAACGCAAGAGACTTTGCGCATCGACCTTTGGACTAAAGACATGCCTTTAGACCAAATGAAAAAATACATACACCAAAATATTATGGCTTTAGCCGATACGCTCGAACGTGCAGGTGGTGAGGCGGAACTGGCGAAAGAGCTACGGGAATATAGTCTTGAGTTGGGCGAGAAAATGAACGTTTTAAAACGCGGCTAACCTTTCGTTTGGATGGACCTGTTGTGTGGGCCAAGGCGATAGGTCAATACGATATTCGAAAAGCTGCCGTTAAACTTAGCCCCAAGAAATATTAGCGCACCGACTGGGTATTTCAAAATTAGAAAAACCGCTGCGAAGTTCATGATTTTAAAAAAAACGCGACTGGTGCCAAGGTATTCAGTCGGGGCAGATAAGTAAAAGGGCTATTAGAAATGCTTTTGGTAAATAAAAACTCTATAAATTCGAAGTCTAATAGCGCCCCTTAATTTTTAGACAAAATATTTACTCGCCATAAGTTATGGAAGATAAAAAAGCAATAGACTACGTTTTACGTAAACTCCAAAATGAATTACCCGATAATCTGCGTTATCATTCCATGGAACATACCTTGGCGGTGCTTCACTCGGCCGAATATTTAGCGGGTAAGGAAGGTCTTGCGGATGACGAAATTGTACTATTGCTTACTGCCGCAGCTTACCATGATAGTGGCTTTACCGTTGCCTATAAAAGTCACGAAGAAATTGGTTGCAAGATTGCCGCTGAGGCCTTGCCGCAATTTGGCTATAGCGACGAGCAAATTAAGGTTATTCAAAGTTTGATAATGGCAACCAAAATTCCCCAAAGTCCTAGTAATAAGGTGGAGAAGGTGTTATGTGATGCCGATTTGGATTATTTAGGAGGTGATAATTATGGAGAGATTTCCGACAGTCTGCGCGATGAATTAGGCCTCAATGGTATCGTTCTTAGCGCCGAAGAATGGCTGAATATTCAAATCAAATTTTTAGAAAATCATCACTATTGGACAGACTTTGCCCTCAAGGTATTAAAGCCGCGCAAGCAATTGGTATTGGATCGGTTGAAAAGAGAAGCAGCGTCTGGCGGAGCCTAATTTCACTGCAATCCCTGCCGTGTAATTTCGAGGCAGACTCAAAAAAAATAATGCCCTTCGATAGATCTTTTGTAGAGATCTGCAGAAGGGCATTATTTTTAGATGCTAGTTTATAGTCTTCTTCGTTTTTAAATTCCTACGAAAGAATAGTTTGACTTAACTCCAATCTTTTCTTCCACATTCACAATTAACACGGGAATTTGCCATTCGTTGGTGATCAATTCCTGTGAAAACTTTTCAAATTGCGGGATAATAGTTTCTGGGTAATGGGCGATTGCAAATAAGTCTGCGCCAATTTCGGCTCCATAACTAATTACAGCCTTATGGAAAGACTGTTTGTCGTCTAAAGTATTTACCACGTGTTTTACGCCATCTTTATTAAGTTGACGACCAACCTTAGTAAGGTTATTGGCTAAACGCTTCACTAAAAAGTCATCGCTTTGCGCTTTCGCAACAATATGAATTTCGGCGTTAAATTTTTGGGCGATTTTGCTCGCGAAGCCAACCATCTGGATTTTTTCGTAGGATAAATCTACTGGTAAAACAATGCGTTTAATACTTTCGCTAGGCCCTTTTTTCTGGGTAATTATAAAAGGTGTATTGGAACTAGTGATAACCTTTATCGCATGCGAACCCAAGAGCTTTTGCAGTCCCTTAGCACCATGTGTACCCATAATTAACAGCTGAAAACCACCGTCTTCCGCTTCTTTTCCAATGTCCTGAAAAATGTCTCCAACACTAACTTTGGTGTTAATTTTAGCAGCCTGATCTGACTTTAAACTACTTTTCAAGTCTGCAAAAAGACTTTCAGCTTTGCTTTGTTCAGACTCGCTTTTAACAATATGTAAGACTTGAATTTCGCTTTCAGCGTCAGCTTCCGAAATAGTTAAAGCATGTTCTAAAGCGATTCTAGTTATAGGGGTGAAATCGTAAGGTACGAGGTATTTCATGGGGGTAAATTAAGGACGGGAAGATAGAGATTTTTAAAAAAATTCTCGCCTCCAAAGCCTAAAAAGAGGCCAGGTTTATTATTTGCGAAAAATAGTAAGTGTCAATTTTTGGCAGTTTGGGCGAAACTGCTTTATCTAGTTTCAAGCTTATGGTTGATTTGGCCAATATAACTTAGTATTTCAGCCTTTCCCGCACCGCTTTCCGCCGAAGTAGCGAACTGCATGGGCAGCTCGGCCCAGGTTTCCAACATCTTGGTGTTGTATGCTTTTAAGTTCTTGTTGAGCTGATTACTTTTTAACTTATCAATCTTCGTGAAAACCATACTGAAAGGAATGCCGCTTTCTCCCAACCACTCCATAAATTCAAGGTCAATTTTTTGGGGTTCATGTCTTGAGTCGATCAAAACAAAAAGGTTGATTAAAGTAGGACGCTCGAGAATGTAATCCTCAATCATTTTCTGAAACTTACTGCGGCTTGTTTTGCTAACTTTAGCATAGCCATAGCCCGGTAAATCTACGAGATACCAAGAATCGTTAATGGTAAAGTGGTTGATTAGCTGGGTTTTACCAGGTTTCCCAGAGGTATGTGCTAGGTTTTTCTTGCCAACAAGTTTATTAATAAGACTGCTCTTACCCACATTACTACGTCCAATAAAGGCGTATTCGTTTTTACCATCTTGCGGACATTTAGCGATGTCCGTATTACTCAATAAAAATTCGGCCGATGTGATTTCCATGGCGCGAAGGTAATTAACGTGTTGCGATAATAAATTATAGCCTTAATTTTTTCATTCATGGTGAAAAAGATCCTCGAGGCCTTTCTATTCGTAAGAATCTATCTTCTCTGCGATGAGAGTCTTGGTATTTATAAAAAGCACTCAAACCAAATTATTATGGCGCACTAAAGTATGCGCTTCGCTTATTAAATTAACGTGAATTCGACGTAAAATCAGGCCTCAGACCCCTTGTAAATAGTGGAATTCAAGCCTATGCAGTGAAGCAATAGCGGGCTATTGCAAGAAGCAGAGGCGCGGAAAGCCGCTTTTTAGAAGGGGACTAAATGGTGTTTCCAATAAAAGTGAAAATACTTCATCTAGTTCATTTGCTGTAGCCCGCTACAGCTGCACGATCTAGACTTGTCTTTTCTTTTAATTGAAAATCTGAGGCTTTGATTTATAGTCGAACTCACGTTAAATTAGCAGAAAAGAAATCCATGCGCAGACCTTTACTCTTCGTTTTTTTCATCTCCCTTTTTGCCTGCTCTAAAAATGAGGCACAGGTTATAAATGATAGTACGCAATTGCATCCCTTGAAATTGCGTTATTTGGCTTTAGGGGATTCATATACCATCGGTACTGCCATTGGCCCCGAAAAGGCTTATCCCCAAATTTTTGCCGATAGCGTGCGACAGGAAGCTAGTTTGGATAGTTTTTTTGTACAGGTAATTGCGCAAAATGGTTGGACAACCGCCGATCTGAAAAATGGCATTACTACGACTCAACCAGATTCTAGTTTTAACTTGGTAACTATTTTAATTGGCGTAAATAACCAATACCAACGACGTTCGATTACCGAATACGAAAACGAGTTTAGCCAATTATTGCAAGATGCCATTGCTTTCGCAGATGGCGATAGCAGTCGAGTTTTAGTGCTAAGTATACCCGATTGGGGTGTTAGTCCTGCTGGAGCAGGCAACAGGGCCCTGATTGCTGAAGAAATCGATAATTTCAATGCAGCTCAAAAGCAAATCGCACTCACCGAAGGGGTGCGTTTTGTAGATATTACAACACTTAGCCGCTCTGCCTTAAGCGACCCTAGTTTAATAGCCAGTGATGGTTTGCACTTCTCGGCTAAAATGCAGCAGCAATGGTTAGATTTGCTTTATCCCCACCTGGTTGAGAGCTTAAAATTCTAATGGATGAGGACTGTGAAACTGCTACTTTTACTGATCTTAAGTTTGAAAATTTGTGCTCAAAAAGCTACGGTACTTTCCTTGAATGGTGATTATGGCTTTCTCTTTTTGCACAGTTTAGATGTAGCACCTATTGGACAGTCCTATCCACGCGCGATAAATTTCGATTATTCTCATTGGCGCATCAGCCCTGCAAATTATCAAGCTTGCAATTGTTATCCTCGTATAGGGGCAAGCGCGGGCTGGCACTATTATAATAACCAAAGGGTTTTAGGCTCGGGATTTCCTCTTTATGGATATTTGGAGCCCTGGTATAAATTATCAGATCGGCTCTTCTTTCATTTCCGAGGAGGTATTGGCTTAAGCGCCTTAACTCGCCCTTTTGATGCACAAAGTAATCCCCTAAATTTAAGTTACAGCCTTCCCGTTTCGGCTTTTGTAATGGTGGGCGCGGGTTTCTCGGTTTCCCTAGATACGCAGTGGTTTTTGGGATTGCGAGCCCGTTATAATCACGTTTCTAATGGCGGCATTAGGGAACCCAACAAGGGATTAAATTATCCCAGCTTAGCCTTGCAGCTGGATTATAGTTTAGCGCCAGTGAGCTTTAATTTAAGCAAGGGGATTTCGGATTGGCGGAAACAAAAGACACAAGCCTTTTCGGTCAATTCTTTTTGGGCCGCCCAAGCTGGTGCTACGGTTGGTGATGCCTTTAATGAGCAGGATGTTACCTATTTAGTTTTAGGATTAAGCGCGCATTATCATCAGCAATGGGCTCGGGTATCGGGATTTACGGCGGGCTTGTCGATCGTACAAAATTACGCCTATCAGAATCAAATCGAAAAAGTTGCCGGTACACAGGATAGCTGGCAAGCTGCGGCTTTACTAGGCCATGAGTTTATTTTGGGGAAGTTTCGCTTCGGACAGCAAGCGGGTTTTTATGTACACAAGGAATATGGCGCTCCAGCAGATTGGTTTCAACGCTACTATTTGCTCTATTATCCTTGGCCAAATTTTGGAATGGGTCCGGCCTTAAAGGCCCATGCTCAGGTAGCGGAGTTTTTGGATTTCCGATTTAGTTATCATTTTGTTTTTTAAACTGCTTAAGCCCCTAAGCCCCAAGCTGCTGGAGGGTAGATTTTTTAAAAACAATAGCCTTCCTTTGTTCCAATTGCTTTAGCTTGCTACCTTCGTGTATTACAGCTCCATTGGCTAGCCAAAATATCATGTTTTAATTTAAAGGCGAAGGCAGGTTTTAAACTAAATCAATCGCTAATTTTGTAAAAAAATAATTGATGAAAAATCTCAGTACTATTCTATCTTCTTTAGCTTTAATCGGTGTAATCTACCTTCTCGTTCAGAACAATAATTCTTCGAGCGCATCTAGCGAAAGCCAAATTAAAGAGATGCCAACTAAAGGCGCGGGAGAACTACGCTTAGCCTATGTTAATACCGATAGTTTGGTTGCAAAGTATAATTACCATCAAGATCTTAAAGTAAAGCTAGAGGGTAGAGCGAAAAATATTGAAGCTGATTTGCAGAGTAAGTCGAGAGCATTTCAAGAAAACGTTAGCATCTTAGAGCAACAAGCGGCTAATCTAAGTCCTCAGCAAATTCAGCAAGCACAGGCCGAATTGCAGCAAAAGCAACAGGAGCTCATGCTGTATCGCGATGAGCAAAGCCAGGCTCTAGCTATGGAAGAACAAGAGTTAACTTTATTGCTCAAGGCCGATATGGATTTGTTATTGGATAGTTTGAAGGTGGAGATGGGTTATGACTTTATTTTTAGCTTCGATCCAACATCCAGTGTTTTAGCAGCCAACCCTGAGTGGGATATTACCGATATAGTAGTAGAGGGTTTAAATAAATCCTACGCTACTAAAAAAGGTGAAAAAGAATAAAATTGAAAAGTTTACGAATAAAATTTTGGATTCCACTTGTCGCGATTTTACTAGGGCTAGCATCAGGCTGTGCGCAAGATGACAGCACCGAAGATCCGCTGGCTAATCGAACTAAATACCTTGGGGTGTGGCAGGTTACAGAAAATACGGGTATTAATCATCCCCAATTTTATTCGGTAAATATTAGTGCGGGAACGCAAGACGATGAGATTGTTATTGCGGGTCTTTATAATGAGACTGGTACAAATGTAGCAGCACTCATTTCTGGTAATAGCATGACGATTCCCAATCAAAGCAGTGGCGGAATTTCCTTTCAAGGATCAGGTCAAGCCAATGCTTCCTTTTCACAAATATCTTTAAGCTTTACCGCTAATGACGGAAGCGGCCCCGATAATATCGAGGCCGTTTTAGTTCCTTAACTAACTGATAGCTAGTTAATATATATTTTGAAGAGATTAGAACTTAACCTGTAAGCCTATGTTTCCTCCGAAATTGATCAGAGTTTCACGCGGCCAATCTTGGGCAATCATATCATTAAGCATGTACTTGGCCGAGGCACGCATAAATACTCCCCAGTTATCGCTAAACCAATAGGTTCCGCCGAGGGAAAGGCCTACTGTCCAGTTTAAAGCGCGTAAATCGTCGCTTAAGTTTAATACGATGTCGTCAATGCTGGGGTCGCTGTAATCGATATTAGCAACATAGCTATCCAAGAAATTCATCTCTACCATGGGAATTACTTCTAGGCTAAATACGTCGGAAATACTGGTGTTGAAATTGACCTTAAGGGGTACGGATATCATGCTAACTTCTACTTTGTCATTGGCACTGAAGTAGATGCCATCGCCGTCTAAGTCTAGGCTAGCACCTTCTACCGTATAACGACCAAAAGCGCGATTTACTCCCAAGCCCACATGAAAAGAAGGGGCTAATTCATAGAAAAGGTCTAGTCCGAAATTAAAGGCAAAACCACCTCTCGTTTCATTATCTTCATTAAACGAATTAATGAGGCTATTGGCCGCATCGTCGTTAATAAGACGCATGTCGGTATAATAGGGATTAGCATTTAAGTGTAAGCGAAATTTAGATTCACTTACCTTGCTGTCTGTATAATAAACAATTTCCTCGTCTGGCTGCGCCCAAGCGCTAAAACTACTAAGGAATAAACTAAGGAGAATAAGTTTTTTCATGTGCTTAATTTAATAATTCTTTGGCTTTGTTAAGCGCTTTATCTAATCCTGCAGGGTAAGTGCCGCCAGCCATAGCAAAAGCGGCTTGTCCGCCACCACCTCCGCGAATTTCGGCCGCAAATTCTTTTACTAAATTACCTGCTTTCCATTCTTTTTCAGCTAAAAGTTCGTCGCCAATGGCCACTGCAATTTGTGCTTTTTCATCGGCACGGCTGCCTACCACCGCTATTAAGCGTGGGTGTTCTGCTTTTAATTGAAAAAGAGCATCTTTAATTGATTTGGCATCTAATTTACTTTCTAAAATTAGGCGGTCAAAACCATTAACATTTTCTAATCCCATGGCCCAATTCTTTTTTTCTTGGGCGGCTTGCGCAGCTTGAAAAGCTTCTACTTGCTTTTTCAGTCCTTGGTTCTCATTTTTAAGATTGGCTAAAGCCGCCACTAGGTCTTTTGGGTTTTTAAGCTCCAGTTGAATTTCGTGCAGTAGATCTACCTTAGAGCGATAAAAATCTTGAGCTTTCGCGCCAGTATAGGCTTCAATACGACGAATGCCTGCGGCAACGGCTCCTTCACTTACAATAGTGAAAACGCCAATTTTACCAGTAGCTGGCACGTGAATTCCACCGCAAAGTTCTATGCTTTCCCCAAATTTAATGGCGCGCACTGTATCGCCGTATTTCTCACCAAATAAGGCCATTGCGCCCATGTTTTTGGCTTCTTCGATCGGGATTTGACGGAATTCTTCCAAATTGAAATTAGCGCGAATTCTCTCGTTTACCAAGCTTTCAATAGTATCGATTTCTTCCTTGCTCAATTTGCTGAAATGGCTAAAATCGAAGCGCAGATATTGATCATTAACTAGCGATCCTTTCTGTTCTACGTGCGTGCCTAATACTTCGCGCAGGGCCTGGTGTAAAAGGTGCGTGGCCGAGTGGTTAAGACTGGTGTTTTCACGCTTATTTGCATTTACAATTGCTTGAAATGGTTGGGACACATCTTGCGGAAGCTTATCGCTGAAATGTATGATTAGCCCATGCTCTTTTTTAGTATCGAGAATTTCTAGACTCTCATTTTCGGAAACTAATTTCCCCGTATCACCAATCTGGCCTCCGCCTTCTGGGTAAAAGGGAGTGAGATTTAAAACTAGTTGGTATTGCTTTTTCTTTTTCGCTAAAACTTCGCGGTAACGCGTAATGCGCACCTTGGCTTCGGTGTGATCGTAGCCTACAAATTCTTCTTTATCGTCTTCTTCAATAATTACCCAGTCGCCCGTATCTACCTTACTGGAGGCACGAGCGCGCTCTTTTTGCTGCATCATTTCGGCATCATATTCACGCTCGTCAAAACTGAGGCCTCTTTCCTTTAAAATTAGGCCCGTAAGATCAGGCGGAAAACCAAAGGTGTCGTACAGTTCAAAAACTAAAGCGCCAGCAATAGGCCCATCTTTATGCTCGAGGCAGATTTGATCTAAACGGTTTAGGCCAGTTTCTAAAGTGCGTAAGAATGAATTTTCTTCTTCCTGAATGACGCGACTCACTAATTCCTTTTGCTTTAAGAGTTCAGGGAATGCTTCACCCATTTGATCGGCGAGGGTGTCGATTAATTTGTAAATGAAAGCTTCTTTGGTGTTAAGATAGGAGAAGCCATAGCGAATTGCTCTTCTTAAAATGCGACGGATTACATAACCAGCGCCGGTATTGGAGGTTAGTTGTCCGTCTGCAATAGCGAAAGCCACAGCACGCAGGTGATCGGCAATAACGCGTAAGGCGATATCACTCTTTTCATTTTTACCGTAATCTACGCCAGTGATAGCGCTAATTTTTTTAATAATAGGTTGAAAAACGTCGGTATCATAATTAGATTGCACCCCTTGCAAAGCCATGCATAAGCGCTCGAAGCCCATACCAGTATCCACGTGTTGTGCGGGTAGTTTTTTAAGGCTGCCATCGGCCATGCGGTTGAACTCCATAAATACCAAGTTCCACACTTCTACCACTTGGGGGTGATCTTGGTTTACTAAATCGGCGCCGTTAATTTTTGCTTTTTCGGTCTCATCGCGCAAATCGATGTGTATTTCAGAGCAGGGGCCACAAGGGCCAGTGGCGCCCATTTCCCAAAAGTTATCCTTTTTGTTGCCATTTAGGATACGGTCTTTAGCAATCCACTTTTCCCATTCTTGGGCGGCATCACTGTCGCGCTCCAGTCGATCTTCTTTATCGCCTTCGAAAATAGTAACATATAATTTATCAGGATCGATGCCATATACTTCGGTCAGTAATTCCCAGGCCCAACGGATGGCATCGGTTTTAAAATAATCGCCGAAACTCCAGTTGCCCAACATTTCGAACATAGTATGATGATAGGTATCATGACCTACTTCCTCTAAATCGTTGTGTTTGCCCGAAACCCGTAAACATTTTTGGCTATCCGTTATACGGGGTGCTTCTGCCTCAGCGTTTCCTAGAAAAGCATCCTTAAACTGATTCATTCCCGCATTGGTAAACATCAGGCTAGGGTCGCCTTTTATTACCAGCGGGGCTGAAGGAACGATGCTGTGACCTTTTTCCGCAAAAAAGTTTAAGAATTGTTGACGAATGGCTTGGGCGGTCCACTTAGTATTTGTACTCATAATGAATTAAACAAAGGCTTGTTTATTACCTAAAATCTTACGCTTGATAAAAACTGCGAGCTATTGTATCTTCGAAGCCCTAAATGTCTTTTTAACGCAGGCCAAAATTAAGGATTATGGCGAAGGTCAAGTACTATTACGACCCGAAAACACTTTCTTATCGAAAAATAGAGAAAAACGCAGCATATCGCTTGCGTAATGGCTTGATTTACATGGCTTCAGTAATTCTAGCGGCTTTTGTATTAATTCTCCTTGCCGACAGTTTTATTGACTCTCCCAAGGAGAAGCGTCTACTTAGAGAGCTGGAAAATATGGAAATTCAGTTTTCTATTCTTAACGAAAGAATGGACCAGGTAAGCACCGTAATAAGCGATTTGCAAGAAAGAGACGATAATATTTACCGGGTAATTTTTGAAGCAGAACCCTTGCCGGCATCGGTGCGTGAAGCAGGATTTGGCGGGGCAAATCGTTATGCCAAGCTAGAAGGATTTGAGAATAGTGACTTAATAAAATCGACTTCCAAGCGTCTCGATAAACTTACGAAGGAGGTTTATGTGCAAAGTAAATCCTTCGATGATATTGTGGAAATGGCTAAGGATAAAAAGGAGCTTTTAGCAAGTATTCCTGCCATTCAGCCAGTAGCCAACGAAAATTTAAGACGCATGGCATCTGGTTATGGCTGGCGTTTAGATCCATTTACCAAAGCGCCCAAAATGCACTTCGGGATGGATTTCTCGGCCGAAATAGGTACTCCTATTTATGCCACGGGCAATGGTGAGGTAATTCGCGCCGACTCTAAATCGAGCGGCTTCGGAAATCATATTCGCATTGACCATGGTTATGGTTATATAACTATTTACGCCCACCTTAATGATTATAATGTAAGTGTGGGGCAGAAGGTGAAACGGGGCGATCTTATCGGTTTCGTAGGCAACTCTGGTCGTTCGCGCGGACCACATTTGCATTATGAAGTGCATTTAAATGGCGAAAGACTTAATCCAGTAAACTTCTATTACGGCGAATTATCAGCTGAAGAATTCAATACCATTATCGAAATGGCCAGTCAGTCTAACCAATCATTCGACTAATGCAAGAAGAAGCAATCGACGACGAAAAACGCTATTACAGCATGGGGGAGGTTTCGGCCATGTTCGATGTTAATGCCTCTTTAATTCGCTTTTGGGAAAAGGAGTTTGATATCCTTAAACCTAAGAAAAACAAGAAGGGCAATCGTCTTTTTACCCCAAAAGATGTGCATAATTTGAAGTTGATACACCATTTAGTGAAAGAGCGTGGCTTTACCTTAAAAGGAGCACAGGCTAAGCTTAAAGCTAATAAGGAAGATACGGCTCAGGTTGCAGAGGTTATTACCAAACTGAAAATGATTAAACAGGCCCTAGCGGAGATTCGCAAGGAATTGTAAATTTCAGGAGCGACGGCCTAGAACTTAAAACTCAATCCTCCACTCAACCAAAATCCGGGTAACTCTACATTGGCATGATCGAAATAGCGTTGATTGCCAATATTCTGAGCTCGCAGGTAAAACCGCATTGCTTTTAATTGATAATGAGCGCTGGCATTAATGAGCAAAACTGGCTCATAGTTTTCGGGACTGCCACCACCTACTCTAATAAAACTTCCTTCACGTTGTTGATAGCTGATGGTGTACATCAAGCTTAAACGATCAGTTAATTTTTGCATTAAACGCAAATTCAACTTGTAGTTAAGATAGTCGAGCACATAAACCGAATAATAGGGCGGGTTTTCAATGGCATCGCTCTGGTTGTAGCTAAAGCCGAAATTGATATTATTGAGATAGAGCGACCCCAAAGAGGGCTTTAGATTATAAGCGAGACTGAGTTCCCCACCCGTGAAATTTGCGCTTTGGGCATTGCTAGCTAATAAATTACAAGTGTCACAATCTTGGGTCCAATCGATAATATTGGTGCCCATGCGGCGGTAAACTGTGGCATTGAAGTGCCAGTTTTTATTTAGCAAGCGGTAGCCAATTTCGTAGTTAAAGGATTCTTCTTGAGCTAAGTTTTCACTGCCTTGGGCGCCGCCGATATTATAATACAACTCGGTAAAACTGGGTAAACGAAAAGAACGGTTGAAGCTTGCAAAAATACGCTGTTTGTTAAAGCGATAGCCCGCATTTAAGGCGGGATAGAAACCCAGTCCGAACACATCGTTATAGTTTATCTGTAAAGCCGCATTTATATTTACTTTTTGGAAGCTTATCAAATGCTCGGCGGCAAGCGAGATATTGTTTCTCTGGTCGCCTAGGGTAAAGCTGCCGCGTGCTTCGTCGCTTATAGGTTCGCTTAATGGTTTCCCAAGATTGGTACTGCGAATTTGCTCGTAACGATAATCAACATTTAGGTTGGTTGTACCCCATTTACTTTCTAAGTTTACGCTACTTCTTAGGCCGTAAACTTCTGAGCGATGATAGTTGTGATCGCTATACCAGTTGGGGACGGTATCGTTTCCGCTAATAAATAGACCGTTACTGTATTGGTAATAGCCTTCTCCTTCTCTAAATAGTTGAAATTCGTCCCAATTACTGCGGGCATAGAGCTGACTACTCCAGGTAGATTTACCCAAATTTTGCTCCCAACTTAAACTGCTGTTTAGGGTACGGGTTTTTTCATATTGCTCGGGAAAGCGAGTAGAGTAGAAGTTTTGTGCTCCGAAATTTTGCAGGTTAAAACCACCATTAAATTTTAAGCTATTGCCCTTTATGTTCCAGTTACTTTCCGTCCATAAAGTACTGAGGTCGAAATCGGTATTTTCTTTAAATCCGCCCGAGCGATTATGGCCAGCGCTAATGCGTGAATTATGCTTTTTGCCACTCCAATCCACACTAGCCTGTGAGTTGAAACTATTGAAGCTGCCGCCGCCAATTTGGATTTCTGCATTGGTTTTTTCGCCCTCATTTTTCCGGGAGATGATATTAATAGCGCCACTAAAACTATTGGCACCAAAAATATAGGATGCGCCGCCCATAAGGACTTCAATTCTTTCAATATCGTTAAGGGCAAAAGGAAGGTTCATTAAATGATGACCAGTTTGTGGGTCGCTTAAACGCACGCCATTTACTAGAACTAGAACTTGTTCGAAAGTGCCGCCTCTAATGCTAAGATCCGTTTGGGTGCCGAAAATTCCTCTTTGCTGCGCATCTACACCAGTGATGAAATCCAAGAGTTCTGCTACCGAATTTACGGGTGCTTCTTTAATTTCTGTGCGATTAATAATTTGCACATTGCGATTGCTGTTAAGCAGACTTTGCTTGTAAGCTGCGGCCGAAACCACCACGGTGTCAAGGAGTTCTTGGGCATAAGTTGCCGAGGCTGACAATACCAAGAGAAGGCTAAATAGCTTTTTCATAAAATGATTTTCGGCGGCCAAAACTATAATAAAAATGAAGGATGACCGCTGAGTTAAGAAATAATATACCTTTGCCACTTCTCACGGGGTGCTCACATTTAATTGTGGGCTGAGATTATACCCATTACCGCTTCTTGCGGTAAGCACCTGATCCAGATAATGCTGGCGTAGGGAAAGGATGTTAAAGGCATCCAAGAAATTTAATTAATAATAATTTAGGAACATACCCCGGTTTTCCTTTCATAATTTACTTTTATGAAAAGACGACTACTAGTTCTAGCAGTATTGGGATTGAGCTCCCAAGTCACTAAAGCTCAAAACGCCGAGGATAGCTTGCGCGTAGAACAGTTAGAGGAAGTAACCATCTCTGCCATACGTGCGGCCGAAAATGCCCCCCTTGCGCAGGTTACAGTTAATCGCAAAGAAATCGAAAAACAATTTTTTGGTCAGGATGGGGCCTTTCTTTTAGAAAAGTTAAGTCCTTCGTTAGTCTCCTATTCCGAATCGGGTACGGGCCTCAGCAATTATGGACAAATGCGCTTGCGCGGAATGGATCAAACCCGCATTAATATTACCCTAAATGGGGTGCCACTTAATGATATGATCGATCAAGGGGTGTTCTTTTCCAATTTTATAGATTTTGGGAATAGCATCGAATCGGTACAAATTCAGCGCGGAGTGGGCACGAGTAGCAATGGCGTTTCCTCCTATGCCGGCTCAATTAATTTTGAGTCTATTTCACTAGCCAATGCCAAGCCTTCCGCAGAAGTACAATTTACGGGTGGCTCCTTTAATACTTTAAGGGCAAGTGCGGAAGTAAGCACGGGCTTGCAAGAAAACCGCACCGCATTTTATGCACGTATGAGTAGAATTCAAAGTGATGGCTACCGCTACAATACCAGTACCGCCGCCAATTCACTGTTTTTCTCTGGCGCTTATTATGGGGAGAAGCATGCCTTTAAGTTTACGGGATTTGCGGGTCAAAGCCAGAATGGTTTGGGATACACTCCTGTTCCTTTGGCCTTGATTGAACAAGATCCGCGTACCAATTTGGTTTCGGAAAACGACATCGATAATTTCGGTCAGTATCTTTTTCAATTGCAGCATACTTATCGCATCGGTGTGAAAAGCAGCCTCGTTTCGACGCTGTATTATGGTGGAGCAGGGGGTGACTTTCCCTTCGGTTATGCCACCGATTCTTTGGGAGGTTTCGAGCAGATCAATTATCCGCTCTACAATACCCACACGGGCTTAATGTCTAATTACAATGCAAAAACAGGTATGGCGGGTGACTTTAGTATTGGTTTGCATGCCTATACTTTTAGTCGCCGAAATTTAGAATACGTCATTCCGAATCGTAACAATCCCTATTACGAAGACGAGAGTACTAAAGATGAAATTGCCCTCTTTGCGAAATGGGAAAAGGCCTTTAGTATCGGATCTAGCGGCAGTGAAAACCTGAAAATTTATGCCGATGTACAATTGCGTCAGTTGGCTTTAAATTTAGGAGCCGATCGAAATTTTTTAGGCGAAGCTCCCGCTATTCCTACTCGCAATTATACTTTCTTAAATCCAAAACTGGGGATTAGCTACCACGTGAATAGGAACTGGCAGCTATATACTTCTTTCGGGCGCAGCGGTCGTGAGCCCACCCGCTTCGATGTGTTAGGTGCTACGGCGGTAAATGCTTCCAATATTGCTTTGGCGAGGGATGTTAATTCCATTCAAGCGGAGTATGTAAACGATGTTGAAGTAGGGACGCGTTGGAATACAGAAAGTGTCGCTTTAGAGTTAAACCTCTTCTTTATGCAGTTTGAAAACGAAATTGCGCCCATCGGCGAATATATTCCCGAGGGCTTTGTGCAAGTTTTTCTTAACCAGCAAGCCAGTACCCGACAAGGAATTGAGCTTAATGGTAATTGGGATGTGGGTAATACTTTTTCTCAAAGTCCGAATCGACTTAATTTAACTGGGCAAATTAGTTTGCTGCAGGCGCAGATTAGTAGCTATCAGCCAGCGGGTTCGAATGAGACATTCGAAAATATCACTCCAATTTTAAGTCCTCAGGTAAATGGTCAATTCGACTTAAATTATAAACCCATCAAAAACTTTAGCTTCGGTATTGGGGCGCGTTATTTGGGCGAACAGTTTATGGAGCTTACGAATAATGAGGATTTAATGGTGCCGTCTTCTTTGGTCCTAAATCTTAATGCCAATTGGAATTTTTACCAAAAGCATTCATTAAGCGTTCAAGTGAATAACCTAACGAATGAACTCTATTACACTTACGGAGCGCCCGATTTTAATGGTGGACCCGCTTATTTCGTCCAAGCTCCGTTACATGCTTATGCAACTTTAAGACTAGTTTTTTAGAAGATTATGAAAAAGTATGCATTTGTACTGGCGCTTATGGCATTAATTGCTTGTAAGCAGAATAAAAACGCATCTACCGAAGTGGGCAAAAGCTTAAACCAAAGCACTGGCCTGGACACGATACGGCTAGCTTTAGACTGGACTCCCAATGTTTTACATGCGGGCATTTTATTAGCCGAGCAAGCCGAATGGTTTGAGGAGGAAGGCATTTACCTAAAGTGGGATAGCCCCGAAATTGACAATTATACGAAGAAGCCGATTTTTCGACTTTTAGAGGGAGAGGTAGATTTCGCGGTGGGTCCATCCGAGCATCTTTTTGCTTTTGCAGCAGATAGTACCGGGGTGAGAGCGCAGGCAGTTGCCACAATTTTACAAGCCGATCGCAGCGCTTTTGTGCTCAAGGCAGATGCGCAGGTAAACAGGCCCGCGGAAATTGAAGATGCGATTTACTTAGGTTATCATACCCCCCTGGAGCATGAGATTCTTAATGGTATGATTCGTTATGATGGTGGTGAAGCGATTTATCAGGTAAAGCAGCCCGGTAGATTGCAAGTTTGGGAGGCTTTTAAGCAAGATTCAGGGCAAGTGGCTTGGGTGTTTTTGCACTGGGAAGCGGCTATGGCTAAGGCGGAAGGAATAGACTTAGTGAGTTTTATCCCCAATGATTATGGCGTTCCTTATGGATACTCGTCGGTAATTATGGCTCCCAGTAAAATGGATTCAGCCGCGGCTGAGCGTTGTCGCCGTTTGTTAAAAGTATTCGCGCGCGCTTATGCAGAAGTGGCTAAAAATCCGATGGAATCGCTGGCGAAAATCCGAGCGAGCCAAGATCATGAAAACTGGCATGATTCCTTATTTGTACAGGCCGCCATGGAAGATATACACTCGCATTTTATGAAGGGTAAAACTTGGGGTGTAATGCAAGAAGCTAAATGGCAAAACTACGCGAATTGGATGCGAGAGCAAGGTTTATTGGAGTTGTCGGATGAGCAGCTCCAGCAGCTATTTACGAATAGCTACTTGCCTTAAAGTGATAGGATTAAATTTGAGGCTATAATTTCAGGTCGAACTCACGTTATTATAGAAAAGAAAAGCGCTAGCATTATTTATAGACTAGCGCTTTTTTATTATTTTAACTACTAACTACTAACTACTAACTACTAACTACTAGAACCTAATCCTCTTCTTTCTCCTGAAATTCTTGCAGTGCATCCAAAGCTCTTCTTAAGCGATCTTTCCCTTGGCCTCTAATAATGGCAAAAGGTCTTTTAAACTCTTTAATTAAGTCTAGGTGCCTTTGGTAAATCTCCATTTGAAAATCGCGGTTTTCACGCAAAGGATCATCTTCCCATTCTAAATCGGGGTAGCATATAAAGTAGATTTTCCCTTCGGTAGATTCTTTTAAGCTTAAAAGGGCAGGGGGAATTTTATCGAATTTACGTTCGGCCCATACCTGAAAGTTAATGAGATCCGTATCTAGAAAAACCAATTCCGCATTAATATGAAGCGCTTCTGCTTGGCGACGACGATGGCCATCGAGGATTTTCATAAAATCTTGATAGTTGTAATCAGGTCCGTTTTTTTCTAAGTATTCCCGTGCAAATTCGGGTACCCAACGGCTGTGGGTAATTTCTGCTAGTTCAGCGCAAAGCTGGGATTTTCCGCTGCATTCAGCGCCTGTTACTACAATCTTCATTAGATCCAAGTTAGATAGCCGTTAATGGCTAAAAATGTATAAACAACAAATAAAATAGCAGTAAGCTTCAATCCTCGCTGCATGTAAAGGTAAATGGAAACCGTATCGATTACGATCCAATACAACCAATTTTCGGGTAATAAACTAACCATTAATGCGGTGGCTATTATGCTGAAAACCGTGGTGAAACTATCCAACCAAGGTAGTTCAGCATCACTGTATTTTTTTAGGCTGTAGCCTGAAGCGATGCTAAGTAAAAAACCGATGGATACCAAGCCAAGGTTTAGTTCCCATCCTAAGCTTTGCAAATCTTCAAAAAGGCTGATATCCCAGTTGAAGTAGCCATAAAGAGCCATTAGAAGGTAAAAGATTTGTAAGACGAATTCGGCGTATATTTTTTTTACATAACAGAGGTAGATGAAGGCGATAGCCGCAAGAAATGCGAAAAGCCAGCACCACACGATTTGATAGGTTAGTAATACCGTATAAGCAATGCTGCTAATAACGGCGAACCACTCAATCTGCTTTAGGTAGTTCCGCATTAATAAGCGGATAAGTCCATATTGGAAAGGTCATCTTTTAAAACCTTTAAAACAAAAGGAGCCTGACCGGCGATGAAAGCATGGGTAATTTCTTTTTCTAATGCCCTAAATATTTGAGTAGAATCACCGAAAACTTGCGTGCTAAGGGGGCTCACCACCACTTTGATTTGAGGGTAATTTTGCAAGTTTTTAATAAAAGCATCTACTCTTTCTAGATAATTTTCGGAAAGAGGGTGCATGGAGATTTCAACACTAATAGTCATTTAAAAGCTATGTATGGTGGAGGCTATTTCTTTAATAATAGCGGGATTTTCTTCAGTAACATTACCTATTACAATTACATCGGCTCCAGCCTCACAGATTAATTTAGCTTGAGCGGCATTGCGAATTCCACCGCCAACAATAATCGGTTTATCTACTGCGGCACGTACCGCCTTAATTATTTCTGGGTTTACGGTTTTATCCGCTCCGCTGCCTCCATCTAAATAAAACTGACTTAAGCCAAGCATATCGCCTGCCATAGCCGTGCAAGCTGCAATTTCCGGTTTGTTGTAGGGTAGAGGAGCGCTACCACTCATGTAAATTGCCGTAGTACTTTGCCCACAGTCAACTAACATATAGCCGGTAGAAAGTGTTTCGAGATTAATTTGTTTAATATAAGGCGCAGAAATAACCTGATTACCAATTAAAAGGTCGGGATTACGACCTGAAATTAAACTCATGTATAAGATCGCATCTGCCTTAGGCGAAACCTGCATAATGCTTCCCGGGAATAGGATTACTGGAATTTCACTGTGCTCTTTTACAGTTTCGATACAGGTATCCAGGCTGGTGCCAGTGATAAGGCTGCCACCGATAAAAATCAAATCAGCCGCTGCAGCATTAGCTTCCTGCACTAAATTAATAAGAGCATGCTCCTCTAATTTGTCAGGATCAATTAATACGGCTAGTAGCTTTTTTGAATGGGCTTTAGCAGCGGTAATTATAGGTGAAATGGCCTTCCTATTCATGGGCTACAAACCTACTAAATTATCCTTTTAGGATTTAGCTTAAATTCGGCTTTCTGTAGCTAAATACTAAGCAAAAATCTGCTTCTGATTTTATGAAAACAGGATGCGCGATTAATTGCCGATTTTCGCGGATTAATCCTTGGCATACTTGCCTATTACTGAGGTTGATGGGCGAAACGCGCAAGTCTTTTCTGAGATCGAGTTTTGTATTGCCAGTGAGTTTTATTAAGCTTTCTTTGGCGCACCAAAAAGCCGCTAATTGTCGTAAAGATTCTGTCTTGCTTAGTGAGTTGAGTTCTTGGTCGCTTAAAAAGCGCTTAGCAATTTTAGGAAATTGATCGCGGTAATTTTCGACATCTGCTCCTATATCTAAATTTCGGCTAATGGCCGCTACGGCGTAATTATGGCAATGACTTAAAGATACTCCTTGAAAGTTTTTTACTTGCGGTTTTCCCTCTTTAGTAAAGCTCAAGCCATCAATATCTTCTATGAGATATTTTAAGGCCGCGCGTGAAGATAGAAATTCGGCTTGTTTACCGGGATGTTTGATTTTCCGCCACTTTTCTTTATCGGCGGGAGATAGCTGAAGATTTTCTGCTTCTATCTGATCGTCAAGCTCGATTTTCCATAGAGCTATTTCTAACCATTGCCATTTATAGATTCTATGTAAAGCCATCTTAATGAGTTACGCTTTTTATTGCCGAGATTTAGGGTATCTTTGGCGAAAATTTATAACACCTAAATTTAGATATGAGTACGAAGGTAGGAAATTACACTCCATACAAAGTTAAAGATATTTCTTTAGCAGATTGGGGTAGAAGAGAGATTGAATTAGCTGAGGCGGAAATGCCAGGTTTAATGGCTTTGAGAGAGGAGTTTGGTGCGGAGAAGCCTTTAAAAGGTTCGCGTATTGCTGGCTGCTTACACATGACCATTCAAACAGCGGTGTTAATTGAAACCCTGGTAGAGTTAGGAGCGGACGTAACTTGGTCGTCTTGTAATATTTATTCTACACAAGATCACGCGGCAGCGGCTATCGCAGCAGCAGGAATTCCTGTTTATGCTTGGAAAGGTATGAACGAAGAAGAGTTTGATTGGTGTATCGAACAAACTTTATTTTTCGGAGAGGATCGTCAGCCTTTAAATATGATTTTAGATGATGGGGGCGACTTAACCAATATGGTTTTAGATACTTATCCTGAACTAGCCGGCGGCGTAAAAGGTTTAAGTGAAGAAACTACTACAGGTGTACACCGTTTATACGAGCGTATGAAGGCCGGTACTTTACCCATGCCAGCCATTAATGTAAACGATTCTGTTACTAAATCTAAGTTCGACAATAAATACGGTTGTCGCGAATCTGCCGTTGATGCAATTCGTAGAGCTACTGATATTATGATGGCCGGAAAAGTGGCTGTTGTAGCTGGTTATGGTGATGTAGGTAAAGGTACCGCGGCCTCTTTACGCGGAGCTGGTTGTAGAGTAATCGTTACGGAAATTGATCCAATTTGTGCTTTACAAGCGGCAATGGATGGTTTTGAAGTTAAGAAAATGGACAACGCCATTCCTGAAGCGGATATCATCATTACTGCTACTGGAAACAAAGACATCGTGAAAGGTCGTCACTTCGAAATTATGAAGGACAAGGCCATCGTTTGTAATATCGGCCACTTTGATAATGAAATCGATGTGGCTTGGTTGAAATCTAATCACGGCGCTAGTCATGTGGAAATTAAGCCACAAGTAGATAAGTACACCATTAATGGTAGCGATATTTTGCTTTTAGCAGAAGGGCGTTTAGTAAACTTAGGTTGCGCAACCGGTCACCCAAGTTTTGTAATGTCTAATAGCTTTACCAATCAAGTTTTAGCGCAAATCGAACTTTGGTTAAATGCTGAGAAATATCCCAACGAAGTTTTTACATTACCTAAGCACCTCGATGAAAAAGTAGCTCAATTACATTTGGCGAAAATAGGGGTTGAGTTAGAAACTTTAAGTGATGACCAAGCTTCTTATATTGGTGTGAAAGTGGAAGGCCCATACAAGCCAGAATACTACCGCTACTAGTAAAAAATAGTTTCATATTATATTAGAAAGCCTCCAAATTTGGAGGCTTTTTTATTTTTAGCTAGTCTGGGTCTCTTTGTCGGTGCTAGTTTAGCTAATTTTGTTGTATTATTGTTAATCTAATAACTTGGGTTATGTTTTCCTCCATAAGCGTGTTTCAGCTCATTGCCATGCATACCACCGATTTGGTGTGTTTGCATGATGGAGACAATTCAATTCGCTTTGCTACGCCCAGTTCAAAAGATATCCTAGGCTTTCCGTCGGAGGACCTTTTAGGCAAGAAATTAACCGACTTTTTAAGCGAACAGTTTATTAATGAGATGGACTTTAATACTCTGATGCGCTTTTTTGAGCAGCCGGGTACACGCATCCGCTACCAAATTAAGCACGGTAAAGGCAAGCTACGTTGGCTTGAAACTACTTATACTATTCTAGAGCCTGGCATGAATTACCGCAGCTTAAGTACCACCAGAGACATTACAGAAAGTGTTCATCTAACCGACGATCTTATGCAGGCCTTATCGAAAGAACAGGAGCTGTCTAAGTTTAAAACTAATCTCTACTCCATTGCTAGTCATGAGTTTAAAACTCCTTTGGCTATTATTCAAGCGAATATAGAAATGCTAAAAGTAAAGCAAAGTCCTAAACTTCTTACGGTTGGTTTAGCAACGATGGAGGAAGAAGTAGATCGTTTAAACGATATGATTATGGATATGCTAGAGCTGAAGCGCTTAACGATAGGGAGGAGGAATTTTAATACCACTGCCGTAGATGTGAAGCAATTAATTACTGACCTCTTGGATATCTATAAGGGCGAAGAAAATAATTATATGCTCGAACTAATTATCGAAGGCGGTGAGCCTTTTGAAATACAGGCCGATTATTCGTTAATGCGCTATGTGTTTACCAATTTAATTGGTAATTCCATTAAGTTTTCTAACGAGGTTGTAGATGTGAAAGTCCGTTTACGCTATCAAACAGATGCGTTGCAAATATTAGTAGTAGATAAGGGTATTGGTATTCCTGAAGAAGATCAAACCCGCATTTTTCAGTCTTTTTATCGTGGATCCAACGTGGGTAACATTTCTGGCACCGGAGTAGGCTTATCTATTGTTTCAGAATTTGTGAACCTGCATAAAGGAAAAATAAAACTTCAAAGTGAAGAGGGGCAAGGAAGCACCTTCACTATAACTCTCCCTAAATCTTAAATTATGCAAAAGAAATTATTAATTGTAGAAGATAACGAGAAGCTCTTAAATTCTATGACCGCTCTTTTTGAGGATTATTTTGTGGTTTACGAAGCCACCAATGGCTTGGAAGGCTTGGAGAAGTGTAGGCTAAATTTACCTGATATTATCATCAGTGACATTATGATGCCTAAGATGAATGGTTATGAACTGACGGAAGGTGTAAAGTCTAACGATCGCACGATGCATATCCCTATCATTTTGCTAACTGCATTAGGGGAAGATGAGCGTCGCATTGATGGCTATAAGTTTGGGGCAGACGATTATATTGTGAAGCCCTTTAAATTCGATATTCTCTTAGCACGAGTAAATAACTTGCTGAAAACCCGCGAGCAATTGCAGCGCATCTACGATATCTCGGCGCCTATCAATCACGACTTTGGCGTGAAAGACCCCGTGCTTTCGCACATGGAGGCTTTGTTGGTAAATCACTTTCGCTTCCGTAAATTTAGCATCCCAGAAATAGCTGAGCTGATGAATCTCTCTACGCCTAAATTAGAGCGTGAGGTAAAACGTTTAACTGGAATGACTCCCATTCAGTACATTAATGATTTCCGTTTAAGTAAAGCGAAGAATATGTTGCAAACCGAAGAGCTTAGCATATTTGAAGTGTCGCATGTTTTGGGCTTTCGTAGCTTAAGTTATTTTGGAAAGGCGTACAAAGATAAGTTTGGTATTTCGCCATCAAAAACGAAGCAAATATGATAGATGCGGAATTGAACATAATGATCGTTGATAATGATCAAGTAAACAGCTTTGTTCTTAAAAATATCATTACTCGTAATTATTCTGGGGCGAAGGTTTCGCTTTTTCCTGACGGAGCTGAGGGCATAGAGGAATTACAAAGGTTAGAAACCGCAGAGCAAGATTTTCCGGCGGTAATACTCCTCGATATCTACATGCCAGTGATGGATGGTTTTGAGTTTTTAGCCGAGTATATGGAACGATTCGCTTACAAGGAAACCATCATTTTTGCTATGAGTAATTCCCTAATCAAAGAGGATCAACAAAGGGCGAACGAATTTGATGTAGTGAAAGGATTTATTACCAAGCCGCTCATCTATAATAATATAGAGTTTATAGTAGAAACCTTTATTCAAGAAAGAGAAAAACGGTATTTATAGATTTAAGGATTATTCAAATACAATTTTTGTACGGAATTGAAATCCTTTATCCGTATTAAGCTCTAAATAGTAAATGCCCGACTGTGGCTTTATTATTTGGAGCTTTTTTTGGTTTTTACGCATCTGCCCACGAGCGATTTCTTGACCTTTTATGTTATAAACTTTATAGTTATTAAAGTCTACGGACGCATCTATAGAGATGAAACCAGTGCGGTTGGGATTCGGGAAAATGGAAATTTTGGGGAGTTGAATAGCTTCTTCTTCCAATGCGATTGGGACAGTTGCCCAGGGGAGGTAAATTTTAAAGAGAACGCCTGCTACCGAGCTTACTAATAAAGCAGAATCACCTACTCCGGCCGCGCTGTATAAGTAAGGGTAAGCAAGATCTATACTAGCTTTAGCAACACTATTTCCAGCATCGAGGCTATATTCTACTGTTGGGTTCGAACGAATATTGAAATAGATCGAATCGTTGAAGATATAATCGAGCCTTTTGTTAAAAGCTTTTCCGCCAATTAACTGCCAGTCGTAATAGTTGTTGGACTTGTAAACACCTGAGTCGGAGCTGAGGTAAAAGTTATTCTCAATTCTTTTGAAATTGAAAAATTTGGTATCGGTAAAAGGACTGTCAAATGTACTGCCTGCATTATTGGTGCGGTACAGTCTATGGTCGATAATTACCGAGCCAGTATCGCAGTTTTTGAAGCCAATATCTTGCACTGTACTCAGGAATTCGCCTGTATTCACATCGGAGCTTATTTGTCGTAAGACGTTTGTGCTGCCATCGTATAGATTAACCTTGGCTTCGTCTCTTGGAAATGCGCTTTGCAAATAAATATCAATAAGGCAGGTGGTGTCTACCGCACGATTGTATTCGTGTACATTAAATAGGGAGCTAATACCCGTTGCAGAACTAAGATGTTCATCCCAGGTTTTTCCATCATCTCTTGTTTCAAAGAACTTATTTCCTTGTTTAGCGATACCTAAGCCATATTCCATTTGATTAAAGGGCCAATAGTTATTATTATGGGGGCTGCCAACAAGGTCGGCGCTGCTAGTTATAAAATTAGTGGGAACGTAAAAAACACTGTCCAATGAAGTGTTAGCAATGTAGTCGATTATATTGCTATTGCTATTTCCCCAAATTACTTTTTGATTGCTAAGGGGGCGGAAGAAGGCAATATTTCCTAATGTAAAAGGATGGAAGGGTTTGTAGCTATTGTACCACATTCGTCCATCAGAATATTCAAAAGAACCAGCATTATAGATTTTACTGCGGTTTATCCACTGCATAGTAGTGTCGGCGAAGAGGAAAACATAAGAAAGATTGTCTTCGCGAATAAATTGATTGCCAGGGGTGTAGATATTTATGAAGGGGCGGTTACGGGTAGATATTTCATTTACTTCGAAAGTAGTATCTAGGTCGAGCTCGTAGCGGTAAAGTTGCAGATCTACTTCAAAGAGATAGCGCAGGCTGTCCACTTGATGATAGTATAGAGGGAGCGCTTTGCCAGGATAGCGCTGTGGCCATTCAACACGTTTGATAATGGTGTCTGAGTAAAGGTGGTAAATGCTGCTATCGGATTTTAAGATAAGGCTTAAATAATCTTCGTCGCCTAAAATAGATTTGTAATAACGATGATCGGTGCTCCATGTATTAGCAGAATCGCGGCTAGTAAATATTTTCCCAAGTACATCTTGAAAAACCCAGAAGTCGGGTTTTAAAAACCAAAAATTAAAAAAATCGGGACTTTTAATAAGTGTCCAAGTGTTGCCACCATCGCGAGTTATGTATTTGCCTTTGGTGAAGATACGATTAGAAAGAACTTCAATGCGCGAACCCGTCACAAAACTATCGGTTTGGACCAAAGTATAATTGAAATTTTGCAGCGTAGAATCGTTAAAGAGCTTGAATCGATAAAGATAAGGTCCGGCCACATTAATGATGGCTGACTGATCGGGAAATACATGGATATCGGTAGGGTATTGCGGTAATCCTTGAGGAGCTAGTTGCTCGAAACGTAAAATATTTTGCGACTGAGCACTGAAGAAGAATAATGATACTATTGGGGCAAGTATTTTTTTTAGCATTGAGGCAGATTTGCAATAAATTTAGTAAAAATATTTGAGATTAATTTTTTCGGATTAGCCTTAGGAGTGGTGAAAGCATTTTTAAAATTAAACCAACAAGGCCGCTGTCTGAGTTTCTCGAAGGCGAGGGAGAGGGAGAAGAAATTCAATTGCAATGCGATTTTTCGATAGCCATACGGTTTAGCGCTTGGGTTAGGGAAAGGGAAATTCGGTTGGAATAAGATGTAATTAAAAAAAGTCGCGTCAGTAACGAATAATCGATATTTCAGCCGAGAGCATTGGTGTTATTTTTTTTTTGCTTTACCATCATATCACCCCAACGCGTAAACTGTGAAGGGAAATAATTTTGCAATATTCATGAAGCTTGTCTTCGCCTGTAAATGAAAAAAGTCCCGAAGCTAATGCTTCGAGACTTTTCTTAGTAGCGGGGGCAGGATTGACCCGCGTTCGTTCCTCACTTGGTCGGACCATGGAGGGGGGTGCTTGACTTAAGAAAAGTTCGCCTCTCACTGCGTTCGATTCGCTTTTTCCATTTACTGTCTTCGGCTTAAGCAAGCTTAGCCGCGCCTGAAAATGAAAAAAGTCCCGAAGCTAATGCTTCGAGACTTTTCTTAGTAGCGGGGGCAGGACTCGAACCTACGACCTTTGGGTTATGAGCCCAACGAGCTACCAACTGCTCCACCCCGCGATGTGGGCGGCAAAGATATAAGCATTTATCAAAGTGCACAAGCTTTTATAGTTTTTCTTGTATTTTCACCCCATGAAAGGAAAAACCTGCCTCCAAATCCTTTTTATTTGTCTTGTTTATAGCTCCTTGTTCTTTGATATTCAGGCGCAAAGCTTAAAGGCTGAGTATTGGGAAAAGAACTGGGAAAGCTTCCCGCGCCCCGTTTATAATTATGGAATTCCCTACTTTACCGCTGTGAAAAGAGTGGTAAGCCGCAAATATTTTTCTTCCAACAGCGGATTTAGCGGCGAACTCTATCAAAAATATTATCAATTTCAATACCCTAACGCGGAATCCATCGCGCAAAATCGGCGGATTAAAATCAGAATTCCACCACGTGAGCGTCTTTTAGATATCGATTACCGAATTTGGAAAAATAACTTGTTAATCTACGAGGCGAGATCTAGCAGCATCAACTCGCAAATCCCCGCGCATCTCATTAATGCCTCTTTGCACAGCGATAGCTTTTATTTGGCTTTCGATTTTTTAGAACCCGAATGCATAGTGGAACTCGTCGTTTCCTGTAAGGGGGTGCCTTTGCCTTATCAGCTGTTTTTTAGTGACGATATGCCCATTGAAGAATCTTTGCAAGAGCTAATTATTATTTCTGAAAGCCCTTTGCGCTATAAGGCCTCATCTGCCGTAGAGCAGCAGGAAAAGAGGGAATGGGATAATCTTATTTATTCTTTTAAGGTAGATAGTGTGCCGGCGGATGGTGGGCTGCAGGGTGTCGACACGCGCGCAATTTCGCAGCCTTTTGTTCGGCTCGATTGGCAAGATCAGATTTATTATTACGATCGCGAGGAAACCGATAATTGGCCAGATCTGCTGCGTCATATTTTTTACGAAGGGCCCGTGCGCGACTACAGCGTGTATCGAAACGCCCTAAGTGAGCAGTTCGGTTGGCAGCAATTTTATGGTCCTTGGCAACAGCCTCTGCGCTATTACCGCGATCGTAATGAGCAAATAATCAGCAATGAAGTTTACGCGCAAGGCAATTGGCGTTTAAGTCGTGAATATGCTGATCGTTGGTTGCAGTTAGAAAATTTAGTAACCAAAGTTAAAAACGATAGTTCCTACACTTTTCGGTACGCTTTACAGCAGATGCATTCCTTGCAAGAAAAGGCGATTCGAGATCATCTTCAGTCCATACCCGAGGAACCGAAGGTTTTTACCGAGTATGGTTTAATTTATTCCTTTTATCAGGAGCTTTTCAAGCATTTTGAAATTCCTTACCGTCTCGCTTTGGTAAAATCTGCGGCTAGTGGTGCGCTACAAAGCGATTATATTTCCCCTTGGCAGTTTCAGGCACGCGCCTTGGCTTATCAATTGCCGGGTAATCCGAATTGGCTTTACATTTTTGCTGGCCCTATTTTAGGCGACTTCGCGCTTTTGCATGAAATTCCTAGTCCTTTGAGTGAGGGACAAGTACTGCTTTTTAACCCGCAAGACAGTTTTTCCATTTCCATTGATACCTTAAATTTTAGTCGGGAGGTAGCCCCTGATTTTATTCGAAATACAGACATTAACTTTAATGAGTCTTTTAGCTTTTTTCGCGTCCAAAACGAAATAATTTGGAATGGCGTTTTCCGCTCTAAGCTTTTGCAGGATTACCTTTTGGCCGATTCTCTCGATTTTTTATTGATGGATGTCCATAATCAACTTCCAAGCCGACATTGGCAAGGCGATAGCATCACCAAGCTGAAGAATTATCGCCATGTCCTAAAAACCGATTCGATTACTTTTACAATTCCTATTCATGAGATCCTATCATCTAATGACACATCTCCCGTAAGGCTAAGCTGCTTGCCTTATTTGGTAAAAGCCAAGTGGAATTGCGCTTTGAAGGGTTTACCCGAAAATTACCGCTTTAAAATTGAAGCACCCAGTTCAGTTGAGAATGAAGATTTTACGCTTTCGCTAGATGCGCAGGAATTGGCCCCCGAGCATTTAAAACTTAGTGTGGCGGTAGAAATACGCAGACTCTGCTATGATTCTGATTCACTTAATAGATATTTGCAAATCCTTAGCAGCCTAAACGAAGGAGTAAAAATTACAATTTGGAAGAAATAAATAATCACCGCGCTGGATATGTTACCATTATCGGTAATCCTAATGTAGGTAAGTCAACCTTACTTAACGCTTTATTGGGAGAGCAACTGTCTATTATCACGCCCAAGGCGCAGACAACGCGTCACCGAATTTTGGGAATGCTAAACGGTGATGATTATCAAATTGTATTTTCCGATACGCCCGGAATTATTAAGCCTGCTTATGCCATGCAAGAAGGCATGATGGATTTCGTAAAGGCAAGTTTTGAAGATGCTGATGTGTTTTTATATTTGGTCGAACCAGGTATTCGATCTTTAAAAGACGATGATCTTTTTGAGAAATTGAAGAAGGTGCAGGAGCCGCTTTTTATTATTGTCAATAAAATTGATAAGATCGATCAGGCGAAGCTAGAGGAGGAAGTGAACTATTGGCACGGGCAATTTCCCAATGCCGCAATTCTACCTTTATCAGCCTTGAAAAAGGTAAATGTAGATATGCTGAAGGAGCGTTTATCTGCCATGCTGCCGGTAAATCCACCATTTTTCGATAAGGAAGATTTGAGCGACAAGAGCGAGCGCTTTTTTGTGGAAGAAATGGTGCGTGAGCAAATCCTTCTTAACTATAGTAAAGAAATCCCTTACGCGGTAGAAGTGGAAGTGGAAGAGTTTAAGGAAGAGGAAACTATCATTCGTATTCGCGCTAATATTTACACCGAACGCAATACTCAAAAGGGGATTATTGTGGGTGCCCAAGGCAGTATGATTAAGAAAACTGGCACCGGTGCGCGTAAAAGGATGGAGATCTTTTTTAAGAAAAAAGTCTTTCTCGACCTATTCGTGAAGGTGCGTAAAAACTGGCGCTCTAACGAGGCTGATTTAAAGCGTTTTGGATATAAGCGCTAGTTAATCGCAATTACAGCCCCAAGTACTTTCGATATTTATATGGGGAGCACATTCAAAAAGCCATTCTAAATCGCGGGTGCCTAAGAAATTCCGTCGCAAGTCAATTTCCTTCAGTTTCGAGTGCTCACAAATGCTGGGGTCAATATCTTGGATTTCGCAATCCCATAAATCTAAATATATCAGCTGCGGGAAGGCATCTGCTTTAAGCGTTAATTGAGTAATGGGGTTTTGAGCTAAAAGCAGTCGTTCCAAGGCGGGCGCATCTGCCAGCGAGCGTGGTAAACTGGTAAATTTATTTTCTTGCAGGTTTAGTTCTTTTAACAAAGGAAATCCACTGAAGTAGGATGGAATTTCACTAAGATTATTATCGCTTAAGTTTAACTCAACTAGTCGAGTGCAAAGTGCAAGTTCTGGAGGTAAACTGTCTAAATTACAGTTACTTAAATCTACTTTTTGCAGTTCCGCTTTCGCGGGATGCGCTAGAAAGCGATCCAGTTTTTTTTGACCAAGCAGGACGTTGCTAAAGAGCGCTAAAATAAGTACGAGCTTCTTGCTCATCTTTTTGCAGTTGTAGTTTTAAAGCTTCAAGTCCATCAAATTTCATCTCCTCGCGCAGCCTTTTATAAAAACGCAAGTTGAGGTTTTGTCCGTATAAATTGCCATCAAAGTCTAAGAGATGTACTTCTATCGTTTGAAATTTCCCGCCGAAGGTTGGGCGCATGCCAATATTACAAATGCCCCATTTGAACGCGTCGTTATTGTGCGGGAACTCTACTCTTACCGCATAAACTCCATTGGCGGGAATTATTTTATAGGAATCTTCTACTTGAATATTGGCCGTAGGGTAACCGAGCGTGTGCCCAATTCTTTCGCCGCTAACCACTTGTCCAAAGAGAGGAAACTTGTATTGTAAATATTGGTTAGCCACTTCGATGGTGCCAGAGCTAATCGCTTCCCGTATTTTAGTGCTACTTACAGTAACTTCTTCCACGTCTTGGGCTGCAATTTCTTCCACGTTAAACCCGTAAACCGGCCCGTATTCTTTTAAATGCTCAAAGCTGCCTTCGCGGTTACGGCCGAAATGATGGTCGTAGCCAATCACTAATTTTTTAGCGCCAATTTGATTAACTAAAATCGAACGGACAAAGTCGAGGGAGCTGGTGCGACTAAAGTCTAAAGAAAAGGGATGTATGATTAAATGGTTGAGGCCAGTAGATTTTAAAAGTTCAATTTTCTCTTTTTGAGAATTTAGCAGTTTTAATTCGAGATCGGGTTGTAAGACCATGCGTGGATGCGGAAAGAAAGTAAGTAAAACACTTTCTCCCTTATGTTTTCGGGCAAGATCGTTAAGTTGCGAGAGAATTTTCCGGTGCCCAATATGGACTCCATCAAAGGTACCCGTGGTAACTACGGCATTAGTAAGAGGCTGAAAATCACTAAGAGAGTAATAAACCTTCAAATTTTTAAACTTTATAGGGTGTTATAAAAGACCAATAAAACCCTTTGTTAGTTAAGTGTTCAAAATTATAGAAATTAAAATTTCCAATGCCTTCTGAAAATTAATATAAAATGGACTAATTTTGCACGCGAAATAAGCAAGGCCAATTAAGCCCTTAAAATTGTAACACATGTCTCAAGTTGTTGGAAAAATTGCTCAGATTATTGGACCGGTAGTGGATGTTCACTTCGATACCACAAACAATGAGCTTCCTAAAATTTATGATGCCCTAGAAGTAGTTCGTCCCGACGGTACCCGTGTGGTGATGGAAACACAACAGCACGTTGGTGATGACACCGTTCGCGCTATTTCCATGGATTCTACGGATGGATTGCAGCGCGGTCAAGCCGTTACTGCAACAGGTAGCCCAATTAAAATGCCTACAGGTGAAGGAATTCGCGGTAGACTTTTTAATGTAATTGGTGAGTCGATTGACGGTATGCCTAATTTGCCTACTGAAAACGGAATGCCAATTCACCGCGAAGCGCCAAGGTTTGAGGACTTATCTACCGCAACTGAGATATTATTTACTGGTATTAAGGTAATCGACCTTATCGAGCCTTATGCAAAAGGTGGTAAGATTGGTTTATTTGGTGGTGCTGGTGTAGGTAAAACTGTACTTATCCAAGAATTAATTAATAACATCGCCAAAGGTCACGGTGGTTTATCCGTGTTTGCTGGTGTAGGTGAGCGTACCCGTGAGGGTAATGATTTATTGCGTGAGATGTTGGAGTCGGGTATTATTAAGTACGGCGACGAGTTCATGCATTCTATGGAAGAAGGTGGTTGGGACCTTTCTAAGGTAAACCCAGAAACTTTAAAAGAATCTAAGGCTTCTTTCGTATTCGGACAGATGAACGAGCCTCCCGGTGCCCGTGCCCGTGTAGCCTTATCAGGTCTTACTTTAGCGGAATACTATCGCGACGGTGAAGGTGATGGAGCTGGTCTTGATATCTTATTCTTCGTAGATAATATTTTCCGTTTTACCCAAGCAGGTTCGGAAGTGTCGGCTCTTTTAGGTCGTATGCCTTCTGCGGTAGGTTATCAGCCAACTCTAGCAACAGAGATGGGTGCGATGCAGGAACGTATTACTTCTACTAAAAACGGATCTATTACTTCGGTTCAAGCGGTTTATGTACCTGCGGATGACCTTACGGATCCAGCGCCAGCTACAACATTTGCCCACTTAGATGCCACCACGGTATTGAGTCGTAAATTAGCCTCTTTAGGTATTTACCCAGCGGTAGATCCATTAGATTCTACTTCTAGAATCTTAGCACCAGAAATTATTGGTGATGAGCACTACGACTGCGCCCAGGATGTGAAAATGATATTACAGCGTTATAAAGAGCTTCAAGATATTATCGCCATCTTAGGTATGGATGAATTATCGGAAGAAGATAAATTGGTAGTTTCTCGCGCTCGCCGTGTACAACGTTTCTTGTCTCAGCCTTTCCACGTGGCGGAGCAGTTTACTGGTATCCCTGGGGTATTTGTAAGCATCGAAGATACGATCAAAGGTTTCAAGATGATTATGAACGGTGACATGGATCAGTATCCAGAAGCTGCTTTTAACTTGAAAGGAACCATTGAGGAAGTGCGCGAAGCAGGTGAGAAAATGCTTGCCGAAGCTTAAGACTAATAATTAGCTGATTTAAAGAAAGAAGATGGTACTAGAAATTATCACCCCCGAAGCCAAGATTTTTCACGGTGACGCCGACGCAGTTCAGTTGCCCGGAAAGGAAGGCCTCTTTCAAATCTTAAATGGTCATGCACCTATTATTAGTACCTTAAAAGAAGGAGAAGTTAAAATTAATATTCCTACTTCGGCTAAAACTATAGAAGGACTGAATGGCGCAATTGTGGCCGATAAGTCTAATGATAGAGTATTAAGACTAACCGTTAGTGGCGGGGTAGTGGAAGTGCAAAACAACCACGTTATTCTTCTCGCAGACTAATTTTTGTAGACAGATTTTTAAAAACCGCATTTCGATGCGGTTTTTTTTTGCTCCGAAGTCACCGAAGAGTTTAGGTTTTCATTTCCTCGCAACTGAAGTGTAGTAATGAGTTCAAGAACGCATTAAAAAAATAAATGTTGTTTTTAAATGAGGCCGCACACCGCACTGCGGACGAATGAATTTCTCTCTCCGTCAGTTTCTTCCACTGAATTTTCTTCCTTCGCCTTCGAGAACCTTAGCTACAGTGTTTTACGATTTTCATTCGGAGGCAGAGTCATCCATAAATACCATTAATATACTAATTACCAAATACTTAATACTAATTAATTACGAATGCGAATTACGGTGCCATCAAAAGTGCACCGATACTCCATTAAGCTGGTAACGGCATCTGTTGAAGGAGAGCCATCGAAGAGAAGGTATTTTTCGCCACCGCAGGCACATTCTGCGAAAGTATTATCGTCACTAATTTCCAAAACCGAACAATCTTGCGCATAATGCGTGGGACAAGCGCGGTCAAAAGCGCCAAAATCGTTTAAATCATTATTATTATAGCGGCGGTAGATTAATAAGCCGCGGTAACCGCCACTATGGGTGATAGCGCCACCAATATTTAAAAGATCGAGACTAGAAGGATTATTGAGATATATGTATTCATCGAAGGACACGATAGGGAAATCACGGTTATTATTTTTTGTGCATCCTGAGGCAACCAAAAATAAGGTGAGAGTCCATAAAAGTAATAAGTGTCTTTTCATATTGCAAAATTGCTTAATTAGACTTAAAACTGCGTTTTTTGCGAAAAATTTTAGGCAGAATAAAGCAAATCTTAAATTTATGTTAACACTTAGAGGTTCATTATCAATAATTTATTAATAAACCAAAGATTTCTAGCAATTTAGGCATTGCTGCCTAGGGCTATTTTATGTTATATTTACGGCCTTTTAAAATTCAGGAGAGATCTTAATAACCGAATAATTAGTATGGGAAAGAAACTACTCTTACTGCTTTTCACCACTTTAGCTTCAGTAGCGATAGCTCAACAACGCCCCGGATCACTTCGCGGGACCGTTACGGATAAGAAGACAGGTGAAACAGTACCTTTTGCAAATGTTGTAATTAAAGACGCCTCTGGCGCTGTGTTAACTGGTGGTACAACCGATTTTGACGGTCAGTACAACATTAATCCAATTACTCCTGGGTCTTACTTGGTAGAAATATCCTTTACGGGTTACGCAACCTATAAGATAAACGGAGTTGAAATTTCGCCAAGCTCCATTACCAAGCAGGATGTTAAATTGAGTGAGGAGAGTGAGATGCTGGGCGAGGTTGTTATTACTTACGAACCTTTGCTCATTGACCCCAACAAAACTTCGAAGGTAACTACCCAAGAAGATATTGCTAATATGGCGGTGCGTGATATTACTTCCGTTGCTGGTCAAGCGGCGGGTGTAACTCAAGATGCGAACGGTAACGTTAACATTCGTGGTTCGCGTGGCGAAGGAACCGTTTATTTTATTGATGGGGTTAAAATGCGGGGTAGTGTAAACATTCCACAGGCGGCCATCGCTCAAACTGAGGTTATTACTGGTGGTTTACCCGCTCAATATGGTGATGCGATAGGTGGTGTAATTAACACGACTACTCGTGGGCCATCAGGCGAATGGTTTGGTAGTGCAGAAGTATTAACTTCATTGCCCTTCAAATATATAACTCGCAGTGATGGTAGTCCAATTTTGGATGGCCAAAACTCTAACCTTGCTGCCTTTACATTAGGTGGTCCTATCTATAAAAATAGTAAAGGACAATCCATTGTTGGTTTCTTGTTTAGTTCCGAGTTTTTATATACCGAAGAGCCAAGGCCCGTGCCAGCAGGTATTCCTTACATTAAGCTAAACGATGATGTTTTAAGCTCCGTTCAACAAAGACCAATTATAGTGGATCCGAATGGAGCCGCTATCAACCTTGCTTCTGAATATGTTACTGAGGATGACTTAAGTAATATCTGGCAGAGACCAAATTCGTTCTCAAATGATGTTCGTTTGACCGGTAACGTGCAAATCAAAACTTCTCGTAATACTAATGTAACTGTTGGTGGACGTTTGGTTTACTCTAATGATCGCGCAGCAAGTTACGGAAGTCATATTTTCAATTACGAAAATAATATGAATAGGATAAACTCGGACTGGCAAGCTTACGTTCGTTTCCAACAAACCTTTGATAACGATACTTCTGCTAATGCCCTTATTAAAAACGCATACTATAATATTCAGATAGATTACACCCGTGATTTTAATGAGACCTCAGATGCAGTTCACGGTAAGAACTTTTTTAACTACGGTTATACGGGTAAGTACGACGTAGTTACTCGTCCAGCTTATGTGCAAGGAATAGATACTACCTTAGGTTTCGGAGGAGCGTTATTTGTTGGAGATTTTGATACTCGCGTAGACTATACTCCTGGTAATGTAAATCCTAATCGTGATAACTATATTAAAGAGTTTTTCAATATAGCAGCTTCAAACCCAGGTATTAACGCTCGTACTCTCGATGAAATTTTAGGATATGGTATGCCAATTAATGGTTTCAATCCTCGTAGTGTATTTGGTTTATGGACCAATACAGGTACTCAGCAAGGTGGTTATAATGTTAGTCGTAACAGCCAGTTCAGGGTAACCGCTTCTACCAACTTTGATATTGGCGATCACTCCCTTATTGCTGGTTTCGAATACGAGCAACGTATCGACCGTGCTTACGGTTTAGCAGCACAAGGTCTTTGGACTAGAATGCGGTTACTGCAAAACCAGCCTAATTCTCAGTTAGATTTGGCAAACCCAATTCCTGTTTATGATGGCTTTGGTAACTTCCAAGATACCATTAATTATAATTATGCTTATAACCCTCAAGATGCGAGTCAATTCTCTGAAAGAGTTAGAACTGCTTTAGGCTTAGATCCTTACGGAGTAGAGCAAATCAATATTGATAACTTAGATCCTTCTATGTTCTCCCTAGATATGTTCTCGGCCGATGAGTTGGTTAACCCGAATGGTGCATCTAGTGTTAGTTACTTTGGTTATGATTATACTGGAGAAATTAGTACCGATAACTCTTCTATTGCTGACTTTTTCCAAGCTCGTGATGATCAAGGTAGATACTTACGCCCTGTAGCTGCTTTTCAGCCAATTTATATTGCAGGTTATGTGCAAGATCAATTTGCCTTCCGTGACCTTACTTTTAACGTAGGGGTTAGGGTTGACCGTTTTGATCTCAACCAAAGCGTACTGAGAGATCCGTATATCTTATATCCTTATTATACTGTTGGTGATCTTTCCGGATCTCCTCTTTCAGAAGATGCGGTTTCTAATATTCCAGCAGGTATTGGACAAGATTACGCGGTATATGTAAGTGGTTTCGATTATGGTACTGCGTCAATCGTAGGTTACCGTAATGGTGATCAGTTTTATAACGCAGGTGGTGAGCCTATCACCGACCCAGGTATTCTTTCGGATGCAGCGGGTGGTGGTATTAAGCCATTCTTAGTAACCCCTCCTGGAGAAGAGTCTACTGTAGGTAGTGATATTCCAGCAGAATCCTTTGTTGATTACGAGCCTCAAACTGTAATTATGCCTCGTGTAGCCTTCAACTTCCCAATTACGGATGAGGCGATTTTTATTGCGCATTACGATGTATTGGCACAGCGTCCTACTACTGGATTCTCGCGCTTAGATCCATTTGATTATTTGAACCTTACTAACCTTAGAAATGGTGGTATTTTAAATAATCCAAATCTTTTACCACAGAAGACAACGGAATACGAATTAGCTTTTAAGCAAGCTCTTTCAAGAAAGTCGGCTCTTAAAATTGCAGCCTTCTACCGTGAGCTAAGAGATTTATTACAAGCGGTGAACTATCCAGAAGCTTATCCTATTACTTACATAGCATATGGTAACCGTGATTTTGGTACGGTAAAAGGTTTTCAGTTGGAATACGAAATGCGTCGTACTAATAATATCAAAATTGATGCAAACTATACTTTACAGTTTGCTAATGGTACTGGTTCTAGTGCAACTACTGGGGCTAACTTAGCAAGAGCGGGTGCCGCCTCTTTAAGAACTTTACTGCCATTTGATTACGATAACCGTCACCAAATCTTAGTTCGCTTGGATTGGAGGTATGGTAGAGGAACTCAATACAATGGTCCGAAGATTAATGGAAAAAATATTCTTGAAAACTTTGGTATTAACGTAACTACTAGTGCATTATCGGGTCGCCCTTATACTCGCCGTGATCGCGCTTATGCTGTAACCGCAACTGCCTCCTCAAGTGCACAAACGGAAGGACAGATTAATGGTGCTCGCCTGCCTTGGCAAGTAACATTTGATGTTAGAATGAACAAAAGCTTTATGCTAGATGCTCGTGGTCGTAAGAGCATTGACGTTTACCTTCAGGTTTTAAATGCTCTGAACACTTTGAACGTTGTTAACGTTTATCCTTACACTGGTAGTCCTGATGACGATGGTTTCTTAGCCTCTCAAGCGGGTCAAGCCCAAACACAAGGTCAAGTAAGCGAACAAGCTTATATAGATCTATATAACCGTGCAATGGTTAGTCCATTTAATGTATCTCTGCCGCGCCGCTTCCGTTTGGGAGTTGCGTATAATTTTTAATCTTAAAGAAGTAACTGCATGAAATTCAGAAACTTTTTAGCATATTCTTTAGTACTAAGCTTAGGCCTTGGAGGCCTAAGCGCTAAAGAGAAGCCTAATGCAAACAATAACAAGAAATCTGCGCTCCAAGCACTTTCAGAAGGTTGCGCGCCTGCTACGGCCCAAACTGACTTAAATATTAATAACGTCAGAGCTCGTATTCTCGGTGGCGGCGATATGTGGTGGGACTTAAATGATGCCCAGTACGAAGTGCCTAAAGGAAGTAATAAGCATTCAATGTTTGCTGGGGCTTTATGGCTTGGTGGATACGATGATGCTGATCAACTAAAGCTTGCCGCGATGACTTACCGTCAAGATGGGGTTGATTACTGGCCTGGACCGCTCGATGATAATGCTTCTATTTCAGAAGAAACTTGTCAAGAATATGATCAACATTGGACAGTATATCGTTCGGAAGTTGAAACGCATAAAGCGTGGATTGACTGTAAAGAAGATCCAACTTGTGATCCAGAAGATCGTTTTCCCGGATATGCGGGTAATATTCCCCAGAGTATTATAGATTGGCCAGGTAATGGTATTAATGGTAGCTTACCTTATAAACTAGCTCCCTACGGAGAGTCTGATACCAATGGTATTCCGGGCTTTTATGAGTACGAATGGGATTATCCAGGCTACGATTTCACTCGTGAGGCTGATTGCCAAGACAAAGAGGTTGACCTATTATATGGTGATCAAACCATTTGGTGGGTTTATAATGATAAAGGAAATATTCACACCGAAACTAATGCCGCGGCTTTAGGATTCGAAATTCGCGCACAGGCTTTTGCATTTACGGCAAATGATGAGGTGAATAACATGACTTTCAATAACTATCGTATTATTAACCGTTCGACATTCCGTTTAAGAGATACTTACTTCGGAACTTGGTTCGATGCGGATTTAGGAAACCCCTATGACGACATTATCGGTTCGGATATTGCCCGGGGTTTAGGATATGTTTATAATGCTGACAGTGACGATGAAGGCGCTCTAGGTTATGGTAAAAATCCTCCTGCCATTGGTTTTGACTTTTTCCAAGGGCCTTTTGCAGATTACTTCGATGGTGTAGATAATGATCGTGACGGTTGTGTGGACGGAGTTCGTATTGATGGTGTTTGTGTAGGAGAGGATGAAACTTTAGGAATTAATGAGCGCATCATTATGTCTGGTTTCATGTATTACAATAACAGATCAAACTTTAATGGCCCAGCGGGTACTACTGACCCGAATACGGCGCAAGAATTTTATAATCTTTTAAATAGTATTTGGA
>JAGYKI010000022.1 GCA_018401735.1 Schleiferiaceae bacterium
GAAGAACAAAAAACCCTCCTCCTAATATCATTGGAGCTTTTAGAAGCCCTTTTCCTTTTAACGTCCTCCTAAACTTGTTTCGGGATCTACTTCATTAATCTATCGAAATCGTTATTAGTAGGTTTTACGGCCTCAATTAAGAACGAACCTTAATTTTATGGGGGTTCTTGAGCTCAGCGCAAAGCGCTTCGGTTACGAACGCCAAAAATTAAAAGGAAGGGCTTAGCGAATTGGGAGCCGAAGAGCGTAGCGATAAGCCCACAAACTCAAACAAAAAAACAAGTCGTTTGTAACTTTGCGACGCGAGGAGCTCGCCCACCGAGCCTGCCTTTCATAACGATTTTTGAAGTGAGGAATTGGAGCCTTAATCTTTTAGGCAGGTATTATTATATCTCCTAATTTGAGTGCCTGAGTTCACTTAGTTCGGTTATTCCTTTTGCGATCAAGTAGCGAAAAAGAAAGGCAAAAAATCTTGAGAAGCTTTACTGTTTTGAGAAGTAGAATTAAAAAACGCCATCAAAAAAATAGATTTGCTGGGACATTAGTTTCCGAGTCAATAGCTGTTTTGGCTCAGGGTATTTAATCCCAAAGAGACGCAAAGAAGACAAATGCACAAAAAAAAGCGCCCCTTGCAGGGCGCCTTCTATTTGGATAACCAATATCCACTTGTCGCTATTTTTTATTAGAAACTAATGGCAGCTTCAATCACAAAGCCATCAAACTGGGCCTCATGTAAAATATCTGTTTCTGCATAACCATCGTAAGTCTGTGTTACATATTCTGCTTTCATCATTACGTTTTTTGTCATATACCAACCAGCAGCAAATGCAACTCTGTTTACAGTAATATCGGTTGGGCTTGCAGTAGGATTAAAATTAGGTAATTGTCCGGCTACACTGTTGTATCGACCACCTACGTAGAAGTTTTCTTCTTTACCAAAGCGGTATACTAATTCGGCATAAACTTGAGTATAAGTGCGAGTTTCGGCTTCAGCGCTTATTTTACCACTAGATGTTTCAAAAGCTCCTAAGAATTCAAAACCTTTGTATTTCACAAATGGGTTAATCATTATACTAGTCACCTCATTGATGAAACTCGGACTAATTCTACCACTACGGTAGCTAGAAACTGGGCTAGCCCCATCTGCTTCAGTAACTAAATAGTATCTACTACCGCCACGGTCACCAAAATATAGGTAATTGGTATTTCCTTCCGCAGAGGTGTACAAAGAAGAGGTTAAACGCACTCTCAAATCTTCATTCATTTGCTTATCCCAGCCAACTTTGGCTAAAAAGGACGGAGTGTTTTCATTATTGGTAGCTACACTTTGGTTTAGTTTACCATTGGTAACACCCGCCATAATTAAGAAGTCTCCTGGATTAAAATAAACCTCTGCGCCAGCTTCTGTATTAAAGGCATCCATTATTAAGTTACCCACAAAAGGATTGTAAATGGCACGAGCATTATCCGTTCTACGGAAGTGCATATCGCCGTAATTAATCTCCATCAAACCAACTTTCACAGTGGTGATATCCATTATGTTTTCTAAAAGTCCCTTGCGAATCCAATTCAAGTTACTAATTTGAATGTAACCACCTTTTACCCAGCTTTCTGGGTGGTGACGAGATGAAAGGTAGGTACGCATGTGCATTCTCATACCGTCTGCTAAAGCTACGTCAATATCAAGGTTAGCCGTTGGCAAGTTGAAGTTATTACCGATGGTAATTAGGGTATCATCGATAGAACCAGTGCTGTGACTTAAAGCTTGCATTTGTACGGCAAAAGCACCACCTAAACGAACTTTCATACCGTCAAAAGCAATATCAGTGCCTAATGCTTCGAACTGGTTAATACCTCGGAAGTCGCGGAAGCGATACTGTTGAATATCTCGATCTACTTCAAATTGGCCGAAGGCTGAATTTAAGCCTAAGAACATGACAAATACTAATGCTAGTTTTGCTCTTGTTTTCATGATTGTGTTTATTATTAGTTATAGTTAATTGAAAATTTTATCGTGATTTTATCCCCTGTGGTGATGGTACCCATCATAAAGCTGGGGGCTTCAACATCAAAGCTAGACATAGTGAAAGCCGTTGCGCCTGAGAGCTCGATCCCGCCTTGTACAACCTTTGCTTTGATAGGAATTACTAATCTTCTAGTTTTACCCGCCACGGTTAAATCTCCTACCGTGGTAACATCGTAAACTCCTTCACTAAGCTTGCTAATTTCTTTTACACGTACCAGTTGATAGGTAATATTAGAATGCTCAGTTTCCTTTAAAGCTTTGTAGGCATTATCATCCATCGGACCTTTGCCGCTCTTCAAGCTTTTTACGGGTACAACCAATTTTAACTCCTTAATTTTTAATTCATTTTCATAGATGTCTACATCCATCGTTCCTTGCAAATCTTCCGCCTTCATCTCCCAATCATGTAAGGTAGAAGTCCCTTCTATGGCCATAGTAGAATTGGCGTTATTGGTAGAATAATTGATAGGGAGAGCTCGATCCATATAAGGACTAAGCGTTAAAATCAGGGCTGTGAGTAATAGTTTCATAGTGTTGTAACTTAGGTCACAAAGGTGCAACGCCTCAAGCGGCACAACTATGATTATCATCAGCTGAAAAGATGACTTATATCACCTTGTACAAGAATTATTTAGTTCCGACCTTTCGCCTTTTACATTTCTTTTTACCTGTAATTCAATAACTTATATCATCAAATAATTTAATACGGACTTAGCAATCAAACAAATGGCCCAAAAAGACTTCGAGTTTTATTTCAAAAGCTTTCGCAAGAAGGCGCAACTAATAGAAGAGTTCGAAAGAAATAATAGCCTCTTTTCGCTTGCGCTAGATGATGCCTTAACCGAAGAAAGCGCTAAGGCCTGGCGAGCCCTCTGGTTTATTAATCAGATTGTTTCACCAGTGGTAGCCGAAGAAATCTATAACGTTTACGACCTATTAATCGTGCGATTGGAAAATGGAGACCCTTCTCTGCAAAGGGAATTACTTAAACTTTTGCAAAACATAAACTTACCCGAAAAATGGGAGAGCTACCTATTTAATCAGGCACAAACGATTTGGGAAAAACTCACTAACATTCCTTCTACCCGAGTACAAGCCCTTTATTGTATGCTTAAAATTGCCAACAAATACCCCGAATTGAAAAGCGAAATCGCGCTTTATAACGAGTCGAGCTACTTAGAAGACCTAAGTCCAGGTATAAAAAGACAGGTTCATCGCTTATTCCAGAAATTATAAATCCTTTCTTCTACAGTTAATCCTTAAGGTCTTAGATAAGCTCGCTATACATTCAGATTGTTAACTCCTTTCGTGCTAAATAAGCCGAGCGTAAAGTAGTAAATAGCACCACCGTTACTGAGCTAATGGGCATTAAAATAGCGGCTACTAATGGACTTAAATAGCCTGCAACTGCTACGCTTACCCCAATTACATTATAGGCTAGAGAGATGGCAAAAGCCCAATTTACAATGCTTCGGTATCTATTACTTAGATGTAGAAAACGCCCTAATAAAGGAAAGGCTTGAGATTGCAGTAAAGCGTCACTGGCTGGGAAAAAATTCACGTCTTTCTCGCACAGGCTCACCCCTACTTCACTTTGCTGCAAAGCGCCTGCATCGTTTAGTCCATCACCCAACATTAACACCTTGTGATTTTCCGCCTGAATTCCTTGTAAACGATTGAGCTTATCGTGCGGGGAGTGATTGAAATACAATTCGGCCTTACCGGCGAATAGCTTTTGAAAACGCTCCCGCTCGGCGTCATTATCGCCACTTAAAACAGCCATTTTATAATCAGGCGATAAATTCTCGATACTCTCTTTTAATCCGGGACGAGCCTCTTGAAAAAAGCTAAAATAACCCCGTACCACCGCATCCCTTTCCACATACACCGCCGTAGTTCCCGCTTGATCGCTCAAATTTAAAAAACTTGCCTTACCTAAACGGTAATAGGAGCCGCGTACCCGCGCAGCCACCCCTTCCCCGCTGGCTTCCTCAAAGTTTACTACCTGACTTGCATCCGCTGCTTTTAAATCTAAAAACTTTAATAAAGGCTTGGCCAAGGGATGCTGCGCATTTAGCGCCATAGCTGCTACCGCCCATTTCTCCTCGAAAGTTAAACTATCGCCCAGCCAATTTACCTGAATGGCATCGGGTAAGGTAAGCGTGCCTGTTTTATCAAAAACTACAGTATCGATAGATTGCAAGCGATTTAAAACCGCCGCATTTTTAATAAAAAAACCATACTTCCCAAACCAGCGCATCATACTTCCCGCAGCAAAAGGCTCGGCCAAAGCTAAGGCGCAGGGACAAGCAACGATTAAAACTGAAGTGAAGACTAATATTGCTTTCGAGAAATCTACTTGCGACCACACTAAGGCTGCAATTAAGGCGATGATTAAAATTAGGGGCGTGAAATATTGACTAATACGATCACTAAAAGCCCTGCTTTTCTTTTTGGGCGCATCTGCGAAAGCGTCTTTGGCCCATAAAGAACTAAGATAAGAATGATCAACGGAACTGTGCACTTGTACTTGTATGGCTTTACCTGCAATTTTAGCCCCGGCGAAAATCTTGTCCCCTTTTAGCTTTTGCACTGGTAAACTTTCACCGCTTAAATACGAATAGTCTATTTCTGCCTTATCGCTTCTTAAAATCCCATCTGCGGAAAGCACCTCACCTTGTCGTAGAATGAGTAAATGCCCCTCTTCTAAATCATCAATGGCCATGGCTTTTTCATTACCATCCTCTAAAAGAACATTGGCTGCTAAAGGAAGAAAAGATCTTAAATCGCGATCGAAGCTAAAATTTTGATAGGTTTTTTGCTGGTACCACTTACCAATTAAAAGAAAGAAAACTAGGCCGCTCAGGCTATCGAAATAGCCCGAACCTGTTTCAGATATAACCTCGTAAGCACTACGTATAAAAAGGACCGTAATTCCCATGGCAATGGGAAGGTCAATACTTAATATACCAGCGCGCAGCGATTTATAAGCCGTTACGAAATAGTCGCGGGCACTATAAAAAATTACCGGCAAACTAAAAGCCATCATTAAATAGCGGAAAAATCGCTGTAAATCCGCATCATTAATTAAATCGCCATCCAAGTATTCGGGCAAGGCCAATAACATAGTATTTCCAAAAAAGAAACCCGCAATACCTAATTGAATCAAGAGCTGGTTTTTAGTCTTTTTATTCGTCCCTAAATGACTGATAAAATCTGGCTTATAGCCGATGAATTCCAATAAACTAGCCAACTCCGAAAGCTTAATTTGATCTTCCGAAAATTGGATACTTGCCTCCTTTTTAGCGAAATGTACCTCCACATTATGGATCCCCTGAGCTACTTCGCTCAGATTCTCTAACAAATAGATACAACTAGAACAATGAATCGATGGCAAATGAATACGAATGGCATTACTGCTTCCTTCCCGAAAATGACAGAGTTGATCCTTAATCTTCTCTTCGTCTAAATAAGCATAACTCCGCAGCGACTTTTCAGGTAAATCAAGCTGCGCCTTAGCCTCCCCCATTAATTCATCCACCACTTTACAGCCATAACAGCAATAAAGTTTATCGCCATCCCCTTCTACCTTTGCTAGAATAGGTTGATGGCAGTGCGAACATTCAATAATCGTTTTGTTTTCCTTCGACATAAGGCAAAAGTGCTCGAGATAAGCTTGGCAAGCAATGACTTTTATCATATCTTTGAATGACAAACTAAACCGAAAATTCTTGGAAACACCGCATCACTGTCAAATGTGCCTTAGCCATCAAAAAAGCACCTTTAGTGATCTATCTAATGACGCTAAAGACGAGTTAAGCCGCTTAAAAACCTGTGTTAGTTTTCGCAAAGGCCAGGTAATAATTCACGAAGGAGCACGCCCACAAGGAGTATATTGTATTCACCGCGGTAAGGTTAAACTTTATACCATGGGAACGGAGGGCAAAGAGCAAATAATTCGCTTCATCACCAATGGCGAACTTATTGGTTATCGCAGTTTACTTAGCGATGAAGCCATTAGTGCCTCTGCCACTGCCCTAGAAGACACCTTCGCTTGTTATATTCCAAAAAGTTCGTTTTTCAAGGTAATTGAAGAGAACCCTAAATTCTCCCTCAAACTCCTAAAAATGTCTTGTCACGAACTAGGCGAAGCAGGTAAAATGATTACCAGTCTTGCCCAGAAAAATGTAAAAGAACGGCTAGCCGAAATACTCTTAATCTTACGAGCAACATTTGGCGAAGATGAAGAAGGGTATTTAGACATTAGCCTTACCCGTGAAGAGATTGCTAACATGGTGGGTACCGCTACCGAATCGGTAATTCGCCTCATCTCTGAACTAAAAAAAGAAGGCTATATTAGTAGCAAAGGAAAACGCATTGCCGTATCAGACCGAAGTGCCTTACAGCAAATTGCTAATATTTTCGAATAAATGATAAATATCATTTCCAAACTTTAGCTACCTACCTACTTTCGTAGAATTAAATGTTCCGAATCGTGGGTTTTAATACAATACAAGAAACACTTAAAGCATTATTGCCATTTAATGCCTCCAATTTGCTCTTAGAGGAAATTGTGATGCAAAGCAGCTTTATTCAGTTTCACGGGGTAGGAGAATGCCTCTTCAAAAAAGGAGATTTCCCCTTGGGTTTTTACTTTATTCTTCACGGTAAAGCCGAGATTTTAATTCCCGGCACCGAAAGCATCAAATTGGTTTCGGGACAAATGGTAGGATTAGATGCCTTTCTAGAAGAAGAAAAACTTCTTTTTGATGTAATATCTTCCAGCCCCCATTTAGAGTCCATTTTTATTGATAGGCGTTGTTATGAATTTATGATCAACCAAGCGCCCTTCAAAAAATTCATCGATCAATCACTTTTAAGATATATAGGGGCTTATCGTCAACTTTTAGTTCCGTCTCAAAGCATGTTTCTTTAAAAGGCTTAGTATCTTGCTCGCAATTTCCAAAGGCAAGATATGCTTAAAACTGATGTTTGCATTATAGGAGCTGGACCAGCAGGCGCAACACTTTCGCACTTTTTACATAAAGAAGGCATCGATCACATCCTAATTGATAAAGCCACTTTTCCGCGTGATAAAATTTGCGGTGATGGTATCACCGTCGACGTACTTAATGTTTTAAAACGCATTAGCCCCGAACTTCTCGAAAAATTCAGTCGCGAAAGCGAAATGTTACCCTCTTGGGGATTCGCTTTTAAGGGCACAACTGGTAAAGAAATTCGCTACGACTTTAAAAACGACGGCTTTCCTTTGGCGCCCTTTTATACCGCTCGTCGCTTAGATCTCGACCGCTTTTTAGTCGACAATTTACCACAAGGAGGTTCTGGTCAGTTTTGGCCTGCCACTGAAGTTATTGGTTTAGAAAGAGAAGCCAATGGGGTTAAGGTTTTCCTTAAAGATGCACAAGGAGAAAAGGAATTGCAATGCAAAATAATTATCGGTGCCGAAGGAGAAAAGCCCATTGTTACGCGCTACCTAGGCCTTGAGCACTATAGAGAAAAAAAGCATTTACTAGCCGCGATTCGTATTTACTATAAAAATGTACAAGGTTTTAACGAAGGGAACCACCTCGAGTTTTTCTTCGATCCAAAATTACTTCCTGGTTATTTCTGGGCCTTCCCTCTTAGTAACAATGAAGCCAATGTGGGCTTGGGTATGATGAGCACCGCCATTGCTGCCAAAAAAATAAATCTGAAAAAAATGTTTCAGGAAGTGATAACTACGAATCCCCACATTGCCCCCTGGTTCGCTGAAGCTGAAGCGTTAGAAAGCACCAAAGGCTGGGGACTTCCAATAATGACACCCAAACGACAAATCGGAGGCGACCGCTACGCTTTAATAGGTGATGCAGGCGGCATGATTGAAGCCTTTACCGGTAAAGGCATTGGACCAGGAATGATGAGTGCGCGCATTGCGTCCGAACATATTCGGGTGCAAATAAGCAAGAGCAATCCCAACCTTAGCTCCTACCACGAGCACATGTATAAATATTACCACACCGAAATGCGAACCGCCTACAGTCTGCAAGGCGTTTTAAAATATCCCCGTATCTTAAACAGCGCAATTAGTCTGGCCAATATTGCCGCCGTTAAACGTTATGCCAAAGACCGTATGGTGCACGATTTCTTGCGCTGGGTTTAAAAAAACTAAGATAAATGAAAGCCGAAAAAGTATATTTCACCAATCAGGAAGGACTGCAATTAAGTGGTCAGCTCCAAAAGCCTATTGGGCAGAAAATTAAAGCCTACGCACTTTTTGCACATTGCTTTACCTGTGGAAAAGATTTAAAAGCGGTACGTAATTTATCCGAAAGCCTTAATCAGAAAAACATTGCGGTGCTACGCTTCGATTTTAGTGGTTTAGGTCAATCTGAAGGCGACTTTGCCAGCACAAACTTCAGTACCAACATTAATGATTTATTCGCTGCCGCCCAGTTTATGGACGAAAATAATATGGCTCCCGAAATTCTCATTGGCCATTCTTTAGGCGGTTCGGCTGTGCTTATGGTAGCCGATAAAATTCCTAGCGTAAAGGCTGTTGCCACCATTGGCGCTCCTTCGGAGGCCGAGCATGTAAAACACCTCTTTCAGCCCCACCTTAATACCATTTTAGAAGAAGGTGATGCCGAGGTGAATATTGGCGGCCGCCCCTTTGTTATTAAAAAGCAATTCCTGCACGATTTAGAGGGGCACGCCGTACAAAAAAGCATAAGCAAGTGGCGTAAAAAAGCATTATTGGTAATGCATTCACCGCAAGATACTATTGTGGGAATTGAAAATGCCCGCGAAATTTACGAAGCCGCACATCATCCTAAAAGTTATATCTCACTCGATGGCGCCGATCATCTTCTCAGTAAATCGGCCGATTCGGAGTACGTCGGTTTACTCATCGCATCTTGGGCCAACCGATATTTGGCAGTGGATGAAAAGCACAGGATTCCGAAAGGCGAAAGTCAGGTTATTGCGCAAATTGATGAGGAGCCTTTTATCACGCGTATTTCTGCGAATAACTTTGGGCTTATTGCCGATGAACCCGAAGAAATGGGCGGGCAAAATCTTGGACCCAGCCCCTACGACTTAGTAAGCGCGGGCCTTGCAGCCTGTACGGCGATGACCATGCAATTATATGCCCGTCATAAAAAATTCCCTCTTCAAGGAGCAAAAGTAGAAGTCAACTACGAGCACGATCACGCCAGCGACGCGAAAGATTGCGTGACAGGTGAAGCAAAAAAAGGTCTTTTTCACCGAAAAATAAGCCTGCAAGGGCCTTTGGATGAAAAGCAAAAAGCACGAATTTTAAGTATCGCTGATAAATGTCCCGTGCACAAAAGCTTGGAGAAGGGAACCAATATTAGTACTGAAACTTCCCATTAAAGCGAGTGCCACCAGATATTTCAAGCCTTATTTTTCTGAGAGGGAGCATGAAAATAAGTGAAGCCCAAAAAGCCCGCGACCTAGTTTTAAGTCGAATTAAGCTTGTTTTCTAACTTTCACTTAACTCATGTTTAATATTTGGTTAATTTTGAGGCCTCATCACTAGGGGGTAAAAATGAATTTAATTGTTTTTAGCTTAAACGCTGTTGCGCGCTTTCCGCATGAGGAAATCGAAAAATGCATGCGTTTGGCTCTTATGGAATTTGGTATTGAACCAAAGGATCATGAACACTTCCCCCAGGATTTAAACATCTTGCAGGCCTTTAAAGCCTACTTCAAAACAGAGCTCGACCAAAGTTTAAATGAAGAGCAACTCGAACTTTTAATAAAACACTTCAGTAAGAAAGTTAAAAAGCTATTCCTTTCTGATGATGATCTCTTCGAAATTAGACCAGGAGTGCAAAGCTTATTCGGTGAAATTGAAAAACATAAGTCTTGGAAATACGGCATTATCAGCCATCTTGATTTTACTACCACACGCTTTATTCTTCAATCTTGCGGCGTATTTAGTAAGGATAAACTTACCCTTTGCGCCGAAGAAGGCAAAAACTACCAAGAGCAAATTTCTCGTTTAGAGAAACGGCTACAAAAAGTTGAAAAAGCGCCGAAAGTGCACTTCTTCACTTTGGAGAAAGACGAAAGTTTAGCGAAAGAAACATCCCTTATTCTTCCGAAAAAATCGAAAAAGGAAAAAAACTATTTTACCTACCGCCGCTTTGAGGAATACTTTAAGAAAGTAAAAAAAAACAAAAAGAAGAAAAACAAGTAATGGCTTAAGCTTGTTCTTTACAGTAGTTTTAACTTAGTGACCGAGTTTGCTGTAATTTAGTTTTTAGTGGACTTCAAGCCGATCAAACTAAAATTAGCACGCAATTAAAAGATTTTGATTACTTGCTAGAAATTGGCATCAGATGCTCTCAATTAAGCTCAAAATCAAGTATAAAAACTAAAATTTTATCCAATGGCATTCTCTCGTGAACTAGAACCCAATTTCAGCTTCGATCAATTAAACGATTTGGTTAAAAGTCAGCAAGAATTCTTTGCCATGAGAGGTCTTCAAAAGATTGAGCAAAGAATTAGCATCTTGAAAAAGCTCAAGCAGCTTATTCACGAAAACGAGCAAGAATTCATCCAAGCTCTGCACGATGATTTAGGAAAAAGTCCCTTCGAGGCCTATGTCTCGGAAATTGGTTTCATTTACGAAGAACTCAACCAAGCCATCAAGCATACCCGAAAATGGTCGAAAGCAAAAAAAGTAAGTTCCCCCTTAGTAAGTTGGCCTTCAAAAAGTTATATCCTTCCGCAAGCGAAAGGCAATTGCCTTATAATCGCCCCTTGGAACTACCCCTTTCAGTTGGTTATTGGCCCATTAATTGCCGCCATTGCCGCCGGAAATAATTGCATCCTTAAAGCGCCTGAGCAAAGTGCAGCTACCTCAGCCCTTTTGGAGAAGGTTATCCATGAAAATTTCCCCACCGAAATTATAAGTGTGGTGCAAGGTCCGGGTAAAACAGTAGTGTCGTATTTACTAGAAAAGTTTCAATTCGGCCATGTTTTCTTTACTGGCAGTGTTCCCGTTGGGCGCATCATTGCGCAAGCTTGCGCTAAAAAACTAATACCCTGCACCTTAGAGTTAGGCGGAAAAAGCCCTGCTATAGTAGATGGCAGTGCCAACCTGAAAATAGCCGCTCAACGCATTGCTTTTGGCAAATGGCTCAATGCGGGTCAAACTTGTGTAGCCCCCGATTACCTATTGGTAGATCGGAGTGTATTAGAGCCTTTTCTAAAACTTCTGAAGGAAACTATTCATCGCTTTTACGGTGAGAAGCCCTTGGAAAGTAAGGATTATGGCCGTATTGTAAATGAAAGCCAATTCGATCGATTAGTCTCTTATTTAACGAAAGAGGAAATATATTTTGGCGGTGAAACGAATCGTGAGCAACTAAAAATTAGTCCTACCATCATAGTCAACCCGAGTGAAAATTCGGCTTTAATGGAGGATGAAATCTTCGGTCCAATTTTACCCATTATACCCTTTGCCTTTACTAGTGAGATAGAAAATATAATCGCTCAGCAGCCCAATCCCTTGGCTTTATATCACTTTAGTGAAGATCGTAATTTAATTAAGCAGCTTAGTCACAACATTTCTTTTGGCGGCGGCGCCATCAATAATACAGTTATTCACTTAGCCAATCCCGAACTTCCCTTCGGCGGCATTGGCAGCAGCGGCTCTGGTAACTACCACGGTAAATTTGGTTTTGATGCATTTAGTCATCCGAAGGCCATAATGCATAGTGCCACTTGGCTCGATTTAAAGCAGAAATACCCACCCTTCGGGCCACTTGTTTACAAAGCCATTCGCTGGCTTATGAAATAAAAAATGAAACTATTCTACCGCCTGCGCTACCCTATTTTAGCCCTACTATTAGTTTGCGCCTATCTTCTTTTTCCGCATCTGCGTAAAGCGGTACAAGTAGATAACAGCCTCACGGGTTGGTTTATTGAAGGTGACCCTGCTTTGGAATCCTACCATCGCTTTTTAAACAATTTTGGCAACGATGAAATCGTGTTAGTCCTTTTTGAACCGAAGGATAATGTATTGGCAGAACAGAATCTTAAAGCCATAAATCAGTTCGCAATGGCCTGCGAAAACCATCCCGATGTTGCCCAGGTTTTTAGCGCCCACAACGCTCTAATTCCTAATTTAAATAATGGTTTCATTCAGGGGCAGCCGCTCTTAAAACCCAATAGTAGCAGCGAAGATGTAGCGCAACAATTAGCGCGTTATCCTTTTATTCAAGAGCAGTTTTTCAATGCCGACCTCAGCGCGGCTAAGTTTATCATTTACCTAAAAAACAGTCCCGATTTTGGACTGAAACGCAAAGCAATTCTTAACGAGCTATACGCTTATGCAGATGCGTATTTAAGTGATGAACGATCTTACTTCGGGGGAGTTGGGGTAATCTTCGAGGCGCTAAACGAACTATCAGAAAAAGAATTTAGTCGTTTTTTACTCGTTGGCTATGCCCTGATGTTTTTGGTTCTCTTGCTTATCTATCGAAATATTCGCTACGTAGTTCTCGCCTTGGCTACCATACTTTTCGCCAGCTATTTCACGCTAGGAATTTATGGCGCGATGGGGCATCAACTCAATTTACTCAGCACTCTGATTCCCGCCATTATCATTCTACTTTGCGTAATGGATGTGATGCACATCTTAAATGAATATCAAAGCACTAGCACCCCGAATGCTACTGTAGAAGATAAGTTAGTCGCGCTTAAAAATGTTTGGTGGCCCTGCCTTTTCACCAGCCTCACAACCATGGCGGGCTTCATTTCGCTCAGTCTTAGCCCAGTAAAAATATTAGTAAGTTTTGGCATCTACACCGCTTTAGGAATTGCTTTGGGATTGTTCTTTTCCTTTCTCTTTGCCTTATTGCTTTTGGCTCCGGCCAAAAAAACGCGCCTTAAATCTCTAATCAGTAGAAAACAACTTTTGGCCCTTCTGCGCGTCAGCGAAAGAAACCCTCAGAAACTACTCTATGGCTTTCTCGCCCTGAGCCTAATTGCCGTGCTTGGCCTAGCCCAAATTAAAGTCGACACCGATAGTCTTGCTTATCTCCCGCAAGGGCATTGGGTACAAAAAGACAATACCAACATCGAGCGTTTGGTGGGACCCTATATGCCTTTAGAATACCTCATCTCGGTAAAAGACGGCGAGAAAACCAATAGCCCCGCCCTTTTAAAAGCGATGCAAAATTTTGAGGAGGAATTATCGCAAAAGCCTTATATCGGGGCCGTTAACGGATTGCACGATATCTATCGAGCGGCATTGGTAGAGCGTTATAAAGAGGACTGGCGTAGAGGATTTGAAAAACCAGGCATCATTAAAAAAGTGACCGAATTTTCGGAAATGCTTAGCCCTGCCCTTTTGCGCAATTTTACTAGTGCTGACTATCAAATTGCGCGCATTAATATTGCGGGAGAAATAGTTACCGCCGGTCAACTGGGAGAAATTATGGATAGCATCCAACAAATAGGCAATCGTAATTTCGCGGGCCTCGCCAAGGTTGAAGCTAGTGGTTACCAAAGTCTTTACGCGGGTATTGTAAACTACGTTACCGAAAGTCAGGTGAAAAGTTTTTCGCTCGCAGTGGTGCTTATTTTCATCCTGCTTTATTTCTTTTTGGGCGATTTCAAATTGGCGGTATTAAGTTTGGTGCCCAATTTCTTTCCCATCATCACCATGCTTGGCAGTATGGGCTTTTTGGGGATTAATCTCGATACAGCCACTGCATCCATCGCCAGCATTGTTTTAAGTTTTTCGATAGACGATACTATGCATTTTGCCTATCAATACCGACGCCTGCGTAAAAAAGGCCGCAGCGCCATTTATGCGCGCCGAGCTACTATTAGTCATGTGGGCAAGGCCATCATTTTAAGCTCAGCCGTGTTATTTGCGGGCTATTTTCTGATGCTTTTCGGTGAACTAAAAACCGTCTTCTATTTCGGCATCCTCACTAGCATTTCTATCTTGGCAGCCTTAGTTAGTCAACTATTTCTCTTTCCTATTCTCTTATCAAAATTTGACAAATGAACGAAATACAAGCAGAAATAATTCAAGTTTACGGAAAGGTGCAAGGCGTTTTTTATCGCAAGAGCACTCAGGCCGAAGCCAAAAAACTGGGCCTTTCCGGCTGGGTAAAAAATCGCGAGGATGGCAGTGTTGAAATCTTTGCTGAAGGCAGCGCTAGGCAGCTGGAAGACTTAAAAAAATGGTGTAAAAGAGGGCCCGCTCAGGCAGATGTGCAAGAACTAATTTCAGAAAGTGCCGAAGCCCAATTTTATAAATCCTTTGAAATAGAATATAGCCACTAAGCTTTTGTAATTTTGCCGCATGGATTCAAATAGACTACAAAGGGTAGAAAGCCAGATTCAAAAGGATATGGCCGAAATTTTCCGCGAATTTGCTCAAAACAAATTCCCAGGCGTACTTTTCACCGTAAGCTCGGTGCGCATCAGCGCCGATCTTTCTATTGCCCGTATTAACATTAGCCTCTTCCCCGTGAAGGACAAAAAGGAAATTTTAGACTACGTGAGCAGCGAAAAAGCGAGTATAAAAAATCAATTGGTACGTAAAATGAAGGGCAGCTTGCGCAAGATGCCCGAACTTTATTTTTATATCGATGAAGCTTTGGATAGGGAAGCCGAAATAGACCGCATCCTTAAAAATGGCGGCGAAAGTCCCATTAAATGAGTCTAGGCAATTATATAGCACGGCGTTATTTCTTTTCAAAAAATAGCAGCAATGCTGTTAACATCATTACTGGTATTTCTTTAGGAGGAATTCTGGTGGGAAGCGCTGCTCTTATAATTGTGCTTAGTGCTTTTAATGGCTTAGAAAGTCTTGTACGTGGCTTTTATCAAGATTTTGATCCCGATTTAAAAATAACCGCCTCCAGAGGCAAATATTTCGAAGCTGAGCCTGTACTTAGTAAGCTTTCAAAAACCACGGGCATTGCCTATTATTCGCAAGTAGTGGAAGAAAAAGCCCTTCTGAGCTTCCGTGACCGCGAGCATATTGCCACTTTAAAAGGAGTGGATACCGTTTATACGGACATCAATAATATTAGGAATAAAATTATTTACGGCGATTATCGCCTTCACGAAGATTTAACGGTAGAACCTGCGATAATAGGAGCGGGCGTGGCTTACTTTTTAGGCTTCAGCCGCAGCGATTTTCAGGAAGCAGTAAATATTTTCGTACCTGCTCACAGTGCCAATCCTTTAAATCCCAGTGAGCAATTTCATAGTGAAAAGATTTTTCCCTTGGGCGTATTTTCCATCCAACCCGATTTCGACGAAAAGTACCTTTTAGTAAGCCTTGCTTTTGCTCAAAAAATATTAAACCGCCCGGCAAAGCTCAGCGCCATAGAACTTAAGCTAGATGATTATAAAAATGTCGCCACCGCGCAACAAGAAATAAGTCTCCTACTTGGCCCCAACTTTAGGATTGAAAACCGCGATGAGCAGCAGTCCGCTTTTCTGAAAGTAATGAAAACCGAAGGCCTATTTACCTTCCTTATTTTCGCTCTAATACTTTGCATCGCCACCTTTACCATTGCGGGGAGTTTAGCCATGCTAACATTTGAAAAACGCAAAAACCTCTACACCCTCTGGGCCATGGGAACTCCTATTGGCGAATTGCGACGCATCTTTTTACGCTTAGGTCTAATTATCAGTATTTACGGGGGCTTGGCAGGTATTTTTATCGGTAGCGCTGTTGTTTTGGCTCAAGAACATTTTAACCTCATCTCCGTAGGGGAAGGCTATATAGTAGATGCTTACCCCGTAAGTTTAAAGTTTAGTGATGTGCTATTGGTAATGCTCACTGTGTTTGCCTTAGGCGCTTTAACCTCCAGCCTTACGGCAAGAAGGTTAGACCTAAAACTACTGCGTACCCAATAAAATTTGGATTAACCCAAGGTGAGTTGGACCTGAAATTAATAAGGATGAACCATTTCGATATCGGCAAATTCCTTTTCAATTTCCTCTAAAATGCGATACACATCTACCGCATAGTCGGCGGTAACTAATTGTGTGCGATATTCCTTAAAATTGGTAATCCCTTTAAAATAATTGGTATAGTGGCGACGGGTTTCGTTAATTCCTAAGCGCTCACCTTTCCACTCTACCGCCATTTCAAAATGACGACGACAAGCATTAACTCTTTCCAATAAACTAGGCGAGGCTAGCATTTCGCCTGTGGCCATAAAGTGCTTAATTTCTTTAAAAATCCACGGGTAACCGATACTGGCACGACCAATCATAATACCGTCTACGCCGTAGCGGTTTTTCATTTCCAAGGCCTTTTGCGGACTATCCACATCGCCATTCCCGAATACGGGGATATGCATGCGGGGATTGTTTTTTACCGCTTCAATAAGCGACCAATCGGCCTCTCCTTTATACATCTGCTTGCGGGTGCGACCGTGAATGGAAATCGCTTTGATACCTACATCCTGCAGGCGTTCGGCTACTTCCACAATATACTTCGTACTCTCATCCCAACCGAGGCGAGTTTTAACCGTCACCGGCTTATCCACGCGCTGCACAATTTCGCGGGTCATAGCCACCATTTTAGGAATATCCTGTAAGATACCCGCTCCCGCTCCTTTACAAGCCACCTTTTTAACTGGGCAGCCGTAATTTATATCGATAATATCGGGATTTGCCTCTTCGGTTATCGCCGCCGCCTGACGCATCGATTCGATTTCGTTCCCGAAAATCTGAATACCTAGGGGACGCTCATACTCAAAGAAGTCGAGTTTCTGCACACTTTTCGCGGCATCACGAATCAAGCCTTCCGAAGAAATAAACTCCGTAAACATAAGGTCGGCGCCATTTTCTTTACACAAAGCACGGAAGGGAGGATCGCTCACATCTTCCATGGGTGCTAATAATAATGGGAATTCACCAACTTCTACCTCTCCAATCTTAACCACTGTCGGAATTTTTATCAATTTTGCGAAATTACAAAAAGGAATCGGTGGTATGATAAAAGGGATTTTGGCGCAGAGCAGTTTAGCGCAGCAATTGCTTAGCTTATTTGCGCTGGCCTTAATTGGATCTATGCTGTTTTCCAGTATAGGCTTGGTATTAGCCATGGCCTTTTATGATTTAGGCAGGGAAGAAATTCTCTCTTCATTAAGCGGTTCCAACCTTAGACACCGCGATGCCTTCAAATTAGTGCAAGGCTTTTCTACCGTGGGCACCTTCCTTTTTCCGGCCATTGCTGGCGCGCTGATGCTTAGTGAAAAGCCCAAAGAATTTTTAGGACTAAAGAAATTCACGCAACCCATTTGGCTGGTTATTATATTATTAGCGATTAGCAGCTATAGCATGGGCGCCTTAAGTGATTTACTTTATCGTTTTAGCGCAGGTGTTCCTATGCCCGAATTTCTTGCTTCTTGGCGCGAAGGCCTCGAAAAAAATCAGGGTTTTATGCTAGAGCAATACCAAAGCCTACTAAGCATGCAAAGCCCTTTAGACTTTGCACAGGTCTTAATTGTGATGGCTCTCTTCCCCGCCGTGGCGGAAGAAAGTTTATTTAGAGGGGTATTGCAGCCGCTATTAGGAAAACACCTTAATAAGCATGCTGCCATTTGGATTAGCGCTCTTATTTTTGGGCTGCTTCACAATCAATATTTTGCTTTTTTATCCATCACCATTTTAGGTGCACTGATGGGGTATTTGCGCGAATGGACGCAAAGTTTATGGATACCCACCATACTACATTTCTTTAATAATGCCACTATCGTGGTAATGGTTTACTTCTTTAGCTACGACTATAGCGCAGCTTTAAGAGAAGGGCAGGAACTTTCGATTTTAGAAAGTCTAGGCTTAATTGCGCTTCTTGCATTTAGCATGGCACTACTCTATAATTTAGGGCGACGAGACCGCGCGAAGAGTGAATCTAAATAAGACCCAAAAGGCCCTTTTCTAATCATTTAAGACAACACTGACAAAAGTCATTTTATCCTTTGGAGGCTGCCAATACATTTGAGCATTCAAAATTTCAAGACTTATGTCGGCCATTTACATTCTCATCGCTATTAGTTTTATTGTAGCTATTGGCTTTTTGATTGCTTTTATCTGGAGCATCAAAAACGGCCAGTACGACGATGATTACTCTCCTAGCGTGCGAATGCTAAAGGAGGATACTAAGCCAAGCCAAAGATCTAAACAATAAAGTATGCAAGCAGAAACATTTTATTACGACAATAAGATCGTAAGAAACTTCACCGTTGCCACCATAATATGGGGGGTGATTGGCCTTTTAGTAGGCTTATGGATCGCACTTTCATTAGTGTACCCAGAAATGAATTTAGCCTCCTGGTTAAGCTTTGGGCGCCTTAGAGCCCTGCACACCAACGGTGCTATTTTTGCTTTTGTGGGAAATGCCATTTTTGCGGGAATATATTATTCTCTTCAGCGCTTATTGAAAACGCGCATGGCCAGTGATCTATTAAGCAAAGTTCACTTTTGGGGTTGGCAGTTAATTATCGTTGCTGCGGTAATAACGCTTCCACTAGGAATTACCTCTTCGAAAGAATATGCCGAATTAGAATGGCCCATTGATATCGGTATCGCCCTAATTTGGGTAATATTTGGTGTTAATATGTTCTGGACGATTTTAAAGCGTAGAGAGCGTCACCTTTATGTTGCGATTTGGTTTTACATCGCCACTTTTGTAACGGTTGCTGTTTTGCATATTGTAAACAACTTAGAACTTCCTATTAACGCGTTTAAATCCTACTCCATTTTTGCCGGTGTGCAAGATGCCTTAGTGCAATGGTGGTATGGGCACAATGCGGTGGCTTTCTTCCTTACTACCCCGGTTTTAGGTTTAATGTATTATTTCGTGCCGAAAGCGGCCAACCGTCCTGTATACTCTTACCGACTATCGATTATCCACTTTTGGGCATTAATATTCCTTTACATCTGGGCCGGCCCTCACCACCTCTTATATACCAGTTTACCGGATTGGGCCCAAAGTTTAGGAACCGTATTCTCTATCATGCTCATCTTCCCTAGTTGGGGTGGTATGATTAACGGATTACTTACGCTGAGAGGAGCTTGGGATAAAGTGCGTGATAGTGCCATCCTTAAATTCTTTGTGGTAGCAATTACCGCTTATGGTATGAGTACTTTAGAAGGTCCGCTTTTAAGCCTTAAAAACTTCAATGCTATTGCGCATTATACCGACTGGATTCCTGCTCACGTGCATATTGGAACATTAGGCTGGAATGGCTTTATTATTTTCGGTATGATTTATTACCTCATGCCCAAGCTATATAAAACTAGTCTTTTCTCAGAGAAATTGGCAAATGCTCACTTCTGGATTGCCACTACTGGTATCTTATTCTGGGCTTTACCGATGTACGTAAGCGGTTGGACCCAAAGTTTAATGTGGAAAGAATTTAATCCTGACGGAACTTTAGTTTACGGTAACTTCCTAGAAACAGTTACCCAATTAATTCCTCTTTACTTTACCCGTGCCATCGGTGGTGCTCTTTATATCATTGGTATGTTAATCATGGTAGTAAACATCGTTCGCACCGTGAGCACTGGGAAATTAGTAGCCCAAGAAGAAGCCAGCGCTTTACCTTTATCCAGTACCGAATACAAAAAAGTAAAAGGCGAGCACTGGCACCGTTGGATTGAAAGAAAACCCGTACAATTAATGCTCTTCAGTATTGTAGCTATTTTAATTGGTGGTATTATCGAAATTGTCCCCACCTTAATGGTGAAATCAAATATCCCTACCATTTCCGACGTAAAGCCTTATACGGCCTTAGAATTAGAAGGACGTGATCTTTATATCCGCGAAGGCTGTAATGCTTGTCACTCGCAAATGATTCGTCCCTTCCGTAGTGAAGTAGCCCGCTACGGCGAGTATTCTAAAGCGGGTGAGTTTGTTTACGATCATCCATTCTTATGGGGATCTAAGCGAACCGGACCCGACTTACACCGCGTAGGGGGTAAATACCCACACAGCTGGCACTATAACCACATGTTAGACCCAACAAGTATGAGCCCTGGCTCTATTATGCCAACCTACGAATGGATGTACACCAACGACTTAAACACCGAGTATACTACTGCCAAATTAGAAGCTATGGTTTCTTTGGGTGTTCCTTACAGCCCAGACTATATCGCTAATGCAGAGATGCACTTAATGGCACAAGCGGAAGAAATAGCGGCAGAATTAGAAAGTCAACTAACCGATGTTGAAGTAGGTCCGAAAGAGGAAATTGTAGCCCTTATTGCCTACCTACAACGCTTAGGAATTGACATCAAAGGCACGCCGAGCAAGCATACCGAAGCGACGGTAGCTGGAAACCAAACTGCTGAAAAATAATTCTGATGTTAAAGTTCATAAAACACAATATGGAGACTATAGATGGGGTATCGATTTACCCCATCCTCTCCTTCCTCATATTCTTCACTCTATTTGTGGGTGCAGTAGCCTATATCTTACTAAAAGATCGGAAAAGCATTGAGGAAATTAGCTTACTTCCCTTAGATAACGATAAAGATTTTAGCCATGAAGAAACTAAATAGAGCCATTTTAATTTTTGGTATATTATTGATGGTCGGAGCCGGAAGCCTTACCATGCTTAATACCGCTAACTCCACAGAGATTATTGCCAATCCCACTAATTGGTTAGTGCTTATCTCTTTATTCTTTTTAATCATTGCCTTTATGGCCACTTTCGAAGCGCTAGATGCTATGAAAAAACTTATCGCCCGTAAGGATGGTAAGGAAATAGTCGCAAGCCTGGAAGAGGAAGAGGAAAAAGAAGAAAAAGACTGGGTAGATGGTTTGCTGCACAAACTAACCGATGCTGTGCCGGTAGAAAACGAGGAAGAAGTAGCTACCGATCACGTTTATGATGGCATTATGGAGCTAGACAATAATTTACCACCTTGGTGGAAGGCTGGCTTTTACCTATCCATAGTATTTGCGGTTATCTACTTATTGCGCTTTCATGTATTTCAGTCGGCTCCCCTTTCGGAAGAAGCCTTTAAAATTGAAATGGCCGAAGCAGAAATTGCTCAAGCAGAATATCTTAAAACCGCGGCAAACCTTGTTGACGAAAGCAGTGTAACCATTTTAACGGAAGACAGTCGTCTGGCAGAAGGCGGGAAAATTTTCGCTAAAAACTGTGCTGTTTGCCATGCCAATGACGGTGGCGGAGGGGTTGGTCCTAACTTAACCGATAATTACTGGATTCACGGTGCCGACATTAAAGATGTATTTGCCACCATTAAATACGGCGTACCTGCCAAGGGTATGATTGCTTGGAAAGACCAATTAAATGCAGGAGAAATGCAAGAAGTTGCCTCCTATATTCTAGGTTTAGTTGGCACTACTCCTGCTAATCCTAAAGAACCACAAGGCGATTTAACCAAACCTAGTCTTGAGGAAAATGCAGCCCCTGCAGACAGCAGCGCTACTGCACCAAGCGACAGCATAGAAGATATTACTGCCATTAGCGCATTATAATGAACAAGCCAAGAGAAAAAGACACCGAGGCTTTATTAAAGGAAACGTTAGAGTTAGATCAATCTTTCCGCAACTCGGTTGGAACCATTAACGAAAAGGGAGATCGAAACTTCCTTTTCCCCAAAAAGCCGTCCGGTTTTTACACCTACCGGAGGCAATTAATGAGCTACCTTCTCTTGGCGATCTTCTTTGCCATTCCTTTCATTCGTATTAATGGTCAGCCATTTTTACTGATGAACGTTTTGGAGCGAAAATTCATCATCTTCGGGCGTATATTTTGGCCCGAAGATTTCTTCATCTTCGTGGTGGCTATGATTATCGGAGTGCTCTTCGTCTCCGTCTTTACCGTCGCTTTTGGTCGACTATTTTGCGGCTGGGTTTGCCCCCAAACTATTTTTATGGAGCACGTTTTCCGCCGCATCGAATACTGGATAGATGGCGATCGAAACCAACAATTGCGCCTCAGCCGTATGGCTTGGAACAGTGAAAAAATACGAAAGCGCGTTTTAAAGAATAGCATCTTTTACGCCATTAGCTTCATTATTGCAAACTTCTTTTTAATGTACATTATTGGCACCGGAGAATGGTGGCAAATTGTAAGTGACGATCCCAAGGAGCATGTAAGCGGTTTAAGCGGTATGCTTATTTTCTCGGGCGTATTCTTCTTCGTGTTTGCCTGGTTTAGAGAGCAAGCCTGCATTATTGTTTGTCCTTACGGAAGATTGCAAGGCGCCCTATTAGATCGTAATTCCATTGTTATTGCCTACGATTATTTACGCGGCGAAAAGCGTTCTAAATTCCGTAAAAAAGAAGACCGTGCCGCCGAAGGCAAAGGCGATTGTATTGACTGTGGCCAGTGTGTTGATGTTTGCCCTACTGGCATTGACATTCGCAATGGCACCCAGCTAGAGTGCACCAATTGCACCGCCTGTATTGATGCCTGCGATAATATTATGGAAAAAATGGATAAACCTAAAGGCCTGATCCGTTACGATTCTGAAAACAATATTGCCAGTGGTAAAAGCGTAGTATTTACGGGCCGCGTAAAAGCTTATATTGGTATTTTAGCTTTGCTATCTGGTTTATTTCTATACTTGGTAATGAGCCGTGCCGACGTAGAAGCAATCTTTCTGCGCATGCAGGGACAGCGTTACGAAAAAATTGATGATCAAACCTATAGCAACGTTTACAACTGGAAATTACTCAACAAAACTCCTGAGGAAAAATTCTATTCCTTTAAGGTGATATCTCCCGCCGAGGGCTTGAGCCTACAAACTATAGGCAGCGATGAACAAATAACCGTAAAAGGTTCTGAACTCAGTCAAGGTGCAGTAATTTTAAAAATGGATAAAGCCCAAATGACTGGCACTACTACCGAGGTAGAAATTGGGGTATACGAAGGAGATATTTTGGTGGAAACCATTAAAACTGGCTTTACCGGACCTTTAATCAAGCCAAAAAGAAAAAACTAATATTTAAAATTAGCATCATGAAGTTAAATTGGGGAACAGGATTAGCAATTACCTTAGGTATATTCATCCTTGGAATGGGAACGGTAACCTATAAAGCCATGACTCAAAGACATGACTTAGTAACCACCGACTATTATGCTAAGGAAATTGCCTATCAAGAAACGATAGAACAAAAAAAGAACGCCTCTGCCCTAGCGGGAAAATGCCAACTTAAAGTGGAGGAGGGAGAATTAATGCTTCACTTTCCCGCCAGTTTAAACGGCGCAGATGCTTCCGCAGAAATTGAAATGTATTCGCCAACGCACGCGGAAAAAGACTTCAACCTTTCCTATGAAAACTGGACAGTAGCTAGTTTAAACCTGCCCGCTGAAAAACTAAGCGCAGGGAAATGGATTGCTAAAATCCACCTCAACACCGATAGCACCGATTATTATTTTGAAACCGATTTCTTGTTGCCATGATAGGCATAGCCTTTAGCTTCGGATTACTGTCTTCTTTGCACTGCGCTCTTATGTGCGCACCTTTGCAAGCGGTGATTATGGGGCAATGGCTAAGTAACAAGAAAAAGGGCAATTGGATAATTTACCACGCTGGCCGTCTTAGCACCTATATGTTTTTAGGCCTAATTGCTGCGCTTTTCGGACAAAGTATCGGAGTAGCTAATTGGAAAGGCGACTTTACTATTATCGCTGGTTTAGTTTTACTAGCTGGGTACTTTGGCTTTAAAATTCTAAAATGGGATCGAAAATTCAACCAGTTATTGGTACCCATCTTGCGTAAGCTGCAACCCAAAGCCCAAGGCGAGAAAAAGTCGATTTGGTTTTACAGCAGTGGCGCCCTTAACGGCTTTTTACCCTGCGGAATGGTTTACGCGGCCCTATTGCCTGCTGCTGGGGCGGAAAACCTAGCCATGGGCCTGTTTGTTATGTTGGCATTCGGTTTAGGAACGCTGCCCTTATTGGCAGGACTAAATCTTTTCAGCAATAAAATAATCCTGAGCTATGGTAAATATATTCCCCAGCTCATTCCCATTTCGGTAGTATTAATTGCCACTCTGCTTATTCTTCGCGGAATGGAATTAGACATCCCCTATCTTTCACCTGCACTCCCCAAACCGGGTGCTTCAGTAGAAGTTTGTAATTAAGCGCTTTGCCTTTTACTAAAAATCCTAAGACCTTAATTTAAGCCGCCTTTTACGAACAAAAATAGGTTCCGAACTCTTAATTATGGAAAGTCTATATTATGAAAACGGCACTGAATGTATCTTTCCTTTTTCTTTTCATTTTTGGATTAAGCGTTTTTTTGAACTGGCCGTTTATTGCCCTCTGCCTATTTTACGCCTTGCCCATTATGGTAATTTATACCATCTATAAAATATTACGTCACCCGGAAGAGGTGACGCAAACTTTTGAAGATCATTTTTACCAAGATCATCCTTACCAAAGAAATAAAATCGACTAAACGGCTCTACTAAAAGTAGGTTTCGCTAATTCCGTAGTATTTAATCGCTCGTCTAAAACCGCGCAAATATTGCGAATAAAGGACCTTCCCCTTTGCGTTACTTTAACCTGATAGGGGAATATTTTTAGTAAACCATCTGCCTCGAGCATACGAAAGCGGGGCAAAAGAAACTCGTTAAAATAATCACGTTCATTAAGCCATTCTGCTTCGAAATGGCAAATTAAATTTAAGAGCTTAGCCCGTAATTGCTCGTCTTTAGGGCTATGGTAATGCGATTTAATTAAGGGCGGATATTCCTCCTCGCGCACGCGTCGCATATACTCCTTTAAGGTTTTTTCATTTTGTGCAAAAGCATCCCAACTATCGCTAATGGAACTAGCTCCCAAAGCAATAACCAAATCGGTATGCTGAGCGGTATAGCCCATAAAATTGCGATGCAACTTGTGCTTTTTGAGACTTCGGGCCAAATCATCTTGCGGAAGTGCGAAATGATCCATGCCAATTTCTTGGTAACCCATTTTTAAAAAGCCCTCGCGTCCCTGTTGGTAAAGTTCCCACTTGGTTTTCCCTTGCGGAAGATCAGCCTCGCTATAGGCCCTCTGACCAGGAGCTACGCCTGGAACATGCGCGTAACTATAATAAGCTATACGATCGGGCTTCAAACTCTTCACCCAATCCAAATTAATGTCGATGTGCTTGTTATTTTGCTTGGGTAATCCGTAAATCAAATCAAAATTTATCGAATCATAACCCAGTTCTCTGGCCTTTCGGCAGATGCGTTCTACTTGCTCAGCGCTTTGAAAACGATGTATGGTTTTTAGAATTTCTTCATCGAAATCTTGAATTCCTAAACTAAGGCGATTAAATCCTAAATTATAAAGAGTTTCTAGATGGGCATCACTGGTGCTAGAAGGATGGGCTTCAAAGCTGAAGGAACGATCTTTCGGAATGATGGCTCCTTCTAAAAGCCCATTAATGAGTAATTCCAAACTTTCGGGACTAAAAAACGTAGGCGTCCCTCCTCCAAGATGCAATTCCTTGATAATGGGTTTTTCGGGAAAGCGACTACGGTACATTTCCCATTCCTTAAGAACGGTTTTAACGTAAGGCCGTTCCACCAAGTGGTTTTTAGTGATGTGTTTAGTGCAACCACAATAAGTGCAAAGGCTCTCACAATAAGGCAAGTGCACATATAAACTTATTTCATTATTAGCTTCAAAGCGCTTTAAAACCTGGCTCATCCAGCGGGCTCCCTCTATGTTACTACTATCCCATAAGGGAACGGTAGGATAAGAAGTATAGCGTGGAACGGGCACATTGTATTTCTCTACTAAGTCGTAATTCATAGAGCAAAACTAGGGGCAAATAAGTTGTTGAAAAATGACAATTGTCAGACCTTAAAATTGCCTTTACTTTGCCGTATGAATTTCTACTTTCTCTTTAAAGCCTTGCACATCATTGGTTTTGTAGCATGGTTTGCCGCCTTGTTTTATTTGGTTAGGCTCTTTGTGTATCACCGCGAGGCTTGGGACGCTGGCGCAGATGATCTAGAAGCTACCGTTTTGCGCAAGCAATACCATATTATGGAAAAACGGCTGTATCAGATTATTCAAAATCCTGCATTATATCTCACTTTAATCGGTGGCATTGGCATGTTAATTATCAATCCAGTTTGGCTTAGTCAACCTTGGATGCATATAAAACTCACTTTGGTTTTAGCCTTGGTCCTTTATCACTTCAGCTGTAGCAAGCAGATAAAAAGCCTTGCTAACCAACCTACCGGTATAAGCAGCTTTGGCTACCGTCTCTATAATGAGGTGCCTACTTTAATACTTATTGGCGTGGTAATGCTGGCGGTTTGGAAAAGCACAGCAGGACTCTTAATTGGTATAGGCGTGCTATTCACTTTAGGCGTACTTTTCTTTATTGCGGCCAAACTGTATAAGCGGAAAAGGTTAAACCAAGAAAAGTGAAACCTGATAAATCCGTTATTCGACTGAATTGAGAGCTACTCAATTTGATTTTTTGCGTTTTTTACATTTTTTTGAAAGTTTTATTTGGATAATTAAATTATCTTTTTCTATATTTGTCTCAGCGAAGCAGATTAATCAGGTTAAGGTTTACCCCGGCATTCTTTCAAGAATGACCGGGGTTTTTATTTTCAGCTTAGGCCCATTGGTTGCGCTTCCGTCTATGGCTCTTAAATAAAGGACTCTAAAAAGTTAGACTCTAAAAATAATGGCTTAAACGAAAAAGCGTTGCCACCAATCGGGTCTCTACTATAAGTCAGAAGGGCATAATTAAGCAAATAAGCATGAATATTGACCATGGTTAGGTGGAATAGTCTATTTCCTCTGAGATTTTTTTAATTGTCTTTCAGACACTTATGCAAAAACTGCAATTCCGAATATAATTTCTCCCCTAAAAACTTGGTTTTTACATTTCAATAAATGTATATTTGAACCTGCGAAGCAGATTAATCAGGTTAAGGTTTTACCCCGGCATTCTTTTAAGAGTGACCGGGGTTTTTATTTTACCTGCATTTAAAATTCACCGCGAGCCTTTTAAGTGTTACCTAAACATTTATAGAATCTCTTCATTTCAAGACCATAATGGCCGAGCCAGTGGTTAAATTGCGCCCCAAACCAAGAGCCGTTGGCAAGTCTAGACTTCTTGTAAAAACTTATTTAACGTGAATTCGACGTGAAATCAGGCCTCAGACCCCTTGTAAATAGTGGAATTCAAGCCTATGCAGTGAAGCAATAGCGGGCTATTGCAAGAGGCAGAGGCGCGGAAAGCCGCTTTTTAGAAGGGGACTAAATGGTGTTTCCGATAAAAGTGAAAATACTTCATCTAGTTCATTTGCTGTAGCCCGCTACCGCTGCACGATCTACACTTGTCTTTTCTTTTTATTGAAAATCTGAGGCTATGATTTATAGTCGAACTCACGTTATTTAATTCCTTCACCTTAGTGGGAAAATACAGTAAATCGGAAAAAATCAAAAAAGTTACCGCAAGCTTTTGCAATTATTAAAATTATAGTATATTAGCACCAGCGAAGCAGATTAATCAGGTTAAGGTTTACCCCGGCATTCTTTCAAGAGTGACCGGGGTTTCTATTTCTTAGACCCTTTTGCTGCTACTGTAATTTGGAGCGCTAATAATGGCCTTACTACGCTACGATGATTTTCAATTACAATTTTTCGAGGCGGTATAACAATGGCCGAGAAGGACTAGCATCGTTATGAAGCGGAGCTACTTGTAAATTAATGAAATACTCACCTTCTTTTAGGCTTTTAGGAAAAAATGCCAATTCGGTGATCGTTGCTTCTTCGCGGGTAGCCGACGGATAGTTCCAGAATGCATGATGCGCCGCTAAAGTGCCGCCGTCTTCCTCCCTATCTACTGAAGGTAAGTTTGTAATAAAATGCTTTACCCCTTTTTCTGCTAGATAAGCCAGTAATTCTGCTTGAAAATAGGCTGCATTTTTACCACTGAAATCTTGGGGAAAAGCATCGGCATCTACCTGAATGGCTAAAAACTTGGCTAAATTTAATTTTTTCTTTTCAAAGTCTTCTAAAAAAACAACGCGATCACCTTCATGCTCGCGGCTGCTTATGCGTACGAAAGTGCAGAAACCATGGTAATCTTTAAAATAATCGTTCACTTTATGCTGCTCCACGCTAATATGACCAAAACACTCGGTATGTGTGCCGTTGCCGTGAGGATTTAATTGCACCGAAAAAAAGTTAACCGGTGCACCTTCCTTAACTGATCCTATCCAATTCTCGACTTTTACGGGGCAAATACTAACAGGGTCGCTATGCCAAGCGCGGGGCTCCCTCATAACGTTCCCGAAAGTACTGGAACAATCTACTGGCTGCGAAAGATCTACTTCGTAACGATGCCCCTTGCGCCCTAATTGAATATACATAACTTATACTTTAAATAAACTGGCTGCAATACCATCACTTTGAAAGCGATATTCGCTCGGAATATAGAGCTGATTTTTTGCCAAAATTAGCCGTCCTTTCGCTATTTCGGACTGCGCTTCAGCCAAGCAATATTGATAACAGGAGTCACCCCCCAAAGTCTTCAACTCTTCTAAATTGAGACCTTCCTGCAAACGCAAACGCGTCATAACTAATTCGTTGTATAAATCCTTCTTTCCTAAAGATTCTGTTTTCGCTAAAGACTTCCCACTTTCAATACCCTTTAAGTACAGAGCATTATTTGCGACATTCCAAGTGCGAGTAGTCCCATTAAAAGAATGAGCCGAAGGCCCTAAGCCTAAATAAGGCTTACTCTGCCAATAAGAAGTATTATGCCGCGAATGAAAGCCTGTTTTACAAAAATTGGAAAGCTCGTAATGACTAAACCCTTCTTCCGCCGCAAATTTCTGCAAAGCAATAAAATGCTCATAGGACGCATCTTCCGTAAGGGAAACCTCGCCCTTTTCTACCTGATGATGCAATACCGTTTTTTCCTCTACCGTAAGGGCATAAGCCGAAAAATGAGGAACGGAAAAACGCTTTAAAAAACTGAGTTGCCCCTGCCAGTCGGCCAAAGATTGACCCGGCAGACCATATATTAAATCGATGGTATAATTGTTAAAGCCGTACTGAGGCAAAAGCTCCAAACAATGCAAGCTATCTTCGGCACTATGGGCTCGGTTCATAAAGCGCAAGTCTTCCTCTTTAAAAGATTGAATTCCAATAGATAAGCGATTGACAGCACTTTTCTGTAATGCCGCTAGGTATCCGGCACTTAAATCATCCGGATTGGCTTCTAAACTTATTTCTGCTTGCGGGTCAATTTCAAATAATTGCGAAAGCTGTTCCATCAACCAAATAATACGGTCAACTCCCAAAATAGATGGTGTTCCACCGCCAAAATAAACACTCTGTATGGGGGAAGAATTTAAATACCCGCGGCGGAGTTTCGCCTCTGCAATAAGGGCTTCTACCATTTGCTCGCGGTTAGTTTGTAAGGTGGAGAAGTGGAAATCACAATACACACAAGCCTGTTTACAGAAAGGGATGTGTATATAAATTCCGCTCATTACTCTAATTTTGGCAATAGTATTCTAAAGATAGTTCCTTCGTTGGGAACCGATTGCGCCACGAATATACGACCCTTATGGTAGTCTTCAATAATCCGTTTCGCTAAACTTAAACCCAGTCCCCAACCTCGCTTTTTAGTGGAGTAGCCAGGACGAAAAACAGTTTGCAGCGATTTAGCAGAAATCCCCTTACCCGTATCACTTACATCGATTTGTACCCACTTAGCATCCTTTTCTTGTAGCTCGATTTTTATCTTTCCGGGTCCACTTATGGCATCAATGGCATTGCGGATTAGGTTTTCAATTACCCATTCAAAAAGCGGTACATTAAGTTCTAAAAAGATAGGTTCGCGCGGCAAATGGCAAGTAATTTCAATTTTTTTGGAACTTCTATTCTTCAAATAATCTACTGCCTGACGGGTCACTAACAAAAGGTCTGTTCGAATTAATGCCGGCTGCGAGCCAATCTTAGAAAAACGGTCCGTAATGGTTTCGAGACGCTTAATATCTTTTCCCATTTCCACGGTAATGCTGGCATCCACATTTTGCATTTTCAGCAACTCCAACCAGCCCATGAGCGAGCTTAAAGGCGTACCAATTTGATGGGCAGTTTCTTTAGCCAAGCCATTCCATACCTGATTTTGCTCGGCCTTGCGGGCTCCGCTAAATGCGAGATAGGCAATAATAATAAAGAGGGAAATAACTACTAATAAAATAATAGGATAAAAGCGAAGCTTAGTAAGGAGCGTACTGCTCTCGTAATACACAATACTATTTATTTTCCCGGGGGCTTCGAGCACTTCAATAAACTGCCCTTTCTCCTTCATTTGCTGGAGAAGCTCTTGCATTCGCTCCTCTTTATTACGCTTGGGAACTTCCAAATTATTAGTGTGTGTAATGTTCCCATTGACATCGGTAACAATAAGGGGAATAGTGCTATTGTACTGAATAATTTGGGTCGCCAAGGTTAATTCCGAGGACTCGTCTGCTCTTTGGATAGAAGCCATGGCATTGGCCCACTGGTCCACCTTTTTTATCTCTTCTTGCCTTAGCTGCTGCAAAAAACCTTCAGTATAAAACAAGGTCAAAGCCCCTATTGCCACGGCAAACAGAAACAACAAAAATTTCCAAAGATTCTTTCTTCCGTAAAAGTCCATAAGCCTTGGTAAAACAAGTTAAAGGGTCAAATATTGCAAGCTTCGCAAAATGACCCCGAATATTAGTCTAAAATATCCGACAACTCGCTTAAATCGGGGGTAATGATAATTTCTGTACGACGGTTTTTCGCTTTTCCTTCAGGGCTTTCATTATCGGCAATGGGCACGTATTCGCTTCGGCCAGCCGCAATAATGTTTTCCTTTTTCACCCCGGTGTTGGCGGTAATAATCTTTACAATACTTGTAGCACGCATTACACTTAAATCCCAATTATCCTTAACCGCTGTTCTGCCGTTAAACTCATCCGAGTCGGTATGACCCTCTACCATCACGTTTAGGTCTGGATTTTCGGCTAAAACTACCGCCAAATCTTGAAGAGCCTTGGTGCCTTCCTCTTGCACTGTCCAACTAGCAGATGGGAAAAGCAAGCGATTTTCTAAAGAAACATAAACTTTACCATTGCGGGTTTCAACGGTTAAACCTTTGCCATCGAAATTAAGCAGCGCGTCTTTCAAGCTGCGCTTAACCTCAGCTACCACACTATCTTTACGAGCAATGGCCGATTCTAATTCATTAATGCGCGCCTCACGCGACTGCACCGCTAGTTCTAACTTTCCTAAACGATCGCTTTCATTACGTAAAGAATCTTCTTTACGAGCCAAGTCGTTTTGCAGCGTATTTAGCTTTTCTACCAGCTTCTTATTCTCCCTTTGATTATTGGCTAAAAGATTATTGTTGTTCTCTAAAAGATACTCGTAGCTTTGATTGAGATCATTATAACGGCTGCGCATTCCTTCAAGATCAGCGGCCTGCTCTTGCGCCTTAATTTGCAAAGCCTTTTGTTGGCTTTGTAATTCTTGCAGATAATTCTCCGCCACCTGATTAGCCGAGGCTAAACTATCGTTCCCTTTACGGAGTTGACTGTTGTCGAATTCGATTTCGGCATACTTGCCTTGCAAATCTTTGTAAACCTTACTGCTTACGCAAGATGCCATAAGTAATGGCAAAATCAATAAAAGAAATACTTTTTTCATAGCTTAATTTTCAAGAACAAAAATACAAGTCACTGACGGCATCTCCGCCAGGGCAATAGAGATTTAGCAACTATGGATTGTTGATAGACTCGGAGCGATAACGCCAATCTAAATCCAGTTCCCAATTCGCTCTAATTTCTAATTCCTCCGTGTATGGGATGCGTATTTCCGGCTGTTTACCTTCTAAAAAATTTCCAGTTGTCCACTTCCCGTCCGCATTCAAATCTCTAATTAAAAAGGCCTTAAACTTTTGCGGAAGTTCGTTTTTAAACACTACCGTTGTGCTGTCTGCAAAAGGAATCAAACGATAAGGAGAATCGTCTTCCTTTAAAATTTGTAAAATATAGGGTAAGGCGCTATCGGCACTCACATTAAAAGCTAAAGTGCCTAAATCTTCTCCACTTTTTAATTCGAAGCTAAACCAAAGGCTATCCTTTAACCTATTACTAGCACTATATTCTGCGGCTCCTTTGTTAAGCATTAGGCTAAAACCTGACTGATGCGGCGGGGCATAAAACCAGCGCTTTTCACGAACGGAATCTCTTAAAGGTAGGCGTTGCAAAGTGTCTTTTGGCGTATAAAAAGCAGTACTATCTATATTCCATTTTGTGATCACCAAATTAGAATAAATAAAAACGGTGTCATTTTTCCGAAACTCCTTTATTGGGGCAGAAATCTTTAATTTGGGTTCATCGTACTCGCGCAAGCGAATGGAAATTACCGAATCGCTAAACAGAGTATCGTAATTCAACTTAAAGTTTAGGCTATCGCGCCTCAAGCGGAAGCGGTAGTAGAGTGTATCACGTTCTGCCCCAAATTTAAAAAAGCCAGAATCTTGGGGGGCATCCAAAACCTCCACCTTAAAAGCAGTATCCATGGGCGCACTAAAGTTAAAAGTGATTTCGCCTAAAGCACTATGACTTGCATTTATATACCTGAATTTTGGTGTAGGATTGTAACTAAAGAGCTGATAAGCATAAACGGAATCAGGCTGCAAGTCGATTGTATCGGTCCAAAAAGCCATTTTAACGGCATTGGCATTTAGCTTAAAATCAGACTCTTTATCGGCGAAAGCGGCTAAAAGGTATTTCCCGCTGCGCATATTCGTCATTTTAAACTCACCTAGCTCATTGCTAAAAGCATAGTATTCGGGACGGACCTTATACAGGAGAGAATCGCGCGTAGATTTACGATCGGTAGCATACAATACTACCAGCATGTCTTTTTCTGCTTCACCAGTGTAGGCATCGTTTAAGCGACCTTTTAGTTCCAAACTGTCGATATAAGATCCGGTAGAAAAAACATATTTAAAGTCCTTATTCACATTGCCTTCGGTGAAATCAGCCAAGGCCGATCCAAAAGAAATGATGTAGGTAGTATTCTCTTTTAAGCTATCTAAACCCTTAATAAGCACCTCTTTACCTTTGCCAATAATTTCTAAGTCTTCTGGTAAAAGTGGTGAAATTCTAATTTGCTGTTGGGGACTTTTTAAATCGATATATTCCTCAAACTTGAGGCGAATACTTGGGCTTTTAAAATATATGGTTTGATTGGCCGGAAAAGAAGTATCTAATTGCGGCGCCAAGGTATCTTTTTCGCCACCGCTAGGGCTAGATCGGCTAGCACAAGAAGTAATAAAGGCTTCAAAAGAGGCAAACAACACAAAAAGTAGGATTAAAGTAAACCAGGTGACCGCAGGTTTTGAACGAAATTCCTTAAACTGTTTTTGCATTGATATTTGCTTTTTACAAAGACTGCAAAGATTATACTTTTTAGCAAGCCGCAAGGTAAACACAGCAGAAACAAATAAATTGAGTTTTTTCTTTTAAACCTGGGTTCGGGATTTAAGCGTGCGCCAGTGTAAAAATTGAAAATCGGCAGCGCGGCATTTCTGCCATTGCCTTTAGGCAAGCTTCAATGGTGGCGCCAGTGGTTAGCACATCATCTACCAGTAAAATATGTTTATCGGTCACGGCCAGATGGGTTTTTACGGCAAAAACCGAACTAACATTCGTCCAGCGTTTAAAACGGTGTTCCCGAGTTTGCGACTGCCGATACTGAGCACGATACAAAAAGGATTCATCGACGGGAATATTCAAAGAGTCCCCTAATCCTTGAGCTATAAAGGCAGCTTGGTTATACCCCCTTTTCATACGCTTGCGCCAGTGCAAAGGAACGGGCACAATGAGATCGATATCGCTAAAGAAATCACTATCCTGCCAGTCGGCCGCCGCCTGAGAAGCAAGATAGGCGCCCAACTTTGGACGATTTTGATATTTAATAGCATGCATGGCCGCTTGCAAAACGCCCCCTTTCTGAAACTGCAACCAAGCCGCTCCTTTCTCCAGGGGAAAACGCCCGGTAAAGCTGCGCAGTACGGGATTGTCGGCGTATATATGATACCGCGTTTTGGGCAATTCTAAAAAACAAGAAATACAAAAAAACTCTTCGCCAGTAACGAGCGACTTCTTGCACGACACGCATTGCAAGGGAAAAAGGAAGTTGATGAAATCGAGCAGGTATACTTTTAGGTCTCGCATTTTTGAGCAAAATAAGCACCTATCCGTCTCGTAAATATTTGCTTAAACGATTAGGAAATGCTTGATTGAGGCTCCACTATAAAAAGCGGCCCGAGGCCTAATTTAAGATCGAACTTTGGTTAAAAATAAGCCTTCACCTGAACATTTCCGGTGTGAATGGCTGGCAAGGAAGCGCTGTAACGCCCATTATAACTAAGACTTAAAACAATGTTGCTGAGGAAGGTCTTTTGCAAACTGAGATTAAAGGTGGCATTTTCGCCTGGTCGCAAAGCTTGAAGCATTTCGTAAGCAGCGGGTGAATTTACCTCGCCTACAAAATTATTTTGAATGTAATTTAATTGCGCCAAGGCACTTAGCTTTTGCGCAGCGGTATAATTAAGCTCCAAACCTAAATCGTGACTATTCAGGCTATTGCTAATTTCCCCTTTACTCTGCTCCTGCTTATACTCGTAACTAGCCGCCAAGCTTAACTTAGTGGCCAATTGATAGGTTAAAGAATTAAAAAGCTGTTGCTGATCGATATCGAAATTTCGATTGGTAAAATTACCGCTGCGATTGTTTTTAATCCCCGTATTTCCGCGCAAACGAAGAATGAAATCTGAAGCAATAGTGTAGCGCATATTAATTATTTGCTCCTTAATAGCCCTTTGCTCTAAGCCATAAGTTACCAAAGTGCGATTATCGCTTTGCCGAAAAGTATAATCTGCGCCAAAGCGAGCGCTGCCGCGGTTAAAAAATAAGGTTTGACGAAAACTTTCGTTCAGGGCTACTAATAAGGTATCGTTACTTAAAACCGTAAAAGGATTTAAATCATTTAGGCTACCAGTCAGCAAATTGCGTCGATCGAGTTGATAGGCCAAAACGCTGCTGAAATGACTGAGCGACTTTTTGAAAAAACCCGCTTGCTGCCATTTTTGTGGCGTATTTAGATTAAGATTTTGCCCCAATTTCACAATACTCGTGCGCACGAAATCTACATTGGGACTAAATACTCGAATAAAAGTAGCAAGGTCGGGGGTGGGAGCAATTTCGAACTCATCGAGCTCGCGAATGCCGTTTTCATTGTAATCAGTATGGGTATAGGTTCCTGTTCCCGCCGGCACTTCTACATAAGTAAAACTACGGCGAGGTTCATTCCCTGCCCCACTTTCGTAGAAGGAATTACTAATAATCAGCTTTTTCCAAATACGTTGATTGTAGTTAAAACGGGTGGTCAGGCTATTTTGTAAATCATTAAGACCTTCCCCTTGTAAAATTTGCAAGCGGCGGTAATAAACCGCCATTTGAAAGTTGGCATCAAAATTAGTTTGCCAATTAGCCCGTGCCGACCAGGTTTGCGCTTGGGTAAAACGCTCTAGCTGAGCCGTTCGCACCGAATCGTCGAAACGTTGTAAATAACCCAATTCTACAAAACTCTTGGCTGTATCACCCAATCCGCTAAAAGCGCGATACTCGATAAAGCTATAACTATTGGCCAACACACTATCGCCGTTTAAAGCCCGCGAAAGATTCCATTCGCCCACACTTTCCAAACCCAGCCACCAGCGCTGTTGCAAGAAATAGCGGTAGTTAAACTGCTCGCGCCAAAAGTTATCGACGCTGATAATACCACTACTTTGTGTTAAACTTAAATTCGCTTTTAAAAGCTGCGTTTTTGTAATTAAGTCGCTTTGCAGCAGATGCCGATACCCACTTTTTATAGGCGATTGCAAAGCCTGAAAGCGATATTGCAATTGCAGGGAATCGCGCTGATAGCGTGAGTTTAAACTAAGTAACTGCACCGCTCCCAAATAATTAACCGGTAAATTCCAATCGCGGGCAAACTCTACCGCGCGAATTCGTTCTAAACTCTTAAACTGAGGATTATTAAACTCATAGCTCGCATTGAGTTTTAGCTGAGCTTTTTTCAGGGGCATGGCAAAAGAATAATCGGCCTTAGCCGCTAAACCCACATCGTTATTGCGATCTTTAACCGAGTAACGATTGAGTACATTTCTGCTTAAAGCACCATCGATTTTCAGCGCCTGCCGCTTATTTATTTGCACTTCATTTTGCCAGCTCACTACCTCTAAACTGTTGGGTGCCACCAAACGCCTTTGCGGTTCATAAGAACCCTGCGGCACGCCATTTACCGGTGCCACCCAGCGAAAAACCCTCCCGTTTGCTTGATTCTCTGCTAAGCGATAATTCCCCTGATTAGTGCCCAAAAAACTAAAACTTGCGTTGTACAACTGAACAGTAGAGTCGCGGCTAAAAACCAGTACCGAATCAAAAGCCAAGGAATCGATTAAGCGATATTGAATGCTCGCATCATTGTAGGCCGCTGGAATTATACTGCTAATTAAGGCCGCATCAATATTATCGCCCACTTGCTGTAAACGCGCCAATTCCGCTTCGCTATATTCCCCAATTAAGGGTTGATTTTCTTGATCGCTTTCGTTGTAATAATGGATTTTCGTGCGGTAGGACTCCGACTCAAAGCCCGATTGCGCTTGAAAAACCGTGCGTAAAAAATTTTGCTCGGTATACTGAAACTCCACCACAATTCGCTTATCGCGCGTAATAGGTTGCAAAGCGGTGAAGGTGATTTCACCGGCATTATAATCCATTATATATTGGTTTTGCTCGCCGCGCTTTTGCAAAACCCCATCAATATAAACCCGTTCCGAACCCGAAATAATTATAATAAACTGCTCATTATTTGCGCCCCGTAATTTATAAGGCCCTTGATTTCCTTCTTGTCCCTGAAATGTATTACGGTTAAAACGTCCACGCGCTAAGCCACCTTGTACCACTAGGGGTATATGGCTTTCGCCAGATGCGATTTTAGTTTCAATTCCACCACCACTAATGCGTTTATCGTAGTTAAGAAAGTAGTCATTTTGCGTAATAATATTATAATCACCGGCTCGTAATATCCCAAAATCTGGGTTTTCTAGTTCCAAGTAGACCCGATCAAATTCGCGCAATTGAGCCGTGTACCCTTCGGCCTGAATAGGCACGGTATTATCGCTAATACTGGCTCTAATTTGGGTATTCTTACCGATATCGCCACTTAACTGCAGGTTTAAAGCCGAATTTAAAACCGCATCCTGGTTATTGCCTACAGAGAAACCGCGGCTTAAACTTCCCTGCGAGCTTAGGCCTTTAAAAGGCTTAAATTCTTGGCTAGATAAGGAAAACAAATCCTCTTCCCGCAAAGGCCTACCCTGCCTAGCCGGCGATAAAATTTGACTGCTATCCTTTAAAGAAAAACTTTGCGGCAATTGAAAAGGAATGGTATAATACCGCAGTTGCAGGGAATCTTTGGTGGTTTCTTTAAAGATAAGGTAACGAGGATTAAGGCCATTTAAATGAAAATCTACCGCAAGGGGCTCTCCTTTTAGATTGCTAAAAGTAATGCTATCGCGCAGCAACAAATTGGAGCCCAGGCTAATGCTATCGCTTAATGGCATAACAAGTAATGACTGCTGCTGAGCACGCATCTGCGGAAGCGCCATACTGCAAAGGAAGAGCAGAAATAGTTTATATTTTAAGAGGCGGATTGCGATAATGCTATTATTTTGCAATTTATAACGGCAAAAGTGCGCAAATAGGTTGTGATATGGAGAAGAAGCTTATTTCATATAATGTAAATGGAATTAGGGCGGCAAAACGCAAGGGTTTTGATGCGTGGCTGGCGGAAACAAATGCCGACGTGGTACTTATTCAAGAAACCAAAGCGCAGCCCGAACAAATTGAAGAAGAGGTTTTTAGCGATTTAGGCTACCATTGCTTTTGGCATAGCGCTGAAAAGAAGGGCTATAGCGGGGTTGGGATTTTAAGCAAAGAAAAACCCTTGCATGTAGAAATGGGCTGCGGCATTGACTATATCGATTTTGAAGGACGAATAATTCGCGCTGACTTTGACGACTATTCCATTATGAGCGTTTATGTGCCCAGCGGCAGTAGCGGTGATGCGCGCCAAGATTTGAAAATGAAGTTTCTGGGAGATTTCAAAAACTACATTGCAGGTTTATTAAAGGAACATCCCAATTTAATAATTGGCGGTGATTTTAATATTTGCCACACCGAAATAGACATTCACAATCCCAAAGGCAATAAAGATACTTCGGGCTTTTTACCCGAAGAGAGAGCGTGGCTCAGTTCCTTTTTAGAGATTGGATTAAAAGACTCTTTTCGTTCGGTATACCCCGATTTAGTAGATCGCTACAGTTGGTGGAGTTATCGCGCCAATGCCCGCGCCAATAATAAAGGTTGGCGTATTGATTACCAAATGGTTTCGGAGGCGATGCAAGATCGGATTAACGATGCCGACATCCTAAAAGACGCGATGCACAGCGACCATTGCCCCGTGCAAGTTTCGCTAAAATAAGGGAGCCTTCGAAGTATAATTAGACTTCATAGCGCAGAGGGATGGTCGAACATTCGTTCAAATAAATTCGTGTGAGATTTTAGGGTTTTAGGATAAACTCATCTGCATCATTAAGGAAGTTAAATTTAGAACGCGCTTCGGTAATGCGATGATATTCCAATTGTACTAAAGCGACACTTTGTGCACCGGGTTCGATATAGGAAATGCGAGTCCCCAGCGGATCACGCACCACCGAATCGCCTGAATGATAAACGCCATTACCATCTTTACCCACGCGGTTTAGTCCTGCTGTATAACACATGTTTTCAATCGCCCGAGCCTTAAGCAAAGTCTTCCAGGCGACCGAGCGACGTTCGGGCCAATTGGCTACAAAAATTTGCAGATCGAAGCACGTGCTATTTCTACACCAAACCGGAAAACGTAAATCGTAACAAATTTGCGGGTTGATGCGCCAACCGCGGTATTCCAAAACCAGCTTTCTTGTCCCCGCGTTATAGTGTTTCTCTTCTCCCGCAAGGGTGAAAAGGTGTTTTTTGTCGTAAAATCTATATTCTCCATTTGGATAAACAAATAAGAGTCGATTGAGGTAGCGTTCCCTTTCTTTGATAATAATACTGCCCGTTATAGCCGCTTGGTGTAGGGCGGCCATTTCTTTCATCCAAGCCAGCGTTGGCCCTTCCATTTCTTCCGCTAATTTAGTGGGCTGCATGCTAAAGCCCGTGGTAAACATTTCTGGTAAAACTATAAGATCAACGGGCGGTAAATTAGTCAGCAGTTCGGCAAACTGCCTGCGATTAGCGAGAGGATTTTCCCAGTGCAAGGCAGTTTGCACCAAGGCTAAATTTAGAATTTCTTGTGCCGGCATTGATAACACGATAGATGAAATTAAAGCTCTAAGGTAATGGAGAAAAATTTAGCTGCCCAATATCAGGAGAGATGGTTGAGGATATAAATTTTTGATTACTTTTGAATAGAAGAGCACAAAGTTTTTTCATTTTTATGTTTTAGTTTTCGTTAAAAGCCTCGTACTGCGAGGCTTTTTTTATGCCTTTAATAAAACTATACCCTTCCCAGCAAGGGATTCTGCATAAATGCCGTGGATTAAATAAATAACCGTTTCAACAAAAATTGAGTGGCCAACGCTGTAGATCGCGGGCCAAAATCGCAACTACGGGATAAACCCCATGGCGATCGATAAATCCCGTGACTATCAATAAATCGACTCGCCACGAATTTTGGATCGTGTATAAATTTATTCTAATTCCAAAAAGGGAGGCATCCCATACTAATGGTTAAGTACTAGTCCTTTTTTTTAAAAAAACTAAAAAACTTTAGAGTCTAGAATCCTTTTTTCAAGGGCTTAAAGCTCAATTTGCTTTAAAAATGGCCGAGCCAAAGCGAGCGGAAAGCCTTTAGAATAGGGACATCCTTCATGAAACGACCATGAAGACGTCTTTTTAACACAAATAGTTGGCTATTCTAAAAAATATTGTAATTTGGTAATGCTTAACAGGGTTCTTCATTTTATAGGGAAATAGGGTTAGTAATCTACAGATTCCAAACACTGTTAAGCATTTTGAAAGCGGGAGTTGCAGAGTCTCCCGCTTTTTTTTTGCTTTAAATTCTGCGATCGGACAGGCCTTTTAAGTCGCCATACATCTTTCGCAACACACCTTTTTTATAAGGATCGTAGCTCCAAGCATTATCAAATTGACTAATTACCTCTTCATTCGCCTGATCGGTAATTACCAAACTATGAAACTGCGTACCGCGATTGTGCTGCTGCTTTTCCATGGCCATTTTCAGGTCGTCGCTAATTTTATACATAATAAAATCGCTAATCACCAACACATCGGCATCGCGGTAACCGTGCGTTTCCAATTGCTGTAAAGCCTCGCTTAAGGCTAAGCTAATATCCGTTCCGCCATGAAATGATTTTTGCAAGAAGGCCGCCACCTCGTTTATACTATCCACCAAATTATACAAGTCGATGGTATGAATACCGCTGCTAAAATTAATTAGGAAAGCACGGCGCTCATCGGCCGCTGCCATTTTTAAGATGGCAAAACATAAAACCTTGGCTATGCGTTCGGGCTGGCCCTCCATACTACCGCTGGTATCTACGCACACGATAAAGGGTCCCTTCTCTTTTTTCTTTACCCTTTGGAAAGACTCGCTATAAACGCGCGTACTAGTTTGTAAAACGCGATCTTCAAATTGATTTATCTGCAATTGATCATCGGCAAAACGCTTTAAAAACTGCCATTCACTTTGTTCGCCAAAAAGCGCAATTTCGCTCGGCAGCACATTATTTAAATCGCTCCCATAATTCACGCCCACAATCTCGGTGCGCAGATTGGGATCCTTTTGCCACTCCTTAAACTCCAGCACTTTTTCGTAATGCTCCTCCTCCATTTCTAGTTCTGCTTGGCGCAAAGAACCCAGTAAATCGGCCAAACGTTTTAATTCCTTTTCATCCTTTAAAAGCGCATCGTACAATTTTATTAAATCTAAAGTTTGCTCTTCCCACAAAGCACGACTCATATCCCAATAACGACCAATATGCTCGGTAAAAGGCTTTATTAAGGAACTCAACTTTTTAAACTCCTGCACTTTCGCTTCTACTTTGGCCTGAAAATCTTCTTTCGCTGCCCGCAGATGCTTCATTTGAAAAGTAAAGATCTTCGCGCTAAGGCGCGCGTCCCACTGCGCTAAAAGGTCATTGAGCACCCTTTCAATTTGTGCACCTTCCTCTTCACTTAAATCCTCAAATTTCCGCTCCTTAATTAGCGATTTAAACTTGTCCTGATGAAAACTCGGATCAATTTCCTCTCGTGAGTAATAGCTACTCACTTTCTGAATTAAGTAATTATACGATTGGCAAAACTGACGGAGGTGGCGAATACCCCAACTTTCGAGTTCCCGCTGTTCATCTTCGTAAGGATGCTTTTTTGATAACTCGCCATAGGTTTTCCGAAACCAATGGAGGGTGTCTACCAAAATTTGCTCACCCAATAAGGTATTCTCCTGGGCCAATTTTCGCAAATCATCATCGCGAAACAAGTCATTTAAAGCCTCTTTAAAATAATTAAAATACTCGCTTTGCAAGCTATCCTCCTCCATGGGTTCCGCCAGTAAAAGCTCTCGCAAATAGGCCACAAAGTATCGACGACTCTGCTTATCCAGCACTTCTGCAAACTGAATAAATCGCTCAAATTCCTCTTGTAACTTCTCTAATGACTGTTCTTGCATATCATATTTTAAAAGCGGTATTGCACAAATTTCACAGGCTAGTCTCCGCTATTTTTCCGCTCGGCTATAAGCTTCACTTGGTCTTTTTTTTCGCTTTCGCGAGATGCGATTAGTGAACTATTCGTTTCTAAACTATAAACTATTTAAGTTCCTTAAATTCCGTTCTTAGTTCGGTTCAAAATCAAGCTAAGGTTAAAAAATTAAATAGGTCGAAGCCTAAAAAAATCACTTTAGGAAGCATTTATTTGAAAGCGTAAATATTCATCAATACCCTCTAAGATCATTCTTGCGCATCTGCCTACGAGCGAAAAATTAATCCCTTTGATAGCTATGCCTTAACTTTTCCAGCTTAAGCTGAAGCGCAGACAGGGCATCGGTTACCTCTTGATGATTGGCCTCTACCACCGGCATTAATTTCGCATCTATAAAAATATTACCCTTGGCCAAAGTGAGCGATTCTGGTTTATTATCAATCAGATTTTTTTGTTGCTTTTTAATGAAATCCTCCATTTTTTGGTAGCGCTCTTCCCAAAAACTAAAGACCAAAGGATGTGGCCTTTTATAAAGATAGTCCACTTTTTCTTGCTGATAGGTAAGCAAAGATAGCAGGTGTTTGATGGAGTTATGTTTAATATTTAAGCTAAACTGCTTGTTTGCCTTGGCGGCAGATAGGCGATTAACTAGCTTATATTCATCATCATAGAGATTAATCACTTCATAGTCGTCTACTTTTAAACGATTATAATCCTTTACATTGATGAACTTCCCGGCAAACTGTTCGCCCTGTTTTTCCAATTGATAATATTCCTCCTCCACTGGGCGAAGAACCTCTTCCATGCGGGTGGTTTTGAAGCTAATTTCGTCATCCACTTCCTGCTTAAAGCTTTCCACTTCCCGTTTCAGCATATTGAGTCCGATGCTTAAACTGTAGCCATGTTTGCGGATGGTTTCGCTAACAATTTCCTGCACCACTTCTATTTCCTCGGGTCTATTCCACAGGCAATGTACCATTAAGAAACAGTCGAGTAAATCTACTTTTTCGCGACCATTTAAGAAGGCCGAAGTGCGCAGTAGGCGAATAATTTTTTTCCAGCGGCGATCAAATACATGCAAGCGTTGCCTGTCGCTGGATTGCTTAGCATTATGTTCTTCAATTTTCCTGCGCACAATTTGGATTACGGCCAGCACTTCGTCGCCAATTTCTAGAGCATCGATTTCGCTATGCCAAGTTTCCAATTCCGCATTGGTAATTTTCAGTTCCTCCGAAATTTGATCTTTATAAACCGGCTCGGTACCCGTTATCATTTGCAGAAAGCTTTGGGAATTTTTAATCCCCAACATTTGGTAGCGAATGAGCAAGCGATCGTAGAGGGCGCCAAAGTTTTCATTATCGGGTGGCAGCTCGTTGCTGGCGGTTATTAAACCGCGCAAGTCTACTTTAATTTCCTGTTCCCCGTTGCGATAAACCTTTTCATTAATAATGGTTAGGAGCGCATTTTGGATGGAAGAACTCGCTTTCCAAATTTCATCGAGAAAAACCAGGTTCGCGCCCGGCATATACTTCTCGGTTTTCCTTTCATACTTATCCTCCTCTTTCAATTTCTGAATCGAAACCGGTCCAAAAACCTCTTCTGGAGTAGAAAAGCGCGTCATTAAATACTCGAAGCTCTGCGCATCTTGAAAGGCAAATTTCAAACGACGTGCGATCAGGCTTTTCCCCACTCCTGGAGGGCCCAATAGGAAAATACTTTCACCAGCGATGGCACTTAGTAAACTTAATTTTATGGCCTCATCTCTTTCATGCAGACCTTTCCCCAATTGTTCAATAAGCTTTTTCAGCCGCGATTTTCTTTCCATAGTGATTAGAACAAGCTATAAAGCCTGCGGTTCGTTGATGGGCTGTGTTTTTTTGTTTGGGAGTGGAGCATGTAGGTTTCCATTTTCAAAGGTAAATACTCAACTAAACACTTATTGCGAATTTTTAAATAATTAGCAATGAGTATTGGTTTTTACGCTTTCTAGTTTTGCCTAAATCCTTGATATGTCTACATTTATCTTAAAACCTTTGCGAAAAGATGGCAAGCACCTTGTTATTATTGACTTTGACTCAAAAAACACAGCACTTCGCCTTCATGTTAAGCGCTTTCCTGCCTGGTTTGATTGGGGAGGAAAATATTGGTACACCTATTATGCACCAGGCACGGTAAATAGGTTGTATCATTATTTAAAACCCATCGGATATGTCGATTACGGGGCTTATAAAAAAATACACGAGGAAGACATTGATCTCGCAAGAACTTTAAATCTCGGAAAGATCAAAAGGATCACTATTAAGCGAGAGGTTCCAGACTGTCATCGTGAAGATTTTGGTCACTTTAAGGATTATTTGCGAGCGAAGAGGTTTTCAAAAAGCACCATAAAGGTTTACGAAAGCATGATGGTGATTTTTCTTTCCTATTTTGAGGAGCACACTTTAAATTTAATCACCAATGAAGAGATCAACAAGTTTGTAAGTGAGGAATTTGTAGCAAACAATTACAGTTCATCTAGTATTCGTCAGCTAGTAGGTGCGATAAAAAAGTTTTATTTAAAACGATTAAACATTGCTTTAGACCTTGACAAACTTGAAACTCCCCGCAAGGATTTCAAATTACCGAAAGTGCTAAGTAAGGAAGAAGTTGCGAGCGTAATTATTCAAATTAAAAATTTAAAGCACCGTATGGCGGTTGCCTTGCAATACGGCTGTGGATTAAGAGTTGGCGAATTACTGCAGCTAAAAGTAAGCGACTTCGACTTTAATCGGCATACCTTAATCGTTAAGCAAGGTAAGGGCAGAAAAGACCGACGTATTCCAATCTCAGAAGGAATCTCTAATCTTATTGGCCAGTACATTGCGGCTTACAGTCCACAAGATTATTTTATCGAAGGGCAAAACGGCAAGGCCTATTCTCAGAGCAGCATCAATCACATTTTACAACGGGCAGGAGAAGATGCTGGCATTAAGGAACGCGTTCATTCGCATATGCTGCGGCATAGCTACGCCACCCATTTATTGGAACAAGGCACCGATCTAAGATATGTACAAGAATTGTTGGGACATAAAAGCTCAAAAACCACCGAGATTTACACGCACGTTAGCATGCGCATGCTTGGAAACATTAAAAGCCCTTTCGACAGTTTGAACCTCCCTTAATAAAAAGCACTAAACTTGTGGTTATCCCTTGCTATTTGAAGGTCAATCACTAATTTTATGCGACTATAAACAAGTTAGCGCGCATACAAAGAAGGCCCAAAAATCTGTGTGGAAAGATGGGCCTTTAAGAAATCGTTTTCAAAGTCGCCAATGAGAATCGCGGCGCATTTTGACCCACTTGACGTGAAATGCTTCGTGTTAAATTTTTGTTGAATAATAAAAGTTTTGACAGAAAAACGCGCCGCTAAAATTGCGGTCTGCAGCCTTTTGTGTTTTGACCATTTTGCGCAGACAATCTTTGTGAAAAATTCTAGGCGCTTAATGACAGTTTTGTAAAAAGGCTGCTCAGGAAAGTTTCGTTCCTCATTGGCTAAGTAAATCGTTTCTGACAAAAGCTTTGCGCTTCGCAGGATCCAAAAAAATACGCGCGCTAACAATGCATAAGCACCAAACGGCTAATAATGCTCGCGGCTTCGTCCCTTCGTTTTTTGGTGAAGCATATATTTTCGATATTTACCAAACAAAGCGATAAGCCGTTCAGTGCTTATGCGGACCGTTAGGTAGCATTTAAAAGAATGACCAGAAAAATACTTTTAGCAATCGGAATAATCATAGCTGTCGCCATCTTTTTGAAATATGGCAGGTCACTCTATATGCCTGTGATAAATAAGATGAAAGGGAACGAGACTGTTGAATCGAGAATTAATGACATTCAAGAAGATGTATGGGGTCGACTTGAGAATAATCTGAATTTGGCAGGCTATAAAATGGACTACCCAAATGAGATTGTTCTCGCAGCGTTTAAGGAAGAAAGAATTCTTCAGGTATTTGCTAAAGACTACAATGGAATCAAGCTAATTAAAGAATACCCATTTACTGCATTCAGTGGTGAGCTTGGTCCCAAACTTAAAGAAGGCGACAGGCAGATACCAGAAGGAATTTATGAAGTTGAATATCTTAATCCCAATAGTTCATTCTACCTCTCCATAAAAGTGAGTTACCCAAACGAATTTGACAAATTAAAAACTGAACTATCGACTATTACTGATATGGGCGGAGATATTTTTATACACGGAAAATCAGCAACTATTGGATGTATCCCAATTGGAGACGAAGGGATTGAAGAAGTATTTGTATTAACACAAAAGGCAATAAATAACAAAGTCAAAGTTATTATCAGCCCAAGAGACTTTCGAACTAACCCTGAATACCCCAATATTGCAGGCATAGAATGGGAGAACGAATTGTATGAATTAATTGAAAAAGAAATAAAAACGCTACCTAACAACGGCTATAATCAATAGCGCCCTCCGGGACGCTACTGCTCATAGCCAGGGCCGTTAGCGCGCATACAAAGAAGGCCCTAAAATCTGTGTGGAAAGATGGGCCTTTAATAAATCGTTTTCAAAATACGCCAATGAGAATCGCGGCGCATTTTGACCAGCTTGACGTGAAATGCTTCGTGTTAAATTTTTGTTGAATACGAACAGTTTTGACAGAAATGCGCGCCGCTAAAATTGCGGTCTGCAGCCTTTTGTGTTTTGACCATTTTGCGCAGACAATCTTGGTGAAAAATTCCGGGCGCTTAATGACAGTTTTGTAAAAAGGCTGCTCAGGAAAGTTTCGTTCCTCATTGGCTAG
>JAGYKI010000023.1 GCA_018401735.1 Schleiferiaceae bacterium
GGCGTGCATTCCCCACATTAGCCCGTCCGAAATTGATGACAAAAGATATCAATTTCTACACAGGCTAATTAATTTCTAAAGCTAACGATGAAATTACAAAACATTGAATGACAGTAAATTATGGTTTTGTAATTTTACCGTTAGTCAGAATTACCAGAAACCGCTAACCAATGATAAAATTCTTTAGAAAAATCCGATACAATCTTATGGAGAAAAATAAAACAGGTAAATACCTAAAATATGCTATTGGAGAAATTGTACTTGTTATGATTGGTATTCTTTTGGCTGTACAAGTAAACAATTGGAACCAAAGGCAACAGAATGAAGACTTGTCGAAACAATATTACTTAGATTTTATAACTGAAGTTAGTTCTGACATATCCACACTAAATAAACGTAGTAATTCGAATGAAAGAATGTCCAAGAACGTATCGTCAATTATAAATACACTAGCCACTACAAACGAACTATCTGATAGCGAACTAACGTTGTTTTATAAGCAGAATGAATCATTAGGCTTTGAATCTTATTTTATTCCTGAGACTAGTACTTTTAGACAATTAGAGTCAAACGGTGCTGGTAATCTTATAAAGGATAAGGAATTAAGAGATAATTTATATGAATACTACACGCTAAACGAAAGAAATGAAAAAAATGGCGAGATAAGTGTTCAGCTGCATCAGCACAATATTGTGACGCCAAACATTGTGAAGAATTTATTGACGGGTGATTATTTACAAAATAATATAGGTTCATCCTTGAACCGTTCAAAGTTAGATTTAGAAACCCTGCGACAAAATTCAGATTATTTGCAGGCTTTACTGGTGAAAAAAGAAATGTGTGAGAGTCAAAACAGACAATATAAAATAATCAAATCAAAAGCTGAACAGCTACTGAATTTATTAGAATCTGAATAATAAAATAACGAAAGCACAACAATGGCTATATGTAATTGCTTGTTCTCGCCTACTTCTGAAAATCCATGAGGATTTTCAGTTTGGTGTGTACTTGCAAAGATAAGTGCTAACCCACGCAACTACTCGATGCCGAGACCGTTAGTATACAGTACTTAGTAAGTTCTTGAATAGTTGAATATCTACGTCTCCGAATTATCACCTTGGACTTCCCTTTCATAAAATATCGAGCACTCCAACCCTACCGCACACCAATCTCACTACTCACTACTCACTACTCAATTCTCTGTACTATCCCACACTATCTTCGCTGTAATTATTTTAGCATTGATGCATGAAAAAGCAGGCACCAATATTTATCAGCCCGATACCAATTTTCAATACCAACAGTATTTTAATGAAGCGGGCGAGCTACAAGCCGAAAAGCTTCCTTTATACGATCAATACGAAATAGACGGCTTATGAATTATGGACCCGATCCCAAAGTTTTAAAGGAAATCATCCAGACCGAAATGCCCTTTGGTAAATATGCCGGTCGCCGTATCTATGAGCTACCCGCCTATTATCTCGAGTGGTTTGCTGGAAAGGGCTTCCCGAAAGGTCGCATTGGTGTACTTTTAGAAACCATGTTTGTGATTAAAACCGAAGGACTGGAGAGCCTCATTCCTCCTTTGGTGAAAATGTATCGTCCCCGATGAATACTTTGTTAATTTCCCGCCGCAGCGATAAGCCAGAATGGACCAGCCTGCCCCTACTATGTGAACTACATTACCCCTGGGACGAGGATAGCACCTTAGCAAAAACCCATTTCAAAGCCTACCATACGGGCGAAGACCTGCATTTCCAGTTTACCGCTTATGCAGATAAGCTACATATCTACCGTAAGGTAAACGACAAATTAGAGGTCCGATTTTCTGAGCGAGTGGAGCTTTTTTTCCGTGAAGATGCAGATTTACGAAACTATTATTGTTTAGAAATGGATCCGGCATTGCGCGTTTTGGATTATCAGGCGAAACACTACCGAGAATTTAACCGCGACTGGCAATGGCCCGAAAGTTTAAATCTTGTTTGTCGCTCGCAGGCAGATGCGTACTTATTGAGTGGTAGGATCAGTATAAAAACATTGACAGCTCTTAAGTTATTAAAGGGCAATGTTTTAGAAGCGGGTATTTACCGAGGCCACGTCCTTTCCCTACAAGGAGAAGACGCTGATATTCGTTGGTCTTCATGGTTAAAACCAGATGCGGTGAAACCCGACTTTCACATTCCCAGTTCTTTTGGAAAATGGGTTTTGGAGGAGTAATTTACTCCTGATTTATCAGTTTAATCTTGGCTTAACTAAATAAATTAGAAAAACAGCAGCAGACATCCACCCGCAATTAACACCTAGAACAAGGGGTTTAGAAGAGGAAGGGGGGGAGACCTAAGACCCCTCATTCTTTGGTGATTAATTGTTACGGGTAATATTAAAAAAGGGATACACCCAAAACTAAAAAGAGGCTCTATTACTTCATGCGTTCCCAGCCAAATAACCAGCCAAAGGTGATGGCAGCTATAACTCCCGGGCGAAACTCTAATTCGACATAGTAATTCATCCCGTCACTAGCAGCCTGTAAAAAGCCGATCCTGCCCCCTACATTAAAGCCCTCATCTTCTCTAAGCCCCGTTATTATAGGAGCATAAAGCATATCCACATACACTTGGGAATTAGTAAAAACCTCACGATAGTAGCCTTCTTCATTTTTAAGCGAAACCTTTACATGTTTGCGTGTGCGTAAGACCAAGCCAGCGGACAAACCGGTTGAACTGAAATTTCCATTGGTCCAGTATTGAAAGCCCCCGCCGCGCACCAATAAGTCTGTCTTTTTCTGGCCGTCCGCATAAAAGTACTCCTCGCGAATGGTTGTGTTTGAAGCACTATAATCGGTAGTTACTTTGACTCTAGCCTCCTTCTTTCTCCCCGGTATTATCGGAAAGAGCGCTGCCAATTCAATATTTCGAGAAGAGCCATAGGCTTCACCTTTATATTTAACTTGACCCAAACCCCCTATTTCATATCTAAACCGTCCATTCAAAGTAATTGGCAAAGCTGGCAGTTTGTATTGACTTTGTAAGCCTGCGCTAAAACCCATCCCTGTAGTACCAAGGAGGTGCGACGAAACTTCAAAGTGGGTAAACCCGCTCCACTTTGTTGTGTTTGCCTCATCCACAGTAAAGTTAACCTCACCTATTGTGGTGGTGGTGACTTTTCCAGCTTGCGCATTAGCTTTGCTTGAAACTAAAAAGATCAGGGCTAAAACAGCCGATATAGCATAGATGTATTTTTTCATACTAATTTATTTTTATTTGAATAAAACCCTCTTGGCAGAAGCACCAAGAACTTGCTCCAACAATAGTTTTCAAAGCCAAATAGGAGCCTAATCGGGTCTTTTCTAATGGATATATTTAACCACGGGCAATGTCTATTTTATCAAAATCCTCTGTAAAAAGTCGCAGCTGCTTTCAATACTTAATCGGGGCTAAGCCCTAAATTGGTTTCTTGCTTAAATTGAGATCTGACCAGTTACTTTTAGCAAGTCCATATTTATTTTAAAGGCATTTTTGATTCTAAAACAGTTGACTTTCGGGCTTGTGATGGTTTCCAAGCAGTATCCTGTTTCCCGAAACCAAAGTTGGCTACTAAGGGGAAAACTTTCAAGAAGCCGTTCACCCGCCAGAAGCTATATACCGTGTTGGCGCTAGTATTTGCTTTTTGGCATTATTCAGAATGATTACTTTTCTACATAATCACTTTTGAAATTAGCCAATAATATACTTGCATACCTTTTAATGATTGTATCAAAACTTTGGGTTTCGATGCTTTCGAAAGATTTATCTTTTTTGTTTAGGTAGGCAAAAGGAATGGCGGGGTTGAATTCAGTACCGGCATATTCAATTAAAATCCCCGAAACGTATTTACCAAAACCATATGTCACTTTGGGATCATCTGGAACTGGGTTAGGGCCATGCAAAGAAATTCGAATGGCACTCAGGCCGATTTCATTTTTTTCTTTCCTAGTTACAATTTGTACCGTCAATAAGGCATCAACCCCAAGTTGATTTGCTAAATCTGCCATGGAGGATATTACTTTTGGATCCGTTCCGCTCAATACCGTAGGTGCTGGGAACACTTTATACCCTGTTGCCGCCACTATAGACTTTTCACTCTGACCTTGGAGATAATTGGCAGAGGCTAAAACCGCAGATCCCATTTTAGAGGTTTCAATTTGGAAGTTGTCGTAGATTTCTAATGTTTCCTCAGTTAAATATTCTTCCGGTGTTAATAACATAATTCCTTGAGAAGAGAATTCATTTTTAAGAGCATTCAATGCCTCATCATGAAAACTTTGTAATATTTCTTTTCCACCATCAGTGGTTAAAAAGGATTCATAAATCCCACCCCTTTTTATAGCTTTTGAGTCACGCTCAGATAAGTCAGCGGTAAAGAAGGAGAGGATACCAACTTTTTTCAAAGGTGGAACAAGAGGATCAGGCAGGTCAACTCCTTTTCTTCTTGCATTTTTTGCAAAAGACTTAACAAGGACGGCTGAATTGCCACTGCTTACTTTTTTTTCAAATTTTTTATCAGACAATTCTGCTAATTCCTGAATGGACTTTTGACCATAGACGTTCACTATTCCCAAGAGAACTGCTACTAAAATTAAAGTATTTTTCATTTTCATTTCTTTTATTGATTATTTCAAGATTAGCTACAACTCTCTATAGAACTTTGCATAAACTGGGTTTTCATACCTTTAAAAATTGATTTCTTGATGACTTTAAGGCCTTTGGTTATTGAATATTCAAATTTGATGCTGTATTTTTGAAATATGTCTAATGGTAATTCGGTATTCCCCTCGCTGAAATTCGGTATTTTTCTATTTTTCGTCCATATCATGCTTATTCCACAGGCATCTATTGGCCAAAAATTGGATTCGCTAGTTACCGAGCTACCTACGCTCAAGGGGCAAGACCGGATAGACGCGTTGAATTTCCTTACCCAAGAATATTCCTATATAAACATGGACTCCGCCCGCATGTATTTGCAGATGCTGGTGGATTACGCGGAGCAAATCGATGACGGTAGAGCTTTGGCTGTTGCCGCTCTGCTCAAAGGGAATTTTCTCTATGACGATGGCCAGTATGACCTCGCTCAAAAATATAATCGCGAAGGCCTAACTAAAAGCATTAGCATTAAAGACACGAGTGTTATTGCGCGTTCCTATCTAAATATTGGCGCTACTGCAGATGCCGCTGGAATTAAAGATAGTGCCATAATCTACTACCTGAATGCGGTTAAATTCTTTGAATATCTCAATGACACTCTGAACTCAGCTTATTTGAACATCAACATTGGATTAGTATTTAAATCCATGAGTGAGTTTCCCAAAGCACTGGATTATTATCAAAAAGCATATCGTGACTTAAGTTTTCTCAAAGATGATTTTGGCATTACAAGCATCTCTACCAACCTAGCATCTCTTTACATTGAAATGCAGGAGTATGATAGCGCAACTTATTACGGCAATAAAGGCTTAGAAGGATACAGAAACCTTGGATTTACAGCCTATGCCATGTATCCACTGGAGGTGCTTGCCAAAGCTAATTTTCATTTAAAAAATTATTCGCTTTCCGAAAAGCAATTTTTGGAAGCATTTGAGCTGAGCCTTGCCAATCAATTTGAAGAAGAAACCTTTACTATAAGCTTGGGCTTATCCGATTTATATCTAGCGCAAGCTAAGCTACAAGTCGCGGAAGAATATGCACAAAAAGCTTATGTTCTTGCCCATAAAACGGGGAGTTTAGAAGATCTAGCAGAGGTTAACAAGATGCTTTATCGTATCACCAAAAAAGCGCAGCGCTATGCAGAAAGCCTGGCCTACTTAGAAGCATCTCAGCAATACCATGACTCCGTTCAAGGTATTCAAAAGATAAAGGTAATTGCTGATTTAGAAACCAAGTACCAAAGCGCTAAAAAGGAACAAGAAATAGCCCATCAAAAACTTGATATTGCCGCTAAAGAATCTGCTATCAAGTCGCAGCGAATGCAAATTTTTGGTCTAATCAGTAGCTTATTCATCTTAAGCCTCTTCGCTTTTATTTTCTACAACCAATACAGAAATAAGCAAAAACAAAAAATGCAACAAGCCCTATTTGAAGAAAAATCAAAAGGCTTTGAAGCGGTAATTAATGCCACAGAAGAAGAGCGCTCTAGAATTAGCAAGGACCTGCATGATGGCATTGGTCAGCAACTCAGCGCACTCAAAATGTCGCTTAACAATGTAAGTCAGCAGATTACTGACGAAAGACAAAGAAAAAACCTCCAAGTAATTAGTGAGCAATTCTCTACTTCCGCAGAGGAGGTTCGCCAAATCTCTCACCAGATGATGCCGCGCAAACTCCTGGAAAATGGACTGGTGGAGGCCATAGAAGATTTATTGTCCAGTAGTTTTCAGTTCTCTAAAATCACTTATCATTTTGAGCATCATAAGGTATCCAATCGCTTTAATCCGCGCATAGAAATTAGCCTGTATCGTGTGCTGCAAGAGCTGGTAAACAACATCATAAAACACGCTGACGCTAGCGAAGTAGCTGTGCAACTCATTAGGAATAAAGACACCCTACTGCTTTTCGCAGAAGATAATGGTAAAGGCATGTCCGAATCCTCCAGCAAGGGTCATGGTCTACTCAACATCCAAAGCCGATTAGATATGGTTAAAGGAACCGTAAACTTTGAACCTAGTCCTAATAGCGGCACCTCTGTGTCTATAAAAATCCCCCTTGAATGAAGGCGAAAACCACACTCATTATAGTTGATGACCATCAAATGGTGGCGCAAGGAATAGCTAGTTTTTTCAAAAATGATGAGGATATTGAAGTCATTGGAATTTACCACTCAGCTACTGAGGCCTTTGCCAAAATAAAACTTCTCTTACCCAATATTATTCTCACGGATCTAGATATGCCGGGCATAAATGGACTAGAGTTCGCTCAAAAAATTCAAAAGGAAAAACTCCCCTGTAAACTGGTTTTACTCACCATGCATTTAAATCAAGCGGTTGTAAAAGAGGTGTTGAAGCAAAAACTAGATGGTTACCTTCCTAAAAATGCCGATAAAGCTGAAGTAAAAGCATGCTTACATGTCGTTAGTTCAGGAGGCACATATTTTTCTCCTAAAGCTATGGAAGTTCTAATGGCTTTTAGTCAGCAAATCGATATAACGGGTTTAAAAAAGAGTCAAAACCTGTCAGAGCGTGAACGTGAAATATTGGTACTAATTGCCGAAGGTCTCAGCACCCGCGAAATAGCCGACAAACTACATATTGCCATTCGTACGGTAGAAACACATCGCAAATCCATTTTAGAAAAACTCGAGGTAAAAAACGTAGCTGGCATGGTACGCATAGCGGTTCAAGAAGGACTCTTAACCTGAGTTCTAATGAAGTTTCTGTTTTTCTCTATCGATACGATTCTTCATCTCTTTAATAACAGGTATTCTAAATAAATAATTGAAAAAAAGCAGGCCTGGAATTACGACCCAGATTATGGGAATTAGAAGTAATGGCTCAAAATCAAACTCTTGACCCTTTAAGAAAGAAATAATTCCAGGGACGAGAATCGTTAGTGTCATGAACGCGGAAGCGCCGGTTCCCCATGGGTTTGTGGTTATTATCCTTATTTCTTTCGTGTGGTATTCTAATTCAGTATGTACCTTAAACACAGGATTGATCAAAAATGGCTCATGATAAAGAGTCAGCTCATATGTGTTTCTACTTGTGAATTTAAGATAATAACCACCTAGATTACCTTTCAAAACTTGAATGAATGCCTTATTATTTTGGCCAGATGTACTGATTTTTTGAACTATCGAAAATGGAAACATTGGAATTTTATTCTACTAAAATCACTCGCTTATCGTAATAATTTCTCTCGCGTGCAAATCATCACTCGCACATTGCACCAGGTATTTGGCTAAGCTCTTACGGGAAATAAATAGTCCTGGTTTAGGACTAGCATTTTGGCTCACTTTTACGGGCCTAGCTTCTTTATCGTTTAATCCTACGGGGCGCACAATGGTAAAATTTATATCGGCATTTTGCACTACGCGCTCTTGCCGATCGTGATCTTCATACACGGGGCCAATCTTGCTAAAGCGAATCATCAATTTAAACCACCAAGGGATTTCGGCACGAGAATCGCCTACGCCCCAAGCAGAAACGCTAATAAGCTTTTTCAAGGGGATGTGTTTTGCCACATCAACTACATTTTGCATACTTTTGGAAAGTAGGTTTTCGGGAGAAACCAATTTAGACCAAGGGTTTTCGCTGGCGCGGGATATGTTTAAGGCAGAAATTACCACATCACAAGATTCGCAGGCTTTTTTCACATCTGCATAAGCGAAAGGCGTGCCCTCTACCTTTACAAGATTAGAGTGATTAAAATCAAAGCTTTTCACTTCACGCACTAAAGCTTTTACCTCCCAACCTTGGGCCAGCGCTTCGGCCACCACCAGTTTACCCGTTCTGCCACTAGCGCCTAGTATTAATACCTTCATAATTATTTCTTACACCCTAAAACATTAAAATTTAGAGGGGTAAATCCTCTCTTATTTGCCTTTACCTTTGCCGAAAATTCTACCCTGGAAAAGAATCAAAAAATTTGGGCTCATGCGGCTCTGTTTGCAGTGGCGCTAATTTACGGACTTAACTATTCCATTGCGAAAGATGTAATGCCCAATTACATACAACCCCGCGGTTTTATTTTAGTTCGGGTAACGGGTGCCGTGATCCTCTTTAATATCTTGTACTTCCTTTTCCCCAGAGAGAAGGTGGCCAAAACCGATTATGTACGCATAGCCCTAGCGGGTTTTTTTGGAGTTGCCGCCAACCAATTGTTTTTTTTCGAAGGTCTAAACCTCACCACGCCCATTAGTGCGGCGGTAATAATGACGACCAATCCGATTATGGTACTTAGCTTATCGGCCATCATTTTGAAAGTCCCTCTCAATGCCGCGAAAATTATCGGCATTATTTTAGGCCTCAGCGGAGCTCTCAGTATTATTTATTCGGGTAGCGATGCAAGCATTTTTAATAATGGGGAGGCACTGGGCAATACTTTTGTAATGCTGAATGCCTTTTCCTACGCTTCGTACTTGATTGTGGTGAAACCCTTGATGGCTAAATACAAAGCGGTAACGGTTATTCGCCTCGTTTTTATGGCGGGTTTGCTTATTGTTATTCCTTTTGGCGCTAGCCAATTTAGCGAAATTGCTTGGGCAGAGATGCCAAGCCTAATTTATTGGGAAGTAGCCTTTGTGGTGGTGGGAACCACTTTTATGGCCTATTTACTAAACATTTACGCCCTAAAAACCGTCAGTTCTACCACGGTTAGTTTTTACATTTATTTACAACCGCTTATTGCGGCCATCTCGGCCACCATTTTAGGAACCGATGAACTGCGCTTCAGTATGATTAGCTCAGCCATCTTAATTTTTAGCGGGGTATATTTAGTCTCCTTTTACGGGCGGCGAAACTAAAATGCCTGCTTACCTTTGTATTTATGAAAGCATTGCAGTCTATGACGGGTTTTGGCAAAAAAGTATTGCAGTTACCTGGAAAAAAAATTACCATTGAAATCAAGTCGCTTAACAGTAAGTCGGCTGATATAAATCTCCGCCTACCCTCGCTCTACCGCAGCAAGGAAGGTGTAATTCGCCAGCATTTGGCAAAATCCTTATCGCGCGGTAAAATAGATTGTAGTATTTTTAGTGAAGTTACTGGCATTGAAAGTGCCCCACAAATAAACGAAACCCTGGCGCAAGGTTATCTTCTTCAATTAAAGAAACTAGCCGATAGTACCAATAGTACGGGCGATTTAATTGGCGCCGTAATGCGCATGCCCGATGTTTTGCAAAGTGCCGAGAGTGAGCTAAGCGAGCAAGAGTGGGAACTTTTAGAAGGCGGATTAATCGAGTGCCTGGACTTGATTGGAAATTTCCGATCCGACGAAGGAGCGCGCTTGAAAGAGGATATCGACATGCGTTTGAAAAATATCAGCGACGGTTTGGAAGCTATTATTCCTATGGAAGAAGAGCGCACCGTACGTATTAAGGATAAATTAATGCGCGGTTTAGAGCAACTCAAGGTAGAAGTGGACCAAGATCGATTTGAGCAAGAACTAATCTATTATCTCGAAAAACTAGATGTTACCGAAGAAAAAGTGCGCTTGAGAGCGCACCTCGATTACTTCGAAGAATTGATGCTTGCCGGCGATGAAGCAGGCAAAAAGCTTGGTTTTGTTAGCCAGGAAATTGGCCGAGAAATTAACACCTTGGGTAGTAAAGCCAATCATGCTGGCATGCAAAAAATTGTAGTAGGTATGAAAGATGAGCTTGAAAAAATTAAGGAACAGGTTTTAAATATCCTTTAATCTCTTGGGCTAGATGGCAGATAAAAGCGGGAAATTAATCATCTTCTCGGCTCCTTCCGGAGCAGGAAAAACCACCTTGGTAAGACATTTACTAGCACAGGAAGGACTGGATTTAGCCTTTAGCATCTCGGCCACTAGCCGGGCCCCACGCGGGGAAGAGGTAAATGGCAAAGACTATTACTTTTTAAGTGACGCCGACTTTAGCAAAAGAGTTTTAAAAGGCGATTTTATAGAGTGGGAAGAAGTTTATGCCGGCACCAAGTACGGCACGCTGCGCAGCGAAGTGGAGCGTATTTGGCAAGAAGGCAAAGCGGTGATTTTTGATATTGACGTAGTAGGAGGTTTAAACCTGAAAAGCCTATATGGTGATAAGGCTTTAGCGATTTTTGTAATGCCTCCAAGCGAGGATGAATTAGCGCGCAGATTACGTGGTCGTAATACCGATAGCGAAGATAAAATCCGCCAACGCTTAGCTAAGGCGCGCAAAGAAATTGGTCGGTCCGATCGATTCGACCATATTTTAATAAATCGAGATTTAGATTTAGCGAAGAAAGAAGCCGAGTCTCTTTTAAAAGTCTTTTTGGGGAAATGAAAAAAGTTGGCCTTTACTTCGGAACCTTTAACCCCATTCATGTTGGGCACTGCATTATTGCCCAATATATGCTGGAAAGCACGGACTTGGATGAAGTTTGGTTTGTGGTTACCCCACATAATCCTCATAAAAAGAAAAGTAGTTTATTAGACGACTATCAACGCTTGCACATGGTTAATTTGGCCATTGGTAAACACTATAAATTACGTGTAAGTGATGTCGAATTTTCATTACCACAGCCTTCTTACACAGCCACAACGCTAGCTTACCTAAGCGAGCAACACCCCGACTGTAGTTTTAACCTAATTATGGGTGGCGATAATTTGCAGAGCTTTAAGAAGTGGAAAAATTACGAGGCCATATTAGAGAACCACGAGCTTTATGTTTATCCACGCATTGGCGCCGATGGGGGCGATTTAGCCCATCACCCCAAAGTAAACCTCACCCAAGCACCGATAGTGGAAATCGCTTCCACCGATATTCGCCAAGCCATTAAAGAAGGAAAAGACCTCAGCTTTATGCTACCGCCTGCGGTTTGGGAGTATATTGATCAAGAGTTGTTTTATCGCTAAACATTAAAGCTAGCTTGAACAAAAAACCATTAGTATTAGACCTTTAGGGCCTAATTTTACACCTAGCTCCAATCCTAAAATAAGCCTTTTCTGCACCTTTGCATTCTTTAGCCCCCCTGTGAATTTTGGCAATAAAAAACCCGAGAAGCAACCCTTTTTCGCCTCTCGGGGATGAAATGAGATTTTATCATGCCCTAGTGTTAATACGCATGATACAGCTATCCTATTTCTAGGACGAAAATAGAAAGCCAAAAGTCTAAAGCCTTGTTAATGCTTGCGCAATTAAATAACGTGAATTCGACGTTAAATAAGCTAGTTTGCAGCCTTTAAGTACCGTGACTTGCAAATTTCAATATGATGCAAATCGTGGCCAGGCATAACATAAGCCAAAGCTAAAACCGAAGTTTCCGCGTCTGCCATTACTCCTGAAGCTTGCCATTGCTGTTTATTGAAGCTTTGTAGTAGACTTAAATTAGCAATTTTAACACTTTCATACTCTTTTAAAATATCTTTATATGAGCGACTATTGGCATCAGAATGGGCCGCATATAGGTCTTGATCGTAGCTCGGCAACGCCTGTTTCTCACCACGAGATATTGCTAAGGCGCGATAGGCAAAAATGCGATCGGTATCGATAATGTGCAGAAGCATTTCCTTTATCGTCCATTTGCCTTCTGCATAAGCGTAATTAGCTTCTCCTTCAGAAATAGAACGCCAAAACGCGAGCGTGGCTGGTACATAATTTTTCCAAATCTCTAGTACCGGCCCATCGCTTAAATAGCTTAGGTAGTTCTTAAAATAAGCGGGGTGCTTTCCTTCTAAAATTGCAATGTCCATTAGGGAATCCATTTGATATCCTTGAAGTCGGGCTTGCGTTTTTCTAAAAAGGCATTCCTTCCTTCTTTGGCTTCATCGGTCATATAAGCTAAGCGCGTTGCTTCGCCGGCAAAAACTTGTTGCCCCACCATACCATCGTCGGTAAGGTTGAAGGCGAATTTCAACATTTTGATGGAAGTAGGCGATTTGCCCAAAATTTCTTGCGCCCACTGGTAAGCGGTATCTTCTAATTCGGCATGTGGAATTGCCGCATTAACCATTCCCATATCTACGGCATCTTGCGCGGAGTAGTTTCTTCCCAAAAAGAAGATTTCGCGTGCCTTTTTCTGGCCTACCATTTTTGCTAAATAAGCTGATCCATAACCGCCATCGAAACTGGTAACATCGGCGTCGGTTTGTTTAAAAATAGCATGCTCTTTACTGGCTAAACTTAAATCGCAAACCACGTGTAAGCTATGTCCGCCGCCCACTGCCCAGCCGGGAATAACTGCAATTACCACCTTGGGCATAAAGCGAATGAGTCTTTGCACTTCTAAAATATTGAGGCGTGGCATGCCGGCATCATCAACATAACCTTGGTGCCCACGGGCATTTTGATCGCCGCCGCTACAGAACGAATAAATACCATCTTTGGAAGAAGGTCCTTCGGCGCTAAATAAAACCACGCCAATAGAAGTGTCTTCCCGCGCATCTAAAAAGGCCTCGTAGAGTTCACCTACCGTTTTGGGGCGAAAGGCATTGCGTACGTCAGGGCGATTAAAGGCAATGCGCGCTACGCCCGTTCCCGATTTCTTATAGGTAATGTCTTCGTATTCTTTTACAACTGTCCAGTTTACTGCCATCATTTTCAAATTTCCACAAATATAGGGCGAGCAGCACTAAGGAGAAGTAAGTCCCTTCTAAAAGGCAAAAAAAAGCCCCTCCATGGAGGGGAATTTGGAAGGGCTTTACTTGACTACGCGGCTTTTTCCTTTTTAGAAGAAAGGAAGTTCAACTCGTTGGCCACAATTTCGGTGATATAACGTTTTTCACCTTCTTTGGTTTCGTAGCTACGGTTTACAATCTTGCCTTCTAAAACTAGATAACTGCCTTTTTCAACGTGGGCTTCCACGATTTCTGCCAGCTTGCTCCAAGCCACTACATTATGCCATTGGGTTTCCTCAATTTTTTCGCCTTTGCTATTTTTATACGAATCGTTGGTGGCTAGCGAGAAACGCGCTAATTTACCTTTGGCATCAAAGGATTTCACTTCAGGACTTTGTCCTACATGACCAATTAAGGTCACTCTGTTTTTTAAATTACTCATCAGATAAGATTTAGTTTAACAATACAAATTATCAGAGGCAAAACTGCGAGATAAAAAGCAGCTTGTTGTTTTACAAACGTTTAAAGAGTATTTACCCAAAATAACGTGAGTTCGACTATAAATCATAGCCTCAGATTTTCAATAAAGAGACAAGACAAGTCTAGATTGTACAGTAATAGCGGGCTATTGCAAGAAGCAGAGGCGCGGAAAGCCGCTTTTTAGAAGGGGTCTGAGGCCTGATTTTACGTCGAATTTACGTTTAATAAGACCTGCTAGGTGACACCCATAATCTTGCCCTGCGCATCTGCTGAAAGCGACTTACCTTTGCCACTATGTTTAAGCCTCAAAAAATTGCGCTCCTCGAAATTGGCACCTCTCACGATGAGTGCCTATACGCGCAGGTGGCTTATTTAAAGAGCCGTCCTAATTGCCGCTTAACAATTTATTGCTCACCCATTATAGCCAAGCGCATTGCCGATTGGGCCGATTCCTCTGAAATTCACTTGGTCAAACAAAAACTAGCTTGGACTGACTTTTACCGATTGTATAAGAGCCTTAAAAATGGAGGGTTCAACAAAGTAATCTTTAATACTGGGCAGGGACCACATATTCGAAAGCTGCTACTTTTCCCTTTCCCGAAAAGCATAGAATTCATTTCTAGCATTCATAATATCAATCGTTTGGAAACGAGTCGCAGTCAGAAGGCCATCTCCCGTAAGGTGAAAAAGTACTTTGTTTTAAACGACTATTTGCTAAAAAAGCTGGCCGAGAAGAATTACCCCAAGCTGCATTTTAACAGCTATTACGCGATACTTTATCCCAGTTACCCACTGCTGGAATTAGACAAGAAAGAGGAGGAGATTTGGATAGTAATTCCCGGGCAAGTGGAGAATCAACGCCGCGATTATCCCGCTTTAATTCAGGCACTTTCGCACAAAAAGCCTCCTAAAAACATTCGCTTTATACTGCTGGGCGCCTCCCAACATGCCCATGGCGATGGCGCCGAATTACAGCAAGAAATTACCGCGGCTGGCCTGCAAGAAAACTTTGTGCTTTGGTCTTCTTTTATCGATATGGACACCTTTTATAGCTATATCCAAATGGCGGATTTTATCATGCCTCTCATTCACGCCCAGCATCGCTCGGGGGCTACTTATGAAAACCAAGTTTCGGGCAGCTATAATCTGGCCTTTGCCTTTAAAAAATGCCTGCTAATGGATTGCGCTTACGCTGATATTCCAGACTTTCAAGATAGCGCACGGTTTTACGATCCTAAGCATTTGGATTTGCTGATCAATGACTTGGCGACGGCGCCTCCTAAGAATTATTATCGTTTGGCTAAATGGAGCTTTTATTATCAAGCTGCCAATTATTGGGACTTCATTTTAAAATAGGGTAAAGCTGAGTTATCTCATACTTTGCTTTTTTAGGACTCTATATATTTGTTTACTAGTTAACACGCTTAAAATTCATGGAAATTGCCCATAAACTTGCTTTTGAAGCCCACGAGGTTTCATTGCTTAATATGCACAGTGTTTTAAATGTTCTTAATGTGGTTCAATACGAGCTATTGAAGCTTTCTGATTATTTGGAAAACCCCAAGGAAATTGAGAACATCTGCGCAAGCATACTTAGTGCGGCGGAAGATTTAAATGACAATGATAAAGCGCATCAACGGGTGGCTACTATCCAGGCCTTTTGTGATAGCACTTATGCTACCTGCCTAAACGTTATTAAAGGGAAAGGCATGGCAGAAGATCAATTTTGCAGTGCTATTCTTTCCAATCTCACTAGCATTTTTAACATCTTAAAAATACGCGCTCAAGAGATTAATGCCCGCAAAGACAATCCTTTGGCTTGGCTAGAACATGATATTCAAGCGCTAAAAAATAATTTCATTAATGTATTTCAGGCGATCGAAGAAAACAGTCATGGTGCCTACCATATCGTTTACAATTTAGCCGAGCATTATGAAAAAGAATACCTCATTAATCTAGAAATGACTAGCATTAATAAGTCTACTATACTTATGCCTCCTATTTTCCAAGATGTAATGCGCGACCTTTTAGCAAATGCAAGAAAATACACAGCACCGGGAGGAACTATTAGTGCAGGCTTTCACCAGGGGGAAAAAGAAATTCGCTTTGTGGTGGAAGATTCGGGTTCGGGAATTCCCAGCGATGAAATCGCAAAAGTGGTAGAATTTGGTTATCGTGCTTCCAACACCAAAGCGCAAATAACCCGCGGCGGAGGTTTTGGCTTAAGTAAGGCTTATTATGTGACTAAAACCTTTGAAGGACGAATGTTTATTGACTCGCCTGTGCCAGGAAGAAACAAGGGTACTAGAATTTCAATTAGCATACCTTTGCCTTCCTAATTACCTAGCAACCTTGAGTGATAAATATTCTAAAAAACAGGTTTTTAGCACTTGGGTAGATGACTATTCCGACGAGCTGCTAACATGGGCTTCTTATAAATTGGACTCGCCGAGTGTAGCCGAAGATTTGGTGCAAGATTGCTTTTTGGCAGCTTTTGAAGGCTACGACAAATTTGAGGGACGCAGCAAGCCGAAAACCTGGCTCTTCTCCATTCTCAATCGTAAAATTGCCGACTATTACCGCAGTCACCAAAACGATTTTAAAAACTACGCTGATCCCCATATCGCTAAAGCAGAAGAAACGATACAAGGTTTTTTTACTAGTGATGGCCATTGGGAAAATATGGAAGTTGACCCCATTTGGGAAGATGAAAAAGCCTTGCTTGATCATAGCGATTTTCGCGCGAAATTTGAAGGCTGCCTCGCCGACCTACCGATTCTTTGGCAAGAGGTTATTAAAGCCAAATACTTACAAAATCTCACGGCCAATGAAATTTGTCAGGACTTAGAACTGAGCACGACCAATTACTGGCAGATCACTCATCGTGCGAAGCTTTTACTTAAAAAATGCATAGAAACTTATTGGCAATGAAAGCTTTACAAACTATTATGTTATCCTGCGCTAAGGCAACCGAATACCTAAATCTTCGCGAAGAAGGCCAATTAAATGTAAAGCAAAACTTGCAGTTAAAACTTCATTTACTAGCCTGCAAAACTTGCAAAGCTTACGAAAAGCAAAGTGAGATCCTCAAAAATATGTTTGGGGCCTACAGCGAAAAACATGCTAAGCCCCTAAAAAACGAGAAGCTTAAAGCGGGCATAAAAGCGAAGTTGGAAGATCTTTAAGCCCGATACTGAAATTAGCATATAAAGTCACTTTAGTTTGCTTATTTACAGCTTCTTATACTTTAGACCTGAATACTCAAGATCTCCTTAGTGTTAAGCTAATATTATCTAAATGTTAATTATTTACTATATTGGGGCAAAACTCAGCATTATGGCCCAATTAGTTTACTCCGAAAAACAACAATTTCTCTCTAAAAAGAGCTTCTATTTAGCTTTAGCCTTAGAGCTGCTTTTAGTGCTAGAAATTACCTATCAAATTAGCGCGAACCCCAATCTTCGTCTATCTACCTCAGTCCTCTTTTTACTAGGCTCCAGCCTCTTCATTTTAACCGCGATTCTATGGTTTCTGCAAGAGCTATCTTTAAAAATCAAAATCACCAATAAGGGCCTTTCTTTTAAAATGGCTCCTTTTCACCTAAAGCAGCGCAAGTTGAAATGGCAGCAAATTGCCGATTACAAAATTGTGAGTGACCCAAACCTTTTAAGCTGGAGTACGGATATAGAAAACTCTTGGCAAGAGAAAAAATTCACCCTAAATGCCCGTCATGGCATTGCCCTCACAACCGTGCAGGGCCAGCACTTATTTATTGGCAGCTCTAATTTACAAGCACTAAAAGAAGCTATTGAAAGTGGCGTGGCGAAGTATAAAGCCAAGCTTGCTTCGTGAAAATTAAGCCCTCAGATTAGCGCCTGAAAAAGCCGAGTACAGTTGTAAACCGAAAGTCTTTTCCGCTACCAAATTGTTTTTTCCGCATCTTTTGTCAGTACACCATAAAACTCACGACCATTTAAAGGAGTAACAACACTGACATGAAACAGAAAATTATATTCCTCCTAATAGCGGGCTTAGTAATTAGCCTGGGCACGGGACTCTACCTCTACCATATGCCCGACCGTGACATCGCTGGGAGCAAGAGCGATTTTACCCTTTCGGCAGATGCGCTCGTAGAAGAATACCTCCAAAACCCGCAAGCGGCCAATGCTAAATACCTCGACGATGAAGGCGAGTCTAGTATTATCACCATTACCGGTCCTCTCGAAGATATTAGCGAAGATTTTAAAGGTCAGCTGGTGCTTCTGCTTAAAAGCCCATCTGCGAAAGCGGGCATTAGCGCCACCCTAAACGAGGGCTCGGTTTTAAAGGCAACCGATTTTAAAAAGGGTGAAATCTATACCCTTAAAGGAGTGATTCGCTCTGGTGCCAGCTACGACGAAGACCTAGAAATGTACGAAAATGTTATCCTTGAAAAATCTCAAATTAGTAATAATTAAATCCAAAAAACAAAATGAAAAAAATCATCCTTCTCAGCGCCATCGCCTTATTCGTAAGTAGCGCCTTTAGCCCTGACCAAAAAAAGGTCAGCCAAAAAACTCATATCAAATTCTTTAGCAGCACCCCCGCCGAAGATATTGAAGCGCATAATTACAAAAGTGTCGCCAGCCTCGAAACTGAAACAGGCGAATTTGTATTTTCCGTGCCTATGCAAAGTTTCGACTTTGAAAAGCGCTTAATGCAGAAGCATTTTAACCAAGAGAAATTCCTTAATACTCAAGAATTTCCTAAAGCCAAATTGGTGGGAAAAATCACCAATTTAGAAGATATCTACTTTACTAAAGACGGCAATTACTCGGCGCAAATGAAAGGCTTAATGACTATTAAAGGAGTTAGCCAAGAGTTTGTAGCAGACGCGGAAATTGGTGTTACCACTGGAAAAATTGCACTTAACTCTAAGTTTATGCTCACTCTCGCCGACTATGGCGTAGCTTTCGAAAAAGGAAAGCCTGCTACTAATATCGCCAAAGAAGTGGAAGTAAGCGTTGAAGCCTATTTTTAATTATTAAGTCTAAAAACGTTACAAAAATGAAATACTCTATTTCCCTGTTCCTGCTTAGCCTCGGGCTACACTTATCTGCTCAAGAATTCCCCGCCGTAGAAGATGTTAAAGGGCTTTCCGTAGGTAGCACCGTAAAAAACTTCAACGCGCTTGCGCAAGATGGCGAAATCTTCGAGCTGAAAGAAGCCTTGAAAAAAGGTCCCCTGGTAGTGGTGTTTTACCGCGGACAATGGTGCCCTTACTGCAACCGCCACCTCAGCGCTTTGGAAGAAAGCCTGCAGGCCATTAACCAAAAAGGCGCACAATTAGTGGCCATTTCCCCAGAAAACCAAGAAATGCTGATGAAGAGTGCGGAAAAAACAGGTGCAAGCTTTAGTCTTTTAACTGATAATGGTTTTAAAATTGCCGAAGCTTTCGACCTCGCTTTTCTGCCTAGCAGTGGCACGCGTTTAAAATACAATACCATTTTGGGAGCCGATCTCGCGGAAGCACAAAGCGACGACTCCGAGCGCTTACCAGTACCCGCCACTTACATAATTGGCCAAGACGGTAAAGTGCTTTGGCGCCACTTCGATAGAGACTATAGCCAACGTGCCAATCCGGAAGAAATACTAGCGAATTTACCTTAAGGATAATGCCCTTAAAAAGCAGCGGAATTTTAGTGGCTCTTGCTTGGCCCGAAACCTATTGTAAAGGCACCGGCGCCTGGTATGATAGCTGGGCCGAAAAACTAGGGATTAGTAAAAACTCGTATTACCGTGTTGGTCATGCCGCTCTAGTGTTAGTTCAAAGTGATAATGGTGCAGCCGAATATTTCGATTTCGGCCGCTACCATTGTCCACCTGGCATGGGTCGCGTGCGCTCGGCTTACACTGATCATGAATTGCAATTGCGCTTCCGCGGGCGGATAAACGACGACGGAAAATTGGCCAATCTCACCGAACTTTTAGGCGAATTAAGAAATATGCCGCAATGCCACGGCGAGGGGCTTTTAATTGCCGCTCAGACTTTAGTCAATTTTCAAAAATCACATAACTACATCGCTCTGCTACAAGCCAAGGAACTCATTCCCTACGGTCCCTTTGTGAAAAGAGGAACCAATTGTGCCCGCTTCGTTTTAAACACTTTAGATGCTGGTTTTGAATTCTTTAACTGGCGCATTAAGCTGGCCAAATACCCTAGCCCTTTACCTCTGTTTTTGGTAAAAAGCTTGGGCAGTACCTGTCTGCTTCCTAGCCTGAAAACTCCTAAACACCAAAACCCATGGCCCAAGAAAGCGAATATTCTGACCTCATAAACGATGCTCTTAGCCCGGATGCGAATCTCAAAAAATGGCTTTACGGCATTGGCGCAAGTTCTTATTTTGCCTTTCGGCAGATGGGCAAGCAATTGCATATTAGTCGCTTTAGCGAACAAGGCAAACTAGAGTGCGAAGGTCTTTTTGAGGCCTTAGAGCAAGAAATTGATTTAGCGCGGAACTTTGAAATTTCTTATCCTAGCCATTGCGCCAAGCTTACGCTGCGGCAAGATGAGCAGGAATTTATTTATTTGCGGCAAAATTGAAAATCTAAGGCTATCTTTTATAGTCGCACTAACGTTATTAGGATTGTATATTTGTGAAAACAGATCATCCTTGACGACCTTTCTTCAACAAGCCGCTGCCTTTATTCTTAAAGATTCCCGTCCCCTACATCGCCTCGCGATTGTAATGCCTAGCCGTCGCGCTGCGGTGTTTCTCGAACGCGAGCTGAGTAGGCAAATCGATAAAGTGCAAATTGGCCCGCGCATTCTTACCATCGAAGAGCTGGTTTTAGAAAGCACTGGTCTGCAAAGTGAGGAAACCGCGGCCCTCTTTTTTAAAAGCTATGAAGCATATACGCAATCGGTAGATAAGACCGAAAGCTTTGACGAGTACAGTAAGTGGGGACGTTTATTTTTAGCCGATTGCAATGAAATTGACCGCCACTTGGTGGATGCTGAAAATCTATTTTCCTACCTCGCCGATGTAAAGCGCATCGAAAATTGGGATTTAGAACCGGGCGAATCGAACGAATTAATTAAAGAGTACCTCGCTCTCTGGCCGCGCCTAGCCAAGGTGTATCAAAAATTTACGAAGGGCCTTTTAGCAGATGGTCGCGTATATCAAGGCTTGGCCTATCGGCAGATGCACCAGCAAATGGACCGCATCTGCCTTGAGCTGAAAGAACAATATGGCCACCTTTATTTCTTAGGATTTAATGCCTTAAACCGCGCGGAAGAAGAAATTTTTCTGCGCCTTTTTGAGGAGGGACTGGCCGATTTTTACTGGGATATTGATCGCTACTATTTTGAAGATATTGAACACGAAGCCGGGCAATTTTTGCGACAATCGCCGCTTATCCGTCGTCTTAAGGGGCAAGAACGCTTTTATGGCTTACACCAAAAACTGAAAGAAGGCAAACGCAGCGTAGAAAGCATTGCGGTGCCGGGCAATAACCTGCAAGCGCAAATTGCCAACGGTATTTTAGGAAGCTTGGAGGCTAAGGAGCAAAATGACACCGCCCTTGTGCTGGCCGATGAAGCCTTGCTCACTTCCTTTCTTAACACATTGCATCCCAATATTGAAGCCTTTAACCTCACCATGGGTTTGGGTTTGGAAAACTCGCCTTTAAGCGGATTTTTTGAGCTCTTACTGGAGTTCCCGGTGGAAGCAGAACGCAGCGCTAAAGTGGACAAAAACGGCGCGCCCCGCTATTACCATCGCAAGTGGGATTCGTTGCTTAGTAGCTTTGTTATTCGTCGCATCAATCGCCTTAAGCCCCAAGCTCCCGATGAACTAAAGCAGAAAATAAAGCGAACCAATGCCATTTTTCGCTCCTTTGCCGAACTCGAATTAGAAGATATTTTAGCCCCTTTTCCAGAACGGTATTTTCATAAAAACATATCTGCCAACGAGCGCTTTAAAATACTAGCCCAGGCTTGCCTTGACTTAAAGGAAATTTTTGATAGCAGTCAGAATTTAAGCGAGGCCCTCTTTGGCTTTTACAGCCTTTTCAATCAATTAGCCGCTTTACTGGAGAAATACCCTTACGTAGAAAAGTTTGAAACGGCTTTACAGCTGTACCGCGAAATTCTGCCCGATTTAAGTCTCGATTTAAAGGGTGAACCCCTTAAAGGTTTGCAGGTAATGGGCATGCTGGAAACGCGTGCACTCGATTTCAAACGACTGGTAATCTGCTCTTTAAACGAAGGGATTTTGCCCAAAGGTCGCAGTGAAAACAGCCTTATTCCCTTTGATGTAAAAAAGAAGTACAAGCTTCCTACCTATTTAGATAAGGATGCCGTTTATGCCTATCACTTTTACCGCCTTTTACAAGGAGCGGAAGAGATTTACTTGCTACATGGCACCTCCGAAAAAGGTGTTGGAACGGCGGAAGCATCGCGTTTTATTGAGCAGTTAAAGATTGAATGGCCCCAAAAAAACCGACAATTACAAATTACCGAGCGCATTATTAGTAGTAAGGCCAAATTGAGCTCTTCGGAGGATTTAAATATTGAAAAAAGTAGCGCTTTACTAGAGCGTTTGGACGAAATCGCCGAGAAAGGACTTTCTGCCACGGCTTTGATTAGTTATTTACGCAATCCTCTGCAGTTTTATTTTGAGCGCGTATTGCGCCTGCAAGAAGAGGAGGAAATGGAAGAGGAAATTGAGGCGCGGGTGCAAGGAATTGCCCTGCACGAATTACTGGAAGAGTTTTATAGCCGCGATGGAAAAGCAATAACCCCGCGCCCCGAAGACCTCGTTTTTGCGCTTAAGCAAGAAGAGTTAAGAGCCTTGATTTACCAAAAACTAAAAAGCATTTTAGGGGAAGCGGAAATAGAAACAGGGCCCAATCTTCTCACCTTAGAAACCCTTAGCATGATGTTGAAGCGTTTTCTGGATTATGAGAAGCAAGAGTTTGAGAAAAATCCCGACCGCATTATTGTCGCCAATGAGAAGGAAATGACGGGCAGTATGGCGCTAAGTTCAGGTAAGCGTATTCACCTCAAAGGTACGGCCGATCGCATAGAAAGCTCCAATGCTGGTATCCGTATTGTGGACTATAAAACGGGAGCTAAAGCTAAAACGGCCTATCGCATCACCACCCATGAAACGCCTAGTTTGGCGGATTTCATTAAAAAACCAGAGGCCTTTCAGTTGATGTTTTACGCTTACCTCTACCGGCAAGAAAACCCGCAAAGTGAGATACCCGTTTCGGCGGCAATCTTAAGTCTACGTAAGCAAAATGAAAATCCTATCGATATGGCGTTGGGAGCGAAAAGCGCCATGGATGCCGAATTTGAGAACGAGTTTTCCGATATACTAAAAGCCCTATTAGAAGAACTTTATAACCCCGCTATTCCCTTTAGGGAGAGAGGCGAAGAACTTGAAGAAGAGAATGAAAATTAGCAAAATAGACCTGAGCAAAGCCCAGGAAGACTTGGCGCAACTTATTTATAATACCCCAGTACTAAGCAGCTCAGCCATCAATGCAATGGTAGGAGCAGAGATCTACTTTAAGTGCGAAAACTTTCAGAAAACCGGTTCTTTTAAAGCCCGCGGTGCTTCGCATGCGCTGTTAAAATTATCGGTCGTCGAAAAAACCAAGGGAGTAGCTACGCATAGTTCGGGTAATCACGGTCAGGCCTTGGCCTGGGCCGCGCAGCGCTTGGGCATAAAATGTTGGGTGGTGATGCCCGAAAATTCGCCTGCGGTAAAGATTGCCGCGGTAAGAGGCTATGGTGCAGAAGTGCATTTATGCCCCTCTAATCTTCCCGCCCGCGAAGCGGGATTAAAGGCCGTACAGGATAAAACGGGCGCTGTCTTTATTCCCCCCTATAATCATCATAATATTATCATTGGTCAGAGTACTGCCGCCGCGGAATTACTCGCAGAACAGCCAAATTTAGATGCAATTTTTGCCCCCGTTGGTGGCGGTGGCCTTTTAGCCGGCACTGCCTTAGCTGCACATTATTTCTCTCCGCAAACGAAGGTCTATGCCGGCGAGCCCGCTGGCGCAGATGATGCTTATCGCTCCTTTTATTCGGGCACTCTGGTAGAAGAGCATGAGCCAAATACCATCGCCGACGGACTGCGAACCACCTTAGGGTCGATTAACTTCCCCATTATTCAGCAGCACGTTAATGCAATTTATTCCTGCGCTGAAGAGGAAATAATTGCCGCCATGCGTTTAATTTACGAGCGCCTTAAAATTGTAATCGAACCCAGTTGCGCCGTTCCATTCGCCTGCCTTATCAAAAATGCAGATGCCTTTCACGGACAAAAAGTAGGTATTATTTTAAGCGGCGGTAATGTGGATTTGGGGAAATTGCCTTTTTAGTAGTGAGTACAGAGTATTGAGTACAGAGTATTGAGATGAGCGTTACAGATGGAGGTTTTTTGAGTATTGAAAAAGGCCAACTAACTACTAACTACCTCTAATACGCTCTCTCCCGCTTGCCTTCGTAATAATTTAAAAAGGCTCGGTTAACCACCCGTTGTCCGCCTGGAGTAGGAAAATTACCAGTAAAGTACCAGTCACCGGTGTGCTCGGGGGCAGATGCGTGTAAATCGGAAATACCTTGGTAAATAATTTTTACTTCTGCTTTCATACCGTCAGGAGTAAGCATTTCAGCAATTTTATCGGAAATTTCTTGCGGTGTAAAAGGAGCGTAAATTTCTTTTACGTAATTGCGCACTTCCGAGTCGGGAAGATCTTTCTGCTTTAAGCATTCCGCGTAAACCTTAGCAATCGTTCCTTCTAATCCGCGCTCTTTTAACAAGGCGATAGCCGCTCTAAAGGCGGCGAAATCGTCTAACAAAGACATGTTTATACCGTAGCAATCGGGGTAGCGGATTTGAGGAGCGCTACTAACAATAATAATTTTCTTTGGCCCAAGGCGGTCTAATATGCTAAGGATGCTTTGCTTTAAAGTAGTCCCTCTCACAATACTATCGTCAATAACCACCAGGTTATCGTCAGACTTTACCGTTTCATAAGTTACATCGTAAACGTGACTTACAAGTTCGTCGCGACTGCTATCTTGGGTAATGAAGGTGCGCATTTTAACATCCTTCCAGAGCGATTTCTCTACTCGTGGACGAATGCTTAAAAGTTGATCTAACTTTTCTGCGTCGAGCTCACCTTCAAATTTTAATATTTTCTCACGTTTTACTTCGTTGAGGTATTCTTCCATACCCTTCACCATACCATAGAAACTAATTTCAGCCGTATTAGGGATGAAAGAGAAAACCGTGTGCTTTAAATCGAGGTCAACCTCTTTTAAAATATTAGGACATAATCGACGTCCCAGCTCTATTCTTTCGCGATATATATCGGCGTCATTACCTCTACTAAAGTAGATGCGCTCGAAAGAGCAAGAGGTTTTAAGACCGGGCTTGCGTACTTCTTTTAAAGACGTTTTACCATTTTTCTTAATAATCAAGGCGTGGCCAGGAGTAATTTCCTTTATCTCTGCAAAAGGCACATTAAAGGCTGTTTGAATTACGGGACGTTCACTAGCTACTACACACACTTCGTCGTCATCGTAAAAGAAAGCAGGCCGAATACCATTGGGGTCGCGTAATACAAAAGCATCACCGTGGCCAAATAATCCTGCCATAGCATAACCGCCATCCCAATACTTGGCGCTGCGCTTAAGGATTTTTTGGATATTAATTTCGCGGGCAATTTTAGGACTGATTTCCTTTTTGCTTAATCCTTCTTTCTTGTATTTGCGGTAGAGTTTTTCGTTTTCTTCATCCAGGAAGTGACCGATTTTCTCAAGAATGGTAACTGTATCGGCTTTTTCTTTGGGATGCTGACCAAGGTCTACTAGCTGGTTAAAAAGCTGATCAACATTTGTCATATTGAAGTTGCCCGCCAAAATAAGATTACGGGTTAACCAGTTATTTTGTCTTAGAAAAGGATGAACCGCTTCAATGGATTGGCCACCATAAGTGCCGTAACGTAAGTGGCCGAGGTATAATTCTCCTAAAAAAGGAACATTTTCTTTCAGCCAGTTTGGGTCGTGAATTTTACTGTCATCACCATTTAAACCCGTTTGGATTCGTTGGTTAATGCGCTCGAACAAATCTTGGATGGGCGTTTTATCAATAGAGCGGTAACGACTGATGTAGCGTTTACCTGGTTCAACGTCAAGTTTTATATTGGCAAGGCCAGCACCATCTTGTCCGCGATTGTGCTGCTTCTCCATAAGAACATACATCTTGTTAATCCCGTAAAGCGCTGAACCATATTTTTCATAATAATAGCTCAGTGGTTTCTTTAAACGAACGAGGGCGATGCCGCATTCGTGTGTAAGTTTATCGCTCATGATTTATCTCCCGTATATGTCGGGCAAAGTTAGCCCTTTTCTGAGACCTTAATGTCGCTCTTATCACCTTCATTTATATCGAATCTACTTTTGTCGATATCAAGCCATTCAAGCGCCGCATGAGCAAATATGTCCTCAATAACATTTTTTTCGAGATTCATATCTTCAATAAAAGCGCCTATTTCCAAATCACCTAAGGGGAAAGGATAATCAGAACCTAGCATTACGCGCTTACTACCTTGCATGGAAAGAATGTACTCTAATAATTTGGGATCATGGGTAATGCTATCTACCCAAAATTCACCTACATATTGACGGGGGTTTACATTATTATGAATGGCTACTAAATCGGGACGGCAATTATAACCGTGCTCGATACGTCCTAAGGTGGGTAAAAAGGAGCCCCCGGCATGGGAAAAGCAAACTCTTAGTTGCGGTAACTTTTCGAGTACGCCTCCAAAAATCATCGAGCAGGCCGCGCGGCTGGTTTCGGCGGGCATTCCCACCAACCAAGGAAGCCAATATTTACGCATATCGGCCATGCCCATCATATTCCAAGGATGAACCATAATGGCCATGCCTAGCTCTTGGGCAGCTTCAAAAATAGGAAAGAACTCGGGCTCGCTTAAGTTTTTATCGTTAATGTTCGAACCAATTTGCACACCTAGCAAGCCAATTTCCTTGCAGCGTTGCAGTTCGGCAATGGCTTCATCGGCATCTTGCATGGGTAAAGTTCCCAGTCCGAGGTAGTTTTGAGGATAGTCTTTACAGAGCTGCGCAATGTCGTCATTCAGATATTCTGCCAGCACTTTGGTGTCCTTGGCATTGGCCCAATAGGAAAACATTACGGGGATGGTGCAAACCACTTGCACCTGGGTATTGAACTTTTGGTAGTCTTTGATTCTAAGTTTAGGGTCCCAGCAATTGGGTTGAATCCGTCGGAAAAACTTGTCGCCCTGCATCATGTTCGCAGATCCGTCTTGGTTTTTCATTAGGTAGATGAAGTCTCCATAGCCGAATTTCTCCGCAAAATTGGGGAGGCGTTCCGGTAGGATGTGGGTGTGCATATCAATTTTCAACATGCTACAAAAATAAAATTTTCGCCGGCAGAAAGGGAAAATTGCAGGCAAGAAATATTTCGATAAGAATTAATAGGGCATTGTTTATAACTTGCCAATGATTTAATTACATTTGCAGCCCTTTTTTAAGGGTGTATAAAATAGTCAATTCCAAAGATTTAGATACTTGATACCTAAAGCAAAAATATTTTCAACCCGAACTTCGCAGGATATTGCGGCTAAAATAGCTGCATCCTATGGTCTTTCCCTTGGTAAGGTGGAGATTCTAGAATTTAGCGACGGTGAATTCCAACCTTCTTTTGAAGAGACGGTTAGAGGTGGGCGAGTATTTTTAGTAGGCTCGACCATGCAGCCTACGCAGAACTTGATGGAATTGCTTTTAATGATTGACGCAGCAAAACGCGCATCAGCAAAGCATATCACAGTGGTGATGCCTTATTTCGGTTGGGCACGCCAAGATCGCAAGGATAAACCAAGAGTACCGATAGGGGCAAAAATGGTGGCCAATTTGCTTACAGCGGCTGGTGCAACACGCATTATGACGATGGACTTGCACGCGGATCAAATTCAGGGTTTCTTTGAGGTTCCTGTAGATCACGTATTCGCTTCTTCCATATTTGTGCCGCATATTAAAGCTCAAAATTTAGAAAATCTTACCATCGCTTCTCCCGATATGGGTGGTTCCAAGCGCGCTAATAATTACGCGAAGTGGTTAACCAGCGAAATGGTAATTTGTTACAAGCAGCGCAAGAAAGCCAATGTTATCGAAAGAATGACAGTTATTGGTGATGTAGAAGGTCGCAATGTGGTACTTATCGATGATATGGTAGACACGGCGGGAACCTTAACGAAGGCGGCTGACATGTTAATGGAGAAAGGAGCCTTATCTGTACAAGCCTATTGTACACATGGAGTGCTTTCTGGAAAAGCCATTGAAAGAATAGAAAACTCACAACTAACGCGTTTAGTTATTACCGATACCATTCCTCAAAAGAGCGGATGCAGTAAGATAGAAGTTTTGCCGATTGCTGATCTTTTTGCAGATATTATGCAGAAGGTTCACAATCACGAATCGATTAGTTCACATTTTTTAGAAAATTAAATTCCCAGATACAATGAGATCAGTAGCCATTGAGGGTAAAACCAGAGAGGAGCTAGGCTCTAAAAACGCTAAGCAATTACGCCGTGAAGGCATGGTACCTTGCGTCATTTATGGTGGTGGCGAAAACATCCACTTTTACACCGATAAGCGCAGCTTTAAAGAACTTCTTTACACTCCGGAAGCACTATTAGCAGTAGTGAACATCGACGGTAAAGAAGTGAAATGCGTGGTACGCGACAGCCAGTACCATCCCGTAACGGAGGCCATCGAACATGTGGATTTCTTCCAATTAACCGATGGTCAACCAGTGGATGTTAGTGCCCCTATTAATTTAGTAGGTAACCCACGTGGTGTTCGTAATGGTGGTAAGTTGAAGTTTAACCTACGTCGTTTAACCATTCGCGCAACCGAAGAAAACCTTCCAGGTATGGTCGACTTAAATGTTGAGAACCTTAGAATTGGTCAGTCTTTAAGAGTAAGTGATATTCCTACTGCAGGATTCGAGATCTTAGGTGATCCAACCCGCTCAGTAGTAGCAATTAAAACTTCTCGTAACGTTGTTGCGGGAGATGATGAAGATGAAGATGCTGAAGGCGCAGAAGCGACAGCTGAAACAGCTGAAGCATAAGTAGCTTTATCGTGACTAAGTATCTCATTGCCGGATTAGGAAATATTGGCGCTGAGTACGAGGCCACTCGTCATAATATTGGATTTGAGGTGCTAGACGCTCTGTTGAGAGGGTCTAGCATTTCTTTTTCCAGTGACCGCTATGCCTCTGTGGCAAAATTAAAGGTGAAGAACAAGGAACTTATTCTTATTAAGCCCACCACCTTTATGAACTTGAGCGGCAAAGCGGTAAATTATTGGTTGCAGCAAGAGAAAATTCCCTTGCAAAATCTTTTAGTGGTAGTGGATGAACTAGCACTAGACCTTGGTATGTTACGCCTTAAAATGAAGGGTAGCGATGGTGGCCACAATGGTCTTAAAAACATCAATCAGGTATTGGGTAGACAAGACTACGCGCGCCTGCGTTTCGGTATAGGAAATGATTTCGCTAAAGGTCAGCAAATTGACTTCGTTTTGGGCGAATGGACATCTTCCGAAAGGAAAATCATTGATCCCAAAATTGAAAAAGCAGCGGAGGCCATCAAGTCTTTTGCCCTTGCTGGTCCGCAAATTACTATGAACCAGTTTAACGGCTAGGTTTTTTATTGATTCTATTTGCTTATTTCAATTGAGATATCGGCCCGCCGACGGGCTGGAGTCTTTTGGTGTAATCTCATATTCGTTTCTGAGTAACGGTAATAGCAATACTAAGGTACGCGTCAGTTGCAAGAATCTCTCATTTTACACCGCTATCTAAGGCAATAAGTACTCCCCTAAACAAGCCAGATGGTCGCTTAAAAACTCTTCAATTTCCTCCAGGAATTCCTCTTGCTTTTGCTTACGATTAATGGTAAGGTGAATCACCACTGCATCGCGGGCGGGTGGATAGCCCGCAGTAACGGTCCAACAAAGAGCATTCGGACATTCGTCTAGGGCGAAGCGCAAGCCACCTTTAATAAGGCTTCTGCTTAAAGTAAATTCACCCCAAATACCACCAATAGCAACTGTGTTTTCTTGGGCTTGTTCCAAACTAAAAAACGCATTACTAAAACGCTCGAGGTATTTTAATTGCAGCTTATCCCGCAGTTCTTCTTCACTGCTACTGGCGGCAACGATTTTAAAAAATTCCATGACATTACTCTTTGTGTAAAGCTAGGGCCTTCGCCACTTTAGGCCTATGATATTTATCAAGACTCAATATTTTTATGGAGACCGAACTCGGCTTACAAAAAAAACAGCAACAGAATTGGAATTTCGCTCCACCTTCCCACACCTAAAATCCCCTAGCTATGGTAAAACTGAATTCCCGGCCCAATTCCCCTTCTGCCTTCAAGGGCATTAGGCAAAGGTACTTACGGATAGTTATTTCAGCAGAGATCACATTCGTTCTTGCCATCTCAAATCTAAGAGCTAACTGCCTGATGCAAAATACTTAAAACACCCCATTCATCCGTAAATAATGTTATTTCATCGAGAAATTCCGCTATTTCGCCTAGCTCTACCCTTATCTTTACATCGTTAATAATCCCCACTATGAAAAAGATTGTAAGCCTTTTAGCCTTAGCACTGATTGTGCAAGCTTGTAACAAAGACGAAGACACAAATAGCAATACTATAGTTGATAATACGAGTTTTGAAACCTTAGTGGCGCCTAGCGATTTTAATTGGAGCAGCAGCGAAAGTGGACAAATTGAAGTAAGTTTAATTGCCGACCCTGCCATGCCTATTGATCTAGAGGGTGGTTTACTTTATATTAAAGATGCCAATAATCGCATAATAGCCCAAGAAAAAATTGCAGGGAACAAGGTGCGTTTTAATGTAAATCTACCGGTAGTGAATAGTGGTTTAAAGTATTTTTTGCCTGCAACGGGCGAAGAATGGCCTTTTGCCGGAATTGGCTCCGTTAGCCTAAACCTAATAAATCCACTTGATCTTGCTTTCACAAATAAGACTGGAAAACAAACTATTTCTCACAAGCAAAATTCGGCAAACAGGGGAACAAACATTCTTGGTAATGCCGATTTCGAGCTTAATGATTTTTACAGCAATGCCGGATCTACTTACAATCCAACTTCAGGAATTATAGACGAGGGCAAGTGGATAATTGTCGATAATGACTATACCTGGAGCACCGAAGGTGGCAGTAAAGTAGTAAAAGCCAAAGATAATCGCTGGACACATATTTGGCAGCTTCACACCGTAAATCCGGGAGACAGTATTTACTTCAACACCGATTTCTCGGGTGATGTAAGAGCCTTCTTGTTTTTCTATACCAATGCGAACTCTACTTCGCACCTAGCTTATGAATTTTTACAATTGCCCAGCAACCCAGAAGGAATTAAAACTGTTGTTCCCGCAGGTGCTACGGTGGTTTCGGCCTTACTAAACTTCGTAGACGGAGCGTGGGTAGACAACGCCTTCTTAAGTAACCCTGCTGCCATTGTTGATGCCGATGGCGATGGCGTAGCCGATGGCGATGACGCCTTCCCTAACGATCCTACTAGAGCTTATATTACCTTTTTTCCCGCGGCAGGTCGTCAGACTTTAGCCTTCGAAGATTTATGGCCGAGTAAGGGTGATTATGATTTCAACGATCTTATTGTAAACGTTAAAGTGAGTTTAACACGTGATGCGTCATTAAACTGGGTTTCGGCCGATTATGAAATTGCTTTAGATGCCGTGGGTGCAGGCTTAAGCAGTGGTTTAGCCATGCGTTTAGTGGATGCCAACAAACAGACTAAAGCAAATATGATTGCTTCTATATCTGGGGCTGCAAGTGCTGATCCTGATGTGACCAATGGTCTTATTATCTTTAACAATCCTGATGAATTAAGAAGTCAATATTACACCAATACCGATCCTAATCAGAGTACTACTACTCCTGATACGGCGAAGTTTACCATTAACTTTAGCGCGAACGACGGCTCTACCATTTTACCCGATTTCTACATCTTTAGAAGCAACGATCGTGGTCGCGAAGTGCATTTACCAGGTTTTGCAGGTACCGCTGCCGCAGATGCCTCTCTTTACAATACCGACGATGATGTAAATGGCACCTATAAAACAGCAAACGGTTTACCTTGGGCCATGGAATTAATCTTGGATGGAACTAGCTTCCAACACCCGAACGAAATGGTAGACATGATTGAGGCCTATCCGAACTTTGGCAACTGGGCCAGCAGTGGTGGCGGTAGCAACGCCGATTGGTATCAAACCCCTGCTCCTGGAAAAACTATTGATATTAGCGGAAGTTAATTAGTACTGAGTACAGAGTACAGAGTACAGAGTAGTGAGTACTGAGATTAGTGTGCGTTATAGTTGGATTGTTTAATATTTAATGAGAAGGAAATCCAATATGATAATTCGGAGACGTAAATATTCAACTATTCACGAAAACCTACTAAGTACTATATACTAACTACTTAATACTATTCAGTTGAGTACAGAGATGATGAGCGATAGGGGTGCATTTTCGATATTTAATGCAAGTGGCGGCTATGGCAATTAACTATTCGAAGATGGCTATGTGCCAAAATTGACGTAAAGCCTACTAAGTACATAGTACTAAATACTAACTACCAATATCTCAGTACTATTTCCTACTTTCAAAGTTCAAATCAAGCAATAATGAAGCGATTTTCGATCTCTCTAGCGGCACTGATTTTTACGGGCATTAACTTTATGGCGCTTTCCAGTAATGCGCAGGGGCAGATTCGTGAAAAACAAACCGAAATTGTAGTTCTGGGTATTGCACAAGATGCGGGTTATCCCCAGTTAAACTGCAAAAAAGAATGCTGCCAGCGAGTTTTTAAAAATCCCGCTTTAGCCGAAAAGGTGGTAAGTCTGGCTATTTATAATCAAAAGACCCAGCAGTATTTCTTGCTGGAAGCTAGCCCTGATATTAGCGCACAGCATCAATACATGCAAGAAAAATATGCCGCAACTCTTGCAGGCGTATTTGTGAGTCACGCCCATATTGGGCATTATACAGGACTGATGTATTTTGGTAAAGAAGCCGCTAATACGAACCTACTTCCTCTCTATGTGATGCCACGTATGCAAGACTTCCTGCTGCAAAATGCGCCTTGGGAAGCGCTTATCAAAAATAAAAATGTAGAACTGCATGCCCTTACAAATCATGCTAAATTACCCTTGGGAGACAGTGTGTCCATTCAAGTTTTTAAAGTCCCGCATCGCGATGAATATTCCGAAACCATTGGCTATCGAATTATAGGCCCCAATAAAACAGCTCTCTTTATTCCCGATATTGATAAATGGGAGCGTTGGGAAATTGATATCATTAGCCTAATTAAAGAGGTGGACTATGCCTTTCTTGACGCTACTTTTTTCGATGGCAAGGAGTTGCCCGGAAGGGATATGAGCAGTATTCCTCACCCTTTTGTAGCCGAGAGCATGGCTCTTTTTGCGCATCTACCGCAAGGGGAAAAAAGCAAAATATTTTTTATACACCTTAACCACACTAACCCTTTAATAAACCCACAATCGCAGGCCAGTGGGCAGGTGGAAGGAGCAGGATTTAGTATCGCCCGCGAAAAAATGATCTTCCCCCTTTAAATTTCTCCTTACTTTTAGGCATATTCTTTCGTATGAAATATTTCCTAGGTCTTAGCCTGCTTTGCTTTTTCAATACTCAACTTTTCGCTCAAGTGTGGGGGAATTCTACCTATCAAACTCGGGTGCGTTACGAAGAAAACAACCTAGCCGCGGGCAATAGTGGAACGGGTGCGGATATCAGCATTAGCGCCAGGGGTTTGGCCAATGTAAAGGCCGATGCTTTCGTGGCGGTTTTTAGCGTAAGTCAGGTGGCCAACACGCCCGATGAGGTGCATAAACTAATGCAAGATCGGCTCAATACCGCTCAAGAAAAGCTAAAGGCAATGAGCAGCCAGCCAGCTTTAAAGATTCATAGCGATATGATTTCCTTTATTGCGCTGTATGCTTACGAGAAGGAAACCAAAATTTTTAGCAAGGATACCTATATTGAAATTCCTGCGGGTTTTGAGCTTAAGAAAAACCTCCATATCGAATACCAGAGGCCTGAAGAACTTGATGAAATTAGCATAATCCTAGCCCAATCGGAAATATTCGACCTTGTACGGGTAGATTATTTCGCTCAAGATTTAGAAAAGGTAAAAACCGAATTAATGGATCGCGCCCTAACTAAATTGGAGGAAAAGAGGGCTAAAATTGAAAAGCTGATGCAACTTAAATTGGATACCCTTAACCTTTCTAGCAGCGATGCTTATCGCGTGGTGTATCCCGCCGAAAGTTATAAGTCGTATCAAAAATACGCAACCGCATCTCAGTATGGTTCTAAGTCGGCTGCCACGGCAGGACAAAGCATTACCCTTTATTATCAGCCCATTATCGACAAAGAATTCGATTTCGTAATTAATCCGATTGTATTAGAACCCGTTGTTCAGGTCATGTACGAGTTGAAGCTAGAGGTTCAAGATGCATCTTATGGACGTAAAAAACGCGAACAGTTAATTTTAAGTCCTCAAGGGCAATTACTGCCCTTAAGCCGCCCTTAATAAATATCTTTAAGGCTCTTATTTTTGTGCTGCATGAAAAAACTTTTTCGCCTTTTTATTTTCGGTTCGCTTTTAGGACTAAGCTGCGCTGCGGCGGTCTATTTCTTTTGGTTTAAGCCCAATTATCCCGCTTATGCTAAAAATTTCCTTGTCTTTAATTCCTTTAAGCCCGCCCCCGAAAAGCTCCTCGCTAAGCTTTCGCTAGAAACGTGGCAAAAGCAGGAGCTGCCTGCCGTAGAGCATTATCGCTTGCGCCTCAATCAGACGGATGATTGGCAGTTTAATCCGAAGGATATTAAGAGTTTGGGGACGGCGAATAGTCTTATCATCAGCATCGAAACTTGGGGTTCTAAATATTGGCCCAACTACCGCTCCAATCCCCTCGATTGGGTGCCCGCCGCAATTTATGATGCGAAGCTGGGCTCTCTTCTGCGGGCTTTACAAAAACATCCCGGTACCATTTATCTTCGCCCCAATCCGGAAATGGAAGTCCCCGGCCGCTTTTACCCTTGGCAAGAGTATCCCAGCAAATACATCGCCGCCTTTCAACATATTGCCCGGCTGGCCGATTCGATTTTACCGCAAGCGCAAATGATGTGGGCCCCCGCAGGTTATCCAGGCTGCGAAGAATTTTACCCTGGCGACCAATGGGTAGATGCCATAAGCATTAGCCTGCAGCCTCCTTCGGAAAACATTCCTAAGGCTTATCCGCACTACGATGACATCAATTACGATGTATACCGTCGCCTGCACCGTTTGCGTTTTTTCTCCCAAAATCTTTTTCTTTTCGCTTCCGCAGATGCGGCCCCTGAAGCAGTAGCGTCTATCGACTATTCCGCTTTAGCGAAACACCATGAAAAATACGCCGCTTACGGTTATTCTTCTACTTACTTCAATCGTCCTACACCGGAAGAACAAAGCGATACCCTGCCCTTTCGCATCGGTGTTTACGACCCCAACCTTGCGCTGGTAAAAGACAGTGCTGTCCAGCTAGAACACTTCTTTATTAACCTCGGCGATTTTGGCGATTTAAATTTCGAAGCCGAATTTTGGGCCGCGCAAAAAAGGGGACATGATCTCATTATCACCCTCGAAACCATAGAAGACTCCCTGAACATACGCGACGATAAATGTCTAGAAAACTTGCTCAGCGGTAAATACGATCTTCGTTTAAAAGCTTTCTATCGGCTTATCAATCAAACGCAAAGAACCCTTTATTTGCGCTTTTCCCAAGAAATGGAAATCCCTATTCAGCGCTATCCTTGGCAAAGTAAAGATCCTTTTTTATACATCGACGCGTATCGTTATTTTATGCTTTTCAGCGACAGCTTAAGCCCGAAAATTAAACGCGTATGGGGTCCCGCTGGCGACCGCGGCTCTTTAGAATGGTACCCCGGCAATGATGTGGTTGATTATATCAGTTTTGCCATTTATGGCCTACCCGATAAAAATATTGTAGATCCCACCAAGCAAGAAGCTTTTGCCGCTATTTACCACCGCAAGTCTTGGCGAATGCGCTTTGCTCCCAAGCCTATTTTCATCACCGAGTTTGGGGTAAAAGGCCCCGAAGATTATCAGAAAAACTGGCTCCTTACAGCCACCGAAACCATCAATAATACTCCCGAATTAGTTGGCGTCAATTACTTTAATAGTCCCGATGTACCGCAGGCCTGGGGCGATATTGAAGCACCCAACTGGAGTATTAGCCCCGCTACTTTTCGCGCTTTCGCAGATGCGATAAAACGAGATAAGTAAAGAAAAAAAGGTTTAAGGATTACTTAAAAACGCTTCCATAAAAGCTAAGCATTGTTCGCTTTGATTCTTTACGGGATTATGCCCAGCATCTTTAATAATTCTCAACTGAGCTTGTGAAATGAGGTCTAAATATTCCTTCGCAAAACCCCATTTCTGATTATCGCAGTCGCCCCTTAAAATAACCGATCTGCGAGCCTGTACTCAAAGTCCAATATTGCGTGCCTGACCGCTTGCTAAAAGGCAGAACCTCATAGTGTTTCGGTAAAAACAAAATAGTCAGTAAGATTGAGGATAGAACTAATAGTCCCGCTAAAATGATGCGCTTTAGTTTCATGGCCTACTTAAATTTTGTGCTTTAAAACTCTGGCTACTTCTCCTCTTTAGGCCGAGGCAAGGCTTTAAAAATCACTTATCCTTTTGCAGGTGTCGATGCCACTTGTGGGTTAATTTGTCGGATATATGAGTAGAAATCTACCAGCTCTTGCGGTACTTTTTCGCGTCCTTCTGGCCAGAGGTAGTACACGTAGCCGCTAGGTTTTAAATTGGCCTCTACCTTGTATTCCGTGCTTGTACCATCGCCATCACCTAAAGATTTCACCTCTAAACCCTTTACCAAGTTTAGCATTTGCTCCGCTTGTTTTAACTCTTCTATTTTCACTGGACCGATCGTATCCCAGTTTCCTTGCGCGTTTACGGATAAATACATGCCATCATCTAGCAGTCGGTATAAAGCAGATTGACCAACTAAGCCACCCCGCACACCCACGGTAATACTTTCAAAGCTTTTGGCTTTTTTAGGCTTCGCTGTTTCCGCTGTTTTATCCACCAAGGAGCAGGCGCTAAAAACTAGCAAAAGGGCCGCAAGCTTGTATATTTTCATAGAGGAGTGTTTTAAACCAATTAATGGTCAAAGGTAAATAACGTGAGTTATTTAAGGTGAGTTCGACGTAAAATCTGAGGCTATGATTTATAGTCGAACTCACGTTATTTAACGTGAATTCGACGTAAAATCCGGCCTCAGACCCCTTGTAAATAGTGGAATTCAAGCCTATGCAGTGAAGCAATAGCGGGCTTTTGCAAGAGGCAGAGGCGCGGAAAGCCGCTTTTTAGAAGGGGCTAAATGGGTTTTCAATAAAAGTAAAAATACTTCATCTAGTTCATTTGCTGTAGCCCGCTACAGCTGCACGATCTAGACTTGTCTTTTCTTTTTATTGAAAATCTGAGGCTATGATTTATAGTCGAACTCACGTTATTTAGATTCTTTCTGATGCGATTAATCCTTAATTTGGAACTTCAAAAATCACCAAAACCATTTACATGTACAGTCTGGAAGAACTGAGTAAAGTTCATCAGCGAAAGCAGCTTATGGATTTAGCCAATGAAAAAGGCATGAATATCCATAAGGTTTTGCGCAATCAGCGCTACGAAGAGGAACTGAAGCTCTTACAAACCGAATTAGTAAACCTCCAACGCTGGGTGGCTAAACATAAATTACGAGTGGCGGTATTATTCGAAGGTCGCGATGCCGCGGGCAAAGGCGGGTCCATAAAACGCTTTGCCGAACATCTTAATCCGCGCTCTATGCGGGTGGTGGCCTTATCTAAACCCACTGAAGAGGATAAAGGTCAATGGTATTTCCGTCGTTATATTAAAGAAATGCCCCATCCCGGTGAAATCGTTTTTTTCGACCGCAGCTGGTATAATCGTGCGGTGGTAGAACCGGTTATGGGCTTCTGCTCCAAAGCAGAATACAAACGCTTTATGGTACAAGTTCCTGCCTTTGAACACATGCTGTATGAAGATGGCGTTATTCTTATTAAATTTTGGTTTTCCATCTCCAAAGATGAGCAGGCGAAACGCTTTAAATCGCGCATGAGCAATCCTCTTAAAGAGTGGAAGTTCTCTCCAGTAGATATGATGGGGCAAAAACTTTGGAATTCTTACACCCATTATAAAGAAAGAATGTTTTCTAAAAGTCACACCACTTTTAGTCCGTGGATAATCATTAAAACCAACAACAAGCGCGAGGCTCGCTTAGAAAGCATTCGCTACGTTTTATCGCAGTTCGATTATACGGCTCGCAAAAACAATCAAACTACTTTACTTCCCGATCCTAATGTGGTGCTGCGCTACTACCGCCACATTGAACAAATAGACATTTAAAATGAACGCTAAAAATAAGCTCCTCGATCTTTCGGCCGATGACCTCGAACTACTCAATTCACCCTTAGGCCTAAAGCAACTTTTTGCAGAGAAGAAGGTAGACGTTTACCGCGCCCTGAGATTAGCTAAATATGAGGTGCGCCTACGCGAATTGCAAGCAGAACTTATTAAAGTTCAAAATTCCCTCATTGAAAACAACAGAAAGGTAGTGGTCCTTTTCGAAGGTCGCGATGCAGCAGGCAAGGGTGGTGCCATCCGACGAATCTCTGCCCATATAAACCCCAGGCATTATCGCATTGTGGCCCTTCCTAAACCCAGTAAAGAAGAAGAGGGACAATGGTACTTTCAGCGTTATGTGAACAAATTACCCATGCCTGGTGAAATCGTTTTCTTCGATCGCAGTTGGTATAACCGCGCGGTAGTGGAACCTGTAAACGGATTTTGCAGCCCCACTCAGTATGAGATTTTCATGAACCAGGTAAACGATTTCGAACGCATGATTTCAGAATCAGACACCACCCTCATTAAACTTTACTTCTCGATTAGCCAGGAAGAACAAGCCGCTCGTTTCAAAGACATAAAAAGCAGTCCACTGAAGCGCTGGAAAATCACTAAAGTAGATGAGCAGGCCCAAGAATTGTGGGATAAATACACGGAGTACAAGGTAGAGATGTTTCAAAAAACCAATACCACAATAGCTCCTTGGCATATTATTCAAGCTGATCATAAAACCGAAGCACGGATAGAAGCTTTGGAGATTATTTTGGAGAAGTTGAGGGTGTTTTAGAGTACAGAGATATGAGTAGTGAGTAGTGAGATTGGTTGATCAATACTAGAATGTGAGGACTGCTAAAATAAGAATCCGTAAATCGTTGTGTCTGGGGCAATGGAAGGCAGAGGGAGGAATTCGGTTTTATCCTAGGCAAGTGATTTATTTTAGAGTAGTGAGATGTGAGTAGTGAGTAGTGAGTAGTGAGTAGTGAGATGTGATTTCGGTTATGGTGGGGATTTGCGATTTTGAAGGTTTGGAGTTGGGATGTTTGAATGGTAAGAGTAGCGATAAGCACCAGAGGTGCGACATCTCGATAGTATCATTGATAAACGGGAAAACTAAGCGCCGTAGGTGCGACATCTCGATGGTGAGACGAGAGAGGGATTGAAGAAACGAGAACCAAGAGCCAAGAACCGAGATGGATTTCGGAGGAGTAGATTTCGGTTTTGTAACGCTGGGATCGCGGTGTATTCGCAGGGATCGCAGCGGGGGTTGCTAAAGTTTACATTGTTTTATTGCATCACCAAGAAAAACCGAAAACAACCTCCCTAAAAACCTTCTCTACTTTACACACCCTCCTCGCACCTGTGGTAAAAAATCTGTCTTCAGTCTATTTGCCTCTCGTCTTCAAATCCCACTGCGCTCGCCGCCTTACAAAACCGAAATCTCAACTCTACCGAAAATCCAATCTCAATACTCACATCTCACAGCGAAGCGGTCTCAATACTATAGACAAACAACCCAACTTCAATCTCCTAAACCCTCCAAACCCTCTAAACCCTCTAAACCCTAAACATCTCGCCGCCTTACAAAACTCTAAGTCAAAGACAGAAAAAACATTAACATAAGTTACCGTGCTTTGGACGTAACCTACCGAAGCGGAAAAACATCAAGAGCATATTCGTGCTTAGTTGACCACAAATTTGAAACCGATGTTGAAGTCAGTGCGCATGCCGGCATTAGGGTTAGGGCCCTTATTGATGAGGTGATTATGGTCAACCTCAAAATAAAGGCCCCAGGGAGTGAGAAGTTCAGTGGTAAATCCAAAAAATTGGGGTAATGGATAACTATCATCTTCTATTGCATCGGGAGCACTAATCGGCCGCCAGTAAGCAAAACTATATTGTGATTTAAAATTAATCATGAGGAATCTACTTGCATAAAGGCTAAGCATGATTGAAGGTCCGGCAGCAAAATAATAGCCCTGCGGTTCCTTGGTGCTTAATCTGTTATCCGTGTCTGATTCTCGTGCATTGGCGAAATAAAAATAATCGTTAAGATGAGCACCAGGACTAATATTTAGATACTTGCCGGAAACCAGGTTGTAAGTACATGTATGCCAACCTAAAGGGCCAGTACTGAGACCGGTATTTTCGAGAGCTGTATAAGCGGACTCATTATTACCAAGAATCATATCTGCCAATTGCTTTATTACATCCGTGTACATTTTGGCACGTATGTCGTACTGCCAGTGTCCTCTGTTGTAATCGTGATACTTTAAATTTAATTCCATAAAGTTTCCCTTCAGCCTATGATTCTCGGCGCCGGGCACAGCATTATTTTGGGTATTGCCGTGGCTGAAGGCCCAACCAATGTAATAGTAACCATTAAAAGTATCACCAAGGTATTGGAATGACTGCAGGTTTTGAGATTGTAAGTTTAGGCTGCAGCTGATAAGTATTAAAAGCTGCGTAAACCTCCTCATTTAGTAGATTTTACAAGGGTAATACCTATGGTAGCGGCACCGTAAAATCCTAAATAAGGCCGAATACCCAATTCACCCCTTACGGCCAAACCGAATTTTTGACCAGATACGGCCCGCTGCTCTATAGCATAGGTTTGGTAGCCAAAACGAAAACCAATTGGAGAGGTAGAACGATTATCTTTTACCAGCTGATTGATATCAACATCAGTCGGGTGACGGAAAGTATTGATGGGGGAAATAATGGCATCGAGGAACCAATTACTAGCCTTAGAAGCACTTGGAACGACACCTTGTTTTTCTGTTTTAATAATTAAGTTGGCGGTGTAACGTGCAAGAATACCCGCGTAAATGGAGGTGCTTCCGTAAGATGCAAATTCGAATGCATCTCCCGTAGAGGGATCTTTACCTAAGCCTTCACCGAGTGGAAATCCAGAGCTTCTAAACATTAAGCCTCCCCTTACTCCGTATTGCGTGCGTAAATGACCAGGAACTTTAACGGATATATTTTCCGTAGTTGTTTTTTCGTAATTCTTATTACCGCGTTTATATCTTTCTGTGGCAACAACTTTAGAAGAAAGTCCAACCGCAAAATCTTTCGCCTTAGTATTATCCGAGAAAAAGAGTAAAGCCCCCAGTTGTAACTCCGTGGTGCTAGGAAAGTCCTCTCCTTTTTCTAAGCGACCGATGTCGAAATAGCTTCGGTAAAGAACATATTGAATTCCGACGGGAAGTTTGGGACTTTCCACATGCCCCCAAACTCCAATCCCAAAATTAGTCCCGAAATCTTCTTTAGGCATCGTAACTTCCATTCCGAAGATGTCGAGATTAACGCTAAGCCAAGGGCTTACAGAAGGATCATCTTTGATAATGGTGTAATTAATTTTTTCTTGACCGAAGCTTAGAAAAGCGCTAAGACAGAACGATAAACTAATGACTAATTTTTTCATGATGTTACTTATTTGAGTGCAATACAAATGACTCAAGAGTTAAGCTTTTTTGAAATACGCATATATTCGTATTTCTGCTGCTAGATGCGGCTATTACCTTTGGTTTATGATACGAATAGCGATTGCCGAGGATATTTCTCGTTTAGCAGAAGTTTTAAAAAGCAAAATTGAGTTAATACCTGAATTTAAGGTGTGCCTGATGGCAAACTCGGGCAAAGCCCTAATCCAAGAATTACATAAAAATCATAATGTAGATGTGATTCTAATGGATATTAACATGCCAGAAATTGATGGTGTGGAAGCTACTCGCTTAGTTTGTCAGCGTTGGCCGCATATTAAGGTTTTAATTTCATCTGTTTACGACGATGAAGAGCACATCTTTGAAGCTATTTTAGCTGGGGCTACTGGCTATTTGCTGAAGGATGAACGCCCCGAAGAGGTACATCGTGCAATATATCAGATTTTGGAGGGCGGAGTACCTATGAGCCCCTTAATCGCTCGCAAATCTTTAGTTCTTATTAAAAGAGGACCTAAGCAAAAGGAGCCAAACTCGCTGGAGTATTCTCTTACCAATCGCGAAGTAGAGATTTTAGAACATTTAAGTCAAGGCTTAAGCTATGAGCAAATAGCAACCAACCTGTTTATTAGTCACGGCACAGTCCGAAAGCACGTGGAAAACATTTACCGTAAACTGCAAGTGAATAATAAGGTAGATGCCATTCGGAAAGCAGGCTTTAGCACTAAATACTAAGTTCTATTCACTAACCACAGGTACCCGCAAAGTTATTTTGTACCAGACCCCACTACCGATTTTAAATCCATTTCGCCTCCTAATTCTTTCACCCGCTCTGCCATATTATCTAAACCGTAGCCGCGCGCAACCTCATCTACCAAAAAGCCCTTACCTTTATCGGTAATTACAATTTCTAATTTTCTGGGCATCCCAATTATATCAATCCTAATTAGCTTTGCCTCACTGTGCTTAAGTGCATTGTTTATCGCTTCTTGGCAAATCCTAAAAAGAGTTATAATCTGCGCTGGCTTTAATAAATGATTCTCACCTTTAAAATCTACCACCACCTCTAAGGGAAGAGCCTTAGCATATTTAAAACCGAGCTCCTTCAAGCGATCAACAAAGTTTTCCAATCGTACTTCTCCCGGACGAATCGCCCAAATAGTTTCTCGTAATTGACTCAAGGCGCTACGGGAAGAATTACTTAATTGCTCATACTCTTCCTTTAGCTTTTGGTCTGATAATCCATAGGTCTTCTGATCTATTAAGGAGGAAATATAACTCAACTCGGCCCCAATATTATCATGCAAATCCCTTGAAATCCGCAATCGCTCCTCCTGTAATTTTAGCTGCGCTTCTTGGGCCACCTTTTGTCGCTTTAAATAAAATTGCCTTAAAAAAGCTAGACTTAAAGCGAGCAAGGAAGAAATTGCCAGTATCCCTACATTGCGCTTTTGTACTTCTAATTCTGCCTCTGCTAATTCACGATCCTTTACCGCGCGCGCTTTTTTCAACTGCAAAGCTTGAATCGCCTCAATCTGATCTATGTCTTGCATCGAATCGCGATACCTTATAAATAAAGACTGATAATGAAAAGCATCTGCCATTTTTCCTATGGCCTGATAGTATTTATATAGATTCTCATACACGTCCCGTCGCTTTTCCAAAGGCGCTAAAGCATCATTCTCCGCGTAATACTGCGCACTGTCTAAAACTCTTTTGGCTTCTTTATACTCGCGCTTGCGCAGATGGATCTCAGCTAAATTATTATATACTGTCGAAAGGGTGTTTGTTCGTTTTGCCTTCTGCGCCAAGCTTAAAGATTGCTCTAAATACTTCTGCGCCGAATCTAATTCCGCCATCTTTAAATAGGTGTTGCCGATATTATTTAAAGTGGCACTGGCAGACCAATCGTCTGTGTTTTCAAGACCAATTTTAATCACCAAATAGTGAAAATAAAGGGCACTATCCGCTTGCTCCGCATCGTCGTAATTTATCGCAATTGCATTTATCGCGTTTAAGAGGTCCTTCTTATAAGTCTCGGTGGTATCCAAAAGCTTTTTAGCAATTTTTCCTTGTTCTATGCCTTCTTGGTAAAGACTAAGATCATGATAGCCATAGCTGAGTTTGATGTGACTTAGAGCCTGATAGTAGTTTAATCCTTTGGCCATCGCTAATTCGATCCCCTCAGTTAGTAACACTACCGCCTCATCGTGTAATGATCGATCTTTTAGGGTGTTGACTTTCGCATCGAGGGAATTGTAATACAGTTTCCAATTCTCAAGCCTGAGCATTCCTGGCTGCGATAAGTCATAATAATAATCAGCGCTATCAAAGCGCTCGCGCTTTACATTATAAAAAAACTTAAAATAATCAAACCAAGCCTGGTCGCCCTCCTCACTAAACAATTCCCGAGCTTGCTTAAAATAAACGTCCGCACAACTATCTGTTTCGCAGAAATAAGCTTTCGCCAGAATCTCTCTAAAACTCTGCCCCTGCATAGAGCTCACGAAAAACATGAGCAATGCGACGAAAAGTCTTCGCCCCATCACCGGTAAAAATCCACTCCGTATCAACTTATGCAACTTCCTGCCGCCAACGAACACCCCTGCAGATATGGGCATGAAAAAACTTTTAAGATTAGTATATCAATATTATGAAAATTTATGCACCTACTAGACCTTTGCTCCCGACTACATTCCAAGCGAATTCACCTTTCGCCCTCCGATGTTTTTTAAGTCTTTCATCGCTTTCGGCTGCCTAATCCGCCCCTAAAAGGCTGTTGGTCACACAACTTCAAACACCCCAACTTCAAACCCTTAAACCCTAAACTAACTTTGCGCTCCCCGCGAAATATTGAAAAGCCTCACTCCTTCGAGAAACACCCATTA
>JAGYKI010000024.1 GCA_018401735.1 Schleiferiaceae bacterium
AAGCGCGAAACTTACCCTAAGATGAGATTTCTTTTAAGGGTCGTTCGAGACGAGGACGTTGATAGGCTACAGGTGTAAAGGCAGTAATGTCATAGCCGAGTAGTACTAATTACCCGTAAGCTTTTAAATGCGGATTTCATGTATTCATTTACTCTCAATATGTCAATCGTATTAACGATTTATGGTGACTATGGCAGTGGGGATCACCTCTTCCCTTTCCGAACAGAGTAGTTAAGCCCACTTGCGCAGATGGTACTAGGGTCATTCCTGGGAGAGTATGTCGTCGCCAATCTTTAAATTAGCCTCAACGTTTACGTTGAGGCTTTTTTTTTGCCTTAAACCAGCAAGGAAACATACTTCAGGATAAAGTCTCGCGTGATTCCTTAGAAGTAGGTGGCATCCTTATAAGCTAAAATGCCTTCCTCTTCTCTTTCCGATCCGCCTGAGGCGGATAAGCCCAATGCGCAGATGGTAAAGGGTCATTCCTGGGAGAGTATGTCGTAGTGAGTGCGAAAAGCTAAAATTCAGACCTATTTACCATCTCATTAAATTATAATTGTCCGCACGCCTGAAGGCTTAAGGAGACAGAATTGTAGTTCCCAAAGTAAAACCTTAAGCATAATTTTGTAATAGATTGCTTAGATCGGTATTTTTTAGCAGGAATTAGGCGAACTATGAGAAATAGGCCAAGCTATGGCTGTGAACGTTAGTAGGCATTTCTGTTTTGAAGAGGGATGTTTATTCGATGAGCTTCAATGAAGAGGATGAAAAAATTGCTTAGGCGCATTAGCGAAATGGGAAGCGACTTTAGGAGCTCGCCCACTGAGCTTTGCGGCTAGGCAATTTTTTAGGAGGAGGCATTGAGCGGCTAAATAGTGTACGAAGATTGATAAATGATAAATTTTCAAAAATGTCTTTTTAGTATTCAATACAAATAGTAGTGTCTTTAGTACCGATGGTGATTAGAATAGCTTTGCTTTAGCGAAATATCAAAATTTTAATTCGTCTAATTTACAGTTTATAAAACTTGAAGCTTAGGGTGCGATGATTCGCTTTCTCAAGGAATAGGACGTAGAAACCAGAAGGTAAATTTAAAGTTGATACAGTGTGAGTCTGGTTGGCGTAAATCTGCGCTTGTGTTAAAACGATTTGTCCTTGACTGTTATAGATCTGGAGTTTGTTATACGCAGTGCCTCCTTCAATGTGTAATTCATTTTTCACTCGGGTAGGATAGATTTTTAGGCCTAATTCTGATGTTTCTGGCAGACTTATATTAATTGTACTACAGGCCGAAATGGAGTCGAGTTGAGAATAAATTAAATTGCCATTTTTAAAGTGGCAGCTAATTTTCCCAGCACCTAAAACATCGGGCGTGCCTCCAGGCGCATTAATGAGACTGAGCGACCCAATGCCCTCTACCCAAATGGGGAATTGAATATTGCTATTATTTGCGGTGGGCGAGAAGTAGTAAAAGCGATGGTTTAAACCATCTAAAAGTTGGCGAGGAATGATAGAATCTAATCTAAATAAGCCACCTTCTGCTGGAAAGGGAGTGATAGGATTTTTCATGGTAAAAGAATCGCCAACGCTAAGTGAAAAATCGTAAAGAAGGACTTCTTGATTACCTTTTCCACCGTCGGGATAGGATAGGAAAACCCTCTGATTAGCTAGCTCTTCGCGAAAAAGAAAGCTGCGGGAAATATAATGAAAGCCATCCAAAACCTTATAATTTACACCTTGGACCGTAGTATCGCTATTGATATAATATACGTCCGTTAGGCAGCCGGAAAAACAGCTGGTTAGATGCCATTCGTAGGCGCCATCTAGCATTGGAACATAGCCTTGAGACTTACTGCTAAGTGATATAAGAAGGAGAATCAAAAGGGTTAAGCTTTTCTTTATGGTTCTTTTTAGGCTAGAATCATTAGCATCTTTAGGGATTATCATACCTACATTTAGGATTAGGCGTTAAAGGTAGCGAATAGTAAAGGAAGACTTTCTAGTGATATCTTTGAAGGAATTAAATTTTAGCCATTGCTATGGACCTGCTTTTCCGCTAGCTTAGTTACTTTTGCCAATAATTTCCTCTATGCAGAGATTGACCAAATGCCTTTTACAATTCGCGCCATTGCTGCTATTGCTGTCAATGGCTAGCCAGCCGCTAAAAGGGCAAGGGGAGTTGAAGCATAGCCATCAATATAGTTTTTTAAATAAACAGGAGAGTTATTTTATTGATACGACCTTGAACGACATGCGCTGGTATCATCAATTGAATGCGGCGCAGAAGGATTCGTATGGGAGATTGGTACTAACGAATTTAGGTTCGGCTCGTAACAATTTGTTAATTCCAATGGTTGGTGATTTTTGGACTTATCAGGGCTTTGGCGCTTTTGATGATTACTTTTCAAGCCCGAATACCATTCCTTATTACCAAGTACGTTCACCTCTTACCGATGCGCGTCATCACAATGGTTACGATAGAGGGCAGACTTTTAGCATATTGCATACGCAAAACATTAATAAGCGATGGAATGCTTACATTAAATATCGTCGTTTAAATAGTTTGAGCTTCTATGCAAATAACCAAAATAAGCAATCTAGCTTCACTTTTAGTACTTCCTATTTAACTAAAGATAAGGTCTATTCAGTACGTGCTTCTTTTGCAAGTGAAAAGATGGAACTGCAAGAATTTGGCGGAATTGCAGGAGACTCGGTTTTTACCGATAATCTCCAAAGTTCACGGGTAGTAATTAATCCGCGCTTGGCGTCTGATGCTCGCATACTGTACAATCGGGATTTTTATTTTGATCAAAAAATTGATTTGCTCAAGTTGTTTAGCAAGAGGCCGAAAAAAGCTGCGGCTGATACTACTCTAATGGATTCCTTAAGTCTTGATAGCATCACGCTGATTGATACGCTTGCACTCGGCAATAAGAAGTCCGAAGTGCAAACTGAAAGTCGCGGTGCCATTTATTTCGGCCATACTTTTCGCTACAACCGTCGCGCGCAAGTTTATGAAGGAAATAGCAGTACTTATTATGCTAATTATTTTTTCAACACGGGCAGCTATAGTGATAGCTTGGCTTATGTGGGGGTGGAGAATACCCTCTATTTAGAAACTACCATTGGCGACACCAGCCAGTTTGAGCTTAAGGCAGGAGTGAAGAGTTTGTATACCGAATCGGGCAACGCCTACTTTAATTTGTCGGCTAATAATTTGGGTTTGATTGGTAAAATTAGAGGGAATTACCGCGATAAGTTTGAATTACAAGGCTCGGTAGACTTTATACTAAGCGGTCCTTTAGCGGGTAACTTTGCTTTGGTGGGCGAGTTGGAAACCATGATCTACGGCAAGCTGAGGGCTTTTGGCTCCTATAGGCTTCAAAATAAGACCCCCGATTTTTTGGGCCTTTACTATTACAGCAATAACTTCATTTGGAATAACAATTTTAGTCCCGAACTAAGCAATACCATAACCGCGGGATTAAAGTGGCAGAAGAAGAATTACCTGCAATTTAAAACTTGGACCAATCAGAACATGCTCTATTATGATGCAGAAAGTAGGGCGCAATCAGCTAGTTTAGTGGCCTATTCAACATTGGAGTTAAGACAAGATTTTGAGTTTTGGGAATTCTTACATTTTGATAACCGCATTAGTTATCAGTTAGCTTTGGATGGAGAGGAATATATGCCTTTGCCGGAGTTGGTTAGTCGCAATGCAGTCTATGTGGATTTCAAGTTGTTTAAGGGTGTTTTAGGCTGTTTGGTAGGCACGGAGTTGAATTATTACAGCGAGTATAATAGCCCATCTTATAATCCTGCCTTAGGCCGTTTTTATATAGCAAATGAGTATCCTATTGGTAATTTCCCAGTACTGGATTTATTCGCTCAGTTTAAACTATCGAAGGCTATTATCTTCTTGAAGATTGAGAATAGCACAGCGGGTCTTACACCTTATAATTATTTTGCCGCACCGCACTTTCCTCTAAATGATAGAGTTTTGCGTTTCGGAGTAAATTGGCGGTTTTTTAATTAAAGACAATTTTTGGAAAATGCTCATCTAAAACGGGAGTTTTAAATATTCTAAATGGTGGGCCAAGCTTGTCAATGACGTAGGCTCGACTAAAGTTTTAAATTCAGATTTTCAAAAAAAAAAGAAAGACAAGTCAGGAGCCTGCAGCTCTAGCGAGCTCCCGCAAAGAGCAGAATCAAAGTGTTACGCGATGATATTTAAAAAGACAATATTTTTCCTTTTAACTTTTCTGCTATGCTTTTCCATGCAAGGGCAGTCAAAATCGGAGAAGGAGCGCGAAAAAGAACATGGTGTTTTGAGATTAAAAATAGATGGGATGTCTTTGGACGACTATTATTATTTTGTTTTCATCAACCCAAAAACTAATCAGTTCGATACCCTTCGAAATAGAGAGATGCACCTTGATATGGGGAATACCGAAAAGGAATATTCTTACACAATGAGGCAGCTATTAACAGCGATGCCGAATGATTTATATGGCCAGAACGTCCAAAACACATATAGTAATTGGTCTTATGTGAGTTTTCCAATTCTCGGGCTTTCACAAGCGGGGATAGTTGCCGTTAAAAGTGAAACGAAGAGTACCATGCGGATTCACTTTAAGTTTGAAGCCATGGATACAGCAGACTATGTTTTTCAATTGAATTTTAAGGAAGGGGATTTTTTAATCGAAGCCCCACTTTTGAAACACTATGCCTTGTCTAAGCAAAATAGAAAACACCGGAGTACGATCAAGGAAAGCGAAATTTTAGGTGCTCCATTTAAATTGCTTCAAGAAATCTCGGTAAATTCGAGCCATACGAGTAATGTCAACTCAAGTATAATTAACATTGGCAACCCAGAGGCGCTGATGTGTTTTCCCTTTTATGACAAAATTCGATATTCCAGCCAGACGGAATCCTCGCTTCATGTTATTGAGCATCCCTATTATACGAAAATCAAATATAGCTCTCCTTCGGTTCAAATATCTGCCCCAGAGTATCTGGTTAGTGACTCTAGAAAAAATGCTTATTGCCTAGAAAAAATCTACGTAAAGCCTCTCTATTTGTACCGTCCCCTAGACTACAAAACCTTTAGAAGTAGAAACAACCTTCAAATAAATAGGAAACAGAGAAAAGCTACTGAAGATACCACTTTTCTTGCTTTAGAGTCTTTCATAGAAGCCACCTTATTTTCAAAAAGTATTCCTTGCAATAAGCCTTACTATTCCGTTTCGGAAGTCAAGTTCCCATTTAACCATGACAGTTTGGTTTCTTTAGAAATTACGGAAACGCTGTTCAGGCTGCCAAGGGAAGATTCGATAGAGCTAGCTAAATACACCAAACGCTTAAACAAAGCCATCGCCAAGGCTGAAAAGCCATCGAAAAAGAATATTTTCAGATTTTTTAGAGGCGGAAATAAAGTTTGGGTTTCTGATGACCCATATCCGCCTAATTTGGAGCAAAAGACCTTGCCCATGCCCGACTACGATGTTGATATTCCGCTACAATGCGATAGTCTTCTAAATAGACAGGCCTCTAGAAACTACTTGAACAATGGTTATTCTAGTTGGGAAGCGGTGGAGCCTTGCTTTGACATGCACAATCTCCGAAATGATATCCAAGAGTATTATGCTTTGGTACTTAATCCTTATACGATGGAGCCTTATGATCCAGAATTTCTCTTTGGTCCGAAATTTAGGGAGGTCGTTTATAATGAAATACTAAATGAGTATAAAAGGCTCCAAGGGGCAAGTCAAAAAATAGATTTCCCTTTTAATGTGAATCATTATAAGCCAGAGCTCAGAAGGCAGTTTACATGGGGCTTAGACAAGAGACATGTAATTATCTACTATGGAAATGAAGGTGAATTTAGTGCTTATCAAAAGTTAAAGATACCGCTTGAAAGATTCTAATAATGGTCTCTGGCCCATCCCCATCAGGCAATTACTGTGAGAAACGGAAGATAAGCAAAGTCTTTCTACTTAATTTTAACGAATTGGTATTGAGAGCTTAAATACTAAGTCTTTTGATTTTTCTTCTTGGCCGCGGGGAATAAGATATTGTTCAGAATTAAGCGGTAGCCAGGTGAGTTCGGATATAATGCCAATTCTGTTTTAGGATCGCCCACGCGATGCTGGTAGTCTTCTGGGTCGTGTCCGCCATAAAAGGTCCAAGTACCTTCCCCAAGTTCGCCATGAATATAACGCGCTTCTCCGTAAGGTTTAAATTCTCCTAAAATAAGAACATCACTTTTAATGAGGCTAGAACGAAAAGCGGTAGTCTGTCCCATAAAACCTTTTACAACCTGACTGTGATTTTGAGTAAGCATAGTGGGAACAATATCCCATTTGGCTGAAAACTCAAAGAGACTGAAAAAGTCATCTTCTGGTTTTACTTTGCGATTATCGGTAACATCAATATTGCTAAACTCATAACGGTTAGGGTTTTCAATTAGGGTAAAATCCTTAAAAGCTAAAGTCTGCGCGTAGTCAAGTTTGTTGTTGTAATTAGGTTCAGCAGGATCGCCATCGAACATGGGTTCGCAAATGTCAACACCGCTACTGGCAAGACTAATATCATAGCTATCAGTGGCCGAGCACATGGCGAATAAGAAACCTCCACCAATAGTGAATTCTTTGATTTTTTTTGCCACCGCTTCTTTCAGCTCGCTTACTTTCGAAAAGCCCAGTGCTGCTGCAGAAGCCTCCATATCGGCTTTTTGTTGAATATACCAAGGGGCGTTTTTAAAGGCGGCGTAAAAGCGACCATACTGACCGGTAAAATCTTCGTGATGCAGGTGCAGCCAATCGTATCGGGGCAAAAGGTTATCTAATACTTCCTTATCATAAACTACATCGTAAGGAATCTCCGCATAGGTGAGAACCAAGGTTACCGCGTCATCCCAAGGTAATTTTCCTTTAGGGGAGTAGACTGCAATTTTGGGTGCCTTTTCTAATTTTACCACCGCCTGGTTTACCGCCGGGCTACTTATACTATTGCGAATACTTTCTGCATCAGCATCGCTAATGGCGCTGTAGCTCACATTCCTAATTTGACATTCTAATTTCAAAGTTTCATCAAAAGGCATCATGAAACTACCGCCGCGATAGTTTAATAACCATTCTACCGTAGTGCCTCTTTCAATGGCATAATAGGCAATGCCATAAGCTTTTAAGTGCTCTTTTTGACCTTCTTCATCCATTGGGATTAGTAAATGAATGGCACTCAGCTTAAAGCTGATAAGGCATAAAAGAACAAGAAAACTAAGTCTATTAAAATGGGAAATCATCATTTTCGTTACCAGTATTAAAGTCTGAGCCGCCTCCACCCGGTGCTCCGCCCAGATAGCTGTCACTATTAATTTTCGATTCTAAAATCATGGGGCCAGCATCTACATTTTCTAAATCGGAGAAGCGAGCCATTGAACCCTGGAAACGCAAGCGTACATCTGCTAAACTACCATTACGGTGTTTGGCAATAATCAGCTCTGCTTTCCCTTCAGCGGGGTCGCCATCTCTAAAAGTTTCAATGTCGTAATATTCGGGACGATAAATGAAACATACAATATCCGCATCTTGCTCAATCGCACCCGATTCCCTTAAGTCAGAAAGCTGAGGCCTTTTATCTCCTGCTCTCGATTCTACCGCGCGACTTAACTGCGACAAGGCAATTACTGGTACATTTAGTTCTTTCGCAATACTTTTTAAGGAACGCGAAATGGTGGATATTTCTTGCTCACGGTTACCACCCTGACTTTTCTGTCCCCCTACTGTCATTAACTGTAGGTAGTCAATTACAATCATCCCGATATTATGCTGAGCTTTTAAACGGCGACATTTTGCCCGTAAATCGAAAACACTTAAGGCGGGCGTGTCATCAATAAAAAGCGGTGCATCTTCTAAGGCGCGAACCTTAGTGAGTAGCTGTTGCCACTCGGCATCATCTAGGGTTCCCTTTCTCAGCTTCTCAGAGTTAAGTCCTGTTTCACTTGAAATTAAACGGGTAATAAGCTGAACCGCCGCCATCTCTAGCGAAAATACCGCTACGGGAGTTTTATGATCTACTGCCATATTACGAGCCATAGACAATACGAAGGCCGTTTTACCCATACCCGGACGGGCGGCGAGAATTATTAAATCCGAAGGCTGCCAACCCGCTGTAATCCTATCTAACTCAGTGAAACCTGAAGGAACCCCCGAAAGACCTTCCTTCTTACTGATTTCTTCAATCCGTGTAATTGCTTCTCTAATAAGGTCTTTTGCGCTCTGATAGTTCTTGACAATATTGCTGTGGGCAACCTCAAAAAGTTCTTGTTCTGCCTCATCTAAAAGGTCGAAAACATCGGTAGTTTCATCGAAACTCTTATCAATAATATTGCTGGAAACGCGAATCATCTCGCGCTGAATGTGCTTTTGTACAATTACCCTCGCATGGTACTCGGAGTGCGCGGAAGAGGAAACTTTATTACTCAGTTCTATTAAATACTGTTCTCCCCCCGAGGCTTCTAGTTCGCCATTTTGTCGAAGCTCGTGGGCTACCGTTAAAATATCTACCGGCTCGCTCCGACCAAATAGTTCCTTAACCGTTTTAAAAATTAAGGCATGCTGTGTTTTATAAAAACTTTCGGGCGATAAAATGTCGATTACTGAGTTGATCGCGCCATTATCAATTAGTACCGCGCCTAAAACAGCTTCTTCAAAACTGATTACCTGAGGCGGAATACGCCCTTGATCGAGGGCGATTACGCTCGGTTTTTTTTTGGTGCTGAAAGAATTTTGCGGACTTTTGTTATTATCCATGCTCAATTACAAGGGTTTAGAAGGAAAAGGATTAGCTTTCAAAAATAATTATTGTGACTGGCTTAAGGCAATTTATACAACATTGTTTTCAACACGCCCTCGTTTTGGCGCTAATTACCTCATGTTCAAAGGAGGAGGCACCTTATCCAGTAGTTAGCTTCACTTACGTAGATGCGGCCAATGTAAATTTCGGTGATACCTTAAGATTGGGTTTTGAAAGTACCAATAGTACGAGCTATAAGCTTAGTTTATTGCAAGGTTCTCGAGTTTTTACGCTTCCACAAAGAGAAGTATTTAGAGAGGGGAATACGATTGACCTAGAATTGATTTTTAATGAGCCCTACCTAGAAAGCGGAACTTACGATTTGCGTTTACAGGTAGAAAATGCCGATAAGGGAGCCAGCACGTTTTCTTCGCTACGGTATACGGGGTTGGCTTTGGCTCAGAGAGGTTTTGCCCTTTTGGGAGATGGGAGCTTGGACTTAGTAGATAATAATCAAAATCGTATTAGTTTTCCACTAACAAGCCCTTATAATGCATTAAAGGTTTCTTCGCGCGATTCCTTAATTTATTTGGCCGCTTTCGCAGATGAGCCAGTAGAAGTGAGACGATTAAAAGACTTTCAGTTGCTGCGCGAATTACCCCTGGTTCAGGCAGCTGGTTTTCGCAATTATTACCAGTTTATAAAGTCGGCCGAGGGCTTGTATTTACTGCGAACCGACGGTGATATAGACTTTTTGGAAGAAGGCACCGTGCAAGCATCCACTAGTTTGTCTGCAGGAAGAACCGCTCGTATGGGCTGTGTTTTAAATGAAAAGTTGGTGGCTATAAGCTACGATCAGGCTGGTTTAAACCCACAATTGGAATTCTTTAATAGTAGTTTAAGCGGGGTTTTTCAAAGCCATCCCTTAAGCGGTTCTAATCACGTGATATTCCCGCTGAAGGGAAATCAGGATATCGGGGTTTTACTACGAAGAAATAATAAGTGGGAATTGCACATCTACAATAGTGCAAGCCAAACTTTAAGCTTGGAGTATATTGGCAACGACCAAATACCCTTGGCGGGATCGGCTACCGCACAAAGTCAGCTGCTAATGTTTAGTACCGATCAGGAATTATATCGCGCTTTAGTGTTTGGGTCTAGCCTTCCCATTGCTATTCAGAGTGGTTTGCATAAAAACTTTCAGTTGAGCCGCTTCGATCAAGGACTTTATTTACAAAAAGCTAATACTGTTTACCGCCTTAATTTGGATAATAATCTGCAATTTGCGGCCTCAAAATTTGATGTATTGCAAGATTATGATATTCTCTACAATAAATAATAGGTCCACCTTATTTTTAGCGGCAGCCCTTGGGTTATTTAGTTTAAAATCAGAGGCTCAAGCTTTAATAGCTCGTCAGGCTACAGTAAACTTTCCTGCCACTACTGAGCTGCAAAGCAACAGTGAAACCGTGGTTTTAGTAAACCAATCCTCCTATCCCATTGTCATAGATAGCGTAGCCCGTTTCAACTATTATGGCAATAAAGTTTTTCGTGCCTTAGATAGTAATTTTGTGATATTAGGCGGAGATAGTATTTCTGTTAGTATAGAATTTTCTCCAGAGCATAACATGCTTCACAATCAGGCCTTGGTTTTTAAATCGGCTAGTGGTTTTGGTCATTATCCAGTAGGTCTTAATGGGCAAGGAACTTTTTCCAAAAGCTATTACAGTACCACCCAAAATAAAGCAGAAGAAGTTCTGAAAACAACTTTAACTAGCAGGCTTGCGGCGGGTTATAATTCACTAGGATATAATACAGCTCGTGACAATATGTATGCAACTCTCGATAATTCGGGGGGGCAAGTTACTTGTGTTTATACCGGCAGAACAGCAACTTTTAATTCGCGCTCGGGGGCTAATACTAATAGCTTTAATTGCGAGCATACCTTCCCTCAAGGTTTTTTTAGTTCGAATGAGCCGATGAAAAGTGATATTCACCACCTTTTCCCCACCGATGTTACTGCCAACAGCCGACGTGGCAATGATCCTTTTGGAGTAGTGAGCAGCAGCAGTTGGACACAAGGTGGCTCAAAGTCGGGAGGCGGTAAATTCGAACCGCGCGATGCCCAAAAAGGCGCAAGCGCGCGCGCGATGCTGTATTTTGTAATCCGCTATCAAGACTATTCCAATCATTTCGCAGGACAAGAAGCGATACTGCGAACGTGGCACGATAACTTCCCACCCACGGCGAATGAAATTGCCCGTAATAATGGCATTTTCGCTTTGCAGAATAACCGTAATCCCTTTATCGATTACCCGCAATTTATCGAACGCATTAGCGATATCAACGCCACGAGCAACGCTACGGCTAATTATTCAGCTTATTATTCCGACGATACCATTATGCTCGCACAAGGAGCGGGATCTTTTGACTACTCTTTTGTTATTTACAATGACGGTAACGAGGATATGACCTTCCGCAATTTCCAGTTAAGCGATCCTAATTTAAACTTTAGCAATGGCAATCCTGGTGCGATTACTCTAAGCCCGGGCGATTATGCACAAATGATGATCAGCTTTGATGCTAGTATAAGCTATAGTGCCACCTTACAGTTTATTGAAGAGGGGCAAGGGAGTCTGCCTCAAACTGTTTATATTCAATCGGGTCCGCAGCTTAGTAGCGCCGCAGCTGCACTGCAGAATGTTTCTTTTTATCCTAACCCTAGCAATGGCATTATTCAGGTGCAAGGTTATGCCCGCTTAAAGCAGATGAGTTTAAACGATGCTTGGGGTAGAAATTGGCCCATCACGTTAGATCGTGAAATAGATTTAAGGTATTTACCCGCGGGTATTTATTTTATCCGTTATCAGTTGAAAGGCGAAAACGGCTATTACAGCGAAAGACTGTTGATTAAGTAAATCGAGGTTCGATTTAGAACATTAAAAAAGTCCCAAGGAAATATTTCCTTGGGACTTTTTTATTTAAGGATAAACATGATACTTCTTCAAAAACTTAGCAATTCACATTCCTTCCAAACTTGAATAACGTGAGTTCGACTATAAATCATAGCCTCAGATTTTCAATAAAAAGAAAAGACAAGTCTAGATCGTGCAGCTGTAGCGGGCTACAGCAAATGAACTAGATGAAGTATTTTCACTTTTATTGGAAAAACCATTTAATCCCCTTCTAAAAAGCGGCTTTCCGCGCCTCTGCTTCTTGCAATAGCTCGCTATTGCTTCACTGCATAGGCTCGAACTCCACTATTTACAAGGGGTCTGAGGCCTGATTTTACGTCGAATTCACGTTGAATAATACTGCCCCCCTAACAAGTGACTCCTATCAACAGTATTTTGCTCCTCATTAATTTGGCCTTTAGCCATCATATCGCCTTTCGCATTAAAAATTGAATAAACAAGCTGCCCTTTCTGCTGCTTAGCGAAAGAGACTTGGAGGTAATCACTACAAGAGTTTAGGCATAAGCTGATGGGATTAGCGGGAGCTTTAAACTCTCTTTTCGAAATGATGCTGCCATTGGCATCTAAAATCCAAACTTTGGTCTGTAAATTTGGATTCGGATTCTCAAGCTAATTATGCTTCTTGAAGGAAATAGCATATTATTAGGTGGGGGTTAAGTCTCCGATTACTTGCTTCGCTTTAAATTCCATCGGTAGCCAAAATTGAATACGGCATTAGAGTCAAAGGAAAGAGGAGAATCCTCTCCAAGCGGATTTATTTCAGCAGAGATAATCCAATTGCCTTTTTCTCTATTGAAAAGACTTGTTTGTAAATATAGGTTTGAAGGAAATGGTCTTATTCCTACTGTAACTAAAGTATTATGAATTTTTAAGCCTACTCCTAACTTAGCAGTAGCAATTGTGGGAGCGGCTAAGCCGATTTCATATTCAAAAATAACATTGTTAGTACTAACATGCGTTCTCCCCCAAAGTACTGAAGTTCCAGGAAAAAACCCATCGTTATAAATTTGCGCCACACCTAAGTTCCATTCTATGAAGGCTTTAGTTGTGCTTTCTTGTGCTTTAAGCTGGCTCAAGGAGTATATTGAGATAATGGATAGAAGCAGTATTTTTTTCATGATTTTTGGTTTTAAAAGTTTTTTCAGGTCATTTAATTCAGTATTTATAGATGATTTCAAAGTTATATATCTTATTCAAAATACTGAGCGATAGACGTTTAAGCTGTTGATTAGTAATGTAGAGGTCAGGTTTTGCGAGGTTCGCGAATTTCAAAGTATGAGAATTTCCGCTGGATAAATTCACTGGAAATGGATGAAAAAAGAAAGCCCCGTTGGAGTATCTCCAACGGGGCTTTTTTTAATGTATAAACAGCTGTGCTTATTTATAAGCACCCATCTTTTCAAATTTGCTTAATCGCTTCTCTAAAAGTTTTTCCGTATCAATCTTCTTTAGTTTAGCAAGATGAGATAAAAGTTCATTTTTGAGTATTTCAAACATTTTTTCCGGTTGCGTATGAGCGCCGCCTTCAGGTTCTTTAATAATGCCATCTATAAGTTTGTTCCCGAGCATATCTTCGGCAGTAAGTTTTAAGGCATCTGCGGCTCTTTCTTTGTAATCCCAAGAACGCCAAAGGATCGAAGAACAGCTTTCGGGAGAGATAACCGAATACCAAGTGTTTTCTAGCATTAAAACCTTATCGCCTACGCCAATCCCTAAAGCACCTCCCGAGGCGCCTTCGCCAATTATCACACAGATAATGGGGACTCTTAAAATAGACATTTCGTAAATATTACGTGCAATGGCTTCGCCTTGTCCGCGTTCTTCGGCTTCCAAGCCTGGGAAGGCTCCTGGAGTATCGATAAGTGTTACCACGGGACGGTTAAACTTTTCGGCCATTTTCATCAGGCGTAAAGCCTTGCGATATCCTTCGGGATTCGCCATACCGAAATTGCGGTACTGACGCATCTTGGTATTAACGCCTTTCTGCTGGCCAATAAACATAACTGGCTCATCGCCTAGCATGCCCCAGCCACCAACCATGGCTTTATCGTCTTTTACGTTTCTATCGCCGTGTAATTCGATAAACTCGCCATTAGTCATGGCATTTATATAGGCTAAAGTATAGGGTCTTTGCGGATGGCGAGAGAGTTGTACCCTTTGCCATGCGCTTAAATCTTTATATATACTTTTGCGTGTACTCTCTAGTTTTTTCTCGAGTTCTTTTAGAGTTTTGCCCATATCTACTTGGGTTTCAGTCTCTAACTCCTTTGTCTTTGCTATCTGAAGTAGAATTTCCTCAACAGGTTTTTCAAAGTCTAGGTATTCCATAATTGTCCCTCTTTATATCTTGCAAATATGTAAAAATATGCCAATCGATTACTACTTAGGCGCAATATAGTAGAGATATGCACCAATAAAGCCGAAAACTATATTGGGAATCCATACGGCAAGTAGGGGCGATAGGCTCCCCACCGTGGCGAAAGTAGTAGAGATTTGCATGAAAAATATGTAAGTAACGCAAAGCACCAGGCCAACTGCTACATTTAAGCCTAGGCCACCGCGTGTTTTTTTGGATGATATACTTACGCCAATTAATACCAATATATAGGTGGCAAAGGGCCAAGAAGTGCGTTGGTGTTTTTCAATAAGGTAAAAATTGGTGTTTTCCGAACCCCTTAAAGTTTCCGCTTCAATAAAATCATTGAGTTCGGGCGTGTTCATCATTTCTACCGTGTAAAGTCGAGGTACAATATCAGCGGCATCAAAATCGAAACTGCGGGTTAGTTTTCGACCTTGTTCTAATTCTTCCTTCCCGTTTTCGTCAATGGTTCGGATGTCATAATTTTCTAAGGTCCAAACATTAATGGTGGTGTCTAAGCGGATAAAGTCGGCTTTCAACTTGTAGCTTAAGGTGTTGCCCGTAAATATTTCGTAGGTGAAATGGTAGCCCGAATTTCGTTTGGTATTGTAATTCTCGAAGTAAATAATGTGGCCGGGCTTTATCTGGCGATGAATGTCTTTAAAACCTTCATTTTCTTTTTTATCGATGTAGGCATGCTGAAATTCCAAGCGTTGTATATTGGTGTAAGGAATTACAAAATGACTTAAAAATAGGCTAATGCTTGCTACAATGGTGGCGGAAATAAAATAAGGGAACATCATCCTTTTGAAACTTACTCCTCCTGTTAAAATCGCCACAATCTCTGTATTTGCACTCATTCTAGAGCTAAAGAAAATGGTGGCAATAAACACAATCATCGAACTGAAGAGGTTGCCGTAGAAAACTAAAAAGTTTAGGTAGTAGTCTAAGATAATTTCGCGGGTACTGGCGCCACGGGTAATAAAATCATCGATTTTTTCGGAGATGTCAAAAACAATTGCGATCGACAAGATTAGGGCAATGGTTAAAAAGAAAGTTCCTAGGAATTTCTTGATGATATAGAGGTCAATGATCTTGAAAATCTTCACAGGCGCTGAGATACTTTAATTACCATTTGCTCTTTCCAGCTAGCAAAAGTGCCAGCCTCAATTTGTTTTCGAGCTTCTCCTACTAACCAAATATAGAAGCCTAAATTGTGTACACTGGCTATTTGTCGGCCTAAATATTCATTCGCGGCAAATAAATGTCTTAAATATGCTTTGGAATAATGGGTATCTACGAAAGTGGGGCCATTTGGGTCAAGAGGACCGAAATCATCTTCCCACTTTTTGTTTTTAATATTTATAATGCCTTCACTGGTAAAAATCATGCCGTTACGTCCATTTCTAGTCGGCATAACACAGTCAAACATATCTACCCCGAGGGCAATGTTTTCTAAAATATTTGCGGGTGTACCCACCCCCATTAGGTAACGGGGTTTGTCTGCCGGTAAAACGCTGCAAACAATATCGGTCATGGCATACATTTCCTCGGCAGGTTCGCCCACCGAAAGACCACCAATAGCATTGCCATCGGCCCCAAATTCGGCAATGGCTTCGGCGCTTTTAATGCGTAAATCGTTGTAAGTACTTCCTTGAACGATAGGGAAAAGTGTTTGCTCATAACCATAAAGTGGCGCATTTTCATTAAGCCAAATACCGCATCTTTTTAACCAACGGTGGGTCATTTCCATGGATAGGCGGGCATACTCGTAAGTACTAGGGTAAGGCGGACATTCATCGAAAGCCATAATGATATCCGCTCCAATATTACGCTGGATTTCCATGGATTTCTCGGGACTAAAAAAGTGCCTAGAGCCGTCGATATGCGACTTGAAAGCCACGCCTTCTTCGGTAATTTTATTATTGTTGGATAAGCTATATACTTGATAGCCACCACTATCGGTGAGAATTGGCCCCTGCCAATTCATAAACTGATGTAAGCCTCCGGCACGATTTAAAATATCGGTACCAGGTCGTAGGTATAAATGATAGGTATTTCCCAAAATTACTTGGGCTTTAATATCTTCCTCCAGTTCGCGCTGATGCACGGCCTTCACCGTTCCAACAGTGCCAACAGGCATGAAAATAGGGGTTTTTATCTCGCCATGCGCAGTACTAATGGTGCCACTGCGGGCCTTAGATTTGGGGTCTAGATGTTCGAGCCGAAATTGCATCCGGCAAAAATACGTGGAATAAGGGAGATGAAGGTCAGAATATTTTTAGCCATTAATTTAAAAGCTCAATCGTTGGGCTATTTTCAAGAACTATCTTTGCGCTTATGCAGATGCTTTTACCATTAGCCTTATGGCTGCTAATTTGCTTAGCCCTTCTTATTATTCATTATCAACGCTTTCATCGCCTGCGTAAAGGCTTGCGCAATAGTAAGGTGGAAAAGGCGATGGCGCAGGTGATTCCGCTTTCTATTATTGTAGCGGCGCGTAATGAAGCGCATAATATCAAGGATTTTCTTCCGGTACTTTTAAAACAGGATCATCCTAATTTTGAAGTGCTGCTCATTAATGATGGTAGTACCGATAAAACGGAATTGCTATTGGCCGAAATGTCCAAAGATTTCGAGCATCTCCGCGTATTTAATCATCCCGCACAAGGGAAAAAGAAAGCAATCAGTTTTGCGATTAGCCAAGCGAAACATGAGGCGCTACTTTTTACCGATGCAGACTGTTGGCCTTCTTCTTTTCAATGGGCACATAAAATGTCTGCGCCCTTAAAGGAATATGATTTAGTGCTTGGCTTTGGCGGATTAATTGGTCCGAAGAGCTTTGTTACTGGACTGAGTATTTTCGAAACCTTTCAGACCGCGAGCGCCTATTACTCGGCTGCTTTAGCTCATAAACCCTATATGGGAGTGGGGAGAAATATGGCTTACAATAAAAGCATTTTTAATCGCGCGGAAGGTTTTGCCGAACATAGCGCGGTACTTTCGGGCGATGACGATTTATTTGTTGCGTCTCTCGAAAATGCCCGGGTGAAACTTCAATTTAATGACGATAGTTTCACCTATTCAGATGCCCCTACGAGCATGGAACAGTGGTGGCTGCAAAAGCGCCGTCATTATTCGGCTTCTTTCAAATACCCCATCTCGCGTAAGCTGGGCCTTGGCTTAGAAGGTTTGCTACAGTTATTTTATTACTTATTATTGCCCTTGGTTTTAATGCTAGGCGCTAAACAGGTCTTGTTTGTATTTTTCATAAGATACGTTCTAATGTTAGCAATGGCTAAACCTTTGGCGATGCATTTTAAAGCTTGGCAAGAGTGGTTGGTCTTTCCTCTATGGGAATTTTCATGGTCTTTATTAACCACCCTTATTCATCTACAAAATCTTTTTTTTGGTCCCCGAAAAACTTGGTAATTATGGAATTGATTAATAAATACTTTCCTAAACTTAGCGACCTGCAAAGAGGGCAGTTTAGTCAATTGCAAGCTTTATACGAGGAATGGAATGCCCAAATTAATGTCATCTCCCGCAAGGATACGGAGCATTTTTACGAGCGCCATGTTTTACATTCCTTGGCGATTGCAAGGGTCTGCGAATTTTATCCTACCGCTCAGGTTTTAGATATCGGCACCGGTGGCGGTTTCCCTGGCATTCCCCTGGCTATTCTTTTTCCGCAGGCTTCTTTCACTTTGGTAGATAGCATAGGGAAGAAGATTAAGGTAGTGAATGAAGTGGCCTTGGCTTTGAAATTAAAGAATGTGCGCGCCGAACATTTACGCGCCGAGCAATTGAATGAAAGCTTCGATTTTATTGTGTCGCGCGCGGTTACTCAGATGCCGCGTTTTATGACTTGGACTCGTGGTAAGATTCGCAAAGGTGTATCCGCTGGGTCCAAGGCGAATGGTATTTTATATCTAAAAGGCGGCGATCTTAAAGAGGAGTTAGCCAATTACTCTCGTGCCAAGGTGTATGATATTCCACGCTTTTTTGAGGAGGAATTTTTTGAAACAAAAAAGGTTGTTTATCTCAAAGCGTAATTTGTTTCTAAATTTTAGCGGAGCTTAAGAAAAGGATAACGAGGGCTAAAAGCATCAAATTAGGTTTTTAGCTAAAATGGCCCTGCTTTTTGGGAGGAGCGAACTTTGCAGATTTTGCCTTAGAAAAATTGAAAAGATTAGCCTGAAGGCTCTTAATTATGAGGATCACTAAATGCTGTGTCTTCTAAAAACTTATAGTCGCTTAAAGTTCTTAAGAAAGCTGCTAAAGCTTGCTTTTGTCCGGCATTCCAATTTCGGCCAATGCCCGCCGCTTTCATATTTGGATCAATATTCGGGTGTAAGTGACCTCCGAAATTGTAGAAGCCAATCAGGCTATCTAAATTAGGAATACTACCGTCGTGCATAAAAGGGAAACCAAACTCTACATTGCGCACACTAGGGACTTTAAATTTTCCTATATCTTCCACTTTGCCGGTGATGCGCGCACGTCCTTCGTCGCTGTAAACCGCTTTGAGGCCGTTGTTTATAAATTGTAAATCTCTACCAAAGGCTCCGAAAAGGTAGGCCGTTTCTCTTTCACCATGGCAATGGAAACAATCGCCGCCAAAGCCTCCATTGGGGTCGAAATCGGAGGTGAATAACTCGTAGCCACGCTGCTCTAATTCGGTAAATGTGGCGCCGGTTTGTAAGCGGATTACCGAGTCAAATTTAGAATTAGCCGAAATTAAAGTACGCTCAAATTGGGCAATCGCCTTACCTAGGTTTTCGGCCGTAATAGTACTACTGCCAAAAGCCGCTTTAAACATGGGTGGATACATGGGATTTGCCTGCAAGCGGGCAACGGCAGTTGCTAGGTCGTTGTCCATTTCAATCGGATCTTCAATCGGCACTAAGGCTTGCTCTTCGAGCGTAAGCGAACGCCCATCCCAAAAGAAATTATCGTGAAAAGCTAGGTTGAAAAGGGGCATGGCCTTGCGCGTCCCGAAGGTGCCATTTATCCCTACTGATGTAGCCGTTGCATCAGTAAAAGCGCGCTCTTGTATATGGCAACTTCCGCACGATTGGGTGCCATCTCCCGAAAGGGCCTTTTCATAAAATAAGAAGCGGCCCAGTTTTATCCCTTCTTCCGTAAGGGGATTACCGGGTTGAATGTTGGCAGGAGGAAAACCGGCAGGAACTTCTAAAGTGTAAGGAGTGCCAAAACTTTGGCTTGGGATAGTCGGTGCGTCTTCTCTACATTGCGCAAAAACGAGGACACTAAGTCCAATACTAGCGAGGGCTAAACTTTTGGCGTGCTTCTTCATCTTAAAATCCTTATTGCTTCAAAGTTCGTCTAATTTACTCAGTTTTAAAGTGACTGTAATTACGCCACTTTTCTACTAAGGCTTGCATATCTTCGGGTAAGTCTGAATTAAACGACAGAGCCTTTCCTGAAGTTGGGTGCGTAAAGCCTAGAGTCTTAGCGTGCAGCGCTTGACGTGGGCATACAAGGAAGCAGTTTTCTACAAATTGCTTGTACTTTGTAAATGTTGTTCCTTTTAACACTTTGTCTCCGCCGTACTCCTTATCATTAAACAAAGTATGGCCAATATGTTTCATGTGAACGCGAATTTGGTGGGTGCGTCCTGTTTCCAATTTACACTCCACTAAGGTTACATAACCTAATCGTTCTACCACCTTATAGTGGGTTACCGCGTGCTTGCCAATTTCGTCTTCATCCGCGTAAACTTTAAAGACCTTGCGGTTTTTTAAACTGCGACCTATATTGCCAGTAATGGTTCCGGAATCTTCTTCCACATTACCCCAAACAAGAGCATGGTAGGTTCTTTGGGTAGTGCGTTCGAAAAACTGATTGGCCAAATGAGCCATTGCTTTTTCATTGGCCGCCACAACCATAATACCGCTGGTATCGCGGTCTAAGCGATGCACCAAGCCGGGTCTTTCCTTATCTAAACCGGGTAAATTTTGAAACTTAAAAAGTAGCGCATTAACTAATGTGCCGTCGTAATTGCCAAAGCCAGGATGCACCACCATTCCTGGTTCTTTGTGTAGTACAATTACATCTTGATCTTGGTATAAAATTTCTACCGGAATGTCTTCTGCAATTAAATCGGTATCGCGTGGCGGGTAGGCTAAAACAATTTGAATGAGATCACCGGGTTTAATTTTGTGATTGCTTTTAACCTTCTTTTCGTTCACCCGAATGTTTCCAGCGGCGGCGGCTTGTTGCACTTTATTGCGGGTGGTGTTTTTTAGAAGGTTTACTAAGAACTTATCAACCCGTAAGGGGCTTTGGCCGGCTTCGGCAACTATGCGATGATGTTCAAATAATTCTTCTTGATCCTGCTCTTCTAAAAATTGGTCCGATTGCGGATCTAGTTCTTTGTTCATTAATACGATTGAATAATTACTTTCTTGCGATAAAGCTCGTTACTGCTTGTTTTCTGAATTTCCAGTACATAGAGGCCTGGGCTTAAATTACCCATATCCCACTTTTCTGTGGCTGGGCTCTGGCGCACTAAAGCGCCATTTATACTGCGTAAACCTAAAGTCCAATTCGCTTTATCCTTTTCAGAGAAAGGGAATTTTATATTAATCGTCCCCTTACTGGGATTCGGGTAAACTTCAAAGTCTTCTTGGTTAAAGGTGTTTTCCTGCACCCCTAAGTCGCGTGGGGCATAACCATAAATCGGGCGCATCATAATAGTCGCGCCTAGAAAGGATTGGTATAAGTCATCAACTTCGCCATAAAAGGCTTCGGTATAGCCACGGCGGTTTTGGTCGTAACCTAAAGTTAAAGGCCCGGCATCCTGCTGACGAATACCGATAAACACGGTTCCCCGTGTAAAGAAGGCCGCCAAACTAGTGTCTAATAAATAAGGCTGGTAAAAATTATGATCACTAAATTGCGGTTGATATAGACTATCACTTTCATAGAGAATTTGCCCCGGTATACCACTGTTGTTTTCTAAAACTATAATGCTAAACTCTTGCTTGGTTATGTCAATAGCCGAAGGCAAAAAGTAAAGATAAAGTCCCTTAAGGCTGTCGTTCTGCAAGATATTATAGCGCTGCACAATAAAGCCCCCGCGGTTATTTAGAACTTCGTACGAACGTTCAGCACTGCCATCGTCGTAGGCGTAATAATTTTTAAAGTCTTGTTGCTTAGTTAGGGTGTCATTGGCGCTATAGGTTTGACTACCGCCGCTATAATACTGACGCGAAACAAAGCTAAACTCATCTGTGTAAGGCGGGTTAAGGAAGTTAAGGCGAGGGCGCCCCACATCGGCCGTATCGGGAACAGGAAAGCGTATTTCTACATTATCACCGTGACTATCATCTAAGTCACCATCGGGTAAACCGTTTTGGTCTACAACAGTGCCTTGCAGGGCAATTTGATATTCACCTAAGAGTCTTCCTTGGTTGCTTCCGCCCGGATTTACATTGCGTCGGTAAAATAAGCGTAAGTCTTTTTTCGCTAATGCAGATGGGTTTATAAGGTTATTGAGGTGCCACCATGGAACGGATTCGAAATTTACAAGCAGACTAGGATGAGGGCGAGTAAATGCTACGTCGCTAATTATGGTGTCGCGGTAATCTCTTTGGTCATCTAGTTTAACATAGTCGATGTGCCAAACATCAAAGGCTCCAGCCCGATAGCCATAATTTAAAAAGCGGAATTTAAAACTGCTGGAAAAAAAACGCGTTTCAACGGGAAGCATTACTCTTTCGAAGCTTTCTTGAGGGCCGTTATTCGTTCCCCAGGCAGATTGCCATGCAGAGTCGCTGTCATTCCAAAATTGCACCACGAGGGAATCGCTACTTGCGGGCGGCTCACCCCAACCACCAGCTTGATAAAAGAAACTAAGGTAAACCGAATCTTGAGGATTGCTGAGGTCAATAGTCCGAGAGCTTAGAACGTCGCATATGCTATCACCTCCACTTAAACGATAAGCGCGGCCAAATTGATTTAAACCATCAAAAGTGGCTACCCCAAGAGTAATTGGGCTTCTGGCCCAGGTTTGGTTGATGTATACCTGATTCGTCGCTTCCCATAAGTTAGGATTGGCAAAAATTCCCGCACTACTGAAGTCATCAAAGAAAGGCAGGTTTACGGTGCTTTTGGAAAGGCTAGTTTTAGTTGCTTCCTCTGAAATTTGTAGGGCAGATACGCCGCTCAATCTCTCACTTCTCTGCGCAAGCAAAGAAGAGCTGATAAATAAGAATAGTAGCGCTAAGTGTTTATAGAACAGAGTCATTAAGAGTAGAGTCGAGGGGTGTTTGTAATTGGAACTCTAACGAGTCGTTGGCTATTTTGGTATAGTCGTTCGTTAGCCAAAGATCTATTTCCCGCCCCATTTGAATGCTCGGGTAAAGACTGGGTGGAGGGCTTTGACGGTAAACAAGGGCTGCTGCGGTATCGGTAATTTCTTCATCGTAAATAATGGAGCCTAAGTTTAAAGAGCGGGCTAGTAAATCTTCCCGCGCTTCATCTAATGTTTTCCAACGTAGGTAGGGGGATAGAATAAGCTCATCGCTTAGGCCTTGACCTAAGACTAAATCGATGGTTGTTCCTTTATTTAATTTCTCGCCAGGCATTACCGAGCGGTTGCCAATTTTTACTTCAATAACCACATCTTTCCCGATGTACGGAACGTAAATTAAATTCCCTACAATAAATCCTTGCGATTCCAAATCGTAAATAGCGCGCCTTTTGGTTTTCTCTATCAACATAGGCATCTCTATTTTACGCGGCTTAAAAGGGTTTATGGTAATGCGGATACTACGTCCCACTTTTACCAAAGACCCTGCTTCTGGGTATTGGGCCACCACACTGCCACGGGGAAAGCTGGGGTCGTATTCTGAGGAGTCAATTACTTCATAAAAAAGACCTTTATCAGTAAGGATTTTGTCTACCTCGCTTAATGCAAGGGAGTTAAGGTCAGATACTTTTATATTCTCACCGTGACGGCTATAAGAAGCTAAAAAATAATTAAGTCCAAAAAACAAACCTGAAATAAGCAATAGAGCCAAGATCAGATTGGCAAAGAAGGTTTTACTTTTAAGAAAGCGAATGATCTTCATGATGTTAGATATTACGCAAAAATAAGGGAATTATAAACGATGCAAGAATTCGAGCGTATCTACATTATCGGCATAATCCCAAAGTTTAGGTTTTTGGCTTTCACCAAAAGGCACAGCCGTGTCTAAGTTTTCCGATTTTCCAACGATACATTGCAGGTCGTCGGAATATTGATCAAGGTCTTTTTTAACCAATTCAATATCTTCGTAACGCTCAATATTTAAAACCGAAACCGGGGCATGTAAAGCCTTGTCTTCTTTAATAATGAAGAAACCGTTTTCTAAGAAATCGATATGCTCCATTAGGTAGATGGCGCGATTATAATCGTAATTATTGCCATATTTATTATTGTTAGCAACCGCCTCAAAAGGGAAGAAGGCCTTGAAAAGTCGCTGTATATCAAAGTCTTTGGGGACATAAGCTTTAGAAACATTACGACAACCTAAACCAAAATAGCGGAAAATATCTTCGCCTAAAGCTTGCAATTCTTCATCGCTTTCATCGCCCTCTAAAATAGCTACCGAGCTGCGGTTGCGGCGAATGATATGCGGGTACTTTCCAAAATAATGGTCAAAATAGCGCGACGAGTTATTGCTTCCCGTAGCAATTACTGCGTCGAAGTTTTCCATTTTATTCTCGGCGATGCTCAGCGAATGCGCAAAGTCTTTTTCTATGGCCACCAGCATTTGTAAAACAAAAGGGATCAATTTAGCATCGTCGGAGCTAGGTTTAATCAAAGCCTTATGTCCGGCCAATAAAACCGAGATTAAATCGTGTAAACCTACTAAGGGAATATTGCCAGCCATGATAATGGCTACGGTTTTGGCTTCATCACGCGGACTAAAATACGCTTCGTCATAATCAATCACCCAAGCTTGGAGCTGTTCTTCGCTTAAAGCTAAACTCCACTGTTCTAGGGCGAAGTGCAGGTTTTCTTCGCTAAACCAATGGTTAAAAAGTTCAGCATCTTTAATAACCGTGTGGTATTCTTTAAGAAAAAACTTATTTAATTTTTGCAGGTCTTCGTCGGCACGCGCCTCTTTATACTGACTTAAAAATCTCCCTAATTTTTCAAAGGCAGCAATCCTTTGTTCTAATGAAAGCATGTAGATAATTTAGTTATTAACTTTGCGCAAAAGTAAGAACAGATTATGGCTATTAAGATAACTGATGAATGTATTAATTGCGGAGCCTGCGAACCGGAGTGCCCAAATAACGCAATTTATGAAGGAGCCCAAGAGTGGCGATTCTCTGAAGGTACTACTCTAACTGGAAAAGTTAAGCCTAAGAGTGGCGGGGAGTATGATGCCGACGAAGCACAAGAGCCGGTAGATTATGATGTGTTTTATATTGTTACCGATAAGTGTACCGAGTGTATAGGCTTTCACGAAGAGCCTCAATGTGCTGAGGTTTGCCCAGTAGATTGCTGCGTTCCGGATGAAGATAATGTGGAAACCGAAGAGGAATTGCTTGCTAAAAAGGAGTTTTTACACCTCGACTAATACCTTTAAGCACAACTTTGCGTTAGCCGCTTATGAGAATTTTCCTTTTTATTTTCCTTTTTTCGCTTTCGCTAGATGGGCTCAAAGCACAAGTTGATTTAAATGAATTGGCAAAAGTGGGACGGCAGATTTTGGATTCACCAGAGTTTGCCGTCCGCGATTCATCTAATCGTTATTTTCTTAAGAAATTAAAGGATTTCCTTGCGGAAGATGATAATTATAAGCTGGAGCTTAAGGAGTTAACCAGCATGATTCGTGTGGCGGATCCTAATAATAGGGTGGCGCTTTACACTTGGCAAATGCCAGATCAGAAATTTAAGTACCATCGTTTCGGAATTGCGGTAGTGGCCACCAAAAAAGGTCCAGTGGTTACCGAGCTAATCGATGCTCTTGAAAATTTACCCAATTTGCAAGAGCGAATTCTCAAGCCAGAAGAATGGCCAGGAGCCCTTTATTATAAACTGATACCTCTTAAGGGTGAAAAAGAAAAGTTTACCCTTTTAGGTTATGCTTCGGGTGAGAAGACCCATAAAAAGATTATTGAGGCTATTGAGATTAAGCGCAATGGCGGAATTCGTTTTGGTGCGAAGATTTTTAGAGTAGACGATTGGCAGGACAAGATTTTAAAGAAAGCTCCTTATCGTTTGGTTTTGGAATATGGCTCAAAATACGCCGTTACTGTACGTTGGAATGAAAAGGAAGAGCGCATTATTATGGACAATATAGGTCCTCCTGAGCCCAAAATGAAGGGTCTTTATTTCATGTATGGTCCTGATTTCAGTTATAATGCGCTGTATTGGGAAGATGATTGGTGGCACCTAATCAATAAGGTAAACTTTAATACGGGGCAGGAAATCGAGTTTCGCCCACCTTCGCAGCCAACGGGTTTGCCCAAGCGCGAATAATTTACTTTCGAGCCTAAATTTCGGTAGGAAATTTCTTCATTTCACCAACCTTTAGCCCTTGCTTTTGTGATCCTTAAAAAATTAACAATAACATAAAGTGAGGCGGTTTTGATAACAGAGTTGGATCTACAATTATAGCCTCATATTTTCAATAAAAGTAAATGACTGGTCTGGATCGTGCAGCTGTGGAGGGTTACAGCAAATAAGCTGTATGCAGGATTTTCACTTTTGCTAAAGAAAAAAATTATAAGCCTCTTCTAAAAAGCAGTTTTTTGCGCCTTAGCCCTTCGCAATAGACCGCTATTGCTTCTGTACTTCGGCTTTAAACCCACCATTTATGAGAGGTCAGAGGCCTAGTTTTGCATCGAACTCAGGTTTAAAGCTTAAATTTGCACGGCTTTTAAAGAATTAAAATCAGCAAACATGAAAAAGCACAATTTTTCCGCAGGCCCCTGCATCTTACCTCAAGAGGTTTTACAAGAAGCTTCTCAAGCAATTTTAAACTTCGATGACCTTGATCTCTCCCTTATTGAAATCAGTCACCGTAGTAAAAACTTCGTAGCGGTAATGGACGAAGCAGTAGCCTTAGTAAAAGAATTACTAGAAGTTCCTTCTGGTTACAGTGTGCTTTTTCTGCAAGGTGGCGCCTCCTTACAATTTGTAATGGTTGCCTTTAATTTAATGAAAAATGAGGGCGGTAAAGCGGCATATACCAATACCGGTACTTGGGCGGCCAATGCGATAACAGAAGCAAAACGCTTAGGTGAGGTGCTCGTGGTAGGAAGCTCAGAAGAAGATAATTACAATCATATCCCGAAGGGTTATACCATTCCCAGCAATGTAGATTATTTCCACTGCACCAGCAACAACACTATTTTTGGAACGCAAATGAAGGAATTTCCTAAAACGGATGGTACCTTAATGGTTTGCGATATGTCCTCCGATATTTTCAGTCGTAAAATCAATGTTTCCGATTTCGACCTCATCTACGCAGGTGCACAGAAAAACATGGGACCAGCGGGTGCTACTTTGGTAATTGTTAAAGATGAGATTTTAGGTAAAACTGGCCGCAATATTCCCGCTTATCTTAATTATGCCACCCACATTAAAAAAGAGTCGATGTTTAATACACCGCCAGTTTTCCCAGTTTACGGATCTATGCTTACGCTAAGGTGGTTAAAAGGTATTGGTGGCATTGAAGTGATTGAAAAAGTAAATCAGGCGAAAGCAGATTTAATTTACAATGAGATTGATCGCAACAGCAAATTTGTGGGGACGGCCGCGAAAGAAGATCGATCTAATATGAACGCTTGTTTCCTTCCGGTAGACGGAGCTGATACCGCGAAATTCGACGAAATGTGGAAGGCTGCTGGTGTAAGCGGAATTAACGGTCATCGCAGTGTTGGTGGCTATCGCGCCAGTATGTACAACGCTCTTCCTTTAGAGAGTGTGCAGGTTTTGGTAGAGGTAATGCAAGCTTTTGAAAAATTATAATAGACTATGACTAAGATTTTAGCTAATGATGGAATTTCTCTATCAGGAAAAGAAAGTTTAATTGCGGCTGGCTACGAAGTAGATACTACTATGGTAGCGCAGGAACGATTAGCAGAACACATTTTAGAAAATAAGGTAGAAGTACTTTTAGTACGTTCTGCAACCAAAGTTCGTAAAGATTTAATCGATGCGACCAAAGGAACTCTGAAGTTCATCGGCCGCGGCGGCGTGGGGATGGATAATATCGACGTAGAATATGCCCGTGAGCAAGGTATGATCGTTCAAAATACCCCAGCGGCTAGTTCTCGCTCGGTGGCAGAATTGGTTTTTGCTCACCTTTTCGGAATGGTACGTTACCTTTTCGATTCTAACCAGAAAATGCCTCTAGAAGGCGATTCTCAGTTTAATGTTCTAAAAAAGAATTATGCCGCGGGTATCGAATTGAAAGGAAAAACCCTCGGTATTATCGGCTTTGGTAGAATCGGGCGTGAAGTGGCCAGCATGGCTTTCGGTTTGGGAATGGACGTAAAAGCGGTGGACCCTTTCGTGGAAGAAGCAGAGGTAGTTTTGCCCTTTGCCAATGGTAGCCAAATGAAATTTACGGTTAAGCCAGAAACTATGGAAGCCGTTTTAGCTGCTTCGGATTTTGTTTCCGTGCACATCGCTGGGGCGGGTCAAGCCCTGATAGGTGCCAAGGAAATTGAGATGATGAAAGATGGCGCCGGCATTGTTAACACCGCTCGCGGTGGCGTGGTTAATGAAGAAGCCTTATTAGAAGCTTTAGATAATGGTAAATTGAGATACGCAGGTTTAGACGTTTTCGTTAATGAGCCTAAGCCCGCTTTAAAAGTATTAATGAGTCCTTATACTTCTCTTACTCCGCATATTGGTGCGGCTACTTTAGAAGCGCAAGACCGCATTGGTACCGAAATGGCAGATCATATTATTGCCGCTTTCTCGTAGGATAAAAGATTTTAGATATTTAAAAACCGTCTCAATTTTTTTTGGGACGGTTTTTTTTGTGGTATGTTGGGGCCTTGCACGCAAGGCCCCAATAGCCGCGTATTTGTCGCTGCAACTCAGAATATTCATCCTCTAGCAAAAGTCATTAGTTTATCATAATCGCTATTATCCGCAGCCTTTACGGCAGATAAATAGGCCATTCTACTTTCACCTTGCTGAACCAAATTTTTAGAGCCCCAGCTGAATAATGGTTTCTTGTAGATTTTGCTGATTATCACATCTGCCATTAGTCTGCTATGCCGTCCGTTGCCATTTGGAAAACAATGTATGGTCACAATCCTGTGCTTAAATCGTATTGCAATTTCGTCGGGAGAATAGGTTTCGTGACGAACCCAAAATAAGGCATCTTCACAAAGACTTTTTAAGGCTAATGGAATTTGCCATTTATCGATTCCTAAGTTTTTATCAGTTTTCCTAAATTTCCCAGCCCAAGACCAGATGGTGCCATACATTCTACGATGGAGCAAGCAAATAAATCTTTCAGTAAAAATGGTTTGGGCTTTAAGCCTTTGACTCATTACCCAAAGTAAAGCATCTTCAATATTTTGCTGTTCATACTCATCTAGTTCTTCTCTTGTTGCAATAGTAGGGATACGAAGGCCTTCTTTCTCATCTTCATCAATCGGCGTTTGCCAATTGGTATAATCGAAATCTAGTCCCATAATGCTTTAGGAAGCCCTTCTTTAATTATGTGAGTTCTTTCCTCAATTGCCTTATATAGGCGCTCCTTGCTGTTTTCTTGCTCTTCGAGCTTCATATTATTTGAGGTACGCAGCACTATTTCTTGTGCGAGTAATCTAGCTTTGTTTTCAATGTACAAGTCTAACGAGCCTTCCTTTGGGACAAAACCATATACGAAATCCATATCTAAGGCTCGAGCCGTTTCCCTTAAAGTTCTTAAGGTTACAGCCCCTTCTTTTTCGCGCTTTTCAATGCTATGCACACTTTGTTTGGAAACGGAGAGCTTATCAGCTAACTGCTCTAGCGACATGCCCAATGCGAGCCTGATTGCTTTAACCCAACCCGTAGGAGGATTTGGTAGCTTTCGGGTACTTGCAAATAGTGCTATTCTAGACTCTAATTGGGCAATTTGTAGTTTGCGAGTTTCCATATTGTAAACCTTTATGTTAACAAATGTACTAATTTGTAAGTTAATATATTGACTTTATATAATTAATATCAGCTTATATGTTGACCTAAATTTTTATCCAAATTCCATTTGATTCTGTGCGAAGAGGTTAAGCTGCAGCTGTCTGGGATGCAGGGTCTCTATCTAAGCCAAACCTTAAAGTCCAATTTCCACCATTCAACGACCATTTATCCCGATTCAACGGAAAGGGTTTTGCTCCCTTGATGGCGGCTTTTACTTTCGCTCCAGTAATTAGAAAAACAAACAAATCATCATGACAGCTCAATCAAAAAATAAGTCGGTTTATACAGGAGTGGTAATTTTAATTATTGGTATAATATGGCTGCTGCGTCGCATGGGACTTTATTTACCCTACTGGGTTTTTAGCTGGGAAACGCTCCTTATTGTGATCGGTTTAATTATTGGTATTGATAATAAGTTTAGAAACCCTGCTTCCTATATCTTAATTGCTATTGGCTCGGTGTTTTTAATAGATGATGTTTTTAATATCAATTTTAATATCTTCCATTATTTCTGGCCTCTTTTGGTAATCGGGGTGGGTTTAACTATTATTTTCCAGTCGCGTTTTCGCGGCAGTCGCCTTCGCAGTAATTTCAGTTCTAACATGAATACTGGAGAGCAATTAGATATTACCAGTGTGTTTAACGGCATTAAGCGCAATGTTGATTCTAAGTCTTTCAAAGGGGGCGAAGTGGTAACGGTGTTTGGTGGCGCTGAAGTGAACCTCATGAATGCTGACTTTGATGGCATGATCAATATCGATTCTACTGTTGTTTTTGGTGGCCTCAAGTTAATCGTACCTAAAAACTGGGAAGTACGTACCGAGGTAACCAGCATCTTTGGCGGCGTAGACGACAAACGTCAGTCGGCGGTGAATGTCTTGCCCGACGATAAAGTGCTCGTAGTAAGCGGAACGGTATTATTTGGCGGCTTGGATATCGTAAATTATTAGTAAGCCTAAATCACCGTAACTAAGCGCCTTTATTAATATTAGAATGCCCTAAATTGCGGTATGACTTCTAATCCACTTTTAGTAAAATATAATTACTTGTACTATATCGCAACCACCTTGGCGGCGATTATAGTGCAGGTTTTTTTTATGGTGGAAGTCTACGAATTCCCTTGGCGGGACGCTATTTACGATGCTATGGTACACTGGACTTTGCTAAGCCTTTTGTGTTTTGGCTTATTAAACGTCTTCAGTTTTGTAAACCCGCCGCGCTACCAATTGGTCATCGTTTTATTCTTGCCCTTGCTCTTGGTGTACTTTTCTGTAATTGGAGCGGAAATGTTGGTTAACTACTATGTTAATAGCGATTACTTGCGCGCCTGGTTAGGTGATACCCAGCTTTACCGCGGCACGGTGGCTTATTTGCTTATCGCTTCTACCTTAGGTTTTTCCTTTTTATGGTACCGTGTAAGTGAGGAAAAGGCACTGGTTATTAGACAGCAAGAAACCGAACGCATCGCCCGCGAAGCGGAGCTTTTTAAGCTACGACAGCAAATTCAACCACACTTTCTTTTTAATGCGCTAAATTCTATCAATTCCCTCATTGGTTCCCGGCCTAAGGATGCTCGTAGAATGGTGCAGAAATTATCGGAGTTTTTCCGTGGCACTTTAAAAAAGGAGGAAGGCGATTTACTGCTTTTCAGTGATGAGATAGATCACCTAAACCTTTACCTCGATTTAGAGCAAATGCGTTTTGGGCACCGATTAAATATAGAAAGGCAAATCAGCGAAAGCGCCTTAACGTGTAAAATCCCGCCCCTCCTTTTACAGCCCTTGGTAGAGAATGCGATAAAATATGGTCTCTATGGAACCACAGAAGATTTAACCATTCACTTTAAGGCCGAAAAGCAGGCCAATATTCTTACGGTAGAGTTTCTTAACCCCTATGATTCTGATTTAGAGGAAAATACTGGCACGGGCTTCGGCCTTACTTCGGTGGAGCGCCGCCTTTATCTCCTTTACGGAAGAAAGGATTTACTTGAAATTTCGTCTACTGAAAAATTGTTTCGTGCCCGACTAAAAATTCCCCAAGCAGATGTATAGAGTTATTATAATCGATGATGAGCCTTTAGCGGCCGATTTAGTGCAAGAGTATTTAAGTGAGGATAGCGACTTTGAAATAGTTGATCGCTGCCTTGATGGATTTACGGGCTTAAAGGCCATCCAAGAACGGAAACCCGATTTGGTTTTCCTCGATGTGCAAATGCCGCGTTTAACGGGCTTCGAAATGCTGGAACTACTGGAAGACAAACCCGCGGTAATTTTCACCACCGCTTTCGATCAATTTGCTTTTAAGGCTTTCGAAGCCAGCGCCATCGATTATTTATTGAAACCTTTTTCAGAAGAACGCTTTGTGCAAGCCACAAAGAAATTTAAAGAAAGTCCCAAAGCTTTAAAGGAGGCGATGGAGCGCATCCCGCTGGGAGAAAGTAGCTCACACTTTGAAAGATTGGTAATTAAAGATGGCTCGCGCATTCGCATTATTCCTTACGATAGATTACAACGCATGGAAGCCGACGGTGACTACGTGCAAATTTACAGTGAGCAGGGACATTTTGCCAAAAAGCAAACCCTTAGTTTTTATGAAAAACTTTTACCAGAAACAAGTTTTTTACGCGTGCATCGCTCTCATATTGTTAATGTTAGTCAAATAGATCGCATTGATCCTTATGGAAAAAACGATCACATTGCTTTATTGAAAGATGGCAACAGAATACCCATCTCCCGTAAGGGTTTTACCCATTTAAAAGATGTGTTGGGCCTATAAACCTTAAAGGCTACTTTGCGTTATTCTAAAAAGCCTATTAAAATGTTTGGACTATTTAAAAAGAAAAGTGAGAAAGAGAAATTGCAAGAGCAATATTCTAAATTGCTAAAGGAATCACATCGTCTTTCTACGGTGAACCGTGCCGAAAGCGACAAGAAGGCCGCCGAAGCAGATGCGGTTGCTAAGCTGATAGATGCTATGCCTTAAGATCATCTTCGAGCCAAGCTTTAAACCGCGATGAGCGCTCTACACTAACAATCATGTCTAGGGCACTTGGAGGTCGGATAATAATTTTTAGGCGAGACTTACTATAGGTTTGCATTTCTTCGATATAATTGAGGTTTACAATAATTTGCCTGTTAATCTGAAAAAAATACCGAGGATTTAACTGCTCTATTAGGTCTTTTAGATTGCGATCTATAAGATATTCTTTAGCCATATTATCTCTGATAAAGCAGTGCTTTCCTTGGGCGAAGATGTAGCTAATATCGCTGCTATTAATAGTTTTTAAACGTTCGCCTGTACTTACTAAAAAACGCTCTTTGTAATTGTTTTTTAAGGCATTAAGTATTTTTTGCCAATCGCTCACGGCAGATGCGCTCTTGGTTTCGAGCTTTTTTATGGCAGTGCTTAATTCCTCCTTATTAATGGGTTTCAAGAGGTAGTCAATACTATTTAGCTTAAAGGCTTTGATCGCATATTGGTCGTAAGCAGTTGTAAATATTAAAGGACAATTGACCTCAATTTCTTGGAAAATACTAAAGGATAGTCCGTCTCCCAAATTAATGTCAACAAAGATTAAATCCACCTCATTAGCGATTAAAAATGCTTTGGCCGATTTAATCGAATCCCGTATTCCTAAAAACTGCCATTGCGGTTTTAATTCGCTAATTATAGAGGCTAGGCGTTCGGCCGCCCATTGTTCATCTTCTAAAATTAAGTAGTTCATGCCTCTAATCTTAATAAGGGAATTTTGGCAATATACTGCTGATTGACAATTTCAAAGAGTGGTTTTTTGCCGCTCAATATTTCGTAACGTCGACTCATGTTTAGTAAACCAAAACCTGTGCTTGTTGCTTGGTCTTGTCGCTTTTGCAGATTGTTTTCCACCCATAATTCCTCGCCCTTGCTATATACCTTAAGGTGTAAAGGATGATCGTTTTCTATGCTGTTGTGCTTAATGGCATTGCTAATAAGTTCTTGCAAGCTTAAAGGAGGAAGGTAAAGTTTTAGACTACTGTGATCAATATTAAAGCTCGTTTGCAATTTAGAGCCAAACCGGGTTTGTTGCAAGGCGAGGTAATTTTGGGCGAATTGAAGCTCTTCTTCTAAAGTAACAACCATTTCTTTATTCATATCTAGCATATAGCGATAGATATGAGCAAAGTCTTCAACAAACTTTTCTGCCTTAGCGGCATCACTGCGAATGAGGCTGGAAAGCACATTTAAACTATTAAACATAAAATGGGGATCGAGTTGCGCTTGTAAATTAGCTAACTGACTTTCGGCCTGTTCTTTTTTAAGCTTCTCGGCTACGTGTAGACTTTCTTTCCACTGATTAAAAAATCCGATGCCCTCGTAAATGCTAAGCACAATAAGCGAGAGAGTGGAGCTGAAAATAATGTTGGTATAATACTGTTTAGCTCCAATATTTTCGCCTTGATAAAGAATGCCTAGAGCCGTAAAAAGCTTTAAGACAATTATATTGACTAAGGCGGTGTAGGCTAAAATAAGCAGACTTTCCAGCAAGACTCTTTTCCAAATATTAGCCCGCCAGGGTAAAAAATGGTTTAAGGTTTTAAAAATAATAAGGCAGCCATAGGAAATGCCGAAAGTAAGACTGAGTGAAAATAAAATTACATTAGAAAAAAACTGTGAAGCGGAAGTGATTTCTTGATGCTGGCTAATTCCTAAGCCATATTGTATACTGCCAAAAATCGGAGGGAAGGCCGCCAAAATCAGAATAGCATAAAAGTTTTTTCGATGAAAAACTTCCTTCTTAATTTTTAAAGCTAATTCCTTAGTGGTCAATCCCTCTCTCTTTCGTCTCTTTGTCTCTCTGACTCGTCTCTCCATGCAATTGCTTGTTTTCTAGTAGTAGGCGATAGGCTTTTTCTATGCTAGGCTTTTGATTAGCCTCCCAGCCATAGGTGATTCCATGGCCTAATTTAGCGCTAATTTGCATAGCCTTTAAATGGGCGCCGCTATTGCGGAAACGCTGCATATCGGCCTTTGTTTTCCAGGTGCTGAGGGTACAGAAAACGCGTTTTTCTTGTCGCCAATTTTCCTTCGTGATTATTCCCAACGATTTATTCGCTTGCATAAAAGAAAGGGCTGCCCGCCACTGAAATAAAGGCAGGCTCCACCATTTACTTACTTTAAAAGCGGTTACACTAATGTACATTTTTAGAAAGTTATTCGGTAAAGGAACATTGGGAAAAGTCCAAGCTGATTGGTAGTTTCAATGGTGTTGGTTTCCGAATTATATAGTTGTCCGAAAGGATTCTCCTGATTGGTTAGGTTCTGAATATCAATGGCCCATTCTTGCGTAATCTTTGCGCCAGCAATTTTATAACCGATGCGTAAATCGGCTCTAAAGTAAGGGTCGTATTGGGCCCCGAAAGCATCAACTTCATTGTACACTGCGCGTCCCTCTGCTGCAGATGCTGCAGGGTCAATCGGAGTATAACGCTGGCCGCCTGCCAAAGTGAATTTTGCATCAGTAGTAAGAGTATGACGCGCATTACTATTGCTTTTGCTTAAAAGAAATTCTTTACCAGACACCACATTCCACACATAATTACCATTAAAGGCAGTGTTTCTTTCAATAGTATCGCTGGCCCTATATTTCGATTCGAAAAGCGAAAGGGTACTAAGAAGGTAAAAGCCTTGGTCCATAAATTTTTCTACTGTTAAGTCAAGACCATAGTTGTATCCTGTGCCGTCATTACTGGCGCTATCGGGTAATTCGAAATTGAAGGAGCCTGAATTTAAACTGGAATAGGAATTTGGTACTCGATCTACTATGGCATTGTAAATGTCTTGATAGTAAACTTCAGCTTTAAAATTCCAGCCCTTGCCAAAGCTTTGCTGGTAACCCGCTACATAGTGATTGCTTTTAACGTAGTCTAGGGCTAGATTGGGTTGACTGAAACTTCCGTTCGATTGGCGAATTTGGCGGTACTGTAATAGTTGATAAGGTAATTGGCTATGTAGGCCATATCCAAAATTAATACTGCTATTAGGGCTAAGGCTATAACTTAGTCCCCAGCGTGGTTCAATCGAGTATTGATTATTATCGGGCGTAATCATACTATGTAAGCCAGTGTTCATTTCTAGCTTATCATTAATGCGCCACTGCCAATTGGCATAGGGTTGGTAGAGCATATTATTGCCATTAGCATCGCGAATATTACGGAAGCCGCCATCGCTATAACTGAAAGCCGAGTCCAGCAAATTATAGGAGCGTCGCGTAATAAATGTGCCCACCCGAATTACATTGCGCACATTCAATTTGTGGTTGATGAGGGCATTTACCTGAAAATTACTTTCAATAAAGTTTTGGCCGTATTGCGGAGAAATGATGCTTCCATCTAAATTGAAGGTATCGATACGGGTTTTGTTTTGGATACCATTAAGCGATATAATTACTTTCGAGTAGGTGTTATTGGAGAAGAAGTATTGATGCGAAACTCCGATTACTCCAGAATTCACTCGATTCCTTAAATCTTCATTATCGCTGTAAAAGCCCCCTGCTTCTTCCTCATCGCTTTCGCTGTCTAAAAAGTCGATGGCGCTAATTCCACCTAAAGCGAAAACTTGAATATTACCAATTTTCTTATTGGGGAAATTCAATTTTAGGTTTAAATCTTGATATTGTGGGACCGCCGTTCCCGTACCAAAATTAATTCCCATGGCAGACATGATACCTAGGGTAGAGTAGCGGTAATTGATAAGGTAAGATGATTTCTTTGCTCGGTTAATGGGGCCTTCGGCGCCTAGTTCTAATCCATTAAAACCAATTTGTCCTAAAAATTCGTGCTTATCGTAATTGCCATTGCGCATTCTTAAATCGAAAACTCCCGATATTCCTTCCCCGTAATCGGAAGGAAAAGCGCCCGTTAAGAAATCACTATTGGCTAAGACATTATTGTTTAACATGCTTACGGGGCCGCCAGTGGCGCCTAATCCGCCAAAGTGATTGGGGTTGGGGATATCTACCCCTTCTAATCGCCAGATTAATCCGAAAGGCGAGTTGCCGCGAATTACAATATCATTGGCTGCATCATTAGAGCGTTGCACTCCAGCGAAATTGGCCGCCATGCGACTCACATCGTTATTGGCGCCGGCAAATCGTTGGGTTTCTTCAATGCTAAAGCTTCGCCCCGAAACATTCACCCGCTCGTTTTTAGTGCGCTCTTTTTGTTCTTTAGCGATTACTGTTACCTCGGCTAGTTTTGCCGTACTTTCTAGCATGCTGATGTTTAGTACGAGCTCTTTACTTCCTAATAGCTCTATATTCGATAGTATTACCGGCTCGTAGCCGATATAGGTGAAATAGATATTAATACGACCGGTTTGAACATTTTCCAAAAGATAATAGCCATCGAAGTCGGTGGTTGTGCCGATCTTTTTGCCGTTTTGCTCTACATATAGGTTAACACCGGGTAAAGGGGTTTGACTTTGTTTGTCGATGACTTGTCCTCTGATGTTTTGGCTGATGCTTTTAGGAACTTCTCCTGCGAAAGCGTTAAGCGTAAAAACCAAGAGAAGAAGGCTAAGTTGGAATGGCTTTTTCATTTTTATGTTTTGTTTTCGCTGCAAAAATGCTCTACCAAAAGGTACTAGGGAAAGGAAAAGGAATGAACGGGGGAATTTAGGGTATGAATGGGGGTTTAAATAAGGTGATAAATGTTAGTCTTTATCTACATAAATTTCGTTTCATTTGCCATCTCTCAAATAAACACAATATGGATAAAACTAAGATGCACCCCGAAAGCCTAATGATGTCTTTCGGTTATAAACCTCATCTCTCTGAAGGAGCAGTAAAGTGCCCGATTTTTCAAACTTCTACCTTCGCTTTTAAAACGGCAGAAGAGGGTAAAGCCTTTTTTGAAGTAGCTTATGGAAAACGTGAAAAAGGAGCAGATGAAGAATTAGGTTTAATCTATAGCCGTCTTAATAATCCTGATTTAGAAATCTTAGAAAACCGTTTGTGCCTTTGGGATAAAGCAGATGATGCCGCGGTTTTTGAAAGTGGTATGTCGGCCATTTCCACTATCCTTTTAGAATTCTTGAAGCCAGGCGATTTATTGCTTTTTAGTAATCCAATTTACGGCGGTACGGATCACTTTATCAAGCATTTCTTGACCAAAATTGGCATTCACGTTTTAGGTTTTACACCGAGTGACACGGGTGCCGATATTGAAGCGATGATTGAGGCGCATCCAGCCAAAGATAGTTTGGCCATGATTTATATAGAAACACCGGCTAATCCAACCCTCGATTTATTTGATATTGAAGAGTGTGTAGCCATCGCCAAAAAGTATTCTCGCTCGGAGGAAGAACGCGTTTTGATAGCGGTAGATAATACTTATATGGGCCCTATTTGGCAGCATCCATTGCAGCACGGTGCCGACCTAGTATTATATTCTGCTACGAAGTATATTGGTGGCCATAGTGATGTTATTGCGGGAGCCGTTTTAGGCTCTTTTCCGCTAATGGCACGCGTAAAAGGCTTACGTACTTTCTTAGGAAATATGGCCAGTCCGCATACGGGTTGGCTATTGATGCGTAGCTTGGAAACTTTAAAAATCCGCATGGAACGTCAGGCACTCACCGCAGAAAAGGTAGCCGAGTTTTTAATCGCTCATCCTAAAGTAGAACGTGTTTATTATTTGGGTCATTTAGAAGGCAAAGATGAACGTCATATCGATATTTACAAGCGTCAATACACCAGTGCGGGCGCGATGCTTTCCTTTGATATTGCCGGTGGTGAGAAGGATGCTTTTAAGGTTTTAAATGCCATGCAATTGGTGAAGTTAGCGGTAAGTTTAGGTAGTACGGAGTCTTTAGCCGAACACCCCGCAACCATGACTCACGCTGGGGTTGACGAAGAATTACGCGACCAATTTAATATTAGTGGCAAGCTTATTCGCTTATCCGTTGGGGTGGAGCATCCCGATGATCTAATTGCCGATTTAGGTCAGGCCTTAGATAAAATTTAAGATTCGCCGTAAAGGCTGTGATTTTTAAGTTTTTCAGCCATTTCAAGAGCCCGCTTTATGCGGGCTTCTTCGCTTTTAGCAGAATCGATATAATGCAATACGCCGCGTTGCTTACCCGGTTTGCGCGCTTCGAATTCAGCTGCTGCTTCAGGGTCTTGTTCTAAAACTATCGCGAACTCTTCGGGGAAAGCCATGCCGTATTTGCTCGTATCGGTTTTAATTTCTACTTCTACTAGGTCGCCAATTTCACAGCGCCAAGATTTTAAAACCTCTCTACTCAATAAAATTACCGCATAGCCATCTTTTCGCATCTGCAAAGCGCGGTGTAAGCTTTTGCCATCGGGCCCAAGCACCATTATGCGCGAAGAGTTTTCGTCAATAAAAGCTTTCGCTTGATCGTAGTCACAAATTAAATGCGGGCCATAACCGTTAGGCGCGGCTTCGATGTAGGATTTTAGTTGCATGGCTTTTTTATGATTTCACCTTGAATAAAGAGCAAAAATAGGTCTCTTATTCGAAATCATTGGATCAAATAATTACAATCCTACTTCTTCAAAAATTTAACACTGCCCATCCCTTCTAAATTTAGAAGATACTGGCCGGCTTGTAGTTGGCGGGTGTCTATTGTATTTTGCTCCCCATTAATCTGGCCTTTAGCCACCCTATCGCCTTTCGCATTGAAAACGGAATAAGCCAGCGGCCATTTCTGATTTTTAGCTAAAGTAACCTGCAGGTAATCACTACAAGGATTGGGGAATAGGCTGATGGGATTAGTAGGAGCCTTGAAATCTCTCTGCGAAATGATGCTACCATAAGCGTCTAAAATCCAAACTTGGGTCTGTAAATTCGGATTTGGATTATTCACCCAATTGTACTCGTTGAAGGAAATAGCATATTGGTTATTTGGAAGACAAGTAATGCTTTGATGACTATTAATCAGATTCCGTGTAATCTTTCTTGACCAATTGACCGTATTGGTATTTAAATTAAGATTATAAATAAAAAATGAGACCGTATCTTTAGTTGTATAGTTGAGGTTATCAATAAATTTTTGATTTAAAATTACAAGTACTGAGTCTATGGTGCAATAATCAATTCCGTCAAAGTTAAAGGGGACATTACCATTTATCTTCATAGAGGTTTGAATGTCATATCCGCTAAGGGGTAGGGTGTCAAAGTGGCTAGTGTTACCCATGGAATCGAGATAAGTATAGGCTAAGTTCCAATAGCCATTTCTGGTTTGCGGCAATAAAAAGCTATCCCAGTAAGATCTAGCGATACCTACTTGAACAATCCCAGCACTAGTTTCAATAAATCTTCCGTGGCTATTAAGAGTATTATCCAATGGACCCGAATTGGGCTCAAGAATAGAGCCTTCGTATTGAAGAATTAAGTTGGTGTCTAAAATTAGGTTACTTTTAAAATCTGGTGCTTTATGGGGCCACATATTAGCATAAACAGAATTGCCAAAAACGGCGGGTTGAAACACCTCCCAGGGGATGTTTGGATTAGAAATTTGCAGGCTTAGGTCAACCCAATTTTTGGCTTTGGTCTGCCTATTAATAATTCCAATAACTGGATTTAGAGAAGCAGAACTATCACAAATTTCAGTCGCTCCACCGAGTACAATCCAATCTTGGTTAAAATTAAAAGAGGTGAAATAGAGCGGGTAATTATTATCCTCGAATAGAAGTTCTTCTACGATATTTAAGTTGGAGTCGAATAGAATTAATCCGGAGTGAAATAAGTGACAATCTGAACTGTCAATGGTGTCAAGGTAGGAAACAGCTACCGCCAAAAGAGAATCAATAGGCTTGATATCGCCTATTATTACACCTAAGTTGGATTTACTGTTAGCAACGAGTCCGTTCAGTAGAATGCTGTCTTTGGTTGCTAAAGTCTTATTATCCAACTTATAGAGATAAGTCAATTCAGGCCCTACTTCAAAATTAATGGTTTTAGCTAGCCCAAGGAATATACTGCCGTCATGGGCCTCAATACATCTACTAAAACTAAAATTAAAGGGATTGATTTCGCGTTGGACTATTTGTCCTTGGGCTGAGATTACGGTAATAAGTAAGATTAGGGACTTAAACAATTTAATCATTAGTGTAGATCTAAGTAGGAGGGGGGATTCCCCCTCCTTATTTTTTGAATAATAATTAACAGTCAATACCTAAGTCGCAGGGATTGAGTGAGTTAATGTTAAATTGTGGATATATGTTTTTAACTAAAATACAATTAAAGAACCAGGCGGTAGAGCTAATGCCACTCCCTCCGAGTCTTTCAACTTTCAAGGCCGAAACCCCGTCCCAGTAAGAGCGCTTACCAACAATACTATACAGCTCATCTGATAGTTTTTGGCTATAGCCATTTTGCTCTGTAGCGAGCACGCAAAGACTATTTGGTTTTAAGCCTTGATGGTGGGTATATAGAGCATTATTTTGGCCTAGCATCCAAGTCCCGTCGATGTACCTTATATTAATTGACCCAAGGTCTGAGTCTAATTGCACCACATTAAATCTAGGTCTTCTCGGGTTAGAATTTACTGGGTAGAACAATGCTGGCAATGTCTGTCTTGTTTGCCATTGCACATGCTTCCATGCTCCAATACCGAAATTGTTTTGAACGCATTCAGAAATTTCCCCCGCACGACGCCCCACCGTGGCTGGTGGTACATTAGGCCAGGCAAAAGAAGAAGCACTGCTGGCATTTACTAATAAATGGGTTCTAAATACGAGACTTACTTCACTGCTGCCAAGGTCGGCTACTTGAATGTCAGTTATGTTAAAAGTATAATCGTCATTATTATTCAAAAGAGCCTTAATTTGTTGATAGGCACTAGTGAAATTGGTGACGATATCACCGTTTAATAATCCATCCTGATTACGCTCAAATATAAAAGTGCTTTCATGGATAATTATTGAATCCTCGTTTAAATAGGCAGAGTCGCCAAAAAAGGAGTTCATGCTTCCCTCCATAATCCAGATGGATTTATTAATAGCGGTGTAGTTTCCGGCACTATCAGCATTGAAAAGGTTTAAAGCTCCTTCGTAAAAGACCTGGGCCTCATTACTTACATTAGGCTCGTAAACCTCATAAGGGAATTCAGCGTTGGTTTTTTTGATAGGCTCAGGATTTTGCGATAGTGCTTTATCGTGGGTAGTTTTTTCGCAGCTGGTAAAGCCCAGCACGAAACAAAAAGGTAGAAAAAGATGTTTGAAATTCATTTTACATTAATTTAATTAGTGAAACAGGGAAATGAAATCAGGCCTGAACTTCATTAATGTAAATGTATTTTTTTTTTTTTTGAATCTACCAAATAAATTGTGTTAAATTTAATATTGACTTATAAAAAAAAATAAGAATCCATTATCTATAATGCTTCTTATGAGGGTTTATAGTTGGTATAAATTAAAATAGTAGGCTATGATTTATATACTACTCTATTTAACTTAATTAGTTCCTAAAATGGGCTTTAAGCTAGCATAGGCATCTTGTACTTTTTCTACTCCCTGAAAGCTTAAATAAAGTTTGCCATTACGCTCCTTCATTTGTACTTGCTTTTGCGCTCCTAAAAAGGCTAGTACCTTATTAAATTTGTCGCTTTGGAAATAGGGTGAATCTTGATCGGAAGTGAAGTAGCAGAGCAATCGACTTTGCTTCAGCACAATTTTTTCGAAACCAATTCTCTGACCTAATCTGCGTAAGCGCACCGAGTCTAATAAT
>JAGYKI010000025.1 GCA_018401735.1 Schleiferiaceae bacterium
CTAAAAGGATGCCGTAGCTTTGCCTTATCGTTTTTGATTTAAATTACCGAGGTGTCGCAGCTGCTGCATCTCATTTATTGGATACAACTGCCATTGAATTCCTACTGATTTCCTATTGATAAACTCGCTGAGATTTCACCACCCAAAAGCCTCATTAATTTGTTGATAAACTACTTCTCCGGCAATAATATTCAGGCCTCTTTTAAGGCTAGCATCTTTTTCACAAGCCGCTTCCCATCCTAAACTAGCTAAGCTTAAAACGTAAGGTAATGTCACATTAGTTAAGGCTACCGTAGAAGTATAGGGTACAGCGCCAGGCATATTGGCCACGGAGTAATGCACCACATCATCGATAATATAAACTGGATCTTGATGGGTAGTAGGCCTAGTGGTTTCTACACAGCCGCCTTGATCTACCGCCACATCAACAATAACGGTCCCGGGACGCATTTCTTTCAGCATATCGCGGGTAATGAGATTAGGTGCTTTGGCTCCTTTCAACAAAACTGCGCCGATGATTAAATCGTGGGTTTTGATATGCTTGCGAATATTAAACTCATTAGAGAATTCGGTTACTACATGCGGTGGCATTACATCGTTTACATAGCGTAAACGCTTCATATTAACATCCATAATGGTAACCTGTGCCCCTAAACCGGCCGCCATTTTCGCAGCTTGAATACCTACTACACCAGCGCCTAAAACCAATACTCTGCCTGGCGCTACTCCAGGCACACCGCCTAAAAGTACTCCCCGACCCTTGACTGGTTTCTCTAAATATTTTGCCCCTTGCTGAATAGCGAGTCTGCCTGCTACCTCCGACATTGGAGTTAATAAGGGTAAGGTTCCTTCTGCGTCTTCCACGGTTTCGTAGGCAATACAAATGGCCTTAGACTTTATCATGGCCTTGGTAAGTGTCTCACTGGAAGCAAAATGCAAATAGGTAAATAAAATCTGCCCTGCTTTTACTAAATCATACTCTTCGGCAATAGGCTCTTTTACCTTTACAATCATTTCACTTCTGGCATAAACCTCTTCTATGCTATCTAAAACCTCAGCCCCAGCAGCTACATAGTCTTTATCAAAAAACCCACTGCCTTCGCCCGCGGTAGATTGCACATAAACGATATGCTTATTTTTTATCAACTCAAAAACCCCTGCAGGCGTCATACCCACTCTACTTTCGTTATTCTTGATTTCTTTAGGAATGCCAACAATCATTATTTGCCGATTTTATATTAGCGGCTAATTTGTGACAAATAATTCAATAATCAAGTTACACACCCCTTAAAAATAGGGGGTGTTACTTATAAATATCAAAATAAAATGGATATAGGTAAAACTAATGGGGGTCTAAGTCTTATTACTACAAATTATATCTATAACGACTATGTAAACCTAAATTCTATTATCAGACTTTATTGGATTCAATAATATGATCAATCATTCCCTTAAAGATAAAGCCATGAAAGGGTAAAACCGCATACCAATACAACCTACCGGCTAACCCCAAGGGACGAAAAGTGGCGGTTTGTATTAGCTCCTCTTTTTCCATCCTAAATTCTAACCAAGCTTCTCCCGGCAGTTTCATTTCCGCAAAAAGGAGCAAGCGGCCTTCTTCTTTGCTTGCATATAATACCCGCCAAAAATCAATTGCATCGCCTACATTAATACTATGAGGACTAGTACGGCCTCTCCGCAGGCCTACTCCGCCAAAAATCTTATCGATAAAACCTCTTACTTGCCAAAGCCAGGTACCTGTGCTACAGCCATTGTTTCCTCTATCACTCCAGATGCAGTCAATACTCCTTCACGGTTCACTTAACTTTACGTTTTTGGGTATCAGCAAAAGCAGCTTAAAAGTGGGTACTCTAGTAAAATCAGAAATAAATATTGAAATTTAAACACACTTTCTCGAGTAGGCATCTTTCCAACTCGATAAAATTTCATTGTTCTCTATCTTGCTGAAAGCTCTTTTTAAGCTTCTTGATAACTAAGCGGCTCTACCACTCTAATAAGTCGTTGATGCGTCTATCGCGGCAAAGACTACCTCAATTTTCATACTGTTTACTAAAAGTCGCCAATTGATACAGGAGTGGAAGTTACAAAGTATAACCAATACGAAGACAAACGGTGTCGTACGGAATTGCCATAATAATCGTTCGCTTTAAATTGCCCGCTTTAGCAAACTGCAGAAGCACATGTTTTTATGGAGTCAGAATATCAGGTCCTCAATATCAAATCCTGATTAAAGGATTTTGGAATTAAATATAGACCGTGACTTGAAAGAGATCACGTCAAATACCAATTGGTTGACATTTGAGTATTCAGCCATTTGGGAGTGACCATAATAGACAGCTTTCCACAATAGCATCTCTAATAATTTCGAAGGAAGCACTGCCCAGTCAATGATTATTCCTGCTTGTCAAAAGCAGTGAAATTATAATTGCCCTTTGCTAACTGAACTTCTACATTTTTTACCGGGAAGCCAAATAGATTAGACAGTTTTATTTCATTAACAATACCGCCCAGATAAACGACGTGCTGAACCTTAGTTTTACTAATCCCTTCCTCTAAAATTAATGACCGATTTTCTCCTCTAGTGATTTACATAATCACCCAGAAGCCGACATCAGGTGTACCAAATAAAAAGCACCATCAATATCCACAGGGATATGACTGGGGTTTTTCGTCTAATAAGTCTAAGGTAATTGCAAAATGGAAATTCTCTTTAAAGCGATTCAGGAGGATTAAATCTTTTGATATCGCTTGCACGCAACATACCACTTCATGCCCAGCTTCAATTAAGGTGGGTAACAGCCTTTACCTATATATCCCGGTAGGGCCGGTTAATATTTTCATTAGTTTTATTTCCTGATTGGGTCTAAAAGACTTACCTAGTCAACAAGGCATGAACAACATAGTTCTAATATTCCTAATCGATCCTACTCCGTTAGGGTAATTTAGTCATTTATAGATATTAATGCTAAAATAGTTTCGCCTTTTCGGGATTCGCAAAACACAGATCAACGCAGATTTGACAGATTATTACTGATTATTACTGATAAAGCAGCTCTAAAAAGGCCCTTTTCCATTATTCTTCAGAAAATACAAATGAATTATTATAACGATATGAATCGAGATGTCGGCCCGATAGACCTTTAATATTGAGGCTAATAAAATTGACGTGGTATTTTTAAACATAGTGTCATGTTGCGAGAATCCGCAGCTGCCGCAGCTTATGGTTGGTCGTGCTTGATAAAAGCTACCGCGAATTCGCAGCTGCCACAGCTCATTTAATTGCACTCAGCTACCATTGAATTCCTACCGAATTACCATTGAATCACAAAACGATTGCCTCAATTAATTGCACCAACCAATCTCTAATCTCACAGCAACGCGGTCTCAAAAAAACGCAGCGTACCGTTTACTAAGCCAACAATTTCTTCACCATCCCGGGTCCCTCGTAAATAAAACCGGTATAAACCTGCACCAGTGAGGCGCCGGCAGCGAGTTTTTCGTGATAATCAGCGGCGGTGCTAATTCCGCCCACCGCAATAATAGGAATACGGCCCTGCGAATTTTTGCTCAGGTATTTTATCACTTCCGTAGAACGCGCTCTTACCGGCTTACCGCTTAGTCCGCCCATACCAATCGCTTCAATAGTGGCGGCATCGGTGTTTAAACCTTCCCTCGAAATAGTGGTATTGGTAGCAATAAGGCCGTCAATTTTAGTTTCTTCCACAATTTCAATAATGTCGTCTAACTGGCTATTCGTTAAATCCGGAGCTATTTTCAACAATATGGGACGGGGCTTCGGGAAACTGGCATTGTCTTCTTTTAAAGCGGAAAGCAAGGCCTTTAAGGGTTCTTTCTCTTGCAATTCCCTCAAATTAGGAGTATTCGGTGAAGATACATTTACCACAAAATAATCGACATGCGGGTGCAGCGCTTGTAAGCAGATGCGATAATCATCTAAAGCATTTTCATTGGGCGTAACTTTATTCTTGCCAATATTTCCGCCAATAATTACACGATGGTTTTTACGCTTGCGCAGACGCGTAACAAGGGCTTCCACGCCTTCATTATTAAAACCCATTCTGTTAATTAGGGCCCCATCTGCCGGAAGGCGAAAAAGACGAGGCTGCGGATTACCCGCCTGAGCCACAGGGGTTACCGTGCCCACTTCGATAAAACCAAATCCATAATTCGCTAATTCCTCGAAAAGCTTTCCGTCCTTATCAAATCCCGCCGCTAAACCAATGCGATTGGGAAATTTCAAGCCAAAAAGCTCTAGCTCCTCACTGGCCTTGCTTGGCATAAACAACATGCGATTTACCGCAGCAACTCCGGGGATTTTATGAATACTCTTAATTAAGGAGAAGGTAAAATGATGTGCCTTTTCGGGCGAAAGCCTAAAGAAAAGTGGACGAAAGAGGCTTTTGTACATGCGTAGAATTTCGCGCAAAGGTAGGATAAAGCGGATTTACCCTAAAGTAAATTTGAGCAAAAAAAAGACCCAGAGCCAAGCTAAAACAAGAGAATTATAAAGTGAGATTTAGCTTTGCGGAAATTCTAAAAAGGTGCTTTATCAAGCACGGTAATGCGAACTTTTTTCTTCTTTAACTTGCTGTTGTTCAAACTCTCGGCAATTTTATGAGCCTTAGTGCGAGTAACTGCTACATAGGCACAATCTTGCTTTAGCTCAATATAACCGAGTTCAGCGCTCGTTAATTGGCCTTGTTTGATGAAAAGTCCTGCTATATCGCCTTTGGAAATTTTATCCTTACGTCCGCCAGTAATAAACAAAGTCTCCCATTCGCTGAGCATGGGTTTAGGATAGGATTCGATTTCAATACGCTCCTCCCCTTTAATAAAGCTCGGTAGGTTTTCGCCCTTTTCAGAGATGAGATAAGCCACACCTTCGCTATGCATTCGCGCAGTTCGGCCATTGCGATGGGTAAACTCTTCTTCTTTATAAGGCAATTCGTAATGAATAATATAATCGAGTTCGGGCACATCTATACCTCTTGCCGCAAGGTCGCTAGCCAATAAAATACGGCTGGTACCATTGCGAAACTGAATCAAGGATTCTTCGCGATCGCGTTGATCCATGCCGCCAAAAAAGCAAGTATGACTAATTTTTTGTTGCTCTAACCATTCACTCACGTTCATTAAAGTCTCCTTCAGATTGAAAAAGACAATGCCGCGACCCGGTTGGGTAGAATTTAAAAGCTTTACTAAAAAACGTGTTTTTTCCTTGGGTGGAACTAAAAGCTGTTTTAGGCCTAAACGCGAGGAAGCCTGGGCGCTGAAGTTTAATATTTCGGGATTGCGCATGCGCACGAAACCAGGGATTGCGCCACGATCGGTAGCGGAAGTAAGCACCTTTCGTTCCAATTTAGGAAGGGCGTCAATAATGGCCTTCATTTCTTTCTCGAAACCTATTTCTAAAGATTTATCGAATTCGTCGAGAATGAGGCTATGAATGTATTTGGTTTCGAAAGTGTGACGTGCAAAATGATCAGCGACTCTGCCAGGGGTACCAATTAAAACCGCAGGACGATGCTGCAGTTCTAGCTTATCCTTACTGGTACTACGACCGCCATAAATTGCATTTATTTTAAAGCCGGTACCCATTTGGCGACTTACTTGCTCTATTTGCGTGGCCAGTTCGCGCGAAGGAACGAGGATTAAAGCTTGAACTTCATCTAAATCAGGGTCAAGAAATTGCAAAAGCGGCAAGAGGAAAGCTAGGGTTTTACCCGAACCCGTAGGTGATAGTAAAATCAACTCGGAGCTCGTGCTGATCTTTTCTATAGCGGCCAACTGCATCTTTTTCAAGCGCTCTATTCCGAGCTTTGCTAAAATTTCTGACTGATCTTTATTCATGCGGCAAAGTTAGCCAAAGTATAGGGGAAAAGAATACTCCAAAAAGCAAGAGTTCTTAATTTCAAGAGACCTTTTATGAATCTCTAAACATAGCTCCATTGGAAATAAAAAGTTCTGAAATGGGTCAAGCCTTCAAATTTATTTTTTGGCGCGGTTGAAAGAGGCAAAAACCTTTATTTTGCAGGCGATGAGATATCATGTAAAACACGAAAGCCTACAGGCTTTTCTCAACCCTCTTACATTAAGGATTAGTGCGATACTTTCACTTTTTAGTCCGAGGAAAATACCTTTAGCTACGGCTCTTGAGAAAAAAGGGGCGTCGCCATTTTTTTTAATTGGATCAGGAAGATCAGGCACAACCTTATTAAGAACCATCCTCAATCAACATCCCGACATTTGCATTCCTCCCGAATCACATGGCGCTATTCCCAATGCAGTTAAGCAATATTATATCGGCGGTGAAAGTGGTTGGCAACGCTTAATATCCTTGTCTCTCGGTGAGTTTTTAAGACATACTAACTTTAAACTTTGGAAAACAGACTTACAGAAAAACATCAGCGAATTGTATGAGATAAGCCCGGAAAAACAATCCCTTAGAGCTATAATTGACTATATCTACCAAGAATATATTAAGCAGCATAAAGTAGGCGCTAGTCGTTGGGGCGATAAAACTCCTTTTAATACCCTGCGTTTAAAATGGATTCTAAAACTTTATCCCAATGCCAAGTTTGTATTTGTAATGAGAGACCCGCGCGCAGTTGCTTCCTCCTTCCGCAAGAGCGAAATAAATCCTCATTTACATGAAAGTGCCTTACGTTGGAAAGCTTCAATTAAGGCCTTTGAAAAGCTTGAACAAAATTCTAAGAGCAACACTATGCTGCTCAAGTACGAAGATTTAGTTACAGAGCCAGAGGCTATTATCCGCAAGGTCTGCCTCTTTTTAAATATAGAATTCCAAGCCACCATGCTAACCGAAAGAAGAGCCTTTAGCGGCGATGGAACCATTGCCCACCATAAAAACTCGCAGCGGAAAATTAATAGCAACTCTCTCGAAAAGTGGCGCGAGTTACTTAGCCAGGAGGAAATTAAAAATATCGAAACTATAACAGGATCACTCTTAACCAATTATGGCTACAGCAAATTCGCGCAATAAATTCAAGATATCCAAGCCTGAAAGATTACAGGAATTGCCCGATTTCTATATTTTGGGAGCGCCAAAATGCGGGACTACCGCCATGGCTGCTTATTTAAGTGAGAACCCCGAGGTATTATTTTCGCATCCAAAAGAAACTAATTTCTTTAATACGGATCATAAAGAGCAAGAGCTTTTTAAAACTTTAGATGAGTATTTAGATTTTGCTTTCCCAAACCATAAAGATGCTAAGCTAAAAGGAGAAGGCTCTGTTTGGTACCTCTTTTCAGAGCTTGCCGTAACCAATATCTTGTCGCTTAAGGCAGATGCTAAATTTGTAGTAATGCTGCGCGAACCCGCCGAACTAGTTTATGCTTTGCATAGCACTTATTTACTAGGAGTTATGGAAAATGAGGACGATTTTGAGAAGGCATGGCGACTGCAAGATCAGCGCTCGAAGTCTATGGCCCTGCCTCCTACTTGTCCTGAGCCTAAACTCTTACAATATGGTAAAGTAGGTAAATTGGGTACTCAAGTAGAAAGCTTACTAAATTGTGTTTCTGACCCAAAACAGATTCACTTTATTATTTACGACGACTTTAGAAACGACACGCAAGCTGAGTACAAGAAACTATTGCATTTTTTAGGGCTTAATGATGACGGAAGAACCGATTTCAGTGCCATAAATGTTGCCGCCAAAACCAAAAACAAATCGTTGGGTAAAAGCATTTCTGCCCTTACTCAGAATAAAGCGCTCTATCGCCTAAAGCGAAGTTTAGGTTTTAAGATGGGATCTGGCCCTATGGTTAAGCTTTTAGCCAAAAACCGAGTCATCGCGAAGCGTGAAGCGTTGCGGCCAGAGTTTAAAAGCGAGCTGCGTGCTTACTTTAAAGAAGACGTTAAGAAACTAGAAGCCTTAATAAACCGTGACTTAAAATCTTGGTATGATTAAACTGCTCTATTTAGCGCCTAATAAAGCGACTTTTGTAAAAAAGGATTTGAAGTTTTTAAGCGAGCGATATCATGTTATCTACGCCGAGCATGACTGGCGAGATAAAAGTTCTGTGCCGCTGCGGTTCTTGCAACAGACCTTATTCCTTCTGCAGCACATTTGGACAGCCCAAATCGTGATGATTATGTTTGCTGGTTACTGGTCTATCCTACCTGCTTTTTTTGGACGCCTTTTCGGGAAAAGAGTACACATCATACTCGGTGGCACGGAAGCTGTTTCTTACCCTGGATTTAAATATGGTAGTTTACGAAAGCCCATATGGTCGTGGTTTATTAAAAACTCCTATCGATTGGCCCACCATATCATTCCTGTGCATGAGTCATTAGCTTACTATCATGATACTTATTATGACAATTCCTTTCAAGGGTATCAACACTTCTTTCCCGAAATTAAGGCGCAGTGCACCACCATTTACAATGGCTATGAAGCAGAACGATTTGTAATAGATCTGCAGCAAAAGATCCCCAACACCTTTGTTTGTATTGCCTACGTTCCCAATGAAATGAATTTCCTTCGCAAAGGGATAGACTTATTGTTTGTACTAGCCAATGCATATCCAAACGCGAAATTTAGGATTATCGGTTTTCACGAAGAGTACAAAAAGTTACGAAATGATATTCCAGCAAACGTAGAATGCCTGCCTCCTTTGGAGCAAGAAGAGTTCTTCAAGCTACTTATCGAAAGTGAGTATTGTTTGCAACTTTCTATTTCAGAAGGCTTTCCTAATGGAATTTGCGAAGCCATGCTAAGCGGCTGCATTCCGATTGGTTCTGCTGCTAATGGTTTACCCTTAATTATTGGTGAAACTGGCTTAGTGCTAGAGAAATATGATTCCCAACTTTTATTGGAAGAGTTCGCTAAAATCTATAACAAGCCTAGTCTTGAAAAAAGAGCTATCGCTAAAAGTGCCCGAAAAAGAATCATCGAGAATTTCCCTCTAAGCCGCCGAGCTCAAGAGTTTTACGATTTAATTGATAGTGATTTGCAAAGGAAATAAAGCTGAAAAAACTTCCTTTAGCGTATGACCTGAATGGTACCACTTTCGGTACGTTGCTTATATATATTTCCGTAAGCGATTTTGTAAACCAAGGTGCTGCTATTAATTTCGGTACCATTAAAGGTTCCGTCAAAGTATTCTTCAGGGTCATAAGATTCAAAGATTAATATGCCCCAACGATTATAAATGCTCCAATGATAGTAGTTGAGATCACAATTACTAAGAGGCCTAATTCGATCATTTAAGCCATCTCCATTAGGGCTAAAAGCGCTAGCGATAAACATTTCGCAGCTACAGTCGAAAAAATCGTAAGACACAAAGATGGTGGTGTCAATGCAAGCTTCGGAAATGCTTAATCTATAAATAGAGGTTGTAGTAATTTCGTAATGATTAAAGCTACGGCCATCTGGCAGTCTCACATCTAAATCGCTCGGAATATTTAATTTCAAGGTATCTCCCACACAATAGGAGCGCTCAGTACCAAATAGTGAACGCGTTAAAATAGCAGCTGAATATATTGGCCGGACTATGAAGGTATCTAAAACTGTACAACCTGTAAATGGGTCAACTGCTTCATAATGATAAGTTCCCGCTGTATAAATAACTCTCTGTGAATTAGAACTACCATTATCCCAGTTGATGCTGAGTAAGTTTGGGTCTAAGTTTACAATAACACTATCGCAAACTTCAAAATCTGGCATAGGATTAAAGTTAGGCTCCAGCACCTCCACAAATACCGTATCCGAAAAACCGCAGCCATTCTGGTTAATTCCAGTTAAAATATAAGTGCCATTCTGATAAAAAGTTCTAGTCCTGCTGGTGTCGCCATCATTCCAAAGTATGGCGCTAATATTAGTGGGCAGATTTATTTGCACTTGATTACAAGAAGAGAAAAGGGGCGGTAGAATCCCTGGAGCAGAGCATGAACCCGAAATCACATATTCCTCATGTCGTCCTCTATTACTTTGATTTACGTTAGGACTAAAAAAGCCCGGGAAAGTCGCCCAAGAGGGTGAGGCATTATGGTTGCGATAGGCCAGTTCATAAACATTGGGACTATAAAATGGCACCACTAAATTATAGTCAAGCGTGAATTTCTGATTAGGGTTAATAGAGTAAACACCATAATAATGACTTAGCCCATTAGGTAATGACATTCCTGCTTGGTTTACGGGTGGAAAATCAACACGATAAAGATGAATTCCATCTGTTCCGGGTTCAGCTTGAATCGTTACGGCATCGGTTTGAGCTTGCTGCATATTAAGCGGGGAAGAGCTTTGTGCCCCGTACAAATAAATAGAGCTATTACCAACTGGTGCTGAAGACAGCTCGGTGAGAGCCCCTCCTATTCTCGTGCCATTGAGTGCGCCCTTCACATCATTTATAGTGGTACTTGCATTTCCTTCATTAAAATCCCAAGCCGCAATTAATCCCGGTTCAGTGGCTAAGACCTGACGACACATTTGATCTCTCACTTGACTTTCTGATAGAGCAATATCCCATAGCCTAACCTCATCAATACCTCCATTAAAGTGAACTACGGGGCTAGATGGACCTCTTTCATGATAACCTATATCCGCTTCTCCTGTTGGACTATTCACTAATTGAGTTGCGTCACCATTATAAGATCCTGATAACTCGATACCGTTTACATAAATTTTAATGTCATTCGCATTAGTAATCACAGCGCTAACATGAAACCAGTCATTGTGCAAATTGGTATAATTACAAACCTTCACTCTTCGCGACGCGAGACCAAATCCGCCATCTCCATCGGCAAAAGCAGCTTGTACCCTATCACTGGCAACGTGAAGCCATATACCGTGCCAATCTGAACCATCGCTACTACTCGAAAAAACGGGATTAATGGTTGTTTGTGGATTGGGCTTTACCCAAGCCATAATGGTTAGGGGAAGTGTAAGGTTATTAAGAGCTGGCCCTAGATTTACCCGATCGTCATTGCTGTCAAAATCTATCGAGTTACCTGATCCTACATTATTTGCTACTTGAGAAAATGAAAACGGTGATAGGAAAATAAAAATAACTAAAAAGCGAAGACTTGTAAATTGCATGGAAATAAAGTTCAAACAAATATAAATTTTCTTACCCTATTTTTAATCCTATTTTGCTCAATTTTGCGAAGCCAATATTCTAAAATAAATTTTAAACTGTTGTATCACATCATCCAAAAAAAACTCTAAAATTGGATCTTTCTAAGAAGTGTGGAGGAATCGAGAAAAAAGTTGAAACTTCGCCACGAGCATTGAAACCCAAATTGTAAGCACATCTTGAAAACCACAAAGTTCTACACACTACTTTCTGTTTTAATTATTAGCCTTTCGGGCTGGTCACAAATAGATACGACTGGCTTAGCAAATACTGTTCAAGAAAGCCATAAAAACGATAGTATACTTTCCCTTTACAATCTAAGAATCGAACAAGTTGAACAGCTACTAAAAGTTGACTCTTTGAAGAAGCAAGATTTAGAAGAGCAAATCAAAGAGCTAAAAACGACCGATAACTTACAGAAAGACGAACTCTTAAAGCAATTAGCCGAAATTGAAGCGGCGGCGCAATCTCGGCTTGACCAAAAAATAGCGCATATAAATTCCCTTAAGAAAAAGTTGAAGGGCTTTCCTGTTTTAGGCGCTGGTGCGGACACCTTATACTTTATTTACACAAAAATTGGAGCATCCACAGCCGAAGATAGAGCTAAAGGTGTAAGTCGTAAAATCCAGGAATTATACGAGGATGACTATCTAGTTCTAGATTCCTTAAAATGGGTGAAAACCGAGAATACTGCCGACATTCTCTACCGTAACAAGATCGTCGCCAGTATCTCCGAAAGCGATGCCCTATGGGAAGATCAGTCCTATGAAAGCCTTGCCGCCGATCGGCTTGAATCTATTAAAACCTCTATATCTCAAGCGCAAATAGACAATAGCATTATAAAAATTTCCATTCGCATACTACTTGTTATCGTGGTAATTGGCCTTACCTGGCTTGCGCTAAGATTGGTTAGCAAAGGTAAAGACCGTCTCTTAGTACTAATAGAGCAGAAAGAGAATATTTGGTTTAAAGACCTCTCCTATAAAGATTATACTTTTTTAAGTGTAGCGCAGCAGCTGCAAGGCATTGGTATTTTCGCTAAACTTTTTCAGTGGCTGATTTATGCGATACTCTTTTACATCGCATTACCAATAATCTTTAGCATTTTTCCCTTCTCAAGAAATTGGGCTACTACCCTTTTCCAACTCATTTGGTCACCCTTTAAAAGTTTAATTCTTTCGGTTTGGGATTACCTCCCTAACCTCTTTAGTATTCTGGTTATCTACTTTGTAATGCGCTATGTGATTCGCTTTGTAAAGTATATTTTTAGTGAAATTGAAGAAGAGAAGTTAAAGATCAATGGCTTTCATGCCGACTGGTCGATGCCCACTTATAGCATTGTGCGTTTTCTGCTTTATGCCTTTATGTTTGTGCTCATATTCCCCTATTTACCCGGCTCTGACTCTAATATCTTTAAAGGCGTATCGGTATTTATTGGGGTATTATTTTCTTTGGGCTCCTCTTCTGCTATTGCTAATATGGTAGCGGGATTGGTAATTACCTATATGCGTCCTTTTAAAATTGGCGATCGTATTAAAATTGGCGATGTGGCCGGAGACGTTTTAGAGAAAACCCTTTTGGTAACGCGCTTGCGTACTACTAAAAACGAGATTATTACCATTCCAAACTCGGCGGTGCTTAACGGCAATACCACCAACTTCACTAGCGCCAGTAAAGAGCTGGGATTGATTATTCACAGCAGCGTAACCATTGGTTATGATGTACCTTGGAATAAAGTACACGCGGCCTTAAATGAAGCGGCCGATCGAACTGAGTTTCTTTTAAAAGAACCGAAACCCTTTGTGCTGCAAACAAGCCTCGAAGACTTTTATGTGGCCTATCAAATTAATGCTTACACCCGTGAAGCTCAGAAGCAAGCGCTCATTTATTCGCACTTACATCAGAATATTCAGGATGTATTTAATGAGCAAGGCATTGAAATTCTTTCGCCCCATTATCGCGCCGCGCGAGATGGGAATATGACTACCATTCCTGCCGACTATTTGCCAAAAGACTATGAGGCACCCAGTTTTAAGGTAAAGACGGATAAGAAGTAGGTCCGAGGCTTATAAAGATGCGCTGAATTAAATTAACGTGAATTCGACGTAAAATCAGGCCTCAGACCCCTTGTAAATAGTGGAATTCAAGCCTATGCAGTGAAGCAATAGCGGGCTATTGCAAGAAGCAGAGGCGCGAAAAGCCGCTTTTTACAAGAGGATTAAATGGTTTTTCCAATAAAAGTGAAAATCTGAGGCTATGATTTATAGTCGAACTCACGTTAAATTAGTAGTAGTTTTATTCGCTTTCAGATTATTGCAAAAGGTCCGCAGGCTGACCATCGAGCGCCTTGCAAATAGCAATTCCAGATCGTAAACGAATTGCCTAGGGGCTTTTCCAGATCTTAAAATTGGAAATATTTAGGGTTGTTATTCCCACTATTTCAGCCAGTTCTTTTACTCTTCATTTCTTTTAAGTGCATACAGCGAGGCTGATTATAATCGCCATGTTTCAAACCCCTTAATTCATTTTCCCCTCCCCAAACTCTCTTCAGATCAAGTGTGCCACTTGAATGATGTGAAATATATTCTAATAATCGCTAAAAAACAGAGGACCTTATAATTATTGATCGCAAACTGAACTCAATTTTATCTTTCACCATCTTATCTATCCCAAAGGATTTATAAATGATACTGCGATAAACCCTATAACTGAGAGAGTAGAGAACATCGACAAAATTTTTGAATAAAGTTGTCCTTTAAATTTGAAGATTAGATCCTTTAAATCTATAGATTATTGATAAACAATAATAAATTGACTAGAAACACTAATAAAAGTTGTAGGCCCATTCAACTTACTCCCTTGGCGGAGCCGCTAATTCCAGCTCTTACTTTCCTTAAACTCTTTTAAAGCGGGGATGAAATAGTATCCCTTGCCCATTTTAAGATTGGCATAGTAGGAATCTTTAGAGTGATTTTCGATAAAGAGCGGCCGATTCCTTCTCTTCCTTACTACGAGCCTGAGGATAACGCGAATATAAAACCTCAACATAAGCTTCTTGTTGGTTGAATATGAAGGGCACCTCAAATTTGTTTATCATGACCTGTTTTAACCTCATGCTCAGCCAGCATTTCAGGAATATTTATAAGGGATAATAGGCTCTTGGCACCATCATGGGTGATACTTTGCAGCTGATAATAAGTGTATCAGCATTAGGATCATTAAATGTTTATGCCACAACTAAGTACAGTAAAAACATGGCTAAAAGAGTAAGTTCCTCATATTAAAATTTTTATTTTGGTAACCTTATACTACTTCACTACCCTGATTTACTTGCGATTTAATTTCTAAAGAGCCCTGCATAGCCTTTAAAAACTCAATGCTTAAAGCGATTCCCAATCCTTGTGCCTTTCTCATTTCCTTTGACCTGAGCGATGACTCATTTCCACTGAGCCCACACCGTCTGTCAACTCCTTACTCATACCCACGCCAAAATCCTTTATCATAATTAGATGTTGGTCTTTGTTACTTGCAGTGATTATAATTTCTGAACCTTCTCTAGAAAATTTTATCCCATTAGAACAAATATTTCGGAATGACAAGGTTAAGCAGGATTCTCGTCGGCATGCAAGCTAAGCTTCTCATTTAAGCCCATAACCTTTATGCTGAGGTTTTTAGCCTCGCTCTGAGTTTCTAATTCTAAAAGTGTTTTCTTCAACAGGTTATTTAAATTCAAAGACTCAATTTTTAGGCTCCTTAGCGCTTCTTTTTGATTTGTATCACCCAATTAAGTAAATTATCAATCAAAAGTTTACGCTTACTGCAGATGCCTCTAATTTAAACATCATCTCTTTTAAATCATCCTCTATACTTATCATTCCTTCGTTATATAGGTAAAACCTGGGTTAATGAAGACAAAGGATTACGGATATCATAACACAATAGCGATTATTTAGTTTTAAAGATTAACGAAGCCCTACTCTTCATTTAATTTTGCTGCTTAGCATTAGCTTTTTATAACTCTTGTTTTTGTCTGAAGAAAACGAGGCCAAAAACAACAATTAAAAATAGCACCATGATTAAAATAATCAATCGTAGTTTAAATTTATCACTTTCATTACCAATACTAACAATTTTCTAACTTTTGATTGTCCACCATTGGCGATACGAAAATCATCCATTCTATTATCAATCATTTCGCATACCTTCTAGAGTATGCTTATGAGCAGAATCTAAAAGATATACGTCGAGTCGACTAGCCCCACTGTTTGTAGGAACAAGGCGCCAAATAGCGAAAGCCCTCGCCAATATTTTGGCGATTCAGGCCAACAATTGGGTTTTTCATTGTACAACTTGAAAGTCTTCACCGTTATGATAGTCACCTATTTTAAAATAAGTGAAACCTAAATTCCTTTAAGGCAGCCAAGTACATTTCAGAGTTGTTACTACACCCTTCGCCATTGTAAAGGTCTTTTTCAAGACTTCAATGGCCAAATCCCATTTCTTTTCATCCCGGTATATATCGCACCCAAGATATTCAGATTAAATAGTTTAACCATTCATCTTTTCCGCTGGCCCGATATTTAAGCGAAACCTGGGCCGCGATTCTTGCTTCCCCATAGTTTTTCCGCTCAAACTCGATTGCAGCTAAACGGTTATAGTATAAAGACTCCCCTTAACTAGGGGTGACTTCCAAAACCTCTGGCTAAGCTTTACGGTCATTAAGTCTTCGTAAGCCAAATCTAGGGCTTACCACAGAACGTAATATTGATCTATTCGCCTTGGTTTTCACCATTTGCTCAACATCTCCATTTTCAGCAAATATGGCATAAAGGGGAGGTCGGTTACCACTAAGGCGCTGTCCATTCTCTCCCTCTGTAAAATATTGGTCGGACTTCTGCTCCAAAGAGTCTAGTAAATTTCCAGAAGTTAGTTTTGAGTTACTTAAGTGGACTTGTAGAAAATTCGCAAAGAATCACAACCAAGAAAAGAGAGCTAAAAGTTGTTTAAAATGCATTTATTTCTAAAGTGCCAAATTACATTTTATAATTAATGGAAAGCCTATTAAATTTGCAAGGGACTACTCGATTTTTGCAAGAATTAAAACCTGGTATTTTGAATCGATTTTTAATTAGTAGTTGAAGTTTTATCTAAAGATTTTCCGTCAGTTTCTACTCAGTTTAAAGGAAGGGAATATATCCATTTCGGTTCCTTTTCCTTTTCCGATTTGTATTAATGAACCGCCAATGGCCTTTAAGAACTCTCGGTTTAATTCTAAACCAGGCCCGTTCCTTTTTCATGACTCGTTCCTTTTTGAGTTTCCTTTACCGCTAGAAATACTTTTTATTAATTCCTTTCGCACTCATCCCAACGCCAAAATCCTTAATTAGCACATGATGACCATAAATATCCCTTGTACGAGACAATAATCTCAGCACTGTCGAAGGGAAAATTTTTATTGCGTTGATAATAAATTACGAATTACCAAACCAAGCATCATTTCATCGGAAATCAACTCTAAATTTGTACGGAAACCATAAACCTGTATCGATAAACCTTTAGCTTTTTTGATTGCGCTTCTACCCTTCAAAGTTTTATCAATAAGTATTCGATATATTAAATAGTTGTCGATTGGCGACTAAAGCTTGCCTTTTGGCTCTAAAACCCAATTTAAAAGGTTTTTAATCAAAAGTTTACGCTTACTGCAGATGCCTCTAATTTAGACATCATATCTTTCAAATCATCTCTCCCAATAAAGCCCTCATTATACAAGTGGATTTACAATTTGTTAGGGAAGACATCGGGTTCCGTATGTCATGGGCACAATACCGATCAGTTGGTCCTTAAAAGCTAAAGATTTCCTAACTCTTGGGTTTAGTTCCTGCTGTTTGGCATTAAGTTTTTATAGCCTTGTTTCTGTCGGAAAACAAATAAGCAGAGAATTATGAAAATTAAAACTATCACTAACATTGCTTCTTTTGCAGCTGAGATTTTTCTTTTCCGCAATAAGCACCGAATTTTCAAGTCTCTGTTTTTCTAGTTCATTGGCAATACGATAACCATCGGTTCTTTGCAGCACCATGTCTTGTAAACCATGCAGGGTGTGTTTATGTGCTGAATCTAAAACTGATAGGCTGAATCTATTATACCCAATGATTTATAAGAGCTGGCAATAATTTAAAATTGTCGCTGATAAAGTTTTCCGCGATGGCTGGTGCTCTTTATAATTCTGATAACGAAAACCCGCCTCAATAGCTTTACGGTATTCCCCCATGCGTTCATATACCATAGAAATGTTTCTGATAGCTCCGATACAACTCATTACTATCATTTGCTTCCTCCGCCTTTGAATAGTGACTTCTAAAGTGTTAACTGCAAGATCCCACTTTTCTGATCACGATAAATTGAGCCTAAATATTGAGGTTGGAAAAATACGCCATTTGTAATTTTCAAGGAATCAATTGCTGGGACTCTTTACCGCCCGTATCGCCTCTTTGTTTTTCCGTTCAAACTCACGGCCCAAGCGATTATAATAATAAGACTTATGGTGCTCGATGGCAAAGCAGTAGCATCATCATTTACCGCTTTAGAGTTTCAATGCCAAGTCTAAACTTCCCGCTGCACGTAATATTTCTGCCCGGTGTATCTTGGTTCTTACTTGATCTTCCAAATTTTCTACTTTCAACATGAAAATTATAAAGAGCATCTGTCAAATGCCAAGGCGCTATCAATCGAATTACGAGCAAGATATTCTTGCAAAACATTGTGCTGAATCTTTGCGCTTGTATTTTATCCTTCTGAGCAAAAAGGATTGTTCCTGACCAAAGCAAAAATAGTAATGTGTACGCGAAATTTCCTTTCACTTGATTTTGTATCATTTTCTGAAGCCTCTGTCAGTGAGTGCAATTATAAATAAGGTTTAATATATCGCTAAATAATTTAAACTGGATTTCAGACCCTAAGTTTCACCTCTTTCAGGTTTAGACCCAAACATCCACATGGGTGTCTGATCAAAACCAATTTGGCTTCTTCCTCCAATACGCCACCAATCACCTCTGGCACTGAGGCAAAGAAAGGAGGAAATTGCTCCAAGCCTTTATCCTCCATGATATTCCACTTACTATGCCCCCCATAAAAGGAGATGGTAAAGCAACTATCTTCGATACCTTATACTCTCGAGCCATAAAAGCACACATTGGGCAAGGTTCGCAGTTGGAATAGAGGGTGCATCCCGATAAATCTGAACTTTTTAAGGCATCGTGAGCCAAGTGAAGCGCGATAACTTCAGCATGATCGGAAATTCGATTTTGGGCATTATTGCCTGATTGGGCAATGATCTTTCGTTCTTTAACCACCAAAGCCCCAAAAGGCGCATCTCCCCGCTCTAAACTTTCTTGCGAAAGAGTAATGCAGCGTTTAATGAAATGTAAATCTAAATCCACTGTATTTAACTGATATCAATATTAAAGTGAAACCGTGCTCCTTTTTCACTTTCAGATTCGAGCTTAATGGTGCCCCCTAAACCTTCTATCAAAGCCTTAACGGTTGCTAATCCAATACCCGTTCCTGGTTTACCATCTATCGATTGGTTAGTAGTGGTTTGAAAAATAGTGAAAATTCGCTCTTGGTCTTTTTGGGAGATTCCAGGGCCATTATCACCCACCATAAATTGTAATTTATTTCCCATTAGCCTGGCATTAAGCTCTAAGCTTGGGTTTTTAGAGGTATTGTATTTTAATGAATTGGCAATAAGATTTATAAAAATCTGCTCCAAAGCTATTTTATGGGTGAAAATTTTCCCCACCTCTAGGTTTAAAATGATTTTACGCTTCTCATTTGCACCGAGCATTTTAAGGAGTTTATCTATAAATTGAGGGAAATCTATCCAAGACCTTTCCTCCGCTAACAAAGTACTACTTCTACTTAAGCGTAAAATCCCGTCAATAAGCTGACTTAAATTTTCTGCCGAACTACCAATCATTTGCACTAGCTCCTGCCCTTCTAATGTCAAGCCAGACTCTTCCTTTCTAATGATTGCGCTTAAAGAAATAATATTATTAATTGGCGACTTTATATCATGCGCTGCTACGCGGGCAAACTCCTCCAAAGATTGGTTCTTAATTTTCAAATCGTTTACCAACCTTTCTAAGTCTTTAGTCTTTTTGCGCAGCTCAAAAAGCTTTACTACTTGCTTGGCTAAAATCTCCAAAGCTTCTTGCTCACCTTTGCTTAATTCTTTGGGTTTGCTATCAATTACGCATAAAGTTCCTAAGGCTAAATTATCTTCAGTAACTAAAGGAACTCCAGCATAAAAAACAATGTTAGGATCGTTAAGAACGAAAGGGTTATCAAAAAATCTTTCATCCTTACGAGAATCAGGCACCACAAATGTTTCCTGAGGAAAATTAATTGCGTGGGCACAAAAAGCAAAATCACGTGATGTTTGAGGAACACTTAAACCAATATTTGATTTAAACCACTGTCTTTCCTTGTCTATTAAAGAAATTAATGAAATAGGAGTGCCGCAAATTTTGGAAGCCATTTTAGTAATCTGATCGTACTCATCCTCTTGAAATGTGTCTAACAAGGAATACTCATATAATCGTCCTAATCTTTGCTCTTCATTTTGAGGGATTTCTGGCTTTTTCATAAACTCGGTAAAAGATTGGCAATTTGCCGAAATTTATCGTCATGCCAAAAGTTTCATCACAACTTTGCATAGCTTATGCCTAAGGCCCTAATGCACCAGATTCTGCAGACTCAAAACGAAAAAGCCTCGTCCGAAAACGAGGCTTTTCTCTGTATAGAGGGGTATAGATAGGGACGTATTTTAATCAATCTTTGGAATAAACTCCTTTCCTTTATTGATACTCAAAGATCTTAATTTTAAGGATTGCCACCTTATTCATTCGACCGCTGGACTAATAATTACGACGAATGGTAAAGACGGAAGTATTAGGATCGTTTATTACTGTAAATCCAATAATTGTAGCCCATTCTTAAAACGAAAAAACCTCGTCCGTAAACGAGGCTTTTCTCTGTATAGAGGGGTATAGATAGGGACGTATTTCAATCAATAATTGGAATAAACTCCTTTCCTTTATTGATACTCAAAGGTCTTAATTTCAATTACTCTTGCCCGAATATTTCGATTAGAAGGTCCATCTTTACGACCAAAGGGAAAATTAAATTTCGAGGATGTCTCTAGCTTGAAAATAGCATGAAATTAAAGCTTGAGATTTCCGGGAAAAGGAGAAGATCCATCTAAGCATGCTGCCGTTGTACCTAGCTTTAACCTAAGATCCTAAGCGGGATTTTCACTTTTATCTGAAAAAAATGTGCAACTAATTTCAAGTCGATCTGTGGTTAATAAATAAAAAGAGACCATCCCTCTACTAAGGAACGGTCTCTTCATTATCAACCAAAAACTACTCTGCTATATTTTAATAAATTTTCTCATTATTACGGTTGCCAGCTTCATCGGTAAACCAATTGGTATTAAGAGTACCTCCAGAAGTTGCCCATACCGCAAAGTTTGGATACGCTTCATTTATTGGGCTGTACTCAATAGGGTAAGCAAAACTTTCTGCAATATCAATCGCCCAAGGCAAACCATTAGCGGTTTTATAAGAATATTCATTCGCCGCATCAGTTGCATCCGCCTCTGTGCCAAATAAGGCCAGATTGGCTAAATCGGTTGGTTTTTTATCGGCCAAGTGAATTTCGCGGCCCCGAGTTGCATTGGCAAAAATAAAGGCGTTGTAAGGCGGTAATCCAACCATTGATTGGTTTTGACTCACGGTAAAACTAATTTTATTTGAAACAGTAACAGGATTAACAGCAGCCTCTCCCTTCACGGTGTTTACAAAGGATGTTCCTGCATTAGGCATAACATTGAAAACATTATCGAAGGCAATAACGGTGGCGTCACTCTGACCTTGTTCAGTACCATTAGCACCTACGGTAACTAAGCCGTCGCTTAAATCCTGCCCAGTAATACTAGCAATCGTATTGGGTGCTAAATTGTCGAAACTATAACCGAAGCCATTTCTAAAACCTGCTCCAATTGCACGTACGGTCCAGTCCGCCTCAATTTCTACAACTTCATTATTTCCATTTAGGATATGATCTATTTCATAGTCGATAACCATATCGTTAAAATCATAATCGCCTTGTGCTGGCCATAAATCTTCATACGCTAAAGTACCAGAGTATGTGTTGCGGATTGCCCGTAAAGGATCACAAACAAAGTCATCACTTTCGTCAGAAACACCATCATTATCGCAATCGGTTTTAGGAGTTACCGGAGGAATGCCACCGATGTTTACGTTTTCCCAAGGATTGGCTGTAACGTAAAATACTAGGTCGTTAAAGTCATTATCGCTTTGAACAGAGCGAACTAAATCTTCAAATCCATTTAATAAAAGCTGACGACCAATATCGGCTAATTGTACGGTATGCTGGCGCAGGGCTGGATCAGTTTCTACGGTATTAAAGTCGATACGAGAATAAAACTTATTCTTATCTACATCTACCCCAGTTGAGGTCCATCCGTTTTGAAACAACACCCAACTTATCGTTTTTCCACCTGGGAAAGTTCCAAGTTTAACTTTATCACCTGCTACTAAGCCACCACTAGAATTTTGCAAGGAACTATTTGGGAGTATGATAAAAACTGAATCAATATCATTCGCGCTTGCCGGTGGGTTATTGCTATCAAAAACGTAATATCCCAGCGCATTGCGGTTACCAGCACCTTCGGATACCATGGTAATCCAAACATCGCTGGTTGCATCAATTACCACGTCTAGCTCATTACCTACGGTTAAGTAATTGGGGTTATTTACTGGAACAGGCTGACGCTCAGGCAGAGATGCACTTACATCATCTAAAAAGTCTTGACTAATAAGATCGCGAGTAGGTTCTAGGTAAGAAGGAACTCCTTCGTTTTGCCCGGTAGTAAAACCACCCATATAGTAATAGTTATTTTTAATCGGTGTCCGAGTTGCTACAGTGGTCATCTTATTAGACTGTAATGCTCTTTTCCCTGCTTTACCTCCAAAATTTAATTGAATATTTTCAGTAACCGCTACAGTTTGTTGCGTGGCAATACCGGCCGTAGATACTTCTACAAAAAGTTCAGTAACAAAGGCTGGAACTCGCACTGGCATTGTTAAATCGCCTGAGCTAGTGGTAAATCCTGAACTTAATAAAGCTCCACCAGTACTCGGATCGGCAGTATAAAAACTGACCTTAATTCCGGATAAGGCATTGTCGTTAATACCTTTTACATTAACGGAAGCTTGTACTTCTTTGGCTGTTTCAAAAGAAAAGTTGGCCGGAATTTGTAATTCCTTAATATTCTCGCTTAAAACAGGTGTCGTCTGTGTTGGAGCTTCCTTGTCTTTGGCGCAAGACCCAGCCACAAGGGCGAATGCTGATAATAATAGAACTTTAGATTTCATAGTTTCAAATTGATAGATCAAAATTGCGACAATCAAAGAACCAACCTTTTCATAAATCGATGATTACACCTTTATTATCGTTTAATGGTAAATCTAAATTTCCGTTCATTTTAGCGCCGACATTTCTTTCTGAATAAGTCGAGGTCTTGAGGTCTTGAGGTCTAAAACTTAGACCTACAAAAAAGGCCTAACCCTTAGGTCAAGCCTTTTCAAATAAATAATATTGGGCTTACCCCTATTGGGGCTATTGCACTTCCGCCAGAACCCCATCTAATTCTAATTCTTCAATTTTATAAAGCTCATATTCCTTAAAAGGCAATACTAATAAACGCTGATCATACACCTGATTATTACTATAAAAGCTGATCCAAAAACGATTGTAAAAAGAAAAAACCGAAGGGTCAACTGCTTCTATTTTGACCGATTTCCCTGGCGGAATTAAATCATGAAAATGACGCAGTTTCGATGTCTTTCTGCCACTACCATCTTCATTTTCGAAAGCCTCGGAAGTGATCATCACATTTTGTAGAGCCAGATCTTGGTTATTGATTAGATAGGCATAAAAATTAGTTTCACCCCTTTCATCCGGAGTCTTGGCAATAGCCAATTTCACACCCTCTACCGTTTCAAATTTCAAGTCTTTTAACATCACAATTTCTTTGTGGCAAAACTAAGTTAAATGACTTATTTATTATGAGCGTAAACAAAGTATCGGATCCTTGGTTTTTTGGGTTATGAAAGCGCTAACGGAAAGAGAAATTGATCGCATCGTAGAAATGGCTTGGGAAGATCGCACCAGCTTCGATGCAATAGAATTACAATTCGGAATACCCGAACAAGAAGTTATTAAAATCATGCGGCGCGAAATGAAAGAAAGTAGTTTCAAAATGTGGCGAGAACGGGTACAAGGTCGGAAAACCAAACACCGCGCAAAGTCTCCAGAAGACGTGAAACGCTTTAAAAGCAACAATCAGAGAAACATCGGTTAAACTGGATTACAGAAAACCAGATGTACTATATCGCCTAACTGTGGTTTTGGGTCATAATCAACTGGTTAGAAATACGCAGGGCAAAAAGCGAAATAATCGGTGTTTAACCGGCATTCTTTATGGGCTAAATACTTATCTTCGATTATTGCATATTAGCTATGACAGACATTCAATTAGAAGAAGAAGATAAGGAGATAAATAAGCGTTTTAAGGCCATTCTAAAGAGTATGAAAGACCGCATGGATGAGGAGGATAAAGAACTCATCACCCGGGCTTTTAATCTTGCGAAAGATGCGCATTCAGAAGTTCGTCGTAAATCGGGCGAACCTTATATCTACCATCCCATTGCCGTAGCTCAAATTGTAGCCGATGAAATTCGTCTCGGACCAAAGTCGGTTGCTAGTGCGCTCATTCACGATGTTGTAGAAGATAGCGACTATACCCTGGAAGATATTGAAAGAATATTTGATACCGAAATTGCTAAAATAATTGACGGTCTCACCAAGATTAGTAATATTTTTAACCAAGATATTTCCCTGCAAGCAGAGAACTTTCGTAAGATGTTACTTACCCTGTCAGATGATATTCGGGTAATTTTAATTAAGCTAGCTGATCGCTTGCACAATATGCGAACCATGGACTCCATGCCTGAGCATAAACAGCTTAAAATTGCTTCTGAAACTTTATATCTCTACGCTCCTCTAGCCCACCGTATTGGGCTTTATAATATTAAGACCGAACTCGAAGACCTCAGTTTAAAATACACCGAGCCCGAGGTTTACCGCGATATTGTTTTAAAGCTTAAGAACAGTCAAACAGAAGCTTTACGCTATCTCAAAAACTTTAGCAATGCCATAAAAAAGCATCTCGAAAACGATGGCTTGAAATTTAGTATTAAGGAACGCACCAAAAGCATTTACAGCATTCGTAAAAAAATGCTCACCCAAGGGGTTAGTTTCGATGAGGTTTATGACAAATTCGCCATCCGAATAATTATTGATTCAGAGAAAGTTTATGAGAAAGCCGACTGCTGGCGAGCTTATTCCATAGTTACTGATCACTACCGTCCTAACACCAAGCGCATGCGCGATTGGATTTCGGCACCCAAAGCAAACGGCTACGAAAGTTTGCACACTACCGTAATGGGCCCCGAAGGGCATTGGGTTGAAGTGCAAATTCGCAGCAGCCGAATGGATGAAGTAGCGGAAAGAGGTTATGCCGCCCACTGGAAATATAAGAGCGATTCGAGTGGTCAAAATAAACTCGATGAATGGGTAAATCGCATTCGAGAAGTTTTGGAAAACAATGAAGGCGATGCCCTTTCTTTTGTAGATGAGTTTAAAATGGACCTCATGGCCGATGAGATCTACATCTTTACCCCCAAGGGAGATTTACGCATTTTACCCACCAATTCCACTCCCCTCGATTTTGCTTTTGGCGTGCATACCGACGTAGGCTTACGCACTTTGGGTGCTAAAGTAAACGGGCGATTGGTGCCTTTAAACTATCGCTTAAAAAGTGGTGATCAAGTAGAAATTATAACTTCCCAAAAACAATCGCCTAAAGAAGACTGGCTTAACTATGTGGTTACCAGCAAGGCGCGTAACAATATAAAGTCCTCTTTAAAAAGCGAGCGCAAACAAATTGCCGATGATGGTAAAGAAACCCTAGAACGCAAGCTGCGCTATATTAAGCTCAAGCCTAGTAAAAACTTGTTGCAAGAAATGGTGAAGTATTTCGGCACAAAAACTAGCACCGACCTTTATTATAAGGTGGGAATGAAGATTATTGATAATAATCAGCTGAAGGAATTCATGCGCGACCAAAATCAAGGTTTCTACGCTTATCTGCGAAAGCGTATCATTGGCCGCTCGAAAAAAGATCTTGATCAAGCAAAAAAAGAAGAAAGCAAACAAAAGAAGGAAAGCGCTGAAGCCGAACAAATTGTTGTTTTCGGTCCCGACGAACAAAAGTTAGATTATAAACCCGCAAAATGTTGCAACCCCATTCCTGGTGATCAAGTTTTTGGCTTTATAACCGCTACCGAAGGCATTAAATTACATCATAAAAACTGCCCGAACTCTATTTATCTGCAATCGAATTTCGCTCCTCGGCTGATGCGTGCTAAATGGGTAAGTAGTAAAAAACGGGAATATGCTTCGGTATTAGTCATCCGCGGAATAGATACCGTTGGCTTGGTAAACAAGGTTACTAAGATCATTTCCAACGACTTACACGTAAATATCCGCAGCATTAATATAGCGGGAGACGATGGGATTTTTGAAGGACTTATTACCGTAGTTGTGCAAGATAAAATGCATTTGGATAAGGTAATTGTGCAATTGCGAAAGATTGAAGGAGTTAGCTCCGTAGAAAGGAGATTTGCTGATAGAGATTAATTACCTTTGCCGTTTTCTTTGCAAAATATGAATCAGCAAGAATTTACTACTGTAAAACAAGTATTTACAGAATACCTTGAGAAGAACAAACAGCGCAAAACCCCTGAGCGCTATGCCATTCTGCAGGAAATCTATGAAAATGAAGAGCATTTCGACATCGAATCGCTTTACATTTTAATGAAGAATAAAAACTACCGCGTTAGTCGCGCTACTCTTTACAATACTATCGAACTCCTACTCGACTCTAAACTGGTACGCAAACATCAATTTGGGCAAAATCAGGCTTATTACGAAAAGTCTTTTTACAACAAACAACATGATCACATTATTCTTACCGATACCGGTGAGGTACTGGAATTTTGTGACCCACGCTTGCAGCAGATTAAAGATACTGTAGCCGAAATCTTCGGTATTAATATTAACTCCCACTCTCTCTATTTATATGGAACCAGAGAGAATGACCAAGATTCAACGGAGAATTAAAATACTGCCAAACACCAAAATTACATGAACGTAGATGTGCTTTTAGGCCTCCAATGGGGCGATGAAGGAAAAGGAAAAATTGTTGACGTTTTAACGCGTAAATACGATATTATCGCTCGCTTTCAAGGCGGACCTAATGCTGGTCACACCCTAGAATTCGATGGCATTAAACACGTGTTGCACACCATCCCTAGTGGTATTTTCCATAATGGAACTAAAAACGTAATAGGTAATGGCGTGGTTATCGATCCCGTTATCTTTTCTAAAGAAATTGATAAACTCAAAGATTTTAATCTAAATCTACAAGAATCTTTACTTATCTCCCGTAAGGCACATTTAATTTTGCCTACCCATAGAATTTTAGATGCGGCCTCTGAAGCAGCCAAGGGAAAAGACAAGATTGGTTCTACCTTAAAGGGAATCGGACCAACTTATATGGATAAAACGGGTCGTAATGGCCTGCGTGTGGGTGATGTAGAACTGGCCGACTTTAGAGAACGTTACAATACTTTAAAAGCTAAGCACGAGCAGCTATTATCGCATTACGACTATGATTATGCGCAAGATTTACTGCAAATGGAAGAAGATTGGTTTAATGCAATTGACCAATTAAAAACCATGAACTTAATTGACTCCGAACACTACTTAAACTCGGCTTTGAGAGCCGGAAAGAAAATTTTAGCGGAAGGAGCACAAGGATCGCTGTTAGATATAGATTTTGGTAGCTATCCTTTTGTCACCTCTAGCACCACTACTTGTGCGGGAAGCTGCACAGGATTAGGTATCGCTCCGAATCGTATCAATAAAGTCTTTGGTATTTTTAAAGCTTATTGCACTCGCGTCGGCTCTGGTCCCTTCCCTACCGAATTATTCGACTCTATTGGTGAAGAATTACGTGCTAATGGTCATGAGTATGGCGCTACTACAGGACGTCCCAGACGTTGCGGTTGGTTAGATATTCCCGCTTTAAAATACGCAGTGGAAATAAATGGCGTTACCAATTTAATTATGATGAAGTCCGATGTTTTAAGTGGCTTCGACATTATTAAAATTTGCACCCATTATAATTATCAAGGCGAAATTATTGATCACCTTCCCTATAGCTCCGAAGACGGACTTATCGAGCCGGTTTACACCGAGATGCCAGGCTGGAAAGAGGACCTTACTAGCTTGGAAAGTTATGAGCAAATGCCCGAAACCTTTAAAAGCTATATCAAATTTGTGGAAGATCAAATTGGTGTTCCTATTAGCATTCTTTCCGTTGGCCCCAATCGTACTCAAACCATTATCCTTGAAGAAGTGGTTAACTAACATTTTCATTCTTCTCCTAAGCCTTCTTTTTTCTGTCCCTTTAGCGGGGCAAAAAAAAGAGGCCAAGAAGATAAATATCCGTCAGGCCGACAAAGGATTCTACTCCAAATCTGAAGGCAAAAACCGTCTCATTGGCGCTGTTATTTTTGAGCACGAAGGTGCTTTAATGTATTGCGATTCAGCCTGGCTCTTTTCCAGCGAAAATAGAATCCGCGCTTTTCAAAATGTTCGTATTAATCAAGGAGACACCTTATTTTTAACGGGCGATTATTTAGAGTATTCGGGCGACACCAAATTGGCGATTGTTACTGGAAAAGAGGTTATACTGCGCGATCCAGAAATGACCCTTTTAACCAATCGCCTCGAGTTAAACCGTGAAACTAATTTAGCTTATTATTACACCGGTGGTAAGGTTAGCAATAACGAAAACACCCTTACCAGCACCAAGGGATACTACAATAGCACCAGCAAACTTTTTAGCTTTAAAGATTCGGTTGTACTTGTCAATCCTCGCTACACCATGTATAGCGATACCCTCGATTATCACAGCGAAAGTCGCATCTCTTATTTTCGTGGACCTTCCACAATTATTAGCGATAGTAGTAAAATTTACTGCGAAAATGGGCGCTATAATACCATCGAAAATATCGCCCAGTTTAATAAAAATGCCTTCATTTACGACGGCCCCAAATACCTTACAGGCGACAGTCTTTACTACGAAAAAAAGCAAGAATATGGGGAAGCCTTTGGTAATGTATTAATTCATGATACCATAGAAAACTACTTAATCCGTGGTAATTACGGCGAGTATTTCGGCTTGGCCGATAGCGCCTATGTTACCAAAGAACCGCTTTATACTGTTATAGATGACGGCGGCGATAGTTTGCATGTGCACGGCGACACCCTCTATTCGTATAAGGTAACCGATACCTTAGGCATCGAAAGTAGGCAACTACACATTTTTTACGATGTGCGATTTTACCGCTCCGATATGCAAGGTAAATGCGATTCTCTGAGTTACAGCAGTGCCGATTCCACTTTTAGAATGTACCGTTTACCCGTAATCTGGAATGATAGCACCCAAATAACAGGTGATACGATTTATATGCTAAATCGCAATAATGAGCCCGATACCCTTAAAGTGTTAAGCAATGCCTTTATGATTAGTCAAAGCGATAGCATACGCTACAACCAAATTAAGGGACGAAAAATGTTAGGTAAATTCTTTAACAAAGAATTGAAACGCGTTTATGTTAATGGCAATGCCCAAACCGTTTATTATCCAAAAGAAGAAGATGGCACTTATATTGGCATGAATCGAACTTTGAGTAGTAATATAATTATTTACCTTAAAGACAGTGAGTTAAAAAAGATAACCGACATCAAAAAATCAGAAGGTAAAATGCACCCCATGGATCAAATTCCCGAGGAAGAAAAAATACTGGAAGGATTCAATTTGCGTTTTTCAGAAAGGCCAAAGTCTAAAAAAGACCTTTTTTAAAACATCATCATGCGAGCCCTCCCTTTTCTCCTGTCCTTTTTGCTTTTTAACCTTTCGGTAGATGCGCAGCAAGAATGGTTTACGATGGATGCTCAACAATTCTGGCAAACCAAAGAAGTGAATGAAATTATAGATCCCCAAAATTTCAATCGGAACTTACTAGAAGTCGCCCTATTTCACGCAGGAAATGAGGCTCGTCTAAAGAAAGGGAAAATAGCTTTAGCTTGGAACCCGACTCTTAATAAATCCGCGCGCCATCAATCGGAATTAATGGCCAATTCTGCCACACTTAGCCATAGCTGGAAAAAACCAGCTGACAGCCGACAATTGGTAGATCGTGTAAAACTTTTTGGTGGCAGCTTTCAGGCCCTAGGAGAAAATATTGCGCAGTTTTATATTTTAGCTATCCCCGAATATGAAGAATACTACTATCATTCCGGTATCTTTACCAATAAGCAAGGTCAAAAAATAGAAAACAAAAGCTATAAAAAACTGGCACAAGAATGTATTGACGCTTGGATGAATTCTAAAGGACACCGTGAGAACCTATTATATCCCTTTCAAGAAATTGGCACAGGAGTATCATTTTGGGTAAAAAACAAAAAGGGCCTCAATTTTGATATCTATATTAGCCAAAATTTCGCAACACCATGAACAGAATTTTTACTCTCCTTTTTAGCTCCCTGCTTAGTCTTTCTGCCCTAGCGCAAATTAGGTTTATCGAAGTAGAAAACATTGACGATTACCAAGCGGTAATAAATACGGTGCAGCAAAGAAATTCGATGATGTTTATTGCTTTGCACGATGATGGTGGCGATTTTAGAAAAATGTTTCTTGATAATGTTTTTTCTGACCCCAATGTTGTTAAAGCCTCGCAAAACTATACTTGTATTGCCATAGATTTGAATGAAGAAATGGGATCGCGTTACACGAGTATATTCGAGCTTACAGAAGCTCCCACATTCTTTCTAATGAATTCTGACGAATTAGTACTCAAGCGTTTTTCTGGTTATTACAGTGCCACCGATTTAAGCAAAGCCCTCATTGCTACTTTTCAACATAAAGGGGAATACGACAGCTTATTAGTAAAGTATAATAACTACTCGCTCAGCGATCAAGAATGGGTGCGCCTTTTAGAAATCTACAGTCTTAATTTCGACTTTAACAAAACTAGTCAGCTAGCTCTCGAATTTCTTAATACAAAAAAAGGAAACCAGCTGTTTACTGCCCCTGCAGCGGAAGTATTAGCCACCTATGGCGTTGATTATGAAACTTTATACCCATGGCTAGTTTATAAAAACCAAGGTGCTATTAAAAGCGCTTTTAGCGAATTCGATTTCAATGATTTCTTTCAAGCCTGCTATTCTTATAATCTCGATTTAGCCATTGAAAACAAAGACAGTATTTTACTTCAAAAATTTGTTAAAGAGTTTGTAGCTATTGATCCAGCGGGGAATAAAAGCGCGGTTGAATTAAGCTTTGGCACCTACGATATTTATGGTCAACAAGCTGGGCACTACGAAACTTGGAAGGAGGGCATTTTACAATTTGGAAAATTATTAAGCCCCACGGATAGCGCCGCTGATTATCTTTATGATGCGGCTTATAATCTAGTAGAAGATCACAATTCCAATAAGGCTCTAAGTGCCGCTCGTGAAGTAGCAAAACTCTCAAACCAAAAATTAGCGAGTTTTAAAAGTAGAATGCTCGTTGCCTATACTTCCTATTTATTAAACGACTTTGAAGCAGCGAAAGATCAAATTAGTGATGCCGTTAAAATGGCAAAAAGCGCCGACGAATTAAGAAGCGCAACCAAACTCCAAGGCTTAGTAGAGGAGGAATTAAAAAAATAGAAGGAAAACTATATTAATCTTAGTCTTGCAAGGCCATTAGCCTAGTCAACGTGAATTCGACATAAAATCAGGCCTCAGAAATTAATAAAAAAGACCGTAACTAAACAGTTACGGTCTTTTTTCTGGCTTTAAGTATTTATTACTTGGTTGATTCAACTCATCACCATGAGTATCTAGGATACTCCATAAATAAATATATGAGAAACTTATGCGTTAAAGATAAATAAAAAAATGACCCAGGTATACTTTTTAATTAATCCGCTTTAGCTTGTACGATTTAATGGAGCTATGGATGAAATAGTTGTTTCTAATACCACCTTCAGGGCTCTTTTCAAATTTATAACCCGTGCTTAATTTATTCTGATCATTTAATGACTCTAGGAAGTATGGACCATTTTTCCATAAGCGTTCTAAAAAGTAAAGGCCGGCATCGTAACCTTGAAAAGCATACGAATTCGGTTCTTCTTTATAGTCTTTTCTAAATTTCGCCACAAAGGTTTTCACCTCAGCGTTTTCATAATTGGTACTAATTACCTCGTAGGTAGTGTAGTGCAAAGCATTTAAATAACTATACTCTACCGTAGGGCTTTTTAAAACTGTGGGGCTGCCAATTAAGTAAATAGCAGTATCCCTCAGACCGTATAATTTTGAAATCATATCTGAGATAAAAACTGGATCATCACTCATCAATACCACCACTTTAATTCCATCCATATAAAGCTTTTCTTTTAATGATCTAGTACTTGCTAATTCATTGCAATTAGACATGGTCATTACGAAAGCATTTTCTCTAGGCTCTAAGCGAGCCATTATCTCTTCCACATTTTTCTCTTGGTCTTTCTGACTACAATGCGCAAATAAGATATTGGCAGTGGCAAACTTTGAATTCAATAAATCCGCAATCGTGGAAGCCTTTGCCGCTTCATCTGGCACCATTTTAATTAAATTAGGACGCTGATGAATGTCTACCGATTTACTTAAAGGACTTATTACAGGAACCCCTGTCTCTTTCATTTTATCAGCGATATACTCTGCGTTTTTGTTGTAGGCAGGACCTACAATTAGATCCAATTGTGCTTTTAATAATTCCTCGGTATAAGACTTTGTTATCGCCAAATCTCCTTCGGTATCAAAAATCTTTAAATTAACGCGCATTCCCTTTTTAGCCAAAGAGTCTGCCGCCATTTTAAAGCCATAATAAAATTGGCTTGCCATTTCTGTATCACGATGGGGAAAGAAACTATAAGCGTCTAAACTATCTTTATAACGTGAAGATCGGAAAGGCAACATTAGAGCAACGCGGTATTCTTTAGCCGTGTCTATCAAGAGACTATCACTGGGCTTTTTATTTCTAAGGGTATCTGCTATCTTAGGAGTATTAAGGTTTTCTTTTTTATCTATCGTTTCACCCGAAAGTGGAACATTCGATACTTCCCCTCCTGATTCGGCATTATTTAAAATCTTGTCCAACCAATTAATTTCAGCAGCTTCCTGCTTCTTAGGAATGATAATATATTTACCCACGATAAGACCTTTTTCCAATTCTGGATTTACTCTTACCAATTCCTCCTGATCTACAAAATAACGTTGCTTTAAATTAAAAAAGGTATCACCACCTTTAACTTTATACAACATATAATCACTGTCTGCGCTAACGGTATCGCGAACTTTAGGAGTCGTTTTCACCACGGTTTTCTCTGGTGCTTCACTTTTTGCAGCAATAGCTTTTGGAGCATAGCGCGTGCGGTTTTTGGGAATGCGCAAGAGTTGACCTAATTTAAGACCCGCTTTAATCTCCGGATTTAAAATATAAAGACTATCGATGGTAATTTTATACTGTTTGCCTAAGCTGTAAGCTGTTTCTTGTTTCTGTACGGCATGCAAATAATATAGACTATCATTTTGAGCGATAAAAACTTGGGCTTCCTCTGCATTTTCGCGAGGTACTCTTAGTAGAAAGCCCGCTTTTAAACCTTCTTTTTCAATAATAGGATTAGCCTCAATTAAGGCATCGGTACTAAGCCCATATTGCTTAGATAAGGAATACAGAGTTTCTTGCCGTTCCACTTCATGATAAATAAACTTCGATTTTGGCGTATCTGCCTGAGTACTGATAGTTGGGCTTTCTTGCTCTTTTTCTAAAGCTGCTCTGCGATCAGGCACCAATAATGTAGACCCTTCTTTAATCTCCTTCATCTTATTAATCTCCTCGTTAAACTGCATTAGTTCTTCAATAGAGACATTATAAGTTTTGGCGATACCATAGAGTGTTTCTCCTGGTTTCACTACGTGGATAAGGTGTTTAAGCCCATCTTGCGCAAGCAAAAAACTGGAGGTGAAAAGAAAAACTACTAAACTTAAAACTCTTAAAATTATTCCCATTCGATTGTTGCTGGTGGCTTAGAGCTGATATCATATACCACTCTATTAACCCCTTTTACCCGGTTTATTATTTTATTCGAAATCTCCGCTAAAAACTCATAAGGCAAATGTACCCAATCCGCAGTCATACCATCGGTACTTTCCACCGCTCTTAAGGCTACTACTTGCTCGTAGGTGCGCTCATCCCCCATAACGCCAACCGACTGTACTGGCAATAAAATGGCACCTGCCTGCCAAACTTGATCGTAAAGACCATGTTCCCTTAGGCCATTAATGAAGATTGCATCTACTTCTTGTAAAATTCTAACTTTTTCAGGGCTAATATCGCCTAAAATTCTGATTGCTAGACCAGGACCTGGGAAAGGATGCCTTCCTAAAAGGCTAGAATCTATTCCTAAGGCTGCTCCTACCCTGCGTACTTCATCTTTAAATAGAGTGTTTAAAGGCTCAACTACCTTTAACTTCATAAAGTCAGGAAGACCACCCACATTGTGATGCGACTTAATAGTTGCACTTGGGCCTTTCACAGAAATAGACTCAATTACGTCAGGGTAAATAGTCCCCTGACCTAGCCAAGCAACGTCCTTTATTTTATGCGATTCATCGTCGAATACTTCGATAAACACTCTGCCAATAATTTTACGTTTAGTTTCTGGATCCTTTTCGCCTGCAAGCGCATCCAAAAAGCGATCACTGGCGTCTACCCCTTTAACGTTTAGGCCCATTCCCTTGTACTGATCTAATACCTGAGAGAACTCATTTTTCCGGAGCAAGCCATTGTTCACAAAAATACAATGGAGTCTATCGCCAATGGCCTGCGATAAAAGCACCGCCGCAACTGTACTATCTACTCCGCCACTTAAGCCTAAAACTACCTTATCATTACCGATGGTGTTCTTTAAATTCGCAACCGTTTCTTCTACAAAGGAGGTAGGCGTCCAGTCTTGACTGCAATGGCAGATGTCAACCAAAAAGTTTTTTAACATGGTTTTCCCATCAGTACTGTGATAAACCTCAGGGTGAAATTGAATACCAAATGTCTCTTCGCCCAAAATATGATAGGCCGCTACTGCAACGTCGCTAGTACTGGCAATAATTTCGTAGTTATCCGGCAAACTTAAAATGGTATCGCCGTGACTCATCCACACTTGAGATCCAACTGGCACATCTTTCAATAAAGGAGTGCTGCCATTTACCTCGCTAAGTTTAGCACGACCGTATTCTCTAGTTTCAGATGGTTCTACTTTTCCACCAAATTTCTTGGCTAAAAATTGTGCTCCATAACAAACGCCCAATACAGGCATTTTTTGCTTGAAATCAGTTAAATCAATTTCTGGAGCATCAATATCGTTTACCGAATGTGGACTACCACTAATAATTAAACCCTTTACATTTTTATCCAGCTCAGGAAGCTTGTTGTAAGGGTGTATTTCACAATAAACATTAAGCTCTCTCACTCGTCGAGCAATCAATTGCGTATACTGCGATCCACAATCGAGAATTAAAACCATTTCTTGCATGTGGCAAAGTTAATTTCTTTTTGGTATTTAGCTTAACACTAAGGCTCCTTATAGTGGCCCTTTTAGTGTTTTTATAAGCACAGAAATTAACAAGCCCAGTTCTTCCTTAAAATGGAAAGCACGGCTTCCTTTTCTTTGGAAAGCTGCAAGCAAAATCGTCTAGCCCAAGTATCAATGCCAGGCCTATACATAAACATCTTTTCGAAGGGAACGTCAGTAATGTTTGAAGGAAATGGCTAATTCTTGGTTCGTTCTTTTTGGTTAAAGGCGCCACCAAAAAGAGTTTCAGTCTTGCTTTTTCATCGTCAAAAAAACCTAATCCTCTCATTTATAGAAACACGAAGTTTAACATTGCCCTTCTAAATTTTATTTAACTTCGAGCCCTATTAATCAACTACCTAAAAATATGCGTATAGTTAAAATCATCCTTTGGGTTTTATTGGCTTTAGTAGCGATCTATCTAATTATTTCGCTTTTCCTACCCGGGAAATATAATGTAAGCCGTGAGCTTAGGGTTAATGCTCCCGCCAAACAGATTTATGCGCAAGTAATTGATTTTAAAAATTGGGAAGCTTGGAGTCCGTGGTTACAAGAAGACCCGACTATGACTTTCAAATATGGTGAACAGACATCTGGCGAAGGTGCCGCTTACTCTTGGACTAGTGAAGAATCTGGCGGAGGTAAGCAAAGTATTAAATATGCTAGCCCCTATGATACTATTAAAACGGTTATAAATTTTGACGGTCGAGATCCCTCGAATGGGCTATGGACATTTACGAGCTCCGAAAATGGGCTAACTATAGTTAAATGGGGCTTTAGTGGCGAATTAGGATTCTTCTCCCGCATTTTTGGCCTTTTTATGGACGGAATGGTAGGCGAAAGTTTTGAAATTGGCCTTGCGAATATCAAGTACATTGTAGAAAGTCAAAAAATTCCAGAAGCCAAGCTAGAAGTTTACCGCTCTCAATTAGACTCCATGCGTTTTTATAGTATCACCGAAACTGTTGCCATGACAGAGCTTGGCCCTGATTTCTTCGGGAGAAACTTTTCTAAAATCAATGCCTATTTAGGCAAAGAAATGCAAAATTCTAATCGTCCACCTTTTGCTGTTTTCCATGAGTGGAATGAGGAAACACGTCGCACTACCGTAGAGGTAGCTATTCCATTATGGTCTATGCTAGAAGGTAAGGATGATATTAAGAAGCGTGAAATGGCAACTACGGATGCCCTCTTTATCGATTATTATGGGCCTTATGAATTTACTGGAAAAGCGCATCAGGCCATTAGCGAATACGCCATGCAAAACGGCACTGATCTCTTGGGTATGGGCTTCGAAATTTATGTTACCGACCCTAGTGAAGAGGCCGATACAAGCAAGTGGTTAACTAAAATTGTTTATCCAATCGCTCCATAAAAACTTAAATTTTTCTACCTTTTTGTGAACCCTAACCGCTGGTTAGGGTTTTGCTTTTTTAAAAAATTAAATTTGAAACATCTACTTACCTTTATCGTCCTTGTTTTTGGAATGAGCACCTTCGCTCAGACTGGAATTATAAAAGGTCGCGTTTTTGACAAAATCAATAACGAATCGCTGCCCTTTGCTAACGTTGTAATTGAAGGCACTACCATAGGCGCCACCACAGACTTAGACGGAAATTACGTCCTAAATGTTGAACCAGGTCTTTACAATATCACCGCTTCCTTTGTGGGTTATAAAAACATTACTGAATACGAAATTCAAGTAAGTTTATCGAAACCCGCCGTTATAGACTTTGGCCTTGATGCCGGCAATCAAACGCTAGCTGAAGTGGAAGTTAGCGCCCAAGATCGCTTTCAACGCAAAGAAGAAAGCCCCGTTTCGGTGAGTACTTTAGGTATTAACGAAATTCAACGTAACCCAGGCGGAAACCAAGATATTTCCTTGGTAATTCAGTCTTTACCCGGGGTTGCTTCCTCTCCCAACTTCAGAAACGATATTATTATTAGAGGCGGTGCTCCCAATGAGAACAGCTTCTTTTTAGATGGCATCGAAATCCCCAGCATTAACCACTTCTCTACCCAAGGCAGCAGTGGTGGTCCCGTTGGATTGTTAAACGTAAACTTTATCCGCGAAGTAGACCTTTACACTTCTGCCTTCCCAGTAGAGAAAGCTAACTCTCTGAGCTCGGTTTTAGATATCAAACTTAAAGATGGTCGTAGCGATAAAATTGGCGGGATTTTTCAAGTGGGCGCCTCCGAAGTAGGCTTAACCCTTGAAGGCCCCTTAAGCGAAAAAACCACCTTCCTGCTTTCGGCCCGTCGTAGTTATTTGCAATTTCTTTTCACCTTATTTGAACTGCCTTTTCTTCCCACTTATAACGACTTCCAGTACAAGGTGAAGTATAAAATTAACGACAAAAACCAATTGACCTTAATCGGATTGGGAGCCATCGATAATTTCAAGTTAAACTTAGATGCCAATGAAACCGAAACCCAACAGTTTCAACTAGCCTTTTTACCAGTAAACGAGCAATGGAACTACTCTGTAGGGGCTAAATGGACGCACTTTGGTGAGAAATCATATACTAATGTTATTCTCTCCCGCTTTATGCTAAATAATACCGCTTTTAAGTTTGAAGATAATGATGAATCGAAAACAAAATTATTGGATTACCAATCACAAGAAATTGAGAACAAATTAAGGGTAGAGAATTTTTACCGTAAGGATATTTGGAAAATAACCAGCGGCTTCGGCTTTGAACAAACAAAATACATTACCTCCGAGCTTGACCTTAGAGTGGCGCCAGGCGCTGAAGCTCGCAACTATAATACCGACCTAACACTTTATCAATATTTTGCTTTTGGTAATGTAAACCGCAGTTTTTTCGATGAGCGCCTTAATGCTACCTTAGGCTTGCGCATGGATGGTAACACCTTTAATGAGAATACCGCCAATCCCCTTAATCAAATCTCACCTAAACTAGCCCTGGCCTATAATATTACACCCGAATTAAGCTGGAATAATAGTTTTAGTATTTACTACCAATTACCGCCTAGTACGGCTCTAGGTTTTAGAGACTCCGCCGGTACTTTGGTTAACCAAGATTTGACTTATATCAGCACCCAGCATTATGTAAGTGGCTTTGCCTACTACCTTCCTTGGTCGGCTAAAATTAGCTTAGAAGGTTTTTACAAGATTTATAATAACTACCCCTTCCTCTTAGAAAGAGGCATTACCCTCGCTAATTTAGGTAGCGACTTCGGGGTAATTGGCAACGAACCTGCCATTTCGGAATCGGCCGGACGCGCTTATGGACTCGAGTTTCTTTATCAGCAAAAGCTTTACCAAGGCTGGTTTGGAACCTTCGCCTATACCCTAGTTAAGTCAGAATTTGAAAATGATCAAGGCGATTTAGTACCTTCTTCGTGGGACAACCAACATATTATTACCGTAACAGGCGGTAAAAAATTCGGCAAAAACTGGGAGTTAGGGGTGCAATACCAATTCTTAGGCGGTGCCCCTTTCACCCCCACCGATGTTAAAACGAGTAGCCTCGTGAGCGTTTACGATGTTAACCGCCGTGGTTTGCCCGATTGGTCGCGCTTAAACCAAGAACGCTTTAGTAATTTCAATCGGATTAATATGCGTATCGATAAAAAGTGGTTTTTCGAAAAATGGGCCTTAAACGTGTATTTAGATGTACAAAACCTTTTAGGGCAATCGGTAGAAGGCGAGCCCCTTTTAGTGTTAAACCGCAATGCCGATGGTACACCCATTATTTCAAATCCCCTAGACCCCGCCAACGAACAACGCTATGATACCCGCTTTTTAGAAAATGGTAATGGTACGCGAATTCCTAGCGTGGGGATTATTATTCAGTTTTAAGCAAGAAAAAATAAATCCAAGGCTCGCTTTCGCTGGAGGAGAAGGAGGGCCTTTTTGATAACCTAACGTTAGTTCGACTATAAATCATAGCCTCAGATTTTCAATAAAAAGATA
>JAGYKI010000026.1 GCA_018401735.1 Schleiferiaceae bacterium
AAATTAACGAGCTTTATTTTACCTTTTGTGCTTTCCTTATCAATATTTTAAAGAACTTCTCTTGCTTTTTTAGCGGGTGCAAATGTAAAAACTAATTCTACAATCAACACCATCTTTTTGAAATTATTTTGATAAAATTTTAAAGGCCTTTTCAGTGGTCAAAACCGCTCTACTAAAACCTAAAATGATATCCAAAGAACTTCCTTTTACAAGGCCACATTCCTTTCGAAATGGGTCGGCAAATATAAGACGAGATTTCTTATTGACAACCCTCTTTTAATAATTTTTATGACAAAAGCACTCTTGAAAAGCCTCGCCCAATGGAGTAATTTCCCTTAACCGCATAATGCTAAAGTTAAAAGGCTCTTATTATCAGCCGCTAAGAGCAACACTAGAACCCCTAGCTTAAAGCTTATGGGTTTTGAGAACTAATGGGAAAAGTTTTACCATTTACTAAAGGAACCGAGTTTATGGCAAAATTATAGATGTATTTCGCCATATCTTGGGGCTGAGATGCTGCCGCTAAATCGGGAAAAGCCGCCTTAAACATCTCGGTTTCGGAAGAACCCAAGGCTAAAGCATTCACAAAGATCTCCCGATCACGTAATTCTTCCGCCAAACATTCTACTATAATATTCAGGGCTCCCTTAGAACTACTGTACACCGATAGCCCTGGAAACTTTATGCTGCCGCCTACTCCACCAATACTACTAATGGCCAAAATTTGACTAGCCGCTGGCATAATTTGCACTAGGCCTTGACTTAAAAAGTAAGGTGTCATTACATTGGTGTGGTATACCGACTGCATATCTTCATAGCTCATCTCTGAAAATGGCTTATTAATAAAGGCCGCCGCATTGTGAATAAGGATATCAATCTTTGTTAACTCCTTTTTAATTGAAGTAATGGTCGAATCCCAGTTATTAATGTCCACTTCCAATGCCTTTATATTAGGATGGCCATCTGCGTAAGCGAGTACAACCCGCTTATTACGACTTAAGGCGTAAACTTCGAAGCCCGCGTGAGCGAACAACAATACCAACTCTTTACCTATTCCGCGACTTGTGCCGCTAATTACTACTGTTTTCATATCTATGGAAATAAAAAAGCCCCGGTAGATACCGAGGCTTCATGAAATATTTGAATTTTAGAGTAACATATTTAAAGGATTTTCTAAAATACCTTTCATTGTATTTAAGAAAGCCGCTCCACTAGCTCCATCTACCACACGGTGATCGCAACTAAGGGTTACTTTCATAACATTTCCTGGAACTACCGCGCCATTTTTCACAACTGGCACCTGCTTAATACCGCCAACGGCCAAAATACAGGCATCAGGAGCATTAATAATGGCAGTAAATGTTTCGATGCCGAACATACCTAAATTTGATATGGTGAAGGTATTGCCTTCCCACTCGCTTGGCTGCAGCTTTTTATCACGTGCTTTACCGGCAAACTCTTTGGCTTCGGTATTAATCGTAGCCAAACCTTTCTGATCTGCATTGCGAATTACCGGCACCAATAAACCCTCGTCTACTGCTACGGCCATACCAATATTGATTTCATGATTACGACGAATCGTGTCACCTGCCCAACTAGAATTAATAACTGGATGTTGCTTTAATGCAACCGCAGCCGCTTTAATAACAAAATCGTTGAAACTGATTTTTTGCGGAGCGACAGCATTAATACTCTTACGCGCTTCGATAGCATTATCCATATCAATATCTAAGGTAAGATAGAAATGGGGTGCTGAAAATTTTGATTCGCTTAAACGACGTGCAATTGTTTTACGCATTTGTGAAACAGGTAACTCATCGTAACTCATTCCAGCAGGAGCCGCTCCAGCTGAAGCTAAATTTACCTGCGGACGAGCCGCCCTGGGTGCTGGTGCAGATTTAAACTCATCTACATCACGCTTAACAATGCGACCACCTTCACCAGATCCTTTTACCTGATTGATGTCCACACCTTTATCTTCTGCCAACTTACGTGCTAATGGAGAGGCTTTCACTCTATTTCCATTAGACGGCTCTTCGCTTTTGGCGGAATTTTCTTGCCGGGGCTCCGAAGAGCTTTCTAAAACTTCTTCCTTAACTTCTGTTTTCGCTTCCGCGGATGAAGAACCACCACTTAATAAGGAACTGATATCTTCGCCTTCTTCTCCCAATATTGCGAGAATTGAATCAACAGGAGCCGTATTGCCCTCTTCTACACCGATATGTAATAATACACCTTCTTGGAAAGCTTCGAATTCCATCGTTGCCTTATCCGTTTCAATCTCGGCCAAGAGATCTCCTTCCTCAACCTTGTCGCCTATTTTTTTGTGCCATTGCGCTACAGTACCTTCTTCCATGGTATCGCTAAGGCGGGGCATGTTTACTACTTCTGCCATTTAATCTTGATTAGTGGGTTTTGATAAAAGGATAATCCTCTTGAATATATACGTTCTTATATAAGTTGTCCGCAGTTGGGTATTCTGACTCATCGGCAAACTTCACACACTCGGCAACTAAATCTTTTACGCGCTCATCAATTGCTTTGAAGTCTTCTTCCGTTGCATATTTTTTATCTTGTAAAATCTTGTGTACGATGCCAATTGGGTCACGTTTTTGGAATTCAGCAACTTCTTCTTTAGTTCTGTAATGTTGCGCATCACTCATGGAGTGGCCTTTATAGCGATAAGTACGCATCTCTAATAAGGTAGGACCATCTCCTTTGCGAGCGCGATCCATAGCTTCTTGCATTGCTGGATAAACTATGGTAGGATCCATTCCATCCACTGGTTCACATGGCATTTCATAGCCCAAACCCAATTTGTATAAATCACTATGATTTGCCGTACGAGCTACCGATGTACCCATGGCATAACCATTATTCTCAACAATAAATACTACGGGGAGTTTCCAAAGCATGGCAAGGTTCATGGTTTCATGGAAACTTCCTTGACGAATAGCACCGTCACCCATATAACAAAGGGTTACGCCACCATTTCCTTTATACTTATCTGCGAAAGCAAGACCTGCCCCTAGAGGGATTTGCCCACCAACAATACCATGACCGCCATAGAAATTGTGTTCTTTAGAAAACATGTGCATTGAACCACCATTTCCTTGAGAAGTACCGGTTACTTTACCACACAGCTCGGCCATAATCTTACGCGGATCTACACCAAGCGCAATTGGCTGAACATGATTACGATAAGCAGTAATCATTTTATCGTTTTCTTCCATGGCATAAACCGCCCCAGCTAGAACAGCTTCCTGACCATTATATAAGTGTAGAAAACCACGAATTTTCTGTTGTATATAGAGGGCCGCAGCCTTATCTTCAAACTTTCTCCAAAATAGCATTTCCTCATACCACTTAAGGTATACCTGCTTTGTAATCTTTTTCTTGGCCATTATCTATATTCGTTTATGCGGGCGCAAATTTATACAAAAAGCTAACAGCCTCTTAGACTTTTGGCAAGTGACTTTTCTCAAATGCAAAGGGTAGCAGATTTTGAACGCCGTTTGCTAAGTAAACTTGCTGACTTTGAGGGTGTTTTAATAAAATATTTATTGGTGAATCTTGTTGATGCTGATATTCAGAAATAACTTGCAAACAAGAACCGCAGGGGAAGGGAATATGTTCGGCACGATTTGGCACCGTAACCGCCAAAGCTAAAATCTTTTGGGAAGGGAAATTAGCTCCCGCCCAAAACAAGGCCGTTCTTTCTGCACAAAGGCCACTTGGGTAAGCGGCGTTTTCTTGATTTGAACCAATAATTACCTCTCCAGTATCGAGAAGCAAAGCTGCTCCTACTTGAAAATTACTGTACGGAGAATGACTACCGCTGCGAGCCGCATCGGCCCTTTCTACTAAGTTTTGCCAAGCATCACTCAATTGCTCCACCTGAAACTCCTGCAATTTGCAAGAGATATTAATATCGCCTTTTTTATTCATTCTAATTATTGTCCTTGCTCGAAATTGAAGAGCAGGCTGAAACGTAAAGTATTTTCTAATGGAGATCGTACCACTGGCGACGCTGGGATTAAATAGGCAAAATCCAATCCGAATACATTATATTGAATTCCTAGGCCTATAGTAAAGTATTGTCTTCCTCCTTTTTGAGAATCTTCAAATTGGTAACCTCCGCGAAAAGCAAATTTACCATCGTACCAATATTCTACTCCAGCATTGTAAATTATTTCTTCCAGCTCTTCTGAAAAGCCCCCAGGAGCATCATTAAATGACTGGAAAATACCGGCAAATGGAGAAATATTATCATCCAATCCTGCGATAATCTCGCCATTGTCATTTCTTACGGGTGGGGTTGGCACAAGAAGTTTGTTTAAATCCGCGTAAAAAGAGAATTTATTATACCGATCAATCTCTAAATGATAGCCAGCGCCTAAACGCATGTTCGCGGGTAAAAAATCAGCAGATTCTTGTGAGGTACCATAGGATATTTTTCCGCCCACATTACTAACGTTTAATCCTGCTGAGAAACTTTGGTACTGCCCGCCCCCCATACTGATGCGTTTTCCTTGGTAGTAAAACCCTAAATCCGCAGCGATAGATGAGCCTGGAGTCGTTTCAATTCCGGCTGTTTGCAAGCCGTTTGTTAAATCGCTATAAATGAAACGAAGACCCACTCCCATACTAAAGTAATCACTTAGCTTTAGTCCATAGCCTGCATTTAAAGTAAGCTCATAAGGTTGCCCTGTTCCTTGAGGACTGTTGTTTTCATCGCGGAAATTTATTTCTCCTAAAGAAAAATAACGCATGGCTAGAGCAAGTCCTTGCTTATCGTCAAATTTAAAAGCATAGGACACGTGTGCTAGGTTAATATCGTTAACCAAGCGATTAAGCCATGGGGTATACGATAAAGACAAAGAACGAGTACCTTCTTCGAGAAAGGCTAGTTTGGCCGTATTCCAATAGATTGCATTCACATCGGGAATAGTTGCTACTCCTACGTCGCCCATTCCTCCTGCTCGTGCATCAGGAGAAACTGCAATAATTGGTACTGCAGTGGATATGGTTCTCAAAGATTCAAAATAACTCCCATCTCCTTCAAGACCACCAAATTGAGCTTTAAGGCTTCCTGTTGTAATAGTTAAAGCGAGCAAACACGCAATAAAGTGTTTCATCATTTTTTTTTAATCGGTTGGCAAAAATAGATTAATAATAATTAAGGGGCTTAACGCAGTATAACGAGCTTTTCATATTCATCGGCTTGACTATTATCGAGCTGGCTTCTTACTTTTAATCGGTAAATATATACGCCTTTCCCGATTTTATCGCCATAATCGTCAAGTCCGTCCCATTTAATTCCGGTAACGCGATTACCTAATGAATTAATTTCTTGATTTATCGTTTTGACTAGTTTTCCAGAAACGGTAAAAATCTGTACTTGTACTTCAAGATTTTGATTGGCGCGATTATGTTCAAATTGAAACTCGGTATAAGTAGTAAAAGGGTTCGGATAATTAAGCACCCTCTTCAAGGCCAAATCCGCACTTTCGGCTACAACAAAATCAGTGCTAACCTCGGTTGGATTGTTATAGATATCAAAAGCACGCATCTCGATTGTATAATCACCAGGATCTAAATCAAATAGTTGGTACCTCACCTCGCCCGAACGGTAGGAATTTAAATCCGCTTCATAAAACTCATTTAAAATATAAGGTTGATCCGTTTTGTTATTTAAAACCGCTCGTAAATCCTGACCCACTCCATTTCCTACCGTATTGATTCCCGCTGAATCAGTCAAACGTGCATAAATAAAAGGAGATTCACCCGTAATTCCGCCTCTTACGAAAGAAGCATCATTCATAAACAATTCTATTTCGGGTCCGATATTGTCGATGGGGGCATTTTCATTATATCCTCCTACTACGATACTGTCGTAATATCCTGAAGCATCGCGTTCTTGTGCATCAAAAGAATAGTAGCTAATTCTCCCGTTACCAAATTGATAATTAATTCCAAGCGGCACTCTAAATTCGAAGCTAAAATCTCCTTTAGAGACCTGCACTTTACCTCTATAAATCAAGGAGCTCTGATCTTTAAATCCAACTGGAGCACCAACACCATCATTAACTAGAGTTTGCCGCTGTGCTTCCTTATCGAAGACACTTACACTTAAAACTCCTTCAAAATCTGAAAGTTTCAAACCGTTTAAATCAGCAACCTCACCGGTAATTTGAACTAGTGAAAGTGCTTTTGCAGTATCCTGAAGAGCCGCATTTATTGGCTTTCTGTTTAAGGTGCTGGTATTAACCTGGTAGTATGGAACAGCTAAACGTAAAGCCGGGTCGCCGATTAATGAAAATTTAGTTTTAGTAGATCTACCAATAACATAAGAGTCGTTTTTAGCGGCCCTAATAATCTGACCTAGCGTTTGGGGATTGCCATCTGGGCGAACCAAAATTGTGTCAAATATTGCTATATTAAGGTCTACTGCACCTTGCACTCCCACTACTCTAGTGGTAGAAAGCAGTGCTATTGCACCACCGTTAGGGTTTAAGAGTAATTGCTCGCCGGCAGATACGCGCTTAGGATCATCGAAGCGAGTAAATTCACAAGTAATAGTAAGAAATAAAGAAAGAGCATCCTTATTAGACCAAGAAGTTACATCCGCTAATTGCAAAAGCTTTTCTGAAGCCAAGCCAATTTCACCCCCATGCCCGATATAATTAGTTAATAAGCACCCTCTTTGAACCTTACGATACATATCACGACGAGCTTCTGGGTAACTTTGACTACCCGTAGTAGTTTGCTGCTGATAAGCGTCTAGGTAAATTTTCTCGACGTTATAAGAGCCGGAAGTTGCTTTAGCTCGCGCTTCAAGCAATTCTGAGTTTGGCACAAAGTAAGAACGTTCCCATAGTTCGTCCACATCATCAGCCATTAACAGAATGCGATTTCGCCAATCGCCAAAACGATCTTGCCCCGCCACGTATCTTTTAATCTTGGCTACATAAGATTGAGCTTGACTTAGGGTTTCAACCGGAATCCGACCTAATCCCAAATCCATTACCGCACCATTAAAATTGATGGCCTCACCAACATTCATGTAGGCAAAATAATCGTCCGTAATAAAGGACGAACCTAAGGAAAAAGAAAAGCTCGATTGATAAGTGGGAATATAATTAGTGTTGCCACTGAGACGATCCTTATAATCATAAGAAGCATCCCCAAAAAGGAGAACATATTTGAAACGATTATTCGTTGAGCGATTGTAAAGGTCTTTAATAAAATCGCGAATTGCGGTAATGTCGGCACCGCCACTGCCATATTCATTATAAACCTGCTCTAAACTTACAACTGAAGAAGCTACATTTTCTTGATCGGCGTGGAAAGCTGCTAAATCTTCTGCAGCTGGAAGAAAATTGCTATGACTAATTACAATCATTTCCGGAATTGGCATTCCGTGTAGATTCTGAGCTTCAATCGCTTCTACATAAGTGGGAGTATTAAAATTACTACCGGTAAAAGCCACATATTCTTTTAAACTACTAGCATCTGCCACAAAGCTGTACGAACCATCCGTCTGGTAAGTCCCCGTAATTTCTGCAATATTTGCTACATCAGTAACATCCCAAATGAAGAGGTTTGGGGGCGGCTGTGAAATTCTATATTCGATTCGATTGCCTGCAGCGACCGAACGAGAATCTCTAAATTGTAGCGAATTTGAAATCCCAGCAAAAGATAATTGCCGACGAACATTGAGAACAACCTTATCTAACCAAGCGACAGCGCTAGGATTAGCACTATTGTCGTAGCTTAGATTTAGCGTGATATTTGCAGCCTGGGGTAAAAAGCTTGTTCGTTGCTGCGAGCGTTCCACAAAATTTGGATAGTCGCCAAAAGTTTGATAAGCAGGTATGGCATTGCTTAGAATTTGTTGGTTCGCATATCTAGTATTAATAAGAGTATTATTCGAACTAGAACGACCTACTACATCCACTAACAACTCTGCTGGCTCACTGGTAATAACATTCGGGAAATTAAAACTGTAATTGTAGCTTAGGGTGAATTCAAAAATATCACCAAACCATTGGCGCCCCGTACCTACTAGATTTACATTATCGTCTTCTACTGCAGCAAAATCGTCGAAGGCATTTACTAGCTGTTGAGGATTACTGAGGCTAGCTTGTGGACTGGGGGCCTTTCCTCCTCCGTTTATATTGATGAAGTAATAATTAAGATCTCGGTAAATATTATTGCCATAATCATACCGATCACCTCCTGCGTTATATGAAAAAGTATGTGGCCCTTGAGCATAAAAGAGAATATAATCATTACCATTAAACAGGCCATCCCCATTTACATCTATCACTTTTAAGGCCTGCTCAACGATATCTACAGGGCGATTGGCACTAAAAGCTTCCGGCAGCATTCCTCCACCATTTCCTGCTACTCTAATTTCACTAATTGCTACCTCGGAACTGCTTATATTATTATTACTTAAAAAACTAGGCGTAATCTTATACATGCCAGTTTCCGCAATCGAAATCTTATGCCATCCTTCAGCATCTAATACAGAATTATTTATCTTCTTCGAGTAAGAGATACTTTCTTCAAGGCTTGGTAAGGCCTCCGCTGAAGACTTTATCGAGAAAGAAACCAATCTACTCTTAACCCCGTTGCGAAGAGCGAAAGGATAAAAGCAAAAGCTCAATTGAGGTCCCGCCTCCCGTGAAAAGCCTCTACCTAATTCAATTTCTATTTCAGCACTAAAGCTAAACTGACTGAGTGCTGCTAACTGATTGGAGGGGATTGCTTCCCATTTGAGATTCGTTAGCACAATGCCTCTACTTTTCGACAAATATGCGGGTGCTGGACTACAAAATTTTGGCACAATCGGATTCTCCCCATCAAAATCTGCCCCCTCAAAATATATTTGCCTTTGCAGCTTCTCTGGCCCAACCGCTAATGGCTCCAACCAATTGATTGCATAAACTTTAGCCTTATCATCTTGGCTTTTAAGAGTATACAACGAAAACATCGCTAGAAAAACAAAAGTAAATCGGTACAGTCTTCCCATCCTATCCAAAAAAATTCAAGTTATTATTTGCAAGATTAACGAAAGATCATAGTAAAAAGTGCGCATTCCTAATTAGATTATATACTTTTAGCTGCGAAAATTGGTTCTATAAATATTGATCCTAAAAAAATTGATTTTTTCTGGGAGGATGATGTTAAAATTAGTGATGTATTCTCAATTATTTGTATCATTGTACCCGAAACTCTCAAGAGAGTATGAATAAGAAACTACTAACCCTTACGGCGATCTTCGTTTTAGGCCTAGGCTCTATGCTTAAGGCGCAGGATGCGCATTTTAGTCAATTTTATGCTAACCCGATCTACTTGAACCCAGCCTTTGCTGGTACTTCAAAGTGTCCTCGAGTGAGTTTAAATTATCGTAATCAGTACCCAGTGCTAAGCATTTACCAAACCTATAGTGCTACCTACGATCAGTATGTAGAAAGCTTAAATGGTGGACTAGCTATCATGCTTATGCAAGATGAAGCGGGTGACGGAGCTTTTGCAACCACAGATGTTGCGGTTGCCTATTCCTATCACTTAAAAGCTTCAAGAAAGTTTACGGTTCTAGCTGGTTTCCAAGCTGGTTATCGTCAAATTAACTTAAACTGGAATAGTTTTACTTTCCCAGATCAAATTGATCCTTACTTTGGATTTGTGAGAGAATCGAGCGAAGTTCCTCCCGGTAATAATACTGCTGGTGTAGTTGATCTAAGCGCTGGTTTGATTGGATATACCGAGAAATTTTATTTTGGTGTAGCCGCTTCGCATTTAACTTCACCAGATGTTGGTTTCTTCGTTCAGGATAAATTACCTACTAAAATAGCCGCTCATGCTGGTTTGATAATTCCCTTAGGCCGTAAGCGACTTTATACTGATCTTCAAAATTATCTTCTTCCAAATGTCGTATACCAAAATCAAGGTCCTTACAACCAACTAACTTCTAACATATCTTTTGCAAGAGGAGATATCAGCGGTGGTTTAGGTTATCGAGTAAGTTCCTTTAATCCTGATGCGATAGTAATATTATTAGGTTACGCCCCCATAGAAGGACAATGGGGTGTTGGATATAGTTACGATTTTACCGTTTCTGGTTTAAACAACGATCTTGGTGGCGCACATGAAATCTCATTGAATTACAGATTACCTTGTAGAACAGTAAGAAAGAAGACCAAGGCAATAAATTGTCCTAAGTTTTAGTTTAGATATTTAAAGAGTATTATAGGCATATGAATAAACTTAAGTTTATACGCAGCATTAGTCCAGCATTGGCGGGGCTCTTTCTTTTTAGCTCCTGTGGTGGCGATAAGAGTAATGCAACAGGCTGGTCTTACAATGATAGCGACAATGGTGGCTTCAGCGTAAACACAGACTATGATGGCCAAGAAACTGGACCAGGGCTCGTATTTGTAGAAGGAGGAACCTTCACTATGGGCCGTGTAGAACAAGACGTTTACCAAGATTGGGACAATATCCCTCGCAAGGTTTCGGTACAATCTTTCTACATTGATGAAAACGAAATTACCAATACTGATTATCGCGAATACCTTTATTGGATTCGTCGTGTATTCGATATTGACTATTATCCAGAAATCCTTCGTACCGCTCTTCCTGACACTTTAGTTTGGAGAACCCAGTTGGCTTACAATGAAATGTACGTGGAAAATTACTTCCGCCACCCGGCTTATAATTTTTACCCTGTTGTTGGTGTAAGTTGGATTCAGGCGATGAAGTTTTGCTCTTGGAGAACGGATCGCGTGAATGAAAACATTTTGATAAGAGAGGGCATTTTCAATGAATTCCCAGATCAATCGGATGCAGATCACTTCAACACTGAAGTATATCTTTACAAAAGCGGTGAATACGCTCAGCAAAACAAAAAAGGTCTAAAGGACAATAATCCTAATAGTGCTTATGGTGACGAAGGCCGCCCGGTACGTATTGAAGATGGTATCTTACTCCCCAAATATCGTCTACCAACAGAAGCTGAGTGGGAATATGCCGCTTATGGAAATGCTGGAAGCCGAGTTTACAACCGCGTAACTGATGCAAACAAATTCACTTGGAATGGTGGTTCTTCTAGAAACTCGGACAAGAAAAATAGAGGGGATATGTTGGCCAACTTCAAGCGTGGTAAAGGCGATTTTATGGGAACCGGTGGTTGGCTAAATGACCAAGCCGCTACGACCATGCAAGTAAAGTTCTATCCTCCTAATGATTATGGTTTATATGACATGGCTGGTAACGTGGCTGAATGGGTTTTAGATGTTTACCGTCCTTTATCTTTAGAAGATATGACTGGTTTAAATCCTTTCCGTGGAAACGAATTCCAAACTTGGGATCAGGATTATCAAGGTTTAGGGGCATTAGAGGTTTTACAAGAACCACAATATGCAAGCGATTCTAGTATCGTACGCTTACCCGGTGAACTTCCTGTTAGGGATGTTACCGAAGAAGAAAACTTAAATCGTCGTAACTATAAGAAGTCTGACTACCGCGACTTTATCGATGGTGATAAGCAATCTTCACAGTATTACGACACTGAGACAGAAGAAGGTGAAGCTTTAATGTACGATTACTCACAAACTACCTTAGTTGGAAATACTACCCGTGTTTACAAAGGTGGTAGCTGGAAGGATAATGCTTATTGGTTAAGCCCTGGCACTCGTCGCTTCCTAGAAGAAGATCAATCAACAGACTTTATCGGCTTCCGTTGTGCAATGGATCGAGTTGGATTCCAAAACCAAGATGAAGACCGAGAGAAACGCGGCAGCAAACCGAAGAAAGATAAGTTTAAACGTTATCGTTATAATTAAGATATTTGACCCTGACATAAATGTCAGGGTTTTTTTATGGAAATTTCTAAGCTACACCAATTATTCTTAAACTCTCAGGGAGTATCTACCGATACTCGCAGTATTACAGAAGGACAAATTTACTTTGCCCTAAAAGGTCCATCTTTCGATGGAAACCAATATTGTAAACAGGCATTAGCAAATGGAGCTAGTTATTGCGTTATTGATGATTCGAAAGCGCAATTAGAAAGTAATACTATTCTCGTTGATGATGTCTTAACATGCCTTCAGAATTTGGCTGTCTTTCACCGTCAGTCATTAAGGGTTCCCCTAATCGCACTCACTGGAAGTAATGGCAAAACCACTACCAAAGAGTTGATTGTTGCCGCACTAAAACAAAAATATCAAGTAGCTTATACCAAGGGGAATTTAAACAACCACATTGGCGTGCCCCTAAGCCTTCTTAATATTACTAATACAGATGAAATTGCCGTTATTGAAATGGGGGCTAATGCCAAAAAAGAAATCGCCTTTTTAAGCGCTCTTGCCCTGCCTGATATCGGACTAATCACTAATTATGGCAAAGCCCATTTAGAAGGCTTTGGCGGCGTAGAAGGAGTTATCAAAGGTAAAAGCGAACTATATGACCATCTGCGTAAGCATGGCAAAAAGGCTTTAGTAAACTTAGACGACCCTATACAAATGCAAAAGAGTAAAGACCTTACTCAAATTACTTTTGGCAAGGTCGAGCAAGCTGATTTTATCATTGAGCCAAGTTCAAGCGACACCAATTTCATCAGTGCTAAATTTTCTGGCTTAGAAATTCACTCGCAGTTAACAGGACAGTACAACTTTAATAATATCTCCATTGCCATTAGCTTAGCCTCCTACTTCGGTTTAAGCCCCGAAGAAATAAAAATAGGCATTGAATCATACAAACCCAATAACAACCGCTCGCAGCTAGATCAAGGTAAGGCGAATATGCTATTGCGAGATTATTACAATGCCAATCCAAGTAGCGTGCAGGTTTCATTAGAAAACTTTGCCCATCTAAAATCGGAAGAAACCCCTAAATGGGTAATTCTAGGTGATATGTTTGAACTCGGAGATTATAGTAATGCTGAGCATCAATTGGTAGCAGACAATGCCGCTAAGTTTGATTTTGAGCAGGTACTTTTAGTGGGTGAAGCTTTTATGAAAACCGAGTCAAAGGCCCTTCGATTTGTTAGCACCAATGAATTAATTACTTACCTTAAAAAGAATGAACCACGCGGTAAAATAATATTAATCAAGGGCAGCCGAGGCATGCGCCTAGAAAAAGCGGCAGATTTGCTTTAAACCCACTATTCGTATGAGTTCTGAAGCCTAATTTCACATCGCACTCAAATTTATAACAAAAAAAAGCGGCCTCATTTTAATATGAAGGCCGCTTTTTTATGATTTGTATCTCAACTAGTCCGCTAAAACAGCACGTGAGATAACAATTTTTTGAATTTCAGAAGTACCCTCGTAAATCTGGGTAATCTTCGCATCACGCATTAGGCGCTCAACATGGTATTCTTTTACATAGCCGTAGCCACCGTGAACTTGTACTGCCTCTACAGTCGTTTTCATAGCTACATCTGATGCAAAAAGTTTAGCCATGGCACTTTCTTTATCAAAGTTTTCGCCTTGATCTTTTAACCAAGCCGCTTTCAAACACATTAAACGAGCTGCTTCTATTTCGGTAGCCATTTCTGCTAACTTAAAACCAACTCCTTGGTGCATACCAATTGGTTTGCCAAAAGTTACGCGTTCTTTAGCGTACTTTAGAGCTAATTCATACGCTCCGCTGGCAATACCCAAAGCTTGGGCAGCAATACCAATACGTCCTCCACTTAGTACTTTCATGGCGAATTTAAAACCGAAGCCTTCATCGCCAAGCCTATTTTCTTTAGGAACCTTAACGTCTTGGAACATTAAAGAATGTGTATCAGAACCACGGATACCCATTTTATCTTCCTTCTTACCAACTACGAAACCTTCCATTCCGCGTTCTACGATAAGGCAGTTAATTCCATGGTGGCCTTTTTCAATATCCGTTTGGGCCATTACTAAATAAACAGAGGCTGAATTTCCATTAGTAATCCAGTTTTTGTTGCCATTTAAAAGATAATGATCGCCTTTGTCTATTGCGGTTGTTCTTTGAGAAGTGGCATCAGAACCAGCTTCTGGCTCAGAAAGGCAAAAGGCACCAATCTTCTCTCCTGCCGCCAAAGGTTTCAAATACTTTTCTTTTTGCTCTTCGGTGCCGAATTTCTCTAAACCCCAGCAAACTAAGCTGTTGTTTACACTCATTACTACCGAAGCAGAGGCGTCTACCTTAGAGATTTCCTCCATGGCTAATACATATGAGATTGTGTCTAATCCAGCACCATTGTACTTAGGATCCACCATCATACCCATAAAACCGAGCTCTCCCATCTTCTTAATCTGCTCTGCAGGAAATTCTTGCTTGCTATCGCGCTCAATCACTCCTGGTAACAATTCATTTTGGGCAAAATCTCTTGCCGCCTGCTGAATCATCAAATGCTCTTCTGTTAGTTCAAATCTCATAACAAATATTAGTTAATCTTGTAGCTTATTGAAAGGACCGCAAAGGTACATTTTATGAGCGAAAAAATTAATAGAAAGCATTTATACAAAGCATTAGGTTTAATGTCTGGCACTTCCTTAGACGGGCTAGACATCTGTGCTGTAGAATTTTGGCAAGATGAAGCTTGGCACTTTAGAATCAATAAAGCAATTACCCTCCCCTATTCTGCTGATTGGCAGGAAAAATTACGGTATAAACAACTATCTGCAGAAGCGCTTTTAGAACTCAACCATAAGTATGGAACCTTTCTCGCGCAAGCCAGTAAAAAGTTTATTGATGACCATCAGCTGGAGGTCGATTTTATCGCTTCCCATGGGCACACTTGGTTTCATCAACCGCATAAAGGCATCACCTATCAGCTTGGCGGTGGCCCAGAAATAGCCGCTTTTACGGGCATTACTACGATCACCGATTTCCGCAGCAACGATGTTATTCTAGGCGGGCAAGGGGCTCCCTTAGTTCCCATTGGTGATAGTGACCTTTTTCCTGAACATCAAGCTTGTTTAAACCTAGGAGGCTTTGCTAATATTTCCTTTGACCAAGATGGGCAAAGAATAGCTTTTGACATTTGCCCTTTAAATATTGCACTCAATTTTTACTCTCAAAAACTAGGGCTGCCCTACGATGACGGCGGTGTAATTGCTGCCACCTTCCCCTTTGATCAAGATTTAGTAGCCGAACTAGATGCCTTAGACTTCTACCAAAAAAGGCCTCCTAAGAGTTTGGGTATAGAATGGGTGCAAAAAGAAATTTTCCCCTTGATAGCAAAAAGAGCATTAAGCCTAGAAGTAATCATCGCTAGTCTTAGTGAACACAGTGCGCGACAAATAAGCAATTGTTTGATTGTTAACAATATAAACAACTGCCTTATCAGCGGCGGTGGCGGACTGAATGAACATTTGATTGACCGTATCCGTTTTTTGAGTACTAAAAAAATTACCGTGGCGGTTGAAGATGTGTTACACTTCAAGGAAGCTCTTATTTTCGCCTACCTTGGTCTCCTCGCCTTGGAAAACAAGGTGAATATATTGAGTTCTGTAACGGGTGCCAGAAAAGATCACTGCAGTGGACGCATTTTTAAACTTGGCTTCGACTAGAAATAAGCTTAATTGTGGATTTCAGATTATAATAGCGATTCTATTTAACGTGAGTTCGACTATTTACAAGGGGTCTGAGGCCTTATTTTACATCGAATTCACGTTATTTTGCAATTGCGTAATAAAAGCCCCTTGATTTTATACTTTTGCGCCAATTACGAAAAAGCATGAAGGACTTACTAAAATTATACGAGGCAAAAGCGGCAGAAATTGTTTTTCACTGGCACGATAGCTTAACTACCGCCGAAGGCTGGGTGGTTATCAACTCTTTGCGCGGTGGAGCAGCTGGCGGTGGTACTCGTATGCGTGAAGGTCTTAATGAACATGAAGTTCTTAGTCTGGCTAAAACCATGGAAATTAAGTTTACCGTTGCGGGCCCGGCCATTGGAGGCGCCAAAAGTGGTATAAACTTCAATCCTAATGATCCGCGCAAAGCGGGCGTTTTAGAGCGTTGGTACAAGGCGGTAAAACCCTTATTAAAGAACTATTATGGTACTGGCGGGGATTTAAACGTAGACGAAATCCATGAGGTTATCCCTGTCACGCGTGAACTAGGAATTGAACATCCGCAAGAAGGAGTTTTAATAGGGCACTTTCAACCCAACGAAAGTAGCAAAACTCAAAAAATAGCACAGTTACAAAAGGGCGTTCTACTTCCCGTAGCAGCTGCCGAACTTACGCCAGGTGAAACCAATCAATATACTGTAGCCGATTTAATTACGGGTTATGGTACTGCAGAATCGGTGCGTCACTTTTATAATATTTACGGTGGCGAGCTTAAAAACAAACGTGTTATTATTCAAGGTTGGGGAAATGTGGCTTCGGCAGCAGCATTCTACCTTGCGAAAGAAGGTGCTAAAATTGTGGGTATCATTGACCGCGTTGGTGGATTAATTAATGAAACCGGTTTTAGTCTCGATGAAATTGTAAGCCTGTACAATGCGCGGGAAGGAAATTTCCTCGTAAGTGATAATCTTATTCCTTTCGAGGAAATCAATCACAAAATCTGGAGCATTGGCGCTGAAATCTTTATTCCTGCTGCCGCTTCTAGATTGATCTCTAAGAGTAATTTAGATGAAATGGTGCACAATGGACTGGAAGTAATTTCTTCGGGTGCCAATGTGCCATTTGCCGATAATGAAATTTTTTACGGGCCAATTGCCGAATATGCAGACCAAAAAGTAAACTGTATTCCCGATTTTATTTCCAACTGCGGCATGGCGCGCGTTTTCGCCTATCTAATGCAAGATGAAATAGAATTAAACGACCAAGCAATTTTTAACGATACCTCTACTGTTATTAAGAAGGCCTTAGAAAACACCTATGCCTTAAAATCCTCGAAACTAGAAATTACAAAAACTGCTTACGAAATTGCCTTAAAGCAACTGGTTTAAGCCCAAATAAACTCTTGTATGTACACTTTAATGATTGTGGTTTTTGTCTTAGGCTATCTTGCAATTGCCTTAGAACATAATATTCATGTTGACAAAGCCGCTTCTGCCCTCATTACGGGCACGCTCTGCTGGGCTATTTACGTATTAGGTGCCGAAGGAATTGTAGACTTTAACACTATACCACATTTCATTTTAGAGATGTTTGCCGACGAAAAAGGCATCACCGCACCCTTAGAAGTCACCCAACATTACGTTACCGAGTTTCAAATATTAGAACATTTGGGGGAAATTGCCTCCATCCTTTTCTTCCTGATGGGCGCCATGACTATTGTAGAGCTTATTGATGCTCATGAAGGATTTAGCGTAATCACCAATCGCATCAAAACCACCAGTCGCTTAAAGCTGATGTGGATTATCTGTATTCTTACCTTTTTCTTCTCCGCTGCTTTAGATAACCTTACTACTTCGATAGTAATGGTATCCTTACTTAAAAAACTTATTGACGATCAGCAAGATCGTTGGCTTTTTGCAGGGATGGTCGTAATCGCAGCCAATGCAGGTGGCGCTTGGTCCCCGATTGGAGATGTAACCACTACTATGCTTTGGATTGGTGGACAAATTACCGCCTCGGCTGTAATTATTAAACTAATTCTTCCCTCGCTTTTCGCTATTCTCATTCCCCTTTTCATTCTGAGCTTTAAAATTAAGGGTAACGTAAAACGCCCTCTGCGTGCCAACAGTAAAGAACATTTCATTAACCCAACCACGGAAAGAGAAAGAAATATTGTCTTCACAGCCGGTGTGTTAGGGCTTCTTTTCGTGCCAATTTTCAAAACCTACACCCACCTGCCTCCTTTTATGGGAATGATGATGAGCTTAGGTGTTTTATGGTTAATCACCGAATTAATGCATCACACTAAAAATCGTGAAGCGCGCTATAATCTATCTGTAATTGGGGTTTTACGCAAGGTAGATACGGCCAGTGTATTATTTTTCCTAGGGATTTTATTGGCGGTTGCCAGTTTGCAATCCGCTGGTCAACTTGGTGAATTAGCCAATACCCTTGACAATAGTATTGGCACCGATACTAAAGCGGGAGTTTACTCTGTCAGTTTAATTATTGGAATCCTTTCTGCCATTGTAGATAATGTACCATTGGTGGCTGCAAGTATGGGAATGTACAACATTGATGCTGCTATGGGTGGTCTGTTTTCACAGGATGGGCTTTTCTGGGAATTCCTCGCTTACTGCGCAGGCACTGGCGGTAGTGCTTTAATCATCGGCTCTGCCGCAGGTGTTGCCGTAATGGGATTAGAAAACATCTCCTTTGGGTGGTATCTTCGTCGCATCAGCCTTCTCGCCCTAATCGGTTATTTAGCGGGTGCCGGAGTGTACCTCATTCAAGGTAGTATTTTCCACTGATAAGGGAAAATTAAAATCCTATCTACAAAAACATTCTAAGATCCGCTTAAGCAATTCAGTAGCTTAAGCGGATTTTTAAGCTTTAAACTTTAATTTGTTAATTTCTCTCTGCGACCTATATACGTAGGTGCTTTGTAGGCCGTTATATTTACGGCATTAACAAGCACATCTATGAAAGTACCTTTTCTTCAAATTAGCCTTCCGGCAGAAGAGTCTTTAAGCGAAGAACCCATTGAAAAAACCTTAAGCGTTTGGGAATTAGTGAGCAGTGGTGGACCAGGTGGAATCCTGATTATGACCGTGCTTTTTATCCTGTCTATTATCGCAGTATACATTTTCATAGAAAGGTGGGGAGCGATTAAGCGAGCCAATAAAATGGATCTTAATTTTATGAATAACATTAAAGAAAATGTTATGAATGGCCGCCTCGACTCTGCCTTAGCGCAATGTCAATCCGAGAATACCCCCGCGGCACGGATGATTGCCAAAGGCGTTTCACGCATAGGTAAACCCTTAAAAGATATTAGCACCGCCATTGAAAATACCGGTAAACTGGAAGTTTCACTCCTCGAAAAAAACCTTCCTTCCTTAGCCACCATCGCTGGAGCTGCTCCCATGATCGGCTTCTTAGGAACCGTAATTGGGATGATTTTAGCCTTCCACGAAATGGCCGCAGCAGGCGGACAAATTGATATTGAAATGCTAGCGGAAGGAATTTATACCGCCATGACGACTACCGTTGCAGGATTAGCGGTGGGAATTATTGCTTATTTAGGCTACAATATTTTAGTAAGTAAGGTGAATCAATCCATTTACAATATGGAAGTTCGTGCCACGGAATTCCTCGATCTTTTAAACGAACCCGTTTAATATGGACTTGAATCGCCGAAGCAAGGTAAGCGCCGAATTTAGCATGAGTAGCATGACGGACATTGTGTTCTTATTACTCATCTTCTTTATGATCGCATCTACCTTAGTGACTACCAGCGCCCTAGACCTAGTATTACCCAAAAGTGACGCACAATCAGTAAAGCGCAAAGATGTAGTAGTGAACATATCTGCCGACAAGCAAATTTCCGTGGGCAACACCATTGTGAATTCCAATGAATTGCAAAACGAGATCCTAAGACAAGTAAAAGATATCGACGAAGCGGTATTATTGCTTCGCGCCGATGGAGCGGTGCCCTACGAAATGGTAGTAGATGTAATGGACATTGCCTATCGCAATAAATTGAAAATAATCGCGGCCACAGACCCTAGTTAAGATGAAAAGCTATTTTAAAGATAAAGATCAACGCAACGGACTAATTGGAACCCTAATTTTCCATAGCATCCTCTTTGTCTTATTTCTTTTCTTAGGTCTTAGTTATTACGACCCTAAACCCGAAGCGGGCGTGCTTATTAATTTCGGTTATGCCGAAGATGGCTTTGGCGAAGAAGCTGTAGTTAGCAAGGAAAGTCCTAGCACCGTTAGCAGCACTTCCAATGCGGAAGAAAGTGTAAAAACTCAAGATTGGCAAGATGCACCCAGTATAAGTGCCAGCGAGGAAAGCCAAACTAAAAAGGAAGAAAACAAACCCGAAAAAACAGATACTCCCACGGAGACCCAAGAGGAAAAGCCAGTTGAAAAGCCCGACCCTAAGCCTTCTAATGCGCTGCAAAGTATTTTAGACAATACCAAAAACTCGCAAGCTGGCGGCGAAGGCGTAACCCAAGGTGGGGGCGATCAAGGTAAAGAAAATGGCGACCCGCGCTCTAGCAATCGTATTGGCGACGGCGGCGGTGGAGGAAATGGCGACGGAAACTATTTACTTGGTAACCGTCTCGCTTTAGCCAAACCCAAACCCAATTACCCTTGCAGTGATGAAGGTCGTGTGGTAGTGAAAATCTATGTAAACCAATCTGGTAAAGTTGTGCGGGCCATTGCAGGCGAAAGAATCCCAGGCGGCGCAGCCTCTACTACAACCAGTAGCTGCTTGTACGATCAAGCTAAAAAAGCCGCCATGCAAACCACTTGGGAAGCCGATGGCAGCGCACCCGATCAACAATCTGGCTATATCGTCTATAATTTTAAAAGAACTTGAGTCGCTATCAGGAAACGCTGGACTGGTTGTTTCAGCAATTACCCATGTATCAACGCGTGGGCAAAGTGGCTTACAAAGCCGATCTAAACAATACCATCGCCTTAATGAAACTTTTAGAGGAACCGCAAAATTCTTTTAAAAGCATCCATGTGGCGGGTACCAATGGTAAAGGTTCTTCTTCGCATATGTTGGCCGCCATTTTTCAGGCAGCTGGATATAAAACCGGACTTTATACTTCCCCCCATTTAGTAGATTTCCGAGAACGCATTCGTATCAATGGCGAATGCATTGCTCAGGAAAAAGTTTCTGATTTTGTAGATCGCTATAAAGACAATTTTAGTCAATTAGGCCTGAGCTTCTTTGAAATGACTGTTGGCCTAGCTTTTCATCATTTTCGCGAAGAAAAAGTTGACATTGCCATTATTGAAGTAGGCATGGGTGGCCGTTTGGATAGCACCAATGTTATTGATCCTCTTATCAGTTTAATTACCAATATAGGCTACGATCATACAGAGTTTTTAGGAGATACCCTAGAAAAGATTGCGGGCGAAAAAGCAGGCATTATCAAAGCCAATAGACCGGTGGTAATCAGCGAGATTCAAGCGGAAACCAAAGAAGTATTTAAGGCCAAAGCCCTCGAAGTATCCGCCCCTATTTATTTTGCCCTCAAAGAAATCACCTATCAGCAAAGCAACTATAAAAGCGACTTAATAGGCCGCTACCAAGCCAAAAACTTGCTGGGCGTTTTAATGGTAATTCGCTTGGCTGAAAAATTAGGTTTTAACTTACACGATCATATTCAAGAAGGACTAAGCTCCGTAAGCAAGCTTACCGGCTTACGTGGTCGTTGGGATATTATTCAAGAAAATCCTTTAACCGTCTGCGACACCGGCCATAACGAAGCAGGAGTGCGCGAACTTATTGACCAAATTAAAAGCAATAGCTTCCGGCAACTTCATATGGTTTGGGGCATGGTGGGCGATAAGGATAGCCAGACTATTTTAAGTTTACTGCCCAAAAGTGCTATTTACTATTTCTGTGCGGCTTCTATTCCACGTGCGAAAGATGCCGAAATTTTAAAACAAGAAGCCTTAAAGTTTGGTCTTGCGGGCAAAAGCTACGCATCGGTAGAGCAAGCCTATCAGCAAGCGCAAAAAAACACCCAGGCCGACGACTTCATTTTTGTGGGAGGAAGCACCTTTGTCGTGGCCGATTTTTTAAAGTCCATCGACCAGATCTAAACTAAGCCAAGCTAGTCCACAAACGGCCAAACTCATTTTTAAAGCTGCGAATTAAATCCGCATCTTCTAAAACTACAATGTTTTCGTAATTACTGCTTGCCGCAGATCGAGTCCAATTGTAACTTCCCGTTATTAAAAAGGTACTATCGAATAAGGCGAATTTGTGGTGCATGTGCGCTTTCGTGTGATCGGTTCGTAGCGGGATTCCGTTTTCATGGAGGTAATCGACATCCGAACCCATATCAAAGGCCTTATCATTATCGGTAATAATTCTCACTCGCAATCCCCGTTGATGCGCCGCTAAAATGGCCTCACTAATAATGTCATCACTAATGGTGAAAACGCAAATATCTACCGAGGCTTTAGCATTGGCAAGTTGGTATAATATTGCATCTCGACAGGCATCACCAGGGCTAAAATAAGCACGACCTTTAGTTTCACTATTCTCTCCCTTTGAGCCTAAAACCAATTTGGCTCCTTCATAAAACCAACTTAAAAGATGCTGCGATTCTGTACCAGCGCTCGCTTCTAAAGCTAAATCCCTAAATTTACTGAGCAACCATGAATTATCGGCATCATTAAAGTTTAATTCTTTTAATAATGCCTTTAAATCCTTTCTTTCTTGTCGCGATAAATATTGATCCTCTATCGATCGCTCCATCTCCGCTAGAAGCTTTGCAATTTCATTATTCATAAGTCATTCTTATTTCGAAAGCTTCAAGATTTCACTTTTCAGTAGATCAATTTGCTCCTGAAAAGCACCTACACTGCTAATATTTTTAGTTATCACTCGATCTACCTGCCACAAATCTATTATCGTTGATGGTGAAACCTCCTCTTCATAATAATCGCGAGACAAAACACTTAAACTTATTAGTTCTTTTGTAAGGCTTTTTAAACGTCGTAGCTTCCAATCATCAGCTGTTTCAAAAAGATAGATCTTCCCCTCCTCTGCCTTAGTTAAAGTAAAAGACGACTCCTTATAGGCGATTACGATATCACCTGCGCCAAAACCCACACCCTGCTCTAACATACTGTTATCGGCTAATTCAAAAGCACGGTAATTTAAACCTTTTGAGAGAGGTAAACTTAGTTGCCCCATTTGAGTCAAAGACTCACGATCTGCTAGATACTCTAACTTTATAAGTTGCGTAATTAAAGGTACACTAATCAGGCTAGGCGGTAATTTACTCGGTCTTAAATTGTGTTTGGCGCCTTTAATCAAATCCTTGCGGAAGATATCAAAGTGGTAAAGATCATTTACCGAGAGGTCCTTTTTTAGCAAATCGTCTACCGAAATGCCAAAATAATTAGCTATTTCTATGATAGTAGATAATTTAGGCTCTGCTCTTCCTTCTTCATAAGCACCTATACTAGCACGTTTCAGATTAAATAAGTCAGCAAAGTCACTCTGATTCATACTTTTAACACCTCTTATCTTCTTTATATTTTTCCCTATGCTGGACATACTTACAAAAATTTATTACTAATATTTTTGGCTAATCTAATTTTATTAGTACTTTAGCCTTGTAAAACTAAAAATATTATCATGAATTACTACAAAGAAGTTGAAAATCTTCCACCTCCACGGAAATTTGCATTATATTGAAAGCGTAAAACGCAGGAAAAAGAATACTAAATATTAAAACTTAAAATCAATGACAAGCTATTTCGACAAGGTAAAATCATTTGTTCTAGACCTAGACCTCAGCATCGTTTATCAAAATGAAGAGGAAGAAATTTTAGTAATTGAAGACGAAACTTCTGGCATTAGCAATTTGGTTTTAGCTTGTGCTGATCCGATTCTAATTATGGAACAATTTCTCTTCGAGCTGAAAAGCGACGATAAGGAAATCCTTAAAAATCTCTTAATAAAGAACCGCGACATCGTGCACGGTGCTTTTGCCCTAGACGAAACCGGAAACCGCGTTATTTTCCGCGACACTTTACAAATAGAAAACCTCGACGCAAACGAATTAGAAGGATCTATTAATAGCTTAGGTATGCTCTTAAGCGAATACTCCGACGAACTCATCAAATTTTCAAAACATTAAAAAAAAAGAACAATGAATATTTTAAGAAGACTTTTTAGCATCGGTAAAGCCGAAACCAATTCCGCTCTTGACAAACTAGAGGACCCCATTAAAATGACGGAACAGGGTATCCGCGACTTAAAAATGGATTTAGACAAAGCACTGCACGCTCTGGCGGAAATCAAAGCACTTAGCATTCGTGCTCGCAATGATCATAGTAATTTTGAAAGCAAGGCTAAGGACTATGAAAAGAAAGCGGTTATGCTTTTGGAACGCGCTGAAAAAGGCGACATGGAAATGGTCGAAGCAGAGCGTCTTGCCAACGAGGCTTTGACTAAGAAAAACGAAAACAAAGAACAGGCTCAACGCTCTTTGGCCGACAAGAACAAGTTCGATGGCAACATTAGCACCATGGAGTCGAATATCAAAAAACTCCGTCAGCAAATTAGCCAGTATGAAAACGAGCTGAAAACTTTGAAAGCCAGAGTGAAAGTAAGTACCGCTACCGTAAACATTAATAAACAAATGTCTAAAATCGACGGCTCAGGAACTGTTAGCATGCTGGAGCGCATGAAAGAAAAAGTAGAGCAAGAAGAAGCTCTGGCTGAAAGCTACGGCGACATTGCCAACGAAAGCCGCTCAATTGATGAAGAAATCGACAAAGCCCTTGACGGCGCTAAGTCTAGTCAAGTTAGCGATGAACTAGCCGCTCTAAAAGCACGCTTAGGCATGAAAAAAGCCGACGATAGTACAAGTGAATAAAAAAATAAATCATGAACGAATTCCTTAGTCTCATTTTCAACGGAGCCAATGCCATCCCCACGGCATTGCTCCTCTTCATCCTCCTTTATTGGGTAATTGTAATACTCGGACTTTTAGATACTGAGTTTTTAGATTTCGATATCGATGTTAACGGTGAAGCAGATTTTGAGATGGAGGGAAACGTCTCAGGCGATGTGTCTTGGTTAAATAATGTTCTCGTCTTTTTCAACCTCGGCCGCATCCCTTTTATGATTTGGCTAAGCTTCGTGAGCCTTCCCCTATGGCTGCTATCTATTAACATCAATAACTTTTTAGGCCTCGAAAGCTTTGTTTTCGGTCTACTAAGCTTTATACCTCTGCTCTTTCTGAGCCTATTAATTGCTAAAGTGCTTACCACACCCTTCGTCCGCTTTTTCGAAAAATTAAATGAAGACAGTAAAAAGAAGGAAATTATTGGCAAAATAGGCACGGTTATCAGCCCTGCTTCCGACCTAAATAAAGGCATGGCCGAAATCAACTATCAAGGCAGTTTTTTAAGACTCTATATCCGCAGTCCGAAAAACCAGTCTGTACTTAAAGGTGAACAAGTGCTTTTTATTGAGAAACTCGACGAACCAGGAGTTTACTTGGTAGAACCTCACCTCAGCATTAGCTAAAAACCAATCATTCTTTAATTCTCTTTATGGAAATTTTTCAGCAAACCGGCATGGTGGCGATCATTGTAGCGGTAGTTCTAATTTTCGGGATTATCGCCATGTTCTCCCGCTTTTACTACAAAACCTCTCAAGGCCAAGCCCTCGTGCGCACCGGCGTGGGTGGTATAAAAGTATCCTTCAATGGCATGATGGTCATTCCTGTTCTTCACAAAGTGGAGATTATGGACATCTCCTTAAACACCATTACCATTGACCGAAAAGGCAAGGATGGCCTAGTGTGTAAAGACAATTTGCGCGCCGACATCAACGTGGCCTTTTATGTGCGTGTAAACGAAATGGTAGACGATGTAAAACGCGTAGCCCAATCGGTGGGCTGTAGCCGCGCATCCTCTAAGGAAGCCTTACGCTTACTTTTTGACGCCAAGTTTTCGGAAGCCCTAAAAACGGTGGGTAAAAAATTCGACTTTGTAGATTTATACAACCAACGCGATGAATTCAGAAGAGAAATCATTGACATCATAGGTACCGACCTCAATGGTTATGTTCTCGACGATGCCGCGATTGACTTCTTAGAGCAAACCCCTCTAGAATCGCTAGATCCAAATAATATTTTAGATGCGGAAGGGATTAAAAAGATCACCGAAATAACCGCTAGAGAAGCAGTTAAAGCGAACTTCATTCAGCGGGACAAGGAAAAAATAATTAAGCAACAAGACGTTGAGGCCCGTGAAGCCATCCTTGTTTTAGAACGACAGCTAGCCGAAAGCGAAGAAAAACAGAAACGCGAAATCGCCAATGTTAAAGCACGCGAGGAGGCCGAAATTGCAAAAGTAAACCAAGAGGAAAAACTCAAATCGGAAAGAGCTAGAATTGCTACCGAGGAAGAAATTGAGGTAAGTGAGCAAAATAAAGAGCGCCAAGTAATTGTGGCCGCGAAAAATAAAGAGCGCACCGAAGTAGTTGAAACGGAAAGAGTTGAAAAAGACCGTCAGTTAGAAGCCACGGAACGCGAACGCATTGTTACGCTTACGCAGATAGAAAAGCAAAAAGCCATTGAAACCGAACAGAAAAATATTCAAGAAGTAATTCGAGAGCGTGTGGCGATTGAGAAAACTGTCGTGGATGAAGAGGAGCGTATCAAAGACACCCGTGCTTTCGCAGAAGCGGAAAGACTAAAAAGGGTATCTATTACTAAAGCCGAAGAAGAAGCTGAAGCGTCACTGGTGCAAGAAATTAAAAAGGCAGAAGCGGCTAAATCAGCCGCAGAATTTGGGGCCAAGCAGAAAATTATTGATGCCGATGCCGAACAACAAAGTTCGGTGCAAAAAGCGGAAGCCATTAAAGTTTTAGCGGAAGCCGAAGCCTCTCGTTTTGCCGCAGCAGGATTAGCCGAAGCCCGTGTATTGGAAGCCAAAGCCCAAGCGCGCGAGAAACAAGGGGAAGCGGAAGCGTCTGTTATTGAAGATCAAGCGATTGCAGAGGCACGCGGTATTGAAGCGAAGAGTTTAGCCCAAGCAGAAGCAGATTTGAGAATTGGAAAATCTGCCGCGGAAGTTAATCAAGCAACCGGTCTCGCCGAGGCGGAAGTAATTCGCAAGAAAGCGGAAGCGGAAAAAGAAAAAGGTCTGGCCGAAGCGCTAGTAAACTTAGAAAAAGCATCTGCGGAAGCGGAAGGAATTGACCGCAAGGCCAAAGCCATGAAAACCCTTAACGATGCGGGTAAAGATCATGAAGAGTTTAAACTACGTCTCGATAAAGACAAATCGGTAGAATTAGCTGGTATTCATATCCAGAAAGATATTGCCGATGCCCAAGCTCAAGTTTTATCAGAAGCATTGCGCAGTGCGAAAATTGATATCGTAGGGGGTGAAAACGTTTTCTTCGATAAGATCGTAGGCGCTATCACTTCTGGAAAATCTATGGACCGTCGCATTGATAACTCGGTAGTATTTACCCAGGTGAAAGATCAGCTTCTTAATGACCCATCCGGCGCAAGCCTACTAGAAAAAGTACGCGGTATTGTAAAAGAATCGGGCATTAGTACCGAAGACCTTAGAAACCTTAGTGTAGCTTCTTTCCTCACTCGACTAATTAATAGTACCGACGATAGCAAGAAGCGCAGCGTGCTAGAACAAATGCTGAATTTTGCCAAACAAAATAATTTGAGCAATAGCAGCGCCGACGAATTTGGCATCATCGAAGACTAAAAAAAAAGCCAACTAGAGTGCGCCTCAGGGCGCGCTCTTCCTTAAAAAATCAACCGCTTCAAGCTAATTTTGTATGGCTCAAGAAAATCAAGAAGTAAATATTGAAATAGGTAGTTACGAGGTAATTCGTGACCGTTTACGCAATCATTCTGCCGATTTACAAGATCGCTTGCAGCGCCTAAACGCGGCGCGTAAAGACGTTTTCGGAGCCACGGAAACCAAACTAAAAGCAACAGAAAGGATTAGCACAGAAAACAACTGTCTGGCCCGCGATATTATTCCGATAGGCAATAATTATTTTTGGTTCGGCTACAATGTGCACATGGGCCTTAAAAGCGAAACCCATGTTAATGATGTTTTTAGCACCTATCACTTTCAAGAGGAAAGCCAAAACTTTAAGCCCTGCGAATCAACATTGCTCAATAATGAGCAGTTTTTACTAGACTTTGCCAATCTATATCAATATTACCGCGAAACGGTTTTCAGCAAATTTGCTCGCATCGGCAATGCCATCTTCATGGTGTTTCAAGTAGGGAAAAGCGCCAATGATATTAAGACTTTTAAATGGTCGCTGATTGATGGTAAATATCAATACGCCGGCAACCGCAGCGATCATGAATTTAAATACCCTCGGCAGCACGAATTCACGTGGGAAAAGGTTAGCCGCGATATGCATCGCAAAGGTTTACACCCACACATCTCTATCAAGGATCGCGTTTTTATTGAAACCACCGGTGGCGATCTTACTCTAAAAATTGAAGACAATACCGATACGGGCAAAGGCATTTACAGCGAACCCGTTGACGATAAAGACCAGACACTAGATGACGCGGAAATTTACTTTGCCATTATTGGCAACCTCATCGCTCTTAAAGTAAAACCCTACCAAGAAAAGGATTTTCGCTACATCGTCTATAATGAGAAAATTCAAGCCTGTGCTCGCATGGACGCCTTAGAAGATTCTTGTGTTTTATTGCCCGATAATCAGGGGATTATTTTCGCCAAGGGCTATTATATCCAAACAGGCGAAGTGAAGCTTTTCGATATTCAGCTCAACAATATGCTTTTTGAGCGGAAAATAGCCTCTCAAAATGGCGAGGATTACCTCTATATCTTTTATCAAGCGGAGAGCGGTATTTATATTTTATTAAATTATAATATTATTGATCAGAAGGTTGCTACGCCCATAATTTGCAATGGCTATACGCTGTTTGAAAGCGGTGAACTTATTTTCTTTAAGGCTGAAGAGGAACAAAAAAGAATACATCTCATCCAAATTTGGCAAACTCCCTTCTACTCGCCAAACCACGTGGTGGAAACAGAAAGCGATTCCTACATTTATAAAATTGGCAATAAGGAAATTGTGCGTTTGATGAGCGAATGCAGCGAACTTATTAAGCTAATTGGCAAGGATGACCGCTACGCAAACTTATACACCGATTTAAGCAAGCAAAGCACTGGCATTATCGATGCCTACCATTGGATTGACCATACGGAAGTAGAAAAGATTTCCCAACCCATTGTCGCAATAAAAAACACGGCCACCGCCGCTATTGATGAATACGAGAAGGTTCTAAAAATCAAAGCCCATACAGCAGCGGAAAGTGCGAGCGTAATGGGAGAGGCCCAAAAAGCCATTTCCAAAATAAAAAATAGTCAGGCTAAAAATATTGACGAATACGTTAATCGCCTCGCCTTGCTGAGAGAGAATAAAGGGAAAGTTATTGCCTTAAAAGATCTGCGCTACAGCGACCTTGCCGCCATTGAGGTACTAGAAAATGAGTTAAGTGAGGTTAACGATCAACTATCGAAAGCCACCCTGAATTACCTTCTTCGCAAGGAAGCGCTAGAACCTTATGAATTAAAAACCGGAAAACTTAAGCAGGAGCTCGGCCAAGCGAAAAAGGTAACGGAGCTTAATCGCTTAGCGGAAGACATTATCCAGATTTCAGCTGAGCTCGACCTCTTGATTGAAATCGTAGGCAATTTAAAAATAGAGGACGCCACTCAGTCGGTTAAAATTATTGATGCAATTTCTACGCTTTACGCGCAGTTTAACCGCATCAGCGCTCAGCTTAAAAACCGTAAAAAAGAATTACTAAGCCTTGAAGGAGAGGCTGAGTTTAAGTCACAAATAAAACTCATTAACCAAGGCCTAACCAATTACCTCAACTTGGCCGATTCGGCCGAAAAGTGCGATGAATACCTCAATAAGTTGATGGTACAGTTGGAGGAATTGGAAGCGAAATTCGCAGCCTTTGATGAGTTTATCGAAATCATTGCCGAAAAAAGGGAAGAGCTTTACAGTGCCTTCGACACTAAAAAAGTTCAGCTTAATGAAGCCTTAAACAAACAAACGCTTAGTCTACAAAAATCGGGTGGTCGCATCATTAACGGCATCCAAAAAAGACTAGCCAAGCTTAAAAACGAAGGCGAAATGCGCACCTTCTTCGCCAGCGATCTAATGATCGAAAAAGTACGCGGCATCGCCGAACAACTTTTATCCTTAGGCGATTCGGTAAAAGCAGATGACCTTCTTAGTCAGCTAAAAACGAGCTACGAAGATGCACTAAGACAAAGCAAAGACAAGCAAGAGCTTTTTGTAAACGGCGAAAATATCATTCAACTGGGCAAGCATCAGTTTAATGTAAACACCCAAAGCATCGACCTCAGCATTGTTTATAAAGACGAGAATCTTTACTACCATATTAGTGGCACCAACTTTTTTGAAGCGCTGCAATCCGAGGCCATTGAAGCAACCCGCAGCGTGTGGGACCAAAGCCTAAAAAGTGAAAATACCCAAGTCTATCGCGCCGAGTATTTAGCCTATCACCTTTTTCTGGAAGCCCAAAATGGCAAGAACGAGCAAGAAACCAAAACGTTGGAAGAATTGCATCTTCTTAATGACAGTGATTTACAGGAATATGTACAGCTTAAAATGGGCCGCAAATACGATGAAGGCTATATAAAAGGCGTGCACGATAAAGACGCCATACTCATTTTAAAAGCCCTGCTGAAACTTCATTTTAGCATCGGACTTTTACGCTATAGCAGCAATGCCCGCTGCCTCGCTTATTTATTTTGGAAACGTGAAATATCGAGCGACCTGCGTGAAAAGTGGGAAGAGAATATGCGTATTATTCGCAGCATTCTAAAAATATTTCCTCAAAGTAAAAGCTTCGTAAACAGTATTGCCGAGCTAAAAAATGATATGCAAACCCTTTCGCTTCAGCTAGATTGGGTCGATCATAAAGTGCAGGAAGATGCCGCACATTACCTTTTCCACCTTTTAAGTTCAGAGCAAAAGCTAGCCTTTTCCCTCTCCGCTTGGGATTTAAGTGAGCAGTTTGAATTACACCTGAAAAAAAACCGCTGGACCAAAGACTATGAATTGTCTTTGAAAAACGAAAAAGACAAGAAGGGAAAGAGCTTTCAAACAATCCTATCTTGGCTTAAAGCCTTCCAAAACCAAGGGACAAGCAAGCCCTTTTCGGAAGAGGTAATGCGCGAGGCCAGCGTGCTTTTAATGGATAAAACGCTTGCGCTAGATGAGCACCAAAAAGTGATACTCTCCGAAAAAATAGAAGGACTAGAAGGTGATCACCCGTCTCTTGAAAAAGGACAAACTACGCTTCACTACCCGCATTTTATGGAGAAGCTGCATCGTTTTGAAAGCACCTCGGTGCAAGACTTTCTGCGCTTTCAAAAGTTGAAAAAGGATTTGCTAGCCGCCCAGAAAAAGGAATTGCGCTTGCAAGAATTCAAACCCAAGGTGATGAGTTCCTTTGTTCGAAACCAATTATTGGATGAAGTTTACCTCCCTTTAATCGGCGATAACCTAGCCAAGCAAATGGGCGCTGCCGGTGCCAATAAGCGCACCGATCTCATGGGAATGCTTTTACTCATTTCCCCTCCGGGATACGGTAAAACGACCCTCATGGAGTATATCGCTAATCGCTTGGGATTGGTTTTTATGAAAATAAACGGCCCTGCAATAGGTCATGAGGTTACCGCCATTGACCCTTCGGTAGCTCCAAATTCAGCGGCACGTGAAGAACTGGAAAAACTTAATCTCGCTTTTGAGATGGGCGATAATGTGATGATTTATATCGATGATATTCAACATTGTAATCCCGCATTTTTGCAAAAATTCATTTCGCTCTGCGACGCACAACGTAAAATAGAAGGCATCTACAAAGGTGTAAGTAAAACCTACGATTTCCGTGGCAGAAAAGTGGCGGTAGTGATGGCGGGAAACCCCTATACCGAAAGTGGCGATAAGTTTCAAATTCCTGATATGCTCGCTAACCGAGCCGATATTTACAACCTCGGAGATATTATTGGCGGTAAGGCCGAAGCCTTTGAGAATAGCTATTTAGAAAACAGCCTTAGCAGTAATCCCAGCATTGCAAAACTGAAAGATCAAAACAGCAAAGACTTCAAAATATTGGTGCAGGCGATTGAAAGTGGCGACAGCAGTCAGATAAGTTTAGAAGGAAAACACAGCAGTGAAGAAATAAAGGAATACCTTCAGCTTTTGCAGAAAATGCTAAGACTGAGAGCGGTAATTTTAAAAGTAAACAAACAATACATTCTCTCTGCTGGACAAGCGGAAGAGTATAGAACCGAACCTCCTTTTAAACTGCAAGGCTCTTATCGCGATATGAATAAAATGGTAGAGAAACTGAGTCCGATAATGAACGAGGAAGAATTAGAAACCTTGATACTTTCGCATTATGAAAACGAATCGCAAAGTTTAAGCTCGGCGGCGGAATTCAATTTCCTAAAACTGAAGGAGCTCTTGAACTTAATGAGCGAAGACGAGAAAAAAAGAAAAGAAGAAATTCTGGCAGTCTTTAGCAGACAGCAAAAAATGAAGAGTTTCGGTGGTAATCAAATTGCACCAATTATAGAACAAATGGCACGAATGGGCACTGGCTTAGACGAGTTGGTGCAAATATTCAGTCAGTATCAACAAATGAAAAACAAGAACAATGAGCCTATTTAAAAATCTTTTTGGTAAAAAAGAAGAAGAACCAAAACCTTTCAGCCGCACCGTTCTAGACTTAAGCATGGGTTATATTTTTGAATATGACCTGCGCACTTGGGAAGTTACCGGCGAATACGAATACGACTGGGGCGATGAAGAATTTAGCAAAGAATATAAAGTTTCCGATGGTAAAGACAGTTTTTACCTTGCGGTAGATGAGGACGACGAAGTAGAATTACTTTGGTGTGAAAAAGTACCGATGCGCAAGCTAGGAGCGGAAATCGCCAAAAATATTAGCGAAGGCTCCGCCCCACCCGAAACCATAATTTACGAGGGTAAAAGCTATTTCCTAGACGAAGAATCGCCAGGCTATTTTAATGATATGACCAAAGGCGAAAACGACGATTGGCAAGAATTCATCGCTTGGGACTACTATAACGAAGATGAAACTTTAAATTTGACCATTGAACAATGGGGCGAACGTTCCTTCGAGGCATCTTGGGGGAAGGTGATTTCCGAATTTGAAATTTCTGATATTCTTCCAAGAAAATAAGAACCATGCGTATTTATCATTATCTCAGTCTTTTAGCAAGCTTATTTTTAATCAGTGCTTGTGCCCCCAATACCCCGGTTTACGAGAAAAACCCCATTGACGATTTAGTCAAAGAAATGACTGAAGTGCCGAACTACAGCATTATGCTTTACGATATGAACTATGATGAGAGTAGCGAAAAGTATTTGCATCAATATCGCATCTTAAAAGAGGACAGCTTCAACGACACTTTAGTTTCAGAAACCACCGATTGGCTGCAAGTAAGCGACCGCTATTTCAATAGCAATATCGACAATATGGGTATGGCGCTTATCACTAAAGTAGATGGGAAAGTGGAGAAGAAAGTAGCTCCTCCCGGTTATAATAATTATGTTGGTAACGAGAAATACGGAAAATGGAACCAAGGTTCGGATGGCAATAGCTTTTGGGAATTCTATGGCAAATACGCCATGCTGCAAACTGTATTTGGCTTTGGTAGATCGCCTATTTATTATGGCGGTTGGAACGACTATCGTCGCAACTACTACCCTAATGGCCGAACCTATTATGGCACGAATAGTAGCGGCGGTACTCGCTTTGGTACCAACGGCAGCCATAATACTAGCCGCAGTACCCGCTCTACTTGGAACAGCAAACCCACTACCTTCAAACAAAATGTGCGCAGCAAAGTACAACGCAGTAGTAGCCGTACAAGCAGCAGAAACTCACGTTCATCTTCACGCTATCGCAGCAGCTCCAGCAGCCGCGGACGTGGATTTGGAGGCGGAAAATAATTAAGCAAAATAACAGCAATATGACAACCGAACTTGTAGCAAACGAATGGCTTAACTCCTTTTTGCTTTTTCTAATTTACCTCAGTAGCTCCCTTATTTTACTCTTTATTGGAAAATGGGCTTTTAAGCTGCGTAAGAGTACGATCAACTTTAGTAATGAACTGGTTGAAAAGGACAATCTCGCTTTCAGCTTTGCCTATGTTGGCTATTTCGCAGGACTAATCCTTGCGGTAGGTAGTGCCATTTATGGCGAGTCAAATGGACTGCTAGTTGATTTAGTTGACATGGGCATTTTTGGCTTGCTCGCCATTATCCTTTTAAACCTCTCCTCTACCATAATGGATAAAATCACCCTTTCTAAATTTTCGATTTGGAAGGAAATTACCGAAGACCGCAATGCGGGGATGGGGATTATTGAAGGCGCCAATTACTTGGGTTCGGGATTAATCATTTTCGGCGCTATTACAGGTGAAAGTGGCAACTTACTTTTTGGGATTTACACCGCCCTACTCTACTGGGTTTTAGGTCAAGTTCTAATTTTAATTAGCACTGCGCTTTATAACAAATTAGTACCCTACGACATTCACAAGGAAATTGAAAAGGATAATGTGGCCGCGGGCATTGCCTATGCGGGACTAATTATCGCCATGGCCAATTTAATTAGAAACGGCCTAATGGGTAATTTCGACAATTGGGTGGATACGCTATTGGAAGTGGGCTACGAAGCAGGTCTTGGCATTATCATTTTACCGCTTATTCGCACTTTGGTAGATAAGATCTTATTACCAGGTCGGAATTTAAATGATGAAATCGCAAACCAAGAAACCCCAAATTCAGGTGCAGGTTTGATTGAGGCCTTAGGCTATATTGGTGGATCTATGCTTATAATTTGGTGTATCTAAATTGAAACTTTCACGCTCTCCCGTTTTAAAACTTGCGCTCTTTGCCACAGGACTTTCTGGCATTGTAGCGGAATATATCCTCTCTACCCTCGCCACCTATTTTATTGGTGATTCTGCCACACAATGGTCGCTCATCGTTTCGGTGATGCTCTTTTCGATGGGCTTGGGTAGCAGGTTTAGCAAGTACTTTAACGAAAACCTTTTAGTTAAATTCATCGCCATTGAATTTACGCTCAGTATTCTGGTTTCATTCGCCAGCCTCTTCGCTTATACCGCGGCGGGCTACACCGAATACGTGGGCTTTATTATTTACGGACTAAGCATTCTCATTGGTATATTAATTGGTCTTGAAATCCCCCTGGTAATCCGCCTCAACGAAGAGTTCGAATCACTGCGCATCAATGTTGCCAGCGTTATGGAAAAGGATTATTTAGGCTCACTCGTGGGCGGATTGTTTTTCGCCTTCGTTGGTTTACCCATCTTAGGTTTAACCTACACCCCTTTTATACTGGGAATGGTAAACTTTGTGGTAGCCATCCTTCTGTTTTTAGTAGTTAAAGACGCTTTAAAAATTAAGGCTAAAAGCCTGATAAGTTTGTCCGCCCTTATTGTCTTCGCAATGATTAGCACTGGTGCCTACTATGCCAGCCCCATTATTTTGCAAGGCGAACAAGCCCGATATAAAGACAAAGTGGTATTCGAGAAGCAAAGCAAATATCAACGCATAGTACTAACTCAGTGGAAAAACGACTATTGGCTTTATATTAATGGTAACCAACAACTTAGCACCATTGACGAAGACAAATATCACGAACCACTAATCCACCCAGCCCTAAATCTTATTCAAGAACGCAAGCATATTTTGGTGCTTGGCGGCGGTGATGGTTGTGCGGTAAGAGAGATCCTAAAATACCCCGACGTGGAAAAAATAACCTTGGTAGATTTAGACTCGGTAATGACCAATATGGGGAAATACAATCCTATTTTACGCGAACTTAATGAAGACGCTTTTCACCATCCTAAATTAGAAATCATTAACACCGATGCTTTCAATTTTATGGAGAAGGGCCAGAACTATTACGATGCGATAATTGTCGATTTACCCGATCCACGCTCAGTGGAATTAAACCGTTTGTACACCTTACAATTTTACCAGCTTTGTCACTTAAAATTAAAAAAGCACGGGGTAATAATTACCCAAGCCGGCAGTCCCTATTATGCGACCAAAGCTTTTTTATGCATCGATAAAACCCTGGCCGCGGCGGGCTTCACCACCCAAAAAATGCACAATCAAGTAATTACCCTTGGCGAATGGGGCTGGGTTATGGGAGTGAAGTCTTGGCCAGAAGACAAAGATTTAAAAAGCGCTTTACAGCAGATGAGTTTTAATGTTCCCACGCGTTGGTTAAACCAAGATGCGATGTTAATGATGTGTAATTTTGGCAAGAACATTTACGAAGCCACGAACGATAGCATAGCAATAAACCAAATTCAAAACCCTGTTTTGTACCGTTATTACCTAAAAGGCAATTGGGATTTATATTAAATGAAAATGGTAAAAACGAGCATATACAATTTACGCTTTTGGCTTTTGGAGACTGATGCCAGTTTACTAAAAGAGCATTTGCATAAATTCCTGAGCGAAGCGGGTTATGGCATTGTGGGTTTTAGCGAGCATCAATTTCAACCGCAAGGTTACACCGCCATTTGGTTGCTTAGCGAAAGTCATTTAGCCCTGCACACCTATCCCGAAGAAGAACGGTCTTACATAGAACTGAGCGGCTGCTCCAAAGAAATGAATGAGCGCTTTAAAACTCTATGCCACCATCACTGGCCCAATAAAATACAGCAAGAAGAGTTGGACATTATGTAAGGTCCTGTTTCTTGATAGTCAAGCATTTATGAAGTATTAAAAAGCTATATTCGCGTATCAAATTTTGATAGAACACCCTATGTTACGACTAATATTTGCGCTGTTATTTAGCCTAAACCTTCCGGCCCAATCCGGAAACTATCAGATTATCATCCACGGTGGAGCGGGCAATGGCCTTAAAGCCGAAAACTATTCTGAGGCACAAATAGCCGCTTTTCATCATTCTTTACGCCGAGCCATTAGCATTGGCGATAGTGCCTTGCAAAAAGGTACCGCTGCGATTGAAGTTGTAAGCCTCGTTATCCAACAGCTCGAAAACGACAGTCTTTTTAATGCCGGTAAAGGAGCGGTTCTAACTTATGAAGGCTTGGCCTCTTTAGATGCCTCCATTATGGATGGCAACAGCGGTAATGCGGGAGCCGTGGCCGGACTTAGCTGCATCAAAAACCCTATTACCGCTGCCTTAGCGGTGCTAAACAACTCTCCTCATGTTTTACTCAGTGGCGCTGGCGCAGATTCATTTAGCCTACAAAATGGACTTACTCAAGTAGACCCTTCCTATTTTATTACCCAACGCATGAAAGGCATCCACGAAAGCATAAAAGGCCATCAAGGCGCCCTAGACAGTATTCGTGATTATAAAATGGGCACGGTGGGCTGCGTGGTTAGAGATCGTCTAGGCAATATTGCAGCAGGCACTTCTACTGGCGGCATGATGAATAAACGATATGGTCGCATTGGCGATTCACCCATCATTGGCGCAGGTACCTTTGCCTCTAATGCTACAGTGGGAATTAGTTGTACCGGCCACGGCGAGTACTTTATCCGTCATGCAGTAGCTTATCAAATTAGCGCGCGCTACGAATTTCAAGGCCTTAGCAGCCAGGAAGCCGCCGATACGCTACTTCACGAGGTCTTAAAACCTGGCGCAGGTGACGGCGGGGTGATTGGCATTGATAAGGAAGGAAATTTCATTATATCCTTTAATACCGCGGGAATGCTGAGGGCTTTCCAACAAGAAGGAGAAGCAGTGCAAAGCTATATTTTCGGGGAATTAGAAAAATAACCCCCTTAAAAACAAGGCCTTAGAAATTTATTTCATTTTTCTCCATTCCTGCCATAGCAAAATCGAAAAAGCCTCTTATATTTGCACTCCCAAAACAACGGGGCGATTAGCTCAGCTGGTTCAGAGCACCTGCCTTACAAGCAGGGGGTCACTGGTTCGAACCCAGTATCGCCCACAAAAAATCCGGAGATGAAAATCTGCCGGATTTTTTTATGCCTTTTTGTTTGAGGATAATGATGGATCATGCGCAAAATAAGCTAATCTCCCACGGGATAAATCAAGTGATTATCAATATTGGACCCTTCTTATTTTTGGATTTTAATCCCGAAAATCGTAGCTTAGATTAAATTAAATTATGTCGAAACCCGGCAGTATTAACATGATTAGGCTGAATACATAAACCTGAAATTACCTCTTTAGAAGCA
>JAGYKI010000027.1 GCA_018401735.1 Schleiferiaceae bacterium
GGAAATGAACTAGATGAAGTATTTTCACTTTTATTGGAAAAACCATATATGCCTCTTCTAATAAGTGGCTTTCCGCACCTCTGCTTCTTTCAATAACCCGCTATTGCTTCACTGCATAGGCTAGAATTCCACTTTTTATAAGGGGTCTTAGGCATGATTTTACGTCGAATTCACCTTAATAAGTTGGCTGAAAATTTCAGTCTACTTATCTTGGTGCACCAATCAAATAAAAATGCCGAATACATTAGATGCACTGCGCTTAAACTTTAGTCCAGACTCTCTCTTTCTTTTAAATGTTTGCCTCGGGGTGATTATGTTCGGAATCGCTTTAGACATTAATATTGAGGACTTTAAGATTCTTTTAAAAAACCCTAAAGCGGCGCTGGTAGGACTTTTATCTCAATTTGTTGTTCTCCCCTTTCTTACTTACCTCTTAATTTTAGTCTGGCAGCCACAGGCCAGTATTGCCATGGGAATGATATTAGTAGCTGCCTGCCCAGGGGGTAATATCTCAAACTTTATGAGTCACTTAAGTAAATCGAATACCGCACTTTCAGTGGGACTTACCACCTTGGCGACTTTTGCGAGCCTTTTAATGACTCCATTAAACTTTAAACTTTACGCCTCCTTTTACCCGCCAACCATGGAGCTACTTACTGATATAAATTTAGATGAGTGGGCCGTAATCAAAACCATTTTTACTATTGTACTATTTCCTTTATTAGCCGGTCTAGCATTCCGTAAGTGGCAAGAACAAATCGCCAAAAAAATCAGTCCCATTTTTAAAGTATCCAGTATTCTAATCTTTATTGCTTTTGTGCTGATTGCTTTTAGTAAAAACTATGATTTATTTTTAAAGTACATCCACGTTGTAGCGCTTTTAGTGCTTCTTCATAATGCCATTGCTCTTGGCTCTGGGTATGGACTAGGGCAAATTTTTGCTTTAAGCAGACGCGATAAACGTACGATCTCGATTGAAACGGGTATTCAAAATTCGGGGTTAGGCTTGGTTATAATTTTCGCCTTTTTCGAAGGGCTAGGTGGAATGGCCTTGGTTACGGCTTGGTGGGGAATCTGGCATATTATAGCCGGCTTAAGCTTAGCCTTTATTTGGTCGAAGCGCAAGAGCTTGGCTTAATGTTTCAGAACGCTTAATCTTACCATTGCTGGTATAAATAAAACTACCTAAGTAGAGAATCTCTTTCGGCCTTTCTAAACGATCTAATCTCGCGAGTGCAGCCATTTTCCTCTGTTCATCCAAAGGGTGATCTGACTCGATAATTAGCAGTAATTCTTGTCCTAAATTTGGATTATCTCGGCCAGCCAAAATAAAGTTCTCGCTTAAATCTATTTTCTGTTCTAATTCTTCTGGATAGAGTTTAAGACCGCCGCTTAAAACAACATTGTCCAAGCGTCCCTTCCATAAAAATTGATCCTCGCCAATAAGCTGCGCTAAATCTTTTGTTTCCAATTTTTCGACACCAATTGCAGGCGCATTAATGGTTAAGCAAGACTGTGCATTTAAACTGATAAATACGCCTGGCAATAATTTAAAAGCAGAAGCAAGCACGGGACTTATCTGCCGTAGAGCGATATGAGAAATAGTTTCGGTCATGCCGTAACTATGCCAGAGCTGGGCTTTAGTATCTATAATTTGACGAATCAATCGGGGAGAAAGCGGTCCGCCACCAGCAATTACCTTTCCTGCTTGATGCAATTGAGCTAAGGACTGAGCAATTTGCAAAGGCACCATGGCGCTTAGTGCAAAATTCGCATTCGTATCGAGGAGATCAAAAGGCTTGCTGCTTGGTTCTAATAGGGTTAAATCTAAATTGGCCTCCGCAGCGCGCACAAACATCATTATCCCGCCAATTTTATCAATGGGCAAACAGAGCAAGGCCCGAGATCCCTCTTCAATATTTAAAAATTTCAAAGTTGCCCGAGCAGAGTTTCTCATGTATTCCTTTCGTAAGGAAATAGTTTTAGGCTTTCCTGTACTACCTGAAGTTTGGACCAAAAAATTAGGATCCTTAGAAAACCATCGTTCCTCCAGGCGCATAATTTCTTGAAGATAGGCTTGGGACCGGATATTTTTAGTATTGATTTTCAAAGACTTAAAATATTATTTGATTTTTTTTAAATATCATCCCAACCTTTTAAATGGCGCTGCCGTATAATGAGTATAGTTCCTTATAGATTGGTTATTACTAACCAAGTACCCTGTTTAGTTAGAAAGCGCCGTTTCCCTGCGGCGCTTTTCTTTTTTCCCTAATTTTTATCGAAATCAAACATATTCCAATTCCCATCGGGTTTGTAGGCTATGGTTCCACGCACTATGTCCAGTGGGCTTTCAAAATTGTTAGTGTATAAACCGCCGGTGCCTAAACCAGAGGCGAGATGTCCGTAAAGATTATAATTCCATTGAGAGATGGCACTCAGGCCTAAATTGCTTTCTAGAGCACTAGTAACCCACCATCCAATTCCACGATCCTCCGCAAAATTTATCCATTTCTCCGACTCTTTAAAACCACCAAGAAAACTAGGTTTTAAAATGATGAACCGCGGCTTAATATCATCGAGAAGTTTCCATTTATCTTCGTCTTTAAACACACCGATAAGCTCTTCGTCTAAGGCTATGGGCATGGCAGAATTTTGGCAGAGATAAGCCATATCCTTTATTTGTCCAGCTTTTATGGGTTGCTCAATCGAGTGAATTCTTAATTTATCCAACTGATCTAGAACTCCTAAGGCTTCTTTTGGACTAAAAGCACCGTTAGCATCTACTCTCAGCTGAAGCTCAGCGGGGCTATATTCTTTACGTATATCTTTTAAAACCTGTAATTCTTGCTCCAGGCCTATCGCCCCGATTTTCATCTTAAGGACTAAAAATCCTGCTTCAATTTTAGAGCGAATCTGACTTTTCATAAAGTCTAAATCGCCCATCCAAATTAACCCATTAATAGACTGACGCTCATATCCGTCGGTAAAATCGCTGGGGAAAAGAACATGATTTTCAGAGACTAAATCTAAACGTGCCATTTCTAAGCCCGCTCTAATACTGGGCCACTCGATTAAAGAATCTTCCCAATTCGCATGAGGATCTGTTTCTAAATTCTGGCAAAGCTCGGTTAGTTTAGCTTCATAATCAGGTCTATCATCAGCACTTAAGCCTCGAAGGATTCCGCATTCACCCATTCCTTTTGATCCATTTTCCTCTAAAAAAATGAAATACGAATCTTTGGTATTTAATACGCCTCTGCTAGTTCCCGCCGGGTTTTTAAAGTTTAACGTGTATTTTTTCCAAAATGCAATCATACAATTCTCCCTATTCCATACGTAATTGCGAACAACAAAGTAGTCAGTGCCATCTGTTTTAATAAAGGCTCGAAATCTTTTGCTTCATTAGCTTTGCGCACTTTCAAGAGGTGTAAAACAAGAAATGGAATACTAACGAAATACAAATTTTGCCAGAAAGAACCTGGGTTTAGACGGTTATACACAAAAGCAAAATCGAAAGCTAAAATAAGAAGAAGCGTGTGATAAATTTTGGCCTTAGCCAAGCCTAATTTTAAAGCCAAGGTATTTTTTCCTGCCTGCTTGTCGCTCTCTATATCGCGCATATTATTGAGGTTCAAAACTGCCATCGCTAAAAAGCCAAGACTACTGGCCGGAAGAAGTACATCAAAACTCCAAACTAAAGTTTGTAAAAAATAACTGCCACCAACGCCAACCCAACCAAAGAAAACCAATACAAATAGATCGCCAAAGCCGCTATAACCATAGGCTTTTTTGCCTACTGTGTATTTAATGGCCGCTATTATTGCCAAAACCCCTAAAGCCGTGAAAAGGTAAGCGATGAAAATATTGCCATCTCTACTCGCCCAAAAACTCAAAATAGTGCCGGAGAGGAATGATAAAACCGAAAAGAGAATAACCGCTTTCTTCATAGCAGCGGCACTTATCAGCCCACTAGCGATAGCGCGTTGCTCGCCTATTCTATTATCGTCGGTCCCTTTTACCCCATCTCCATAGTCATTGGCATAATTGGAAAGAACCTGATAAAACAAGGTGGTAAGTAAAGCAAGAAAAAAGCTTAAACCATTAAATGCACCATCCGCAGCAGCGAGAGCAGTACCTAAAATAATACTGGCAAAAGCTAATGGCAAAGTGCGTAAACGAGCGGCTTTAACCCAAACCCTAAAATCGGTCATTCAATTAATTTACTGCAAATATAAGCTAAGACTTACATCCACTTTAGCTTACTTGATTCTATACAGTAGAGTAAATAATTATAAAGCTCATGGGCTTCATGCATAGGCAAATGAGAAATACTTTCTCCTCCAGCCGCAGTATAAAGCTGCAAACTAGCAACGGCCCTTCTCTTCTGAAAAACACTTTGCTTTAAGCATATATTTTGCAATTTGTAATTGGGAATCAATAAGGTTGTCGGAAATACCCAACCCCGCTTTATTAAAATAAAATCGGGATTGACTTTTACTTTGTAGGCCAAGAAATAGCGATAACTAAAAAAGAGCACAAGGGCTAAATAGATGAAAACCAAAGGGTAAAGCCAAATTATTTCCCCAACAAAGAAATTAAGGGCTAAAGCCCCTAGCGTGGGAACAGCCCCCAACCAAATAGCTAGCTGAATAAATAGAAGGCTATTTACTTGAAAGGATTGATAGGCGAACTTCTTTCGGTCGGGATATTGCCTTTCCAAAACATTGATTAAGCTTTTTGCTTTGATGCCTGGTATAGATATTAATTTTCTGTCGTTAATCGCCTCTGTGCCGGCTTGCTTTATCCTTAAGGTATAAAAACCAATTAGGGCGCGTAAAGGGTTCGATTCCCACTTAAAATATTGAATCTTACCAAAAGGTACATTAAAGGTATTTTTAGAAATTAATCCGCTACTCATGCGCATGCCGTCTTCCCCAAGGAAAAACTTGAATTGAAAATGTGTTAAAGCGGTTCCTGCTAAAGAGGCTAAAACGGAAATAATCAAAAAAAGAAGCACGGCAAAAGGCAGCAAAATAATCCACTGCGCTAAAAAGCTTTCTGCAGTTTCCTCTAAATAGGATTCGAAAGGTTTTAATAGGAAATCTTCAAATTGCCATACATAACCGTTTACAATAGCGAATAGAAATAAGCCTGAGCGAAAATGATTTTGAGTTAAACCCACTAGTAATAGGTCTTTTATACTAAGCTCCAAAATCGGTTTAGCATCAATTTTAAGACTCCCAAAGGCACTATTCGTAGATTCCTGCGACGATTCTTCCTCGTCCTCAACTTGGCTTTCCTCCTTTAATTCGTACTTACGCTCCATTAAATACTCGCGTAATTGCTGGGCGTGCTTCTTACTTAGTGCTGGAATTTGAATTTCATTTTGAATACTGCCCGCGGTATCTATCTTAAGGCCAACCACCCCTAAAATCCGTTGAATAATATTTTGGTGCGTATTTACCGTTTGAATGCGAGAGAAGGGAACGTTTATCTTTTCCTGACTTAAAACGCCTTTCTCAATTACGAAGTTATCTCCCTTTATATAAAAAGTGAATTTCAAAAATTGTAAGTAACTGATTACTAAAAATACAGCCGATAAAATATAAGCCCATTCTTCTAATCCTAAACTGAGAATTCTAAACTTTGTACCGAGATTAACGAATACTACTGCTAAAAAAAAGTTGAACGCTTTACGCAGATTGCTAAAAAAAATGACCGCAACCCCTAATATCGATTGACGTTGTGGCTTAAAAAGCTCCAAGTTATTCATGGGCGCTACTCAACTTGGTAATGTGATCGCGTAATTTAATGGCACTTTCCTTACTTAAACCTCTTACGCTTAAGTCGCTAGTATTTCCTCCTGCGGTAAATACCTTAACGGAAGCAATATCGAAAAGCCGGCCAAGCAGTCCTTGATTGTACTCGCAGTGCTGAATACGGTTAAAGGGAACAGTAGTTTGTCGGAAGAACAATAACCCTGTTTTGTAGGATACATCATGTTCGCGTAATAAGTATCCTTTCACTTTAAATGCCAAAGGTTCATAGATAATTACCAGTAAAACTGCGCCTAAAATAGGAAACAACCAATAGCCGAAATAGAGTTTGGCGAAAAGACTAAAAAGGGCGCCAATGCCTGATGCAAATAGTAGGAACAATATCCTGCTGCTGATGCGCATGTACAAATAATCTTCTCGTAAAGACTCAAAGTCCTCCTGTTCTAGCGTAGGAATATGATCAATGTCGATTTTTAAGTTTTCAAAAATCATGAGAAGGATTTTTTAGGTATTTAAAGTAATCTTTTAAAACTTGCGGACTAGCCTCCGAAGGCGTCTGAATTTCAAGGATAGCTAAATTATTTTGAGAGTACAAATTTTCTAAAGCGGCTTCAATTTCTTTTTCTGCAGTAACAACTTGATAGCTAATCCCAAAAGTTTGAGCCACGCCAGCAAGATTTAATTTATGCTTAGTTTCCTGAAATCGTTCAAAATCTGCATTATTCTCAGGTCCTTTTATAATTCGAAAAATATTACCACCAGCATTATTCAAAACGATAATTTTAAGGTTATTTGGTAAGTTGTCGTTCCAGAAAGCCCCACTATCGTAAAGGTAAGCTATGTCGCCTGTAACTAGGCTAACATTATTATCGCAATTTAAAGCATGACCAATGGCCGTAGCAGTAGAACCGTCTATTCCACTCGTTCCCCTATTTGCGTAATGCAGAATATCAAACCGTTGATTAAAGAGCTGTGCGTATCGAATACTAGCACTGTTGGCACAATGGAAAAGACTATTTTCGGGCAAGTGCTGCAAAATATAGCCAAATACTTTGAAATCGCTGTATACCGCCCTTTCCCAATACTTTTGATGAAAATTGAATTTAACTGTATCCCAATTTAAAATTTCTTTTGTCCAGCTTAACTCGCCATTATAATCAATTGTATTTAAAACCTTAAAAAAATCCAGCGGTTTCGTTTTTAAATTAACCGTAAGCGCTTGAAAGGTATCGATTAAGGAATCGCTTTCGCTGAGATGCCAATGCGCTTTGGGTTTAAAATCTTTCAGATAAGATTTCAACATTTTACTGACAATTTCGCCGCCGAAACTAATCACAAGATCGGGTTGCAGAAATCCCTTTTGCTCTTCGCTAATGGTATTAATCAATCGATCAATGGAATGTACACCCTTAATATCAGTAAGATTACTAAGAGTTTCCGTAAAAAGTAAATGCCCTGGCTTGTCTAAAAGGGGTTTAAGAACTTGCTTTAAAGCCATATCTACCGGTGCTTGACCAGCAATAATTAAAACTTTTTTGGCTTGTAAATAGGGTGAAGTTAAGAATTGCCAATCGGCATTACTTAAACTTTCACTAGCTCCCAGTTCTCTAATAAAGCGAAACTCCTCATTATTAAAATCTACAGTATCATAAAGCGGCTCGTCAAAAGGCACATTGAGGTGCACGGGGCCTTTGAAGGCTTTTATTAAAGCCTCATTGGCAATGCGTTGATTATATTGTTTACCTAAATCATCTTGTGGTTCTCGCAAAAAATTGGCCGCATATAGAACATGGGGGCCAAAAATATTCTCTTGCTGTATCGTTTGCCCAGCCCCTTGCCCGATCCACTCCTTGGGACGGTCGGCTGTTATCACTAACAGGGGAACCTTTTGGTAATAAGCTTCCGTTACTGCTGGTAAATAATTCGCCGCTGCAGATCCGCTCGTACAAATTACGGCCGCAGGTTTGCGATCCGCCAAAGCCATCCCAATAGCGCTAAATGCAGCAGCTCGTTCATCGGGAATAGAAAAGAAATTAAAGCTATAAGCGCGCAAGGCTATAATTAAAGGTGCATTGCGCGAACCGGGTGATACTATGATATTTTTGACGCCGTGTTTATTTAAAAGAAACGCTAATAAACGTGCATTATATAAAGAAGATGTTTTTTGCATTTTATCGCATTACATTTAAAATGGTCTGCATTTTATTTTCTGTCTCGCTCCATTCTGATTCGGGCACACTCGCTGCAATTATTCCTCCACCAGCGTAAAGACAAATCTGCTTAGCGCTAATTAATTGGGCGCAGCGCAAATTAACCCAAAAATGACCTTCCCTGCCATTTTTTAGGCCGAAATAACCAGTGTAATAACTACGATCGTATTGTTCAAGGGAGGAAATTAATTCTAAGGCTTCATTTTTAGGGTTGCCCGCAACAGCTGGGGTAGGATGAAGTTTCTCTAAGAGCATATCTAGCGGAAGCGGTACGGTACTTCGCCCCTTTATCGCGGTATACAAGTGCTTTAAATTACCAGCTCGGATCGTCTTTCTTGGACTTTTCTCCAAATTCGAAATACCAGGAACTGAGTTTAAGGTTTCAATTATATAATTGGTAACTATCTCCTGCTCTAACTTTTCTTTTTCACCAAAGTCGCCCAAGTCCTTATAGGTTAAAGTTCCCGCTAAGCTCGCCGTTTCCAAGGTTTGGCCTTTAAAAGTTAGCAGCGTTTCTGGGCTCGCACCAAGCCAAGTGCCACAAGTGGGATGGCTAAATAAATAAACCACTGCCGCAGGATAGGCTTCGCAAAGTTTCTCGAATAATTCTAAAGGTTTTAAGGCTAAATCGAAAAGCTGTGCGCGACTAAAAACTACTTTGTTTTGTTCTGCTTTCGCAAGATAAGTAAGCAATTGCGCCAGCGACTTATAATACGCATCTGAAGACAAAATTGTAGGAGCGTCTTGGTAAAACCATGGCTCAAAATGCGATGCCTCGCTTAATTCAACTTTCAGTCGGATTGGTTTTTTTTGCTGAAAATCAACAAAGTGAAACTCCAGCTCCGACTCATCAACCTCCTTATAAAACTGCGGTTGAGCATATGCTTCTTTGAGCACTAAAAAAGAACAGGGGAAATTGGACATTAATTCGCTTTTCGAAGGGGCATGATCATGTTAGTAAGCTTGCAATGTGAAAGTAACCGACCTTCCTCATCACAAATTTTAATCTCCCATAAATGGGTACTACGCCCTTTGTGTAATATGGTGGCAGTTCCAACAACATAGCCTTCTCTCTTCGAGCGCAAATGATTACAGGAAAGCTCAATACCTAAAACTGCCGACTTTTCTGGATCAATAAATAATACACTAGCGGCTGAGCCTAAGCTTTCTGCTAAAGCAGCATTGGCCCCACCGTGTAAAAGTCCCATAGGCTGATGAACACGAGGGTTTACTGGCATTTTAGCCTGCAGCATTCCTTCAATTGGATCTACATCAGTATATTCAATTTCTAGAGTTTGCATTAAAGTTTGCGCACTCATTTTATTGTATTGCGCTAAAATCTGATCTTTAGTCATTCTGAAAATATCTGGCTAATTTAAAATATCCTAAACTTGTCACTGGCCTGTAGCACCAATAATTAATCAACAAGGTTAGCTTCTTATGGTTTGTCACAACTTCGAATATAAAATTCCACTTTAGTAAAAAGAATATCATGGCGGAAATCAAGACCAGTGAAAACACAAATGACCCTATCCTTTTTTTAGAATCGTTAAATGATAAAAATCAAAAAGCGGATTGTAAAAAGTTAATTACTCTGTTTGAAAAAGCGTCTGGGGCGAAGGCAAAGATGTGTGGCGACAGTATTATTGGCTTTGGGAAATATCGCTTGGTTTACGAAAGCGGTCGCGCCTTAGACTGGATGCTCTGTGGCTTCGCTCCCCGCAAAGGTAAACTTAGCCTCTATATAATGACTGGCTTTGGCAATTATAAAGACTATCTTAAGCAAATTGGCAAGCACAAGACAGGTAAATCGTGCCTTTATGTTAAAACCTTAGCCGATATAGATGAGCAAGTTCTTTTCAATTTGGTAAAGGATTCTTGCGAGTATTTAAAAAACAAATACTCTCCCGCCTAAATGAGGCGCTAATACACAGAGGCTTCTTATCTTTGCAGGCCCAAAAAAGAGCAAATGATTAAGATAAGTTTACCCGATGGCAGCATAAAGGAAGTTGAGGACGGCAGTTCCGCTTTTGATGTTGCAAAAAGTATCAGCCAAGGCTTGGCACGAAATGTTTTATCTGCCAGCTTTAACGAGAAAACGGTGGAGGTAAATGATCCCCTTCCGGGAGATGGCTCTTTAGTATTATATACTTGGGATAATCCTGAAGGCAAGACGGCTTTTTGGCACTCTTCGGCTCACCTTTTAGCGCAAGCTTTAGAGCAGCTTTATCCAGGAATACAACTTACCATTGGTCCAGCGATTGACAATGGTTTTTATTACGATGTAGATTTTAAGGGACAGGAATTTGGCGAAGCAGACTTCTCCAAAGTGGAAAAGCTTATGCTTGAGAATGCCCGTCAAAAATCGGAATTCAAACTACGTGCGATTAGCAAAGCGGATGCGCTAGCTTTTTATAAAGGCAACCCGTTTAAAACGGAGTTAATTGAAAATTTAGAGGATGGTACCATTACCTTCTGTGATCATGCCAACTTTACCGACCTTTGTCGTGGAGGACATATCCCCAATACTGGCTTTATTAAGGCGGTAAAAATTATGAGCGTTGCTGGCGCCTACTGGCGAGGTAATGAAAAGAATCCTCAGCTTAGTCGTGTTTATGGTACTTCTTTTCCAAAAGCGGCTCTTTTAACCGAGTATTTAGAACTTTTAGAAGAAGCGAAACGCCGCGATCATCGCAAATTAGGTAAGGAACTAGAACTATTTACCTTCTCCCAAAAAGTGGGACAAGGTTTACCTTTATGGCTGCCCAAAGGGGCGGAATTAAGAGAGCGTTTAGAACAATTTTTAAAGAAGGCGCAACGCACAGCCGGTTACTCTCCTGTAATTACTCCCCATATTGGCAACAAGGAACTTTATGTTACTAGTGGCCATTATGCAAAATATGGTAAGGATAGCTTTCAACCGATTCGCACTCCCGACGAAAGTGAGGAGTACTTATTAAAACCCATGAACTGTCCGCATCACTGCGAGATTTATAAAAGTAGCCCGCGCTCCTATCGCGACTTACCCATTCGCTACGCCGAATTTGGTACTGTTTACCGTTATGAGCAAAGTGGTGAACTGCACGGACTTACCCGTGTGCGCGGTTTCACCCAAGATGACGCGCATATTTTCTGCACTCCCGACCAGTTGAAAACCGAGTTTCAAAAAGTTATAGACTTAGTTCTTTATATCTTTAAAACCCTCGATTTTCAAAATTTCACCGCCCAGGTTTCTTTGCGCGATAAAGAAGACCGCAGTAAGTATATCGGTTCAGATGAAAATTGGGAAAAAGCTGAGAACGCCATTAAAGAAGCAGTGGTAGAAAAAGGCCTTGATTATGTAGTTGAATACGGCGAAGCCGCCTTTTATGGTCCTAAACTTGACTTTATGGTGAAGGATGCCTTAGGAAGACAATGGCAATTAGGCACCATTCAAGTTGACTATAACTTACCCGAACGATTTGAATTAGAATATAAAGGTAGCGATAACGAAAGCCACCGCCCTGTTATGATTCACCGCGCCCCCTTTGGAAGTATGGAGCGTTTTGTAGCGGTTTTATTAGAGCATTGTGCGGGAAATTTCCCTTTATGGCTCATGCCCACACAAATAGCAATCTTGCCAATTTCAGATAAGTATCTTGATTACGCGAATAAAGTTTCTAGTTTACTTAAAAATTACGACCTTCGCGCCCTCGTTGACCAACGTGCAGAAAAAACTGGACGTAAGATTCGAGATGCTGAAGTGGCTAAAATTCCTTACATGCTAATTGTTGGCGAGAAGGAAGAAGGAGATGAAACACTCTCGGTAAGACGTCATGGTGGTAGCGATTTAGGATCCATGTCAATTACTGATTTTATAAAGCATATTGATGCCGAAGTAGCTGCTGAAATCGGTGAATTTGAGTAAATTAAGATTTTTAAGTATAACTAAATAGTATAATTCTGGCTAAGAGATTTCACCACAGAAAAAGAGGCCCCAGAATGGAGCCCAAAGAAGATAAGCATAAGATTAATGAAAAGATTCATTACCCGAAGTTAAGGGTAGTGGGTGAAGGGATTGAACCAGCAGTGTATAGCACTAGCGAAGCTTTACGTTTAGCTCAGGAAAAAGAACTCGACTTGGTGGTAATCACCGATAAGGCAGATCCTCCTGTAGCAAAGATTATCGATTACAAGAAATTCTTATACGACCAGAAGAAAAAACAAAAAGAGATTGCGGCTAAGGCTCAAAAAACGGTAGTGAAAGAAATCCGTTTCGGTCCTAACACCGATGATCATGATTATGAGTTTAAGCTCAAGCACGCGGAAAACTTCCTGAAGGAAGGATCTAAGCTTAAAGCTTATGTTTTCTTTAAAGGAAGATCGATTGTGTTTAAGGATAAAGGAGAAATTCTTTTACTACGTTTAGCACAAGATTTAGAAGACCTTGGTAAAGTTGAAAGTTTACCAAAATTAGAGGGCAAGCGCATGATAATGATGATTGCTGCTAAAAAATAAGATTAGTCAGAACCTGTATATAAAGCGAAAGAGTAATGCCAAAGATGAAAACAAAATCCAGTGCCAAGAAGCGTTTTAAGCTTACTGGTACCGGTAAAATCAAGAGAAAGCATGCTTTTAAAAGTCATATTCTTACCAAGAAGACGACCAAACAAAAGCGTAATCTTACTCACACTGGTTTAGTAGATAAATCAGACGAAGCTAGCATTAAAAAGCAGCTAACCATCTAATTAAGTTTAGAGTTATTAATTAACCCTGGGTAAGGCATCCAAGATTGTGAATTGTTTGCAGCGCCTTGCACAAAAAATTAAAAATTATGCCAAGATCAGTAAATTCAGTAGCATCAAGAGCTCGCCGTAAAAAGGTGATGAAAATGGCCAAAGGATACTTTGGTCGTAGAAAAAACGTTTGGACCGTGGCCAAAAACGCCGTAGAGAAAGGACTTCTTTACAGCTACCGCGACCGTCGTAATAAGAAGAGAAATTTCCGTGCTTTATGGATTCAGCGTATCAACGCTGGTTCCAGACAATATGGTCTTTCGTATTCTGCATTTATGGGATTATTAAAAGCTGAAGAAATCGAATTAAACCGTAAGGTATTAGCCGATTTAGCGATGAACCACCCAGAAGCTTTCAAAGCAATTGTAGATAAAGTTAAAAAATAACACATACTAAGTTCTGACTATAAAAACCCCAGCCTAGCGTTGGGGTTTTTTTATGCTCATTTCATAGGCATCGCCCCTTTCATAATTTTGGTTATTTCCTAACTGAACATCTAAAGTCTTGCCCATCTGCCGGGAGCGAAAAGTTCCCATCCTGCCATAGCCGTAGAAGTAAATTCTATCTAAAACCCATTCTTTTCCCGGGCTAAGCGCAAAATGTGATGGACGTAAATAGGCTTCTTTAGTTTTTAAAAGATCCTGTGCCTCCATACTAAGCACATTACACAAGCCGCTTAGTCGGGCAACATACTCATTCTTGGGGTAATGATACATTTCATCGACGCTAGAATCTTGTATAATTTTCCCGGCCTTCATGGCGATCATGCGATCGCAAATGGCCATTAAATCACTAGGCTCATGTCCAACAATTATTAAGGTTTTAGTGCGAGCTTCATTTTCTACAAAAGCTATGAGCTCCTGTTTTAAAATATAATCGAGCTGACTAAATGGTTCGTCTAAAACTAATAGAGGCGCATCTGCCACCAAAGCACAAGCTAAAGCAACCCTTTGTTTTTGTCCACCGGATAAGTACCGTACCTTTTTATCTTTAAACGATTGCAAGTGAAATGCACGATGAACACGAGATATATATTTTTTGGCTGCGCTAGAACTTAATTTTCGAGCGTAACGGTGAATATTATCATCCGTATTAAGGTCTGGACTAATATTAAAATCTTGATCCATCAGGGCTATCTCCTCAAAACCTGCCACCCTTTCATTGCGAATGCCTTTAAGGTCCTCACCTTTATAATATATGGCCCCACTATTAGGCAGCTGCTTTGCGGCTATCAAGCGAAGCAAAGTGCTTTTCCCCGAACCACTAGCGCCAATAATGCCAAGTTTCTCTCCGGGCTGAAGACTAAATCCTACTCCCCTTAAAGCTTTTGTTTCACCATATTGGAAGTGAATATTTTTAAGTTCTAAAAGCATGTAAATTTTATAAAAAATACCAACCTATTGATCTGCTTATGCGTTAAACTAATGAAGGACCAAAATTACTATGCGCAAAATAGCATTACTACTTATTTGTATCTCAATAATCGCTTGTAAAAAAGAGAATGAGGCCAATAGCTCCCCACCTGCCGAACCAAGTTTGGTGCAGCAATTGGAACAATTTCCTAGTATTTCCTTGTTTACTCAAGCACTTGCTACTTGCGAAGATACTCTTAATGCAAGTCCTAATGAAATTACTATTTATGCTCCTACTAATGAAGTGCTTAGTGCCTTTCTGCAAGATGCTGGCGCTGCAGATTTCACTGAATTAAAGGCCTTTATCGGTATTGAATTTTACCGAGCTTGGTTAGGTTGTCATTTTTTCCCGTCTTCCCTTCGCTTAGAGCAAATGCAAACGGCCTATATTCCCACTTTAGCTTACAATCCGCTTGGACAGCAAATCCATACTTATAGCCAAAGAGAAAAAAGCGTCTTAGCTCTCAATGGCCAATATGTAAATTTAGTTTCTAAAGACAATATTATTCCTTCTGGCATTTTACACATCAGCACAGAGAAAATGCATGTCCCTACTATCACAAAGCTAGTGTCGGCTAACGGCAATAGCTTTAGTATTTTAAAACGAGCACTGCAACTTACCGAAAACTCGCTAGCCTCCTTACTCAATCGGGAGGACCAAATGTTTACCTTATTCGCGCCAAATGATGCTGCCTTTGATCGCTTTTTTCAAGATCTAGGCTGTAGTGATCTCGATGGCTTTATTGAAAAATTTGACAATCAGACTTTAGAGAACTTATTGAAGCATCATATAGTACGGGGTTCTTTAGACATAAGCTCTTTAAATGGACATAATATAAAATCGCTTTATCAGGATAAAGAGATTTATATAAGCTTGGCGCACGGCAACTTAAAAGTTAGCAATAATGGGGGTTTTGAAGCCCATATTGTTCAAACTGATATCACCGCATTTAATGGTCGCATTCAGTTGATTGATCAAGTGTTAAAGTTGCCTTAATGTCATACCAGAGTCTCTACTTTAACGTTCTATGATAGAGTCTGAAAAGTGAGATTCTTATTGTTAATAGTTTTGTTTGGTTGGTTGAAAAGCCGGTTCTATTTCTTCTGAAATCTGAGCCGGCTTTTTTCGTGCTCATTAAGCCTCAATCAAACTAAATTGAAGCAAATGATGATGAAGATGCTTGCTGTGCAGTCGTAGCCAATCCTGTACGTTCAATTCGCCAAAAGAGGGATGAATGGAGCTGTGATCGGGAACATTCTCGAAATGGGTTAACATCTTAATCATGCTGCGCATGAGCTCAACTTTCATTTCATTAAAACTGAGCTGCAAGTCTGGCAAAGTATCATAAGAATAGGGCTTGGCTGCCCCCGGTCGTAGTGCTTTATCACTTTGAATAAAGTCTTTCATTTTAGGCAAATGCTCCACTGGGGTCTTAACGATAAACTTTTCTTTAGAAAGGCTTAATTCAAAACCTTTACGAAGATGATCTAACATTTGAATGGCCGTCATTTCTCCCCATTCTGCAGGGCTATTGGCTTTTAAATCTTTCAAGGCTGCTGGGAAGTCAATTAGCAAAAAGTGGTACTCCTTTTTCATTCTTTTTTTATTACAATGCTGATCCAATTATAATCTGGCGTTCGTGGCATAGATTTTTGAATCGGTAACTTTTCCACCTTGAAAACTTTATTAGGAACGCCCTTCCTACGTAAAGTTTTCTCTAAGGTGCTCATTCTCTGACTACTTAATACGGCGTCACCAATATTGTCGTATAGTGAAATTTCAAAAAGCATCCCCTCCGATTCCTTTAACATCTCTGCCAGTAGCGTGAGCATAAAATCACCAGAAGGACTAAGACGCGCGGAGGCTTCATTAAACTTTATGTCCATTAAAGGCGCCGTAACCTGCAATTTAGGCATAGCCGTATAGCTTATGCGCCTTTCAGAATTGTACAGTACCTCCAATTCTACCCTTCTATTTAAAGCTTCGGATTCTTCGTCGACTTCTTCAAAAAGCGGAACCCTATTACCGAAGCCTTTGTAATCTAGTCGATTTTTAGAAATGCCATGATCTACTAAAAAGTCATAAACCATACGCGCTCTAGCTACCGAAAGCTCAAAATCATTGGAACAGCAAACGTGCCCCCTTAAGCTCAATTCCAAGTCGGGATTTTCGTTCATCACTTTTAATAGTTCTTCGAAAGCCGAAAAACTGCTAGACATAGGAACCGCCTGATTGGGAACAAAATTGAGATTGGAAATCCTTAAACGATCACCTGTATTTAATGGGTAGTCACTTAAACTTCTATCTGCCAATGGTAATAATGACGCATCTACAGAAAGTATCACCTCTACCCTTCGATTCTTAAAACGCTCTTCAGGACTATTACTATAAGCAGGTTTTTCCTCCCCATAATAATCCGTTTGGGCATTTATTGGATCTAAGCCTTGCAGCACGAAATACTTTAAAACGTACTGAACCCGCCTGCGCGATAATTTCCGATTGTATTCAATATCCGCTAGGCTATCCGTATGTCCATAAATACGAATGTTCTTTATAATATTTACCGGCGTCTTTTTTAAAAGGCTATCAATACGAAGTCTTTGACTGGCCGACAATTGAAAGCGATCTAACTCGAAAAGACACTCAAAGTAAACCAGGCTATCCGTGCTTTGCGCAGATGCCTTGGGTAAAAAGAAAGCCAGCAATAAAAAAGTAGCAAAAACAGAAAATCGCAGTTTCATACTTATTTAATCGGCAAACGTACTAGTTGATTTTCCCAGGCCAACTGCATTTCAAATCCTTCACCAGTGTTTACTAAACTAATCGTAAACTGTTCAATAACAGTAGACACTCTTTCTGAATATACTTTAGCTGCCACCACATCAAATTCGGATTCCCTACTGGCTTCACTTTTAAAGTTTACTCCCCAGGGATATTCTTTAGAATTGAACAGTATTTCCCATTCTTCCGCGCCAGGAATAGTCCACAAGCTGTATTTTCCTGCTGGCAATGTTTGGCCTTGAATTTCTAATTCGCTTTGAGTGGTAAAGGTTGTGGCTTCATTAGCACCAGTGCGCCAAACTTCACCATAAGGAATTAAATTTCCGAAAATAGCTCTACCCCTAACCGAAGGTCTATTGTAAAAAATAGATACATCGTAATCGCCTTGCACATAGGATACCGTTGCCTCTGGTGACATTTTTTTGGTATTGTGTTGCAAATATTTAAAAGCCCCAAAAAGCAAAATTGCTAGACTAACTAGACTAATGACTACCCACTTAAGTACTTTCATCCCGTTTAATTTTTTAACGAAGGTAATGGCTTTACTAGGCTATTGCAATCTTTTAAAAAATATCCCCCTATAAACTTTAAATTGCCTGTTCATTTAAAATCTACATGAGAGCTAAAACTGCCATTACCTTAGTGAGTATTTTATTCTTATTCAACTCCCTTTCCATGAAAAGTCAGAGTCCGCATTGGGCCAAAGAAGCCATTTGGTATCAAATTTTTCCCGAACGTTTTCGCAATGGCGACCTTAGTAATGATCCGCAGCTAAAAGACCTCGCTTATGCAGACCCGCAAGAATTACCCGCATATTGGCAAGTACACCCTTGGGGAAGCGATTGGTATAAGTTGCAAGAATGGGAGCTTAAAAATGGCGAGCCCGAATTATGGAAACACCTGCTAAGAAGGCGCTATGGTGGCGATTTACAAGGCATTATCGATAAGCTCGATTACCTACAAGAATTGGGAATAACGGCCATTTATTTGAATCCCGTTTTTCAATCGCCTTCCCTCCACAAATACGACGGCGAATCTTATCATCATGTTGATCCCAATTTCGGTCCTGACCCCGAGGGAGACCGCCATTTAATACAGCAAGAAAATCCGCTCGACCCTAGCACTTGGCAGTGGACAAGCGCCGACTTACTAGCTTTAAAGCTCATTGAAGAAGTGCACAATAGAGGAATGCGTATCATTTTTGACGGGGTATTTAACCACATGGGCCATAACAGTTTCGCTTTCGCAGATGTGCGAGAAAAACAGGAAAAGAGCCTCTATAAAGATTGGTTTACCATTAAAAGCTGGGACGATCCCACTACCGAGGAGAACGAATTCGACTATGAAGGTTGGTTTGGCGTAAAATCCTTACCCGAATTTAAGGAAGATGAAAACGGCATTGTTCCTGGGCCTCGTCAGTATATTTTTGCCGCCACTCAAAGGTGGATGAACCCCATGAATAAGGGCCCGCAGTATGGAATTGACGGTTGGCGATTAGACGTGGCCTTCTGCGTAAAGCATGCCTTTTGGAAAGAGTGGCGTTTACTCGTGAAAAGCCTAAACCCAGAAGCTTATATTACGGCCGAATTAGTAAGTCCCCTGGAAGAAACACTTCCTTATTTATCAGGCGATGAATTTGATGCGGAAATGAATTACAATTGGTCTTTCACTTGCACTGAGTTCTTTTTTAATCCCGGTAAATATCGCAGTACTGCTAGTGAATTTGAGGCCGAACTCGCGCGCATGCGCCATGCTTTTCCGCCCGATGTGGCCTATTTAAATCAGAATTTATTCGGTAGCCATGATGTAAACCGATTGGCTTCACATATTGTCAATCGCGGTATCGGTAATTTTAGAGATTGGGGCACTTATTTCAATCTATCGAAAGTGAGCGAAAACCCCAATTATAAGGTGGGTCCTGCGAATGGCGCAGAAAAGGAATTGCAAAAACTTTTCATCGTAATGCAAATGTGTTATGTGGGAGCACCCATGATTTATTACGGAGATGAAGTAGGCATGTGGGGCGCCAATGATCCCGATGATCGCAAACCCATGCTTTGGGATGATATTGCTTATGAAGATGAAGTGTACTTGCCAAATCAAACGAAACGCGCCCAACCCGATCCGGTAGCCGCTGATTGGGATTTGTGGAATTTTTACCGAGAGATGATAGCCATTCGGAAAAGTCATCTTGCCTTGAGCTTAGGCGACTATGCCACCATTCTTGTTGACGACGACAAGGAGCTATTTGGCTTTCGGAGGAAATACGGAGCAGAGGAAATTTGGGTTATTTTCAATAATAGCGACAAAGCTCACTCTACTCGCATTCCATCTTCTGCCGCCAAGCTTATTTCGCTCCGGGCAGATGCGCAAGAATATAGTAGCCAGCAAGGGAATTATGTTTTCAACCTAAAGGCTAAATCCTTCCTCCTACTTAAAGTTGCAAACTAACTTTTTTGAAAGAGGGCGTAAATATAAGGTCGCGGATCTCCATTAGGATTAGTATAGAGAAAATCAAAAGACTTTAGAAGTTTAAATTCCTCCCCTAAGTATTGTTGATACATAGCTAAGTCATACTGGCAAACATCTAATCCCGAGCATTTTAAGGCACCATCTTTACTAAACTGGGCAAGAATAATATAGGCTCCCGTATTGGTTTTTTCCTTTAGCAGTTGAAAGTAATTTAAACGTTCTTGTTCGGCAGTTAGGAAGTGGAGCACCGCTCTATCGATCCATAAATCGAAAGGTTCTTGCTTATACAATTCAAGTGGAGCTCCGAGATTATCTTGCACCAAAGTCAATAAGCTAGACTGATTTTCTGCTTGAATTAAACGCAACGCTTCATCGCTAATATCACTCAAAACTAAATGCTGGAAAGAACGACTAATTAAACTCTTCACTAAAGTGGTTCGTCCCGCACCACTAATGTGCACCCGAAGCCTTCCGTCAAATTCTAAATCGTCAATTAGCTGCAAAATTTCGGTCGACTCTGACTGATACCAACCCAAAGTCTCCTTCTCTTTTTGATAAGCCTTATTCCAATGTGCTATTATATTTTCCATATCCACAAAAGTAGATCACATCGCCAATACTATTGGTAGCTTATAGCACACAAAAAAAAAGGACCGCATAAGCGGCCCTTTTAGAAAGATAATAGCAAAATTATAGCAATGCATTGGTTTTATGCACGGCATCAGCGCTAGCTTGAAGCTCCGCTTTTTCGTCTTCGCTCAGTTCAATTTCAACGATCTTCTCTACTCCATTGGCACCAATAATTGCGGGTACACCAATACAGATATCGCTTAAACCATACTCGCCATCAAGCATACAAGAAGAAGGGAACATTTTATGGCTGTCCGTTGCAATCGCATGAACCATGGAAGCAACCGCTGCGCCTGGTGCATACCAAGCAGAAGTTCCTAATAATTTGGTTAAGGTAGCACCGCCCACTTTAGTTTCTTGTTTTACCTCCTCCATTTGCTCAGCGCTAATTAGGCTAGAAACTGGAATGGAGTTACGTGTTGCCAAACGCGTTAATGGAATCATGCCCGTATCGCTATGACCGCCAATTACCATTCCATCGATATCTGAAATTGGAGCTTCAGTAGCTTCGGCTAAGCGGTATTTAAAACGGGCCGAGTCTAAAGCACCACCCATACCAATAATTCTATTTTTAGGAAGACCAGTCGCTTTGTGCGCTAAATAGGTCATAGTATCCATAGGATTAGATACGACGATGATAATCACATTAGGAGATTCTTTAATAAGATTCTCAGCAACAGTTTTAACAATACCAGCATTGGTACTAATTAACTCCTCTCTCGTCATGCCAGGTTTGCGAGGAATACCAGAAGTAATTACCGCAACATCACTATTTGCAGTTTTACTGTAGTCATTCGTACTACCTACAATTTTAGTGTCGAAACCATTTAATGAGGCTGTTTGCATAAGGTCCATTGCCTTACCTTCCGCGAAGCCTTCTTTAATGTCAAGGACTACTACTTCAGCGGCAAAATCTTTCATGGCAATATACTCTGCACAACTTGCGCCTACGGCACCTGCACCTACTACGGTAACTTTCATATTATTTGAGATTTGAGGATTAATTTAAATTCTATGCGAAAATAATAACCTAAGCCCGACTAAATATTAAAATCCTTAGATTTTCATTAAAAAACGTGAATTCGACGTAAAATAAGACCTCAGCCCCCTTGTAAACAGTGGAATTCAAGCCTATGCCGTGAAGCAATAGCGGGCTATTGCAAGAAACAGAGGCTCGGAAAGACGCTTTTTAGTAAGGGACTAAATGATGTTTCCAATAAAAGTGAAAATCTGAGGCTATGATTTATAGTCGAGCTCACGTTAAAAAGAAAGGACCAGGCTGAGAACGGCAGGCAGGGCGAATTGCAGCAAATCAAATAGCAAAGCAATTCTGATTTTGATTGAAAACAAGGCAAATACCAACTTCTAAAGCCGTGATTTCTTCATCAAAAACCCTCTCAAATCCAAGAAAGGAGCTTGGGTTAATTGGCAAGAACTAATTAGGAAAAGTGTTGAAAGCTAAGTATAAACTCCACTAAGCCTTAACTCCCTTTCTTAAAATAGTAGGGGTGAAAAATGGCCTGCATAGAAAAGATCCTTTAAAAATCTCCTTGCTCAAAATTCGCAGAAAAGCGCTAAGCTTTACTATGGCTTGGCTCAGTTACTATTAATATTAAATTTTAAGCACTATATTTATTTAACACCTTATTTTAAGATAGTTACATTATCATTTACTACCTTGCGGCAAATTAAATTTAGATGATTTTCCTCAATATAGTGCACACCAATCCTACTAAGCTTCACTCCGCTAGCTTAGTAAAGGATGCGCAACAGTTAATCGAGCAAATTATAAGCAAGCTAAATACCGAAGGAATTATACTTGAAGATTACGGAAAGAGCCTGATTGCTCCGCTTTTCGATCTTTACATGAACCACAATCAGGAAATTTTTAATGCCATAAGTAAAGCTTTGGTTCTCGATTACTGCCAAAGCTTTAGTCTTTTAAAACGCGATACCAACCAAAGCTACCGCAGCATTTTAAAAATGCACTGCAAGATTTGGCAAGAAAGTCAGCCCGGGGTGCAAGAATTAGTTAGCGGAGGAAAAAGCGCTCTACTTCAATTTCATGATCAAGCAAATTACCAAACCTTTTCTAGGAATGCGACTGAGAAAATGCCCAGTTTGCAGCCCGTTTTAGAAATGGTAAATGCTTACTTGTTAGCTGATATTTACGCCTTCTTGCCTATTTTGGATGAGGAAGGTTCTATTTCTATTAGTTTCCGAAATTGGGAAGCTTTAACCGTAAACTACCATCAAGCTTTAGAACAGTTTATAGTTTTTGCCTCAGAAGCTCATTTAATAAGTAGTGCAAAATTAGAAGAAGTTCTTGCTGTTTAATTTCTCAATGAGCCATATTGCTTTGTAATTTCGCGGTATGAGGAAACATATTTTTTCGGGTTTATTACTAACCGCCGTTTCACTATCGATAAGCTCCTGCTTCAGTCAGCGCTATAAGGTTGGTCCTTTAGAACTAACAGAAAAAACGATCATCAATACCCAAAAAAGCCACTTTCTTTTTTACGGTTTGGTGGCTTTAAATGAAGTGATGCTAGATTCACTTACTTTAGATTCCGCTAACTATCGGGTGGAAGTAATTCACACCTTTCCTGATGTTTTAGTTTCAGCGATGACGGTTGGGGTTTATACCCCATCTACCATTAGAGTGGAAGTTTCGGCCGAGAAGCCCATCCCCAAAAGGAAAAGAATTTTATTACTGAAATTCCCTGATCCCAAGGAGGAAAAAGAATAAAGCCCCAATTTTCATTGAGGCTTTAAATCTATTATACTATTTTACGTCGAACTCACGTTATTTACCAAAAAGCGGTTTTATACCAACTCCTGTACTTTAGCAGCAGCTTCATGAAGAGCGATGGCCGAGTGAACCTGTAAGCCACTTTCATCGATCATCTTCTTAGCTAATATCGCGTTAGTCCCTTGTAATCTTACGATGATAGGAATGTTGATGTTTTCGATGTTTTTGTAGGCATCGATAATACCTTGAGCCACACGATCACAGCGTACAATACCACCGAAGATATTTACTAAAATCGCTTTTACATTCTCATCACGTAAGATAATACGGAAGGCTTTTTCTACTCTTTCTGCGTCAGCGGTACCGCCCACGTCTAAGAAATTAGCAGGGTTACCACCGGCCATTTTAATAATGTCCATCGTAGCCATCGCTAAACCAGCACCGTTTACCATACAACCTACGTTGCCATCCAGGTTAACAAAGTTTAAGCCTGCTTCGCCTGCTTCCACGTCAATAGGATCTTCTTCTCTGGTGTCGCGTAAAGCTGCGTAATCTTTGTGACGGAATAAACCGTTATCATCTAAAGTTACTTTAGCGTCTACTGCCAAAATTTTATCATCCGAAGTTTTTAAAACTGGGTTGATTTCAAAAAGGCTAGCATCAATCCCTTCGTAGGCATTGTAAAGACTAGTAACAAATTTTGTCATTTCTTTAAAAGCCGCACCACTTAAACCTAAGTTGAAGGCAATTTTGCGCGCTTGAAAACCTTGTAAACCAACTTTAGGATCGATTTCTTCGGTAAAAATAAGGTGTGGCGTATTTTCCGCTACCGCTTCAATGTCCATTCCACCTTCGGTAGAATACATAATCATGTTTCTACCACTTTCGCGGTTTAATAAAACCGACATATAAATTTCAGACGTTTCACTTTCACCAGGATAGTAAACATCTTCAGCAATTAATACTTGGTTAACCAATTTACCTTCCGCAGAAGTTTGTGGGGTAACCAGCATCATTCCTAAAATCTGTTCTGAGATGCTACGCACTTCATCGAGATTTTTGGCGAGTTTAACACCACCACCTTTACCGCGGCCACCGGCGTGAACTTGCGCTTTTACCACGTACCAAGAAGTACCTGTTTCTTCGCTAAGTTTTTTAGCTGCTTCTACAGCTTCGTCTGGCGTAGAGGCTACTTTACCACGTTGCACCCGCACGCCATAAGAGGCCAAAATATCCTTTCCTTGAAATTCGTGTAAATTCATCTATTGCTTTTTTCTGAGAGCACAAAAATATGCCCTTATTGTTAACCTCGGAAATTTTGCGCCCCTTTTATCTACCTTTGCCGACAATAATTTTCCCCTAGAAAAAATAATGCGCTCTAATCTCTGTCTACTCCTTCTATTAGCTCAGTTTTCGGTCTTTGCCCAGATGAGTAAAAAATCGCTCGAACCGCTTAAAACAAAGGCAAACGCGCAAATTGACGGCGATTTAAGCGATAGTATCTGGTTTTACGCTCCGGCTGCAACAGATTTTGTAATGCTTTCGCCCGGAAGTGGCACGGCTATTCCTTCTGATTTTAAAACTACCGTTAAGGTTTTTTACACCGATGAAGCTATTTTTATTGGTGCTACCATGCTCGACCCACGCCCCGATTCCATTCTTACTCAAGTGGCCGTGCGCGACGATTACAATCAAAATAACGACTGGATAGCCATTGCGATTAATCCCTTTAATGATGGGCAAAATGACTTTTCCTTTTTTCTTACTGCCGCGGGCTTACAAGCCGATAGCCGGACGACTGGTAATGGAGAAGATTTTTCCCTCAATAGTATTTGGAAGAGTGCCGTGCAAATAACCGATTCTGGCTGGACCGCCGAATTAATGATACCTTATATATCGCTGCGCTTCCCGAATGAATTAAGTAAAGACTGGGGCTTTAATATTATTCGTAATGTGCGGCGAAATCGTAAAGAATACTCTTGGAACTTTATCGATCGTGCTTCTGGCTACAGCTGGGAATACCAAGCGGGCCTTCTAAAAAATATTAATGGAATTAAGCCTCCAGTTCGTTTTTCACTGATGCCTTATGCCTCTACTTACGTAGATAATTTTGATGGCAATACCAGCTATGATTTTAATGCTGGTATGGATTTGAAATATGGTATTAATGAAAGCTTTACGCTAGATGCGACTTTAATTCCCGATTTCGGTCAGGTGGCCTTTGATCAGCAAATTCTCAACCTCTCCCCTTTCGAAAACCGTTTCCAAGAAAACCGACAATTTTTTAATGAAGGCACCGAGCTTTTTAGCATTGGCGATGTATTCTACTCGCGCCGTATTGGCGGAGCACCAAAAAACATTACCAACGCCAATCTTAGTGGCAACGATAGTGCGGATGTAACGGTTAAAACTGAATTCACGCGACTTTTAAACGCCACTAAAATTTCGGGACGAACCAATGGAAATCTCGGAATTGGCTTTTTAAATGCCATCACCGATAATAATTATTCTACAGTAGATTCGGCAGGGCGCGAAAGCCAAAACCTGCTTGAACCTCTTACCAATTATAATGTATTGGTACTCGATCAGCGTATTAATCGCGCATCTAGCGTAAGCTTAATAAACACCAATGTACTGCGCAACGGTGAGTATGTAGATGCGAATGTGGTAGGTATATTGGCCTCTATTTACAATTCGTCGGGAACTTATCGCACGGATGCCCAAGTGAAAAGAAGTGATCGTTTTCATGCCGCCGACAGCTTAGAAACGGGTCATAATATTTACCTACGCTTTGGCGATGTGGATGGCAATTGGCGCTGGGCCACTCGTCAGGAGGTGTTTACCGATAATTACAATCCCAACGATTTAGGACTTCTCCCACGTAATAATTTAATTCGCAACTACAGCGAAGTTGAATACCTAACCTTCGAACCCAAAGGTCTCTTTAATCGCACCAGTTTTACCCTGTTTAGTGTGTATAGCACCTTATATCAGCCCCAGCGTTTTGAAGAATTTTACTTAGGATTTAACAGTTTTCTTTTATTACGCGATTTTACCGGTACTGGGCTTCGCTTGCGCTTAAGACCGCAAAAATCATTTGACTATTTTGAAGCACGCGTTCCTGGGCGATATTTTACTAAACCAGTAAACTACGCCATTAGCTATTTCATCTCCACCGATTACCGCAAGCCTTTCGCCCTTGATTTGGATTTTGACTACGATCACAGTTTTGACTGGAATAGAGATCATTATACCATTAACGTTGAACCGCGTATTCGCTTGGGCGATCATTTCTTTATTATTCCCCAAACCACTTTCGACTTATTTTATAATGATAGAGGCTTTGCGGGCATTGAAAATAAGGCTCCTGTTTTTGGACGCCGAAACGTGCAAAATTTTACTGCTTTAATTGATGGCCGATATGCCTTTAACCCCAATAGCTCCCTTGGTTTACGTTTACGTCAGTTTTGGAGCCGCGTTGAATATAGCGAATACTATAACTTAGAGGCCGATGGTAAATTAAGCAGCAATGACGCAGCTAAAAATTATAACCTCTTCTTTAATACCTTAAACTTAGACCTGCGTTTTTCGTGGTGGTTCGCCCCTGCTAGCGAAATGGTAATTTTGTATCGTGTAGCTTTGGCCAATGCGGGTAATGCGATTGAAAACAGATATGTGCCCAATATTGAACAAGCACTAGATGCGCCGGTACAAAATAATTTATCAATCCGCTTAAGCTACTTTTTAGATTACAATCGAACCCGCAGCGCTTGGGCAAACCGAAGAAAATGATAGAAGCAAAAAACATAAAGAAGAGTTACGGCGACCTCCAGGTTCTGAAAGGCGTAAACCTCAGTATTAATGAGTCGGAAATTGTTTCCATTATGGGAGCCAGCGGAGCCGGTAAAACCACCCTCTTACAAATATTAGGGACTTTAGAGAATGCCGATAGCGGTGAGCTACTTTTTCAGGGTGAAAACATTAACCTGAAAAGTGCCAAAGAATTAGCGCGCTTTCGCAATGCTAACTTGGGTTTCATCTTTCAGTTTCATCATTTATTGCCCGAATTTACCGCTCAAGAAAATATTGCCATTCCCGCACTCATCTCCCGTAAGGATAAAAAAGCAGCCCTAAAACGCGCAGCCGAATTGCTCGATTTTATGGGTTTAGCCGATCGCCGAGAACATAAACCTTCTGAACTTTCGGGCGGAGAGCAGCAAAGGGTAGCCGTGGCGCGCGCTTTAATGAATCAGCCGCAACTAATTTTAGCGGATGAGCCGACTGGGAATTTGGACAGCCATAATGCCCAAGAAATTCACCGATTATTTGGCGAAATTCGCAGCGAGTTTAGCAGCAGTTTTGTAATAATTACCCATAACCGCAAATTAGCGGAAACCGCCGACCGAATTATTGAAATGAGCGACGGTGTTTTAATCTAAAATATATGAGTATTACTGAAAAAATTTCTAGCCTCATCGAAAAGGAAATTGAGGCCATACGCAATATCCCCGTGGATGGTATCATTGAAAAAGCCATCGAACTTATTTACCAGCAAGTGCATCAAAAAGGTGGTAAAGTGGTAGTAAGCGGAATGGGTAAAGCAGGACATATTGGCTTAAACATTGCCACTACCTTGAGCTCTACCGGTACTCCCGCAATTTTCTTACACCCCAGCGAATCGCAGCACGGCGACCTTGGCATGGTACAAGAAAATGATGTGATGTTTTTAATCTCCAACTCGGGGAAAACGCGCGAAATTATCGAGCTAGAATACTTGGTGAAAAACATGCATCCTAAAATGCAAATCATTGGTTTAACCGGGCACCCCGATGGGCCCTTATCCGATTTCAGCGATGTATTATTATACACTGGAAACCCGCAAGAAATTTGTCCCTTAGGCCTTACTCCTACTACTTCTACTACGGTAATGACGGTGGTAGGCGATTTAATTGTAATCCTAATGATGGAAAAAATTAAGTTTACCAAAGAAGAATACGCCAAGCGCCATCATAGTGGTTACCTTGGACAACAAGCTAGAAAAAAATGAGATTTAAACTAATTGCCGGCCCTTGTGCCATCGAAGATCGTGAACTTTCTTTTTCCATAGCCCGTGAGGTAAAAGCTATTTGCGATCGCTTAGATATTGAATACATTTTTAAGGGTAGTTTTAAAAAAGCCAACCGCTCACGTCTCGACAGTTTTACGGGTATAGGCGATACCGAAGCTTTAGAAATTCTGCGCGATATCGGGCAAGAATTAGGTATCGAAACCATCACCGACATCCACGAAAGTCCCGATGCAGCTCTAGCGGCGCAGTACGTAGATCATCTACAAATTCCCGCTTTCCTTTGTCGCCAAACCGACCTCTTAATTGCGGCGGGTGAAACTGGCAAGGGCGTTAATATTAAAAAAGGACAGTTTCTTTCGCCTGAAGCGATGAAATGGCCGATTCAAAAAATTCAAAGTACCGGTAATGAAAAGGCTTGGGTTTGCGAACGGGGCGTAAGCTTCGGCTACTCTGATCTTATTGTAGATGCCACCGCCATTGCGCGTTTAAAAACCTTAGGCGTACCCGTAATTATGGACTGTACCCATTCGGTGCAAAAGCCCAACCGCACCGAAGGCGTTACCGGCGGCGATCCCCAATTAATTGAAACTATTGCCCTATCTGCCATTGCTACCGGTGCCGACGGATTTTTTATTGAAACCCATCCCGCACCCCACACGGCCCAAAGTGACCCCTATACCATGCTCGAATTGAGTAAGTTAGAAGGTATTTTAGAAAAAGCCATGCGCATTAGAAAAGCCTTAGCCTAATCTCTATGAATCGTCTCGAAAAGAATCTCCTTTACCTAAAAAGCAGCTCCTCTTCTTCCCTTTCGGTAGATGCGCTTTTAGAAGCCATTCGCGCTCAAGAAGCGATTGACTTGCGTTTACTACTAGCACTTTGTACCGCAGAGAATTTGGCAATTTATGAGCTTTTAGAAAAGGACCTAAGCTTTGAGGCCAAAGAGATTAAGTTTCTCGTGATGGACTGCGACGGTGTACTTACCCGCGGTGAAATGATTCTCAACGAAGATGGTAGTTCCACTAAAATTTTCAATGTAAAGGATGGCATGGGCATCAAGCGCGCCCAAGAAGCCGGCATGTACACAGGCATTATCTCGGCCGGAACTTCTACTGGTATTGTAGAAAAGCGCGCAGAAAACCTTGGCATGAGTCATTGTTATGTAGGTCAAAGACCAAAGCTTGAAGTTTTGAACGAATGGCTAGCAGCCCTTCATCTCAGCATAGAACAAGTCGCCTATATTGGCGATGATGTAAATGATCTTCCCATTTTAGAAAAGGCGGGTTTGGCTTTTTGTCCCAACAATGCCGTTAGCGCCGTTAAGCAACATCCCAAAGTACGTATCCTAAAAAGCCTGGGCGGCGAAGGCTGTTTACGCGAAATGGTAGAAGAGTATTTATTAGGCTGAGTTCGCGCTTAAATTTTTAATTTAAGCGCGGCTGAAGCAGCATTAGGCTTTCAAATACTATTTTTTTTTATTCATGCTTAGTATCTATTAATTCAATGGAATCAACATCAAGTATTTTAGCTATTTCAAAAAGTATTTCCAGTTTTGGTTGTTGTTGAATTTGTAAATAACCATTCAGCAGATTCAGCAATAGGCAGGGATTTTTACCACTGAATCCGCCTGAGGCGGAAACTAAACTTTAAATTTAGCATTTCCTATCCTACAAAGCCCGAGATGCCTGCTTGCGTAAAGGTGATGTGGCATTTATCTTTTAATTATTTTACGAGTTGTTTGATTGGCATTACTTATTAAGATTAAATAATATATACCAGGTTTTGCATCTGGTATTTTTATTGTTTCAAAGTATTTTCCCTCTATAATTTTACGACCTAAATTGTCATAAATAACAAAGTATTCGTCTCCATGAAGGTTTTCAATTTGAATTTCATCTTTAAAGGGATTCGGATATACTTTATGCTTTTTATCAAAAATGTCCGCTTGTATTTTTAAGGATGTACAATAATTCACATCTATTTCGCTATATTGATTTGGGTCTTGATTTGGATCTTCGACTTTATTAGCCTCCATCGAAATTTTAACAATATCATCACTTGTCAAAAAACAAAGTTGGTGAAAGTTGTCATTATCATTTATATCAGCAATCGAAATGGGAATATGCGGAATTAAAACTCCTGAACTATCAGAGTAACCAATATAATATTGAGATAAGTCAGCTTCTGAATCACCACTTATGTGTGGTGTGATGCCACCATTCCAAGCCACTTGTATCGTTTGAATACCTGAACTGCATTCGTTCAGATTACCATCAATTCTTTGGGCAAAAAACAAACTTGGTCCATCAGCAAGCGGTACCACATTTGTTGTAGAGACTCCATTCAAGTTAATGATTTCTGAACAAGCAGATTCCCCAGACAAGGTGCTAATTGTAAATATATCACCTACCACCCGCACTTCAACAGGTGGACTTGTGGCAGCATTTCCAAATTCACCGATTAAAAGTACAGTTCTATTTTCCCCATTCTCATTAGCGGGTGCTAAAACAGCACACATAGGAATATGTATATTTCCAAGGCTATCTTCAACTTCAAAATCAGCTGCTGACAGGGTAGACGCATCTATTGGGTAAATAAAATTCACCGGCATTCCGTCCATCCCTTGTGCTCCTGGACATAAAAAATTAGCTTGAAGCGGCATCGCATTATCAAGTCCAAAGAAGGCTGAGACAATAGAGCTTACTTGTGCTTTCGATTGATAAGTAGTGGCTAAGGCAAAAAGCGCAAATAGTACGATATTAATTTTTTTAAGGAATAATTGTTGCATATTTATTGTTTTATGAAGGTTGATTTAAACATTCCGCTATCATGAGTTAAGAAAACATAGTAAATGCCAGTAGGAATACTTGTTATATAAATCTGAATTTTTTCATCAAAATGACTGGTAGGAAGATTAAATTCTTGTCCCAAATTGTTGATAACCCTAATGCTATTAATTGGGTTTTTTACTTCGACAGTAATGCTTTCCTGAGCTGGATTTGGGTAAACAGCTATTTTCTGCACATCATTAATAACATCTACAATCGAAAGAGGGCTAACAGCACCATTGATGTCAAATTTTGAAAAAAATCTCCAAATTTCTACACAGCCGTTGATGTCTCTATTTACATTTTGAGCATTTGTATTTTCATCTGGCCAAGTATGACCTCCGCCAGTTATTTTTAAGTGCTCCACTGTTGTTCCAACATTTCCATTAGCATAAACATAATGCTCTACCGTGCTGCCATCATTGGGATTGTTATTTGGTAAGGCTGTTATAGATGGGATAGTATCACAATTATTGTGATTAACAAACAAATCCAGAACATATTGAACAGGTTTTGCGGCTTGATTACCTGCATAAGGCACATTATTATCATCCGTTCCGTGGATTTCGAGAAATGCAATGGGTCTAGTAGGTGATATCATGTTAGTAGGTACATTATTTAAAATTGTACCGGCAACTGAAGCTACAGCGGCAATTTCATTACTAAGTTGTCCGGCTAAAAAAACACTGAAAAAACCACCGAATGACATGCCACATGCGTACACCCTATCATGGTCAATGTTAAAACCGGCTGCTATGGTATCAATCATTTTAGAAGTAAAAAGCACATCATCTGGTAAATTCGGATTGCCAAAGTTCCAACCAAGAGCTGCACCTGCAACGGGTTGCCCTAAAGGATGCGCTAGAATAAACCCTGCTGTATCTGCAACAGGTCTGAAATCATGGTCTTGCATTTGTGCCTGTGCATTCCCTCCCAAACCATGAAAACTAAATACTAGAGGTGCACTTGTGCTTGGATTATAAGCAGCAGGAACATACAAAATAAATTGACGCTGAACAGAATTTACCGTGATAGTATAATTGATTGTTTGTTGAGCCATTGAAAAAAATGGCATTGAGGTTAGAATTAAAATTTTTAAGATACTTTTCATGATTTATTATATTTTATTTATGATTATTTTTCTTATAACATAAGTTTATCTGTTTTAGACTCCCATGAAACTTAGTCTAATAGTATAATAGCAATCCATTGTTTCTCAGTTTTTTGTGCAATCTGATTATCTATCAATTACTCCATCGTCATCACTATCCACCGCATTTTCTCTAATGATAGCGCTGCTATCGCAATAGGCTATGTAACCTTTATGATAATTCCGCACAGGATTAGTAGTATCGTTAGGGCTTAACATCCCAAAAGGAATAGATGGCATGCCTGTTTCTGCAGTTTCACAAGAAGCAAGCTTCCAAAATCCTTCTCCATGCAAAAATATCAGCAGATCATTGGTACTACTATTTTGGCTAAACATGGAGAAATCATTACTCCTAAAGCATATTCGTCCGGCGGGAATGCCAAAAAAGTACTCTCTAACTGATCCCGCAGAATTAAACGATGTAAGCGAAAAGCGACCAAGACATCTATCTACTCCTTGGTCGTACAATTCTCGAAAAGAAATTAAATTATTTTTGATAGGGCTTGAAACATGGTCATCTTTTGAGCAAGTCGAGACAAAAAGTGCTAAGGCAAGCAGCGTAATCTCCTTTCTTATTAAATTGTGCAAGACATTTTAGGCTTTGATTAATGTGCTCAAAATTAATCTCCTAGACTAGATCTTTTCAGAAAATGATGGTGAACCGTCTTAAATGCAATGTGAAGTGTCTTTACTCTAATGTCTATGAAACGGGAAAAATAGAGTTGGGAATAAAATAAGCTTTTAGAATCTATTGGCCCTTAAAACTGACTATTAAACCTGTTGCTTTAGGCGTTAGTTTAAGACCATAGAACCCTTAGCTTTTAGACAAATTGTTTTATCAAGATGGAAGCGAACTACAAAAGCCTTTCAATATTTGAGTTCAATAAGCTTTTTCTCGATAATCGAAGCTGCTATACTCACCATGCAGAACTAAAATGGAAAAACGGATTTGCCTGTTCTAAATGTGGGCACAAAAATTATTGTCTAAATGATGCATGAAATAACCTTGATTGATTTGATTTCAAGATAAAAAACAACCCTAAAACCAGGAGCGAAATTGAACAAGACTTACTCACATTTTAGGGTGAGTTTTTGCGCGGTCTGACTTTTTACATATACGCCGTTTGCCTGTTTAGGGTAAATGGACGTATATGCGGTTTTAGGCCCAGTTTTTTTATGAGTAATGTTCTTTTATCTTTTCCATTTCTTACTGATAAGTTCCAAACAGCTTGTCGAACACATTAATAATGCACAATAATTTTTATAAAAATTTCTTTGTTTGGACCATTATTCGATGGATAGGGTATTTATAGAAATTACTCTATAAAGAAGAAAAAACAACAACATTTTTCATTTTGATACTATTATATGCTAAAATATTTCAAGTAAATTATCAATGCAGTTAACAAAAGATAAGAACTGTAATGTGCTGTATTATTTTGGAAGCAATTAGACCTTTTGTACGATTCAATTGGAGATTAACTTCTACTTCTTTCTGAATATCTCTGTTCTCTTCTTCTTAAAATTTCGGATCCGATAACACTTAAAGTTACAAGTCCTATGCTTACTCCCACTAAAATATAAATAGCTGTAAACAACCTGCTTAAGTCGTTGGTTGGTGTAAAATCCCCATATCCTACGGTAGTAATGGTTACTACGGAAAAGTAGAATGACTGAATCCAATTCCAAGATTCCAATCTATGAAAAACCACCGTCCCAATAGCAATCCAACTGAACAGTGTTGTTATTGCAGCAAATGTTTCAGCTTTTAATATTGACCTTTGTTTCATTCAATTTTGCTTCATAAAAGTGCCTCACAAGCATGGCAATATTTCTATCAACTATGCAATTTTCTTTTGCTCATTTCGGAACAATAATTTAAAGACTACAGGGACAAAAATTAGTAAGATAATTGTTCCGAAAAGGAGTCCGAAAATAATGGTAATGGCCATTGGCGACCAGAGTGCACCGCCACCTGTCCAAAGTGGTACCATACCACAAGATGTGGTAAGTGTAGTAAGCATAATAGGACTGAAACGATCGTTAGCTGCTTTTTTTATGCTTTCCAAGAGCCCTTTTCCCTCGTTCAATTCAGACCCCATTTTGTCAATCAGAACAATAGCATCATTGATAATGATACCAGCCAAAGAAATGATACCCAAAAAGGCAGTGAAACTAAAAAAGGAACCCGCTCCTAATAGACCCCCAGTAACACCTATTAATGAAAGCGGAATAGTCATTAAAATGATACCTGCTTTCCGAATAGAATTAAACTGAATGACCAACAAGAGAATGATGATAAAGAATGAAAGCGGTAAATTAAGTAAAACTGCCCCCATTGCGTCATTACTTCCTTCGGCATCTCCTCCATATTCAAAGGTGTATCCACTTTTCCAGGTTTTAGATTCTTCGTTCATCATAGGTCGGATAGCCTCATTCATTATATCACTGGCCAAATATCCGTCTGCCACACTTGCTTGAATAATCAAATTCCGTTTGAGCTTGCGCCTTAATATTTTGGAATATTGCCAAGGGATTTCAATTTCTGCTACTTGCGACAATGGGATACTTGTCCCTCTGGACTGCGAAAAAACGTTCAGGTTCTTAATATTTGAATAAGCCAGGTTTTCACTTCCTTCACGCTTCATTGTAATAGGAATGCTTTGATCTTCATCCCGAAACTCTCCCACTTCAAAACCATCTAAAGAGGTTAGCAAAGAAACCGCAACGTCCTGATTGGTAAGCCCCGACCTTGATAATTTATGCTCGTCAATTTTTACATATAGCTTTTTGATACGAGAGCCCCAGTCATCCGTAATATTGATGGCTCCTGGCGTTTGAAATAGTTTAGTCTTAACTCTATCTGCAATTTTAAATAGTTCATCTGGGTCATCTCCAGTAATTCTTATTTCAATAGGTGCCTCAGCGCCACCAGATCCCACCAATCGGCTTATTTTTATTTCGGCATCCAGCAAGTTATTATCAGCAAAATCTCTTAGTTTATTTATTACTATATCATTAGCAAAATCTGATGTGGTATTGATTAACATATGGGCATAAGATGAGTTGGGCTCTCCCGCAAAATAACCCAAATCATAAGCCTCAGGACCTTTGCCAATATAGGATGACCAATTGATGATACCTTCATCTAATTTATCATTAATCAGCAAACTATCCTTTATAAAATTTTCAAGAAGTCCAACTTTAGAATCAGTTGTTTCAATTTTTGTACCTAATGGATAGTTGATATCTACCACGACCAAATTTCGATCGCTTGGTGGCATAAAAATGCTTGGAATGAATCTGAATCCAACAGTTGAAATGAAAAATAGCACTACGATAGCTAAAAGAGTAAGTACAGGCTTTTTTAATGCCCAATCTAAATACTTGTTATAAGGCTCCTTTATATGGTCAAAAATGGTTTTATGCGGCCCTGCTGACTTGTGGACTTTCAATAGCGCAATCCCAAAAAGAGGGATAATAGTAAACGCCATCAGCCAAGAAGAAAGCAATGCCATCGTGATCACCAAGAATATATTTCCCATCATATCACCCATTGGACCATCGGCTAAATAGAAAGATAGAAAGGCTGCACAGGTGGTTAAGGATGAAATGAGAAGTGGTGTCATAAATTCTTTGGCTGAATTTACGGCTGCCTCAAATTTTGATTGTCCTTCTTGCAGTTTTTCAAGTAGCGACTCTACCATTACGATGCCATTATCTACCAACAACCCCAGCGCCATAATCAGGGAAGCGAGTGTTACTTGATTAAGTCCTACATCAAACAATCCCATCAATAAGAAAGTTAGAATCATAGTACCTGGAACTAAACTGGCAATGATAACACCCGCTCTCCATCCCAGTACAAGTAATATAACCAAAAGAACGATAACAATACTTTGAACCAAATTACCTATAAAAACTTTGATTTTTTTCTGAACTTCTATATCCTGAGAAGCTATGCGTAGTGCAGTGATTCCAAGGGGCAGTTTGGTCTCGTTGTAATTCTTAATAACATCGTCAACATCTTTTCCCAACTCAATCAAATTGGCTCCTTCTTTTACAGTAACGTATAATGCTAAGGACTGATTACCATTTATTCTGACAATAGATTCCTTTGGAGAGACATAGTCTTTATTGATAGTGGCCAGATCTCCTAATAGTACCGTTTCTCCTTGGAATCCGATGGGTATAACTAAATTTTTAATGGATTCGACGGATTGAAAGTTTCCAGATGATTCCAAAATGATGCGTTCATCCCCGAGGTTGATTTGCCCAGATGGGATGATGATATTACTTTCTGAAATAATGTTTTTTAGTTGGCCTGATGTGAGTCCTACTTGAGCCAGTTTGGCATCATTATACTCAATATAAACCCGCTCTTCCACCTCGCCTCCAATGATGACTTTGGCTGCGTCATCAAGGGCTATGAGGTCATCTCTAAGCTTATCTGCATAAGTTTTAAGCTCATTATATTCAAATCCATCCGATTCTAAACCAACAAAAATGCCATACACCACACCTATGTTTTCGTCATCGAGTTTGGGGCCATAAATGCCTTCGGGCAGGTCTTTTTTTATGTTGTCGATTTTTCTTCTTGCCAAATCCCAAATAGACTGTAGCTTACTCTCAGGAACATCTTCCCAGATACTCATTTTTACAATCGAAACACCTGTTCTGCTAGTGCTGGATATTGTCTTTACCTCAGGGATTTCTTGTAAAGCCTTTTCTACTCTATCACTTATGAGGGATTCAACACGTTCTGGGCTTGCCCCAGGAAATTGTGTGATGATGGTGGCTACACGTACGGTAAATGGTGGCATACTATCTCTTGACAGATTGCTGTATTCCAAGAGTCCCATTATTACCACCACCAATAAGGCAAGTAGTGTAATCCGATTGTATTTGAGTGAAAGTCCTGTTAAGTTCATAAATATTAGTTTTCCAAGAGCTTCACTTTTTTCCCATCATACAAGGCTCTAAGCCCGGCAACGGCAACAAGATCACCAACGCTAAGTCCTTTCTTAATAATATATCCGCCTATTGAAATATCACCTAATTCGATGGCAATCCTTTTTGCAATATAGACCCCATTTTCACCTTCTGGAATGAGTTTGAATACGTAGTTGCCATCGGTGCCACTTGCTACTG
>JAGYKI010000028.1 GCA_018401735.1 Schleiferiaceae bacterium
CCTTATTCTTATAACCAGTCCCGCGCGCGACCAAGGCACGGTTTACCTTAAAAAGCAAAAAGAAATTTACAACTGGATTCCCAGCATTGAACGCAATGTAAAACTACCGCCCAGTATGATGATGCAAAGCTGGATGGGCTCCGATTTCACTAATGACGATCTCGTGCGAGAGTCTTCCTTAGTAAAAGATTACAATCACAAACTTTTAGGCGAAATAGAAATTGGCGGACGTAAATGCTGGCAAATAGAATTACTGCCGAAAACCGACGCCGCTGTGGTATGGGGTAAAATTATTCTCCATATCGACCAAGCCGAATACATCCAATTGCGCAGCGAATTTTACGATGAAGAAGGTGATTTGGTCAACCTCATGGAAGGTAAAAACATCCGCGAAATTGGCGGTCGCACTTTGGCTACTATCACTATAATGAAACCGGTGGCCGAGCCCGAAAAAATGACCATCCTCGAGTACCATTCTCTCGATTTCGAAACTACTGTACCCCGTGAATATTTCACTACCCAATACATGAAAAGAGTACGTTAAAATGCTAATCAAAATCGCTTGGCGAAACATTTGGCGCAATAAAAGACGTAGTCTCATTACCATGGCTTCCGTGGCTTTCGCCTTGTTTTTCGCTCTAATAATGCGCAGCATGCAATTAGGCACTTACGATCAAGCCTACGCCAGCGTAATTAACGCCACCACTGGTTATCTGCAAATTCAAGCACCAGGCTACTGGGAAAAACAGAGCCTCGAAAAAAGCATCCGGCAAAGCGATAGTTTGCAAGCCAAGCTCCTCCAAAATGATCAGGTTAAGGCGCTTCTGCCTCGCTTAGAAAGTTTTGGATTATTGGCATCTGCCGAGAGCGAAACCAGACCTGGCTTTTTACGCGGAATTGACCAAGAACTAGAATTTGAATACTTCGGCTTGCACCAAAAAATTGTGGCGGGTAGCTTCCCTAAGCCCGAACAAAGTGCAGTAGTTTTAGCGGAGAAACTGGCCGAAAACCTTGCCCTTAAAGTGGGCGACAGCCTCGTAATTATTGGTCAAGGTTACCAAGGCATGAGCGCCAATGGCAAGTTTTTAATTAGCGGCATTGCCGACTTAAAAAACCCTGAAGCCAATAAAAGCACGGTCTACCTTAAACTAAAGGACTTACAAGAACTAACGGGAGCATACCAGCGTCTAAGCGCTTTGGTGGTAGTTCCCGAAAATAAAAATGATCTCATTGCTCTCAAGCAAGGTTTACAGTCGCAGCTAGATGCGCAAGCCTATACCATTTTAACTTGGCGCGATATGATGCCCGAACTTATTCAAGCCATGGAAGCAGATAGTGCAGGCGGCTTAGCCATGCTCTTTATTCTTTACCTCGTAATTGGCTTCGGCGTTTTCGGCACCATTTTGATGCTCACATCCGAGCGTATGCACGAATTCGGCATTCTCATCTCTTTAGGCATGAGTCGTTTTCGCCTCGCCTTCACCACCTATATGGAAACCACTTTATTAGCCCTCCTAGGTGTTTTAAGTGGCAGTCTTCTCGCACTCCCCATCACTTGGTATTATCATATTAATCCTATCCAACTAGGCGATGGCATGGATAAAATGATGGAAGATTACGGCATGGAACCGATTATTCCTTTTAGCCTCAATCCCAGTATTTGGCTCAATAACGGCGGCGCTATTCTTCTTATCTGTCTGATTTTAAGCTTTTATGCTGTTGTAAGTATCTACCGCCTTCAACCCGTTAAAGCCATGCGACAATGAAAACAGTATTTAAAATTGCCTGGCGCAATATCTGGCGCAATAAACTAAGAAGTGCAGTGGTGGTTTGCTCTATCTTCTTGGGCATTTGGGCGGGAATTTTTGTGAGCGCTTTTAGCTTTGGCCTAAACGAACAGCGCAAAGAAAGCATGATTCGCAATCAGATTTCCCATCTGCAAATCCACAACAGTGCTTGGCTCGATCAAAAAGAAGTAGCCTTTACTTTTTTGGCTACTGCGGTAGATGACTTATTAAATAAAGACCCTCGCTTAGAAGCCTTCGCCACCCGAACCAAAGCGAGCGGCATGGTGAGCTCGGCGCATTACAGCGGTGCTGCGCAAATTATTGGCGTAAACCCTAATGCCGAAGCGGCTTTAAGTCACCTTGAGGAGAAGCTTACCGAAGGAGAGTATTTCCCGGAAAAAGGATCTAATCCCGTGTTGATTGGTCGCGCCTTAGCGCAGAAATTGGAGGCTAAAATTGGCTCGCGTATCATTCTTAACTTCAGCGATGGGCAGGGAAATATTATCTCATCTGCCTTTAAGGTAAAAGGCTTTTACAAAGAGGTTTCTTCTAAAATGGAAGAACTAAACCTCTATGTCCGGCAAAGCGATTTACAAGCGCTTCTTGGCCTTGAGCCAGGGCAAGTGCACGAAATTGCCGCCTTGCTTAAAGAAGATGCCGATATCGAAATCGTACAGCAAGAACTGCAAGCTCATTTTCCTGCTTTGGCCATTCAGAGCTGGCAGCAACTGAGTCCGGAACTCGCTTATGCAGATGATATTATGACGCAAATGCTCTATATAATTATTGGCATTATTATGCTGGCGCTTTCCTTTGGGATTATTAATACCATGCTAATGGCGGTGTTGGAAAGGCGCAAAGAATTAGGCATGTTAATGTGCGTGGGCATGAGCAGGACTAAGGTCTTTTCCATGATTATGGTCGAAACCTTTTACCTAGCCCTATTGGGCGGGCCGCTCGGCATTCTGTTGGCCTATTACAGCGTTTGGCAGGGCAGCAAAAGTGGTTTAGATCTAGCCGTTTTTAGCGATGGTTTAGCTAGTTATGGCATCGACTCTGTTATTTATCCTGCCTTACCCAGCAGTTTTTACTGGGGTACTACCGCCATTGTTTTTATCATGACCCTTTTAGCGGCCATTTATCCCGCTCGTAGAGCTTTAAAACTTAATCCCGTAGAAACCCTACGCACAATTTAACCTATCATGGCAATTATTGAAACTAAAAACCTCAGTCGCCTTTACCAAGATGGAGACCATATTATACGCGCGGTAGATAAAGTAAACCTGCAAATTGAAGCGGGTGAATTTACCGCCATTGTCGGTCCTTCAGGTTCGGGGAAAACCACTTTATTAAACCTCATCGGCGGCTTAGACAGCCCCACCGAAGGCGAAGTAATTGTGGATGGAAAAGCCATTCATCAATTAAAAGACAATGCGCTTATCAATTTTCGCTTGCAACATATTGGCTTCGTGTTTCAGGCCTATAATCTCATTCCCGTATTAAGTGCCCAAGAAAATGTAGAGTTCATTATGCTCCTTCAGAACGCATCTGCCCGCGAGCGAAAAACCCGCGCCCAAGAGCTTTTGAAGGCGGTGGGCCTAGAAGCGCAAATGCACAAACGTCCGACAGAGCTCAGTGGCGGACAACAACAAAGAGTAGCAGTGGCACGCGCTTTAGCTTCGAAACCCAGTTTTGTTTTAGCGGATGAACCCACCGCCAATCTCGACTCTAAAAGCACAGAAGATTTGTTAGACATTATGCACAAGCTAAACCAAGAAGAGGGTATCACCTTTATTTTTTCCACCCACGATCAGCGCGTAATTGATCGCGCCTCTCGCATTATTTACGTTGAAGATGGACAGATTAAGGAAAGTCATTAAGCCCCTTTTCTTCCTTCTTTTGTTTTTAAGCTTTCGCTTAGATGCGCAAGAAAACCCGAGCCTGAGTAAGCTAAAAGTATCCGGCTACCTAAAGTTTTTAGGCAGCTACAGTGTAGCTAATGGTAATTTTTTTGGGGCCAATGTCGCTTCCGCAGATTTGCAAGCTGCAGATTATCTCCTCCATAACCGCTTGAATTTTAACTATCGTGCTAACGATTCTTGGTCTTTTGCCCTTAGCACCCGCAACCGTCTTTTTGCAGGCAGTCAGCTGAAAAATGGTTCTGCTTTTTTTAATAGCCTCGAGGCCGATGCAGGCTTAGTAGACCTTAATTTCTTTTATGGCCGCGATCCTAATTTAGCCCTGCACACCAGTATAGATCGCTTCTACGCCCAGTGGGAAAGTGAAAAATGGATTATACGCCTTGGCCGACAAAGGGTTAACTGGGGTGTTAATACAGTCTGGAATCCCAACGATATTTTCAATCAGTATAATTACTTCGATTTCGACTACGAAGAACGACTTGGCAGTGATGCCTTACGTATTCAGTATTTCCCTACTTACACTAATAGCTGGGAGCTCGTTTTAGCCCCTGCAATAGAACTGAAAAACTCTACTTCTGCCCTGTTGTATAAGTTTAATCGCTGGCAGTACGATTGGCAGTTTCTAGCGGGAGTTTACCAGCAAGATTTAGTGATAGGTGGAGCTTTCGCAGGAGGCTTGGGCAAGGTGGGGTTTAAAGGTGAGTATAATTACTACGCCCCCTTTGATGACGATAGACCCGCTTTTCTCTTTAGCACCGCCCTCGATTATATTTTCAAGAATGGTCTTTATGTGCAAGCGAGTTATCTCTTTAACGAGGAAGGCCGGGGCGATGCCAATTTTACCGACTTCAGTCAGCTTGGAGCAAACAATGTAATGAGTCCGCGCAACTTATTCCTCTTTAAGCACACCATTTTTCTAAGCGCCAATTATAATCTTAATCCCCTCTTTACTCTTTCTTTAGGAACGATGTTTAGTCCTGACTTCGATAATCTTATTGTTTATCCAAGCCTCAGCTATTCTTTAGGCAAAAACCTCGATTTACTTTTTGCCTTGCAAGCTTTTAGCACGCAAAACCCTTTGGTCGATAATAAATTACAATGGTTATCAGCAGCGAGCTTTTTACGCTTGAAGTGGTCGTTTTAACTAAGGCAATTGGTACACAACGAAACGTCCGTTTCTAAATATTGGGTCCCAGCTTTCAATAGCTTCATCCGCATAGTGCACCACATAAGCTTCGCTAAATTTACCTTGTTCTTTTTCCCAAATAGCGAGAAAATCTTCTTTCCCTAGGGTACGATAATCTTCCTTTAGTGTTTCTGGATCGGTACAGCCAAGGCTTTTCATGTGATCTAACCAATATGCCGCGTAGTGTTCACTGAAAAAGGCCTTGGTCCCATCAAACCAGTCGCCATACGAAGCGCGCTTACTTCGCACTCTAAAGCCTGCTTCCGCAGGTGGCACAATGGCTAAGCTATTGATGTCGGTATTGGCCTGAAACCAATCCTGCACGGCATACCAGTCTTTTTCTTGTTCTCCTTGTGTAATATCTAAGCCGCCTCTTAGAACAAAAGCCAGTAAACCCAAGGCTAAAAATGAGGTGCTTAATAAAACGGTGCTTTGCAGTTTTAAACCATAAAAACGTAAAAGGAACCAAGCGCCCGGCGCAAAAATTAAAACGGTGGCAGTTTTAGACCACTCGCCGTAAAAATACTGAGCGAGAATGGCGATAGCCAATAGAAAATACAAGGGTTTAGGCCGAGTAATTATTAGGCCTGACCAGAGCACAATCGTTAAAATGACCAGGAATAAATAAGCACGATAAAGCTGTAACTGTATGATCAATTTTACGGGATAAAGCTCCGTGAAAACGGTTCCTAGCAAGAGCATGAAAAGAATAAAAGAACCGAAAGCCAGTAAATACTTCTTCTGAGCCACTTTGAAACCACCTTGCAGCACCAATACAAAATAGGTGATCGCCATTAAAAGTGATTTCACAAAAATGATAGTAGGGAATTCCGAAGGAAAGGTGTGGTGACCATTACGGAGGCGCATTACTTCCATCCAAGTAGCGGCCAAATTTGCACTGCTCGAAGCTTCTTCTGGGCTGCTGAAACGCAGGTATAACGCGGGAGAAACGAATACCAATAAGGTCGCTCCGTAGAGAAAGTATTCTTTTTTAAAGCCCCGAGCAATTAAAACGCCAAACCAAGTAGCGGCAATAATATACGCGGCAGATAATGGATGAATATTAAACGCAATTGCCTGTAGAATAATGCTAAGCCAATACTTTTTACTGTAGCTGCTGTAAATGGAAATCAATAAGAAAGGAAGAGCAATAGTGCGCTCCATCAAAAGACTATCCCAGATACTCACATCGCCAATTACTGGGAATGCGAAGGCCAATAAAACTACCGCTAAAACCCCGCTACGCTTATCCTTAAAAAGGCCAGAGCCTAAGCGGTAAAATGAGTAAATAGTATAGAATAAAGTTAAGCTATAAAGACTAAAAAACAGTAGCGGAATATTTTGTAAAAACAAAGGCGCCAAAGCAGCTAACCCGTACAAAAAGAAGGTAGGTGAATTCACCTGTTGATCTACCAATAAGTCGTTTTGGTAAAGCGCAGGATTGATTATATCGTAAAGCCAAGGCAAGGAAATATACTGATTCCACATGCCAAAGTGGTATTGATTAATACCCACTAATGAAGCCAGAGCGACTGCCGTTATAAAGAACCCTATCTGAAATTTGCTTAATTGTGCAATCATCGTTTTTCCCCCTATCAACTTTCAAATATGATAATTAAAAGAAAGTGAGGCGAAAATTTAGCAAAAAAAATGTGCTTTCTAGCTGGAATCTTCTCAGTCAGTGAAATTGACTGATCTCATTTAGTGCTTTACGCTGTAAATTGGGTACCTGAGCATCTGCAGAAGCGTAACCTACGGGTAGCAAAAGGAAGGGTTTCTCCTCGCTGGGACGCTCTAAAATTTCGCTTAAAAAGTTCATTGGGTTGGGCGTATGTGTGAGCGTGGAAAGACCTAAATGATGAATAGCGCTGATAATAAAACCGCTAGCAATACCCACGGATTCGTTTACGTAATAATTCTTCGCTTTTTCGCCTTCTAAGGAAACATCGTAACTGCGCTTAAAGACTACTATTAACCACGACGCGGTTTCTAAAAACTCCTTATTGGCGTCGGTGCCAATGGGTTTTAGATCTTTTAGCCACTCGTTACTTGCCCGCCCTTCGTAAAAGGCACGCTCCTCTTTTTCGGCGGCTTCTCTAATCTTCTTTTTTAAGACAGGGTCGCTAATCGCCACAAAGTGCCAAGGTTGTTTATGGGCCCCGCTCGGGGCAGATGCCGCAATACGAATGAGATTTTCAATCACCTCTTTCTCTACCTTTTGTGAGGAAAAATAACGACAACTACGACGTTCTTGATAAAGATCATTGAGGCTTTTACTTTCTTCCAAGATGGAGTGAAAGCTCGGTTTCGACCTTTTATAGGCGATAAACTGTGGCGCTGAATAATCCTTTTCCATAACTAAACTCTGCTCTTAATTAAGCTTGCTGGTAAGCTTTGCCATTAGCTTTTTGGGGTTTTTATTTTCATAAAGAATTTTATAAACCGCATCCGCAATTGGCATTTTAATTTCCTTCTCCTTACGAACCTCCCTAATTAAGGCCGCAGCATAATAACCTTCCGCTACCATATTCATCTCTAACATGGCACTGCGCACTGTATAGCCTTTGCCAATCATGTTTCCAAAGGTGCGATTACGCGAAAACTGCGAATAAGCCGTAACCAATAAATCGCCCAAATAAGCCGAGTCATTTATATCGCGCTTAATCGGATGTACTTCTTTAATAAAGCGCTTCATTTCGCGTATGGCATTACTTACCAAAACCGCCTGAAAGTTATCGCCGTAGCCTAATCCGTGGCAAATACCTGCCGCTAAAGCATAAATGTTTTTAAGAACGGCTGCGTACTCGGTACCATAAATATCGTCGGAAATGGTGGTTTTAATAAAGTCACAGTCCATACGCTTGGCTAAAGCGGCGGCTTGTTCTTTATCTTGGGTTGCCACCGTTAAATAACTCAACCTTTCTAGAGCCACCTCTTCGGCGTGGCAGGGACCAGTTATAACGCCAATACTAGTGATGGGCACCCCGTATTTTTGATGAAAAAACTCACCTACAATGAGATTTTCATCAGGTACAATCCCTTTAATGGCGCTAAAAACTTTCTTAGCACTGATATCAATGGTTAAGCCGCTGAGTGAAGATTTAAGAAAAGCGGAAGGAATGGCAAAGACCAGAATTTCTGCTTGTTTTACGATTTGATTGATATCGGTAGAAATATCGATTTTCTCGGTTTGCAATTCTACCGAGCTTAAATATTTATTGTTGTTGTGATACTTTTTAATGTGCATCACATTGGCTTCATCGCGCATCCACCAACCCACGTAATCGTTACTTTCAGTAAAGATTTTTACCAACGCAGTTGCCCAGCTTCCACCTCCTATTACGGCAATATTCATCTTTTAAGTCTTAAAATTGAACCACAGCACTAAGTACCTCTGCACCTCTTTTATAGAGTAATGTGGCGCTTTCGCCTTTTTCTAATTTAGAAAGAGCTTCCATATAGCTTTGCATATTAGATACCTGAACTTCTCCAAGTTGAGTAATAATATCGCCTGCCTGTAATCCAGCGCCTTCCCCTGGTTTACCTTTGGTTACCCCGTCAATCTTCATTCCTTGACCTTGGTACAGGTAATCGGGCATCACCCCGAGGGTTACCGAAAATTTTGGTGCCTTAGTGCTTTCCACTTTAGTAGTGGTAAAAGGCAAAGCTGCTCCTACTGGACTATTGCGAATAATAGAGGCCATCAGGTTTAAGGTGCTAAAAATCCCTTTCACATTAATTTTCTCGGCATCATCGTCTGGTGTGTGATAATCTTCATGTGTACCCGTAAAAAAATGCAGGACTGGCATATTTAAGTAGTAAAAATTGGTGTGATCGCTAGGTCCTACTCCACTTTCGCTTAATTGCAGGGTTAAATCGCAATTAATCGGATTGATTATTTCCGACCACAAAGGAGAAGTACCTACTCCGTTAATTGCCAGCACATTATCTTCCATTCTCCCAATCATATCCATATTCATCATATAGCTGTACTGCAGATTGGGTATTTTATTGATTTGTTGGGTAAAGTATTTCGATCCTAAAAGTCCCATTTCTTCGGCCGAAAAAGCCACAAATAAATAGTTAAAAGCCCTTAAACTAGCATCTTCCGCAGTTGCCAGAAAACGTACTAAGCTTAATAAGCCCGCTACGCCACTGGCATTATCATCAGCCCCATTATGAATTTGTTCTTCCGCATCTCCGCGATAGCGTGAACTTGGCCCACCATAACCCAAATGATCGTAGTGAGCGCCAATGACAATAGTTTGCGGAGCCGCATTATTAATCAGGCCCGCAATATTATAGGTGATATCGCGAAACTCTTTTAAGCGCACTTCTAGGCTTACCGAACGTTTTCTTCTTAATTTCTTAGCGATTTTTTCGTTGCAAATGTAAATCACCGGCAAACCACAAGATTCCAAGCTTTTAAACTCCGATTCGGGAGAATTCGCATTACCCTTGGTTTTCACCAACAATACCGCAGTTGCGCCTTTTTCTTTGAGCAATTTTACGCGCTTAGCAATGTCGTGCCACTGCATATATTTCGAGTGAGGATGAACCCCATCGGGGGAGCTCATTTCTAAAACGGCTATTTTACCTTTCACCTCTTTATCGTCAATATCATCGCGCTTGAGCACTTCGCTTTCTATCCCAAAAGATACATATTCGGTTTCGCCGCTTACTTTTCCACTGCTAGAATAAGCCACGGGGTAAAAGTCTTCATCAATTTTTAGCGCCTCTTCTTTATAGCTAAAAGTGTTAAGGCCTTCCATGCGTACAACCCTATTGGGGACACTAAATTCTTGCTCAAAACTGCCTTGCAATGCAGGCTCTAAAGCGGCTGATTTAAAAACTCTTAAAATATGTTGGCGGGCTAACTTATCGCCATTAGTGCCTGGAAGGCGTCCTTCTAGCTCATTGGATGCTAAATAAAATACATCGTTCTTTATATCTTCTAAACTAGAGGCCGGTAATTCAAAGCACTCATGATGTTGCGCATGTAAGCCGAAACCAATTAAGATAAAGAGAGCAATCTTTCTTGTCATAGGTATTTTAATTTGCGCCAAAGATAAAGAATTGCGCAGGGCAATCTTTTGTTAATACAAAGGTTCAGAAATAGCTTGGGAATGGGCAAAATTCCGTTTGTGAAAATATACTTTTACACTTCTAGCAAAAGCAATGTCGACACTTAAAAAACTCGCTTCACAAACTGTAATTTATGGTTTAACGACCATTTTGGCGCGTTTGCTAAATTTTGCCTTAACTCCCTTACATACAGGGATTATTGATAAAGCCGAGTACGGAGTACTGAATGACATTTACTCTATGATTGCCTTTTTAATGGTAATCTTAACTTTCGGGATGGAAACCGCTTTCTTTCGTTTTTACAACGATAAAAAATACGCTAGCCGCGATATTTTTAGCCATACCGTGCTCTTCACTCTCGTTCTCTCCCTTATTTTAATAGCCCTTACTGTGATTTTTTTAGGGCCTATTGCAGAAGCATTGCAGTTTGCCGACAGACCTTACTTTGTTCTTTGGATGCTGCTAATTGTAGCGATGGACGCCCTCGCCGCAGTACCCTTTGCTAAACTTAGAGCCGAAAACAAGCCCTTGCGTTTTCTGGCCATTCGCTTAGGAGCCATTGCCCTTATGGTCTCCTTAAACCTTGTATTCTTCTTGCTTCTACCCTATCTTAACGAACGGGAACTCCTTCCCCAAGCGCTGCAATTTTTATATCAGCCCGACTGGGGCGTCGCCTATGTTTTTATAGCCAATTTGATTGGTAATGGCTTTATGATTCTGCTCTTTTTGCCCGATTATTTTCAGATCCGCTTTAAGCTTAGGCCCGCGCTTTTAAAAGAGCTGCTTATTTACACCAGCCCCTTAGTTATTGGTTTCCTTGCCGGGATAAGTAATGAGAAAGCACAGTTTCAGTTTATGAAATACCTTCTACCGGAAGGGGAAAACGATGTTGCCATGGGGGTTTTCGGAGCCATGATGAAGATTGCCACTTTCATGGTGCTTTTTATTCAGGCCTTTCGCTTTGCGGCAGAACCATTTTTCTTTTCAGGCGAAGGCAATATCAAAAACAATATGGCGCGCGTACTGAAGTATTTCGTAATGATTCAGTCGCTCATTTTTTTAGGATTAGTAAGTTTTACTTCCCTTTTAAAATGGAGCCATTTTATTGATGAGAAATACTGGGAAGGCTGGGATATTGTGCCCATCTTACTTTTTGCAAACCTCCTTTTAGGCATTAACTTCAACCTCAATATTTGGTATAAGCTTAAAAACAAAACCCGCATGGGGGCATATATTTCCTTTTTCGGACTGGCTTTTACCATTAGCTTCAACCTATTATTAGTGCCCAAATATGGCTATACCGGGGCGGCTTGGGCCACGCTCATTAGTTATGCAGCCATGACGGTCTACTCTTATTATCTCAATCAAAAACACGATCCCATAAAATATCCAGTACGCACGGTTAGTATGTATCTTGGCTTAGCCTTAATTGGTGCTTATTTAAGCTATTATGTGTTTGATGCCCGCTTTTGGCCTGGCCTTATTATTTTTAGTCTCTATCTCCTTTACATGCTTTGGATAGACGGACGTGCTATTTTAAACTTGCGAAAAAATGACAAAAGTTAAAGTAATTAATAAATCGGGCTACCCCTTGCCTCGTTACCAAACGGCTGGCTCTGCCGGCCTCGATTTACAAGCGGTTTTAGAAGATTCCATTAGCTTAAAACCCTTAGAAAGAGCCTTGGTTAAAACTGGACTTTATATTGCGCTCGAACCAGGTTACGAAGCCCAAGTGCGTCCGCGTAGCGGCTTGGCCTATAAACAAGGTATTAGCGTTTTAAATGCCCCCGGGACTATTGATGCCGACTACCGCGGTGAAATCGGCGTGATTTTAGTAAACCTTAGCAATGAGGAAGTTAGTATAGCCCCAGGCGAGAGAATTGCCCAATTGGTAATTGCCCAATACAGTCGCATTACATGGGACATAAGCGAAAGCTTAGATGAAACCGATCGTGGTGCAGGAGGTTTTGGCAGCACAGGCCAGAAATAAGGCCACATTTTTTACGAATAAAATATGAGCCATTTTTAGGCAAACTGCATTTTTGTAACTAACATTGTTTATTACATTCAAACAAAGAATTAGAAAATGAAAATTATCGTTCCAATGGCCGGCCGTGGCAGCCGTTTAAGACCTCATACCTTAACTATTCCAAAACCTTTAATTCCCATAGCGGGCAAGCCTATTGTGCACCGTTTGGTAGAAGATATTGTAAAAGTTGCGGGACAAAAAGTTGATGAAATCGCCTTTATAACGGGTGATTTTGGCGAAGAAGTAGAAAACAATCTTAAAGAAATCGCCGCTTCTTTGGGAGCAAAAGGAAGCATTTATTACCAAGATAAGCCACTTGGTACCGCTCATGCTATTCTTTGCGCTAAAGAATCTTTAGAAGGAAACGTGGTGGTTGCTTTCGCAGATACCCTATTCCGTGCCGACTTCAGTTTAGATGTAAATAGCGATGGTGTTATCTGGACGAAGAGAGTCGAAAACCCGGCGGCTTTTGGAGTGGTTAAAAAAGACGACAATGGCATTATTACCGACTTCGTAGAAAAGCCCGAAACCTTTATTTCCGATGAAGCCATTATCGGTATTTATTATTTTAATGATGGTGAATATCTGCGTAGCGAATTGCAATATCTTTTAGATAATGACATTAAAGACAAAGGCGAGTATCAACTTACCAATGCTTTAGAAAATATGAAATCTAAGGGTAGTAAATTTACCTCGGGCACCGTTAACGAATGGATGGACTGTGGTAATAAAGCGGTTACCCTAGAAACGAATGGTAAAATTCTCGGTTTTATCCAAAATGATGAGAAACTAGTAAGCGATGAGGCTATTATTGAAAATAGCAAAATTATTGAGCCTTGTTTTATCGCTGCTGGCGCAAAAATCATCAACTCAACTGTTGGTCCACGCGTAAGCGTTGGTAAAAACACCGTGGTAAAAGATTCGCACCTAGAAGATGTTTTAATTCAGGAAGACAGCGAGGTAATCAATGCCACTCTTAAAAACTCAATGATTGGAAATAAAGCCAAGTTTAATGGCAACTTCACAGAAATATCTATTGGCGATTACAGCGTTTTGGAATAAATCTTTATTCCTTTTAATACTTATACCATTTAGCTTAAGCCTTTCTGCCCAGAGTAAGCTCAAGGGGGAAAGGCTTAGGCTTTTTAATGAAAATTTTTTTGCGGCGCAAAACTTCAAATTGCGTGGCGAAAGCGAAAAGGCAGAGGCCCTCTTTGCTGAGCTCTATCGCATCGATTCCGAAAATGCCACCGTTTGCTATGAACTGGCCCAACTAGCTATTGCCCGCGAAGACCAAAATAATGCTCTTTTTTATGCGGAAAGAGCAATGGAACTCGATAAAGAAAATCACTGGTACATGCTTCTTTGTGCGGCAATTTACAAGCAAGCACAATTACATGATGAGCAGCTTATCATTTATCAAAAGCTACTCGACAGCGATCGTGAAAATTTAGACTTCCGCTATGAACTGGCACAAGCCTACCTTGAAGAAAATCAAATAGAATTAACCCTCGCACATCTCGATACAATAGAAAATACGCTTGGTCCCCTAGAGTCTTTAATTGAACTTAAAAAAATCGCTCACCTCAAAGCCAATGACATAGAAGGTGCAGCCGCGGCCATACAACAACTAATTGATAGAGAGCCAAATAACCTCGATAACTACGGCGCGCTTGGGCAGCTCTACCAAATTAATGGTCGCGATAGCGAAGCCCTGGAGATTTATCATAAAATGGTAGACCTAGATAGCAACGATCCTCGCCCTCATTTGGACCTCGCCAATTATTACCGACAGGTTAATGATAGAGAAGCTTCTTTGCATCATTTACGCAAGGCCATGCAAAGCCCGCGCCTTGATGTGGAGCGCAAAATAGGCGTTTTAGTAAGTTTATTTGACGCTTCTATAAAAGATAGTACTCTTGCCAAAGAAGCCTACATAATGCTTAACGATATAGTAAAAAGCAAGGTGGAAGACCCACGCATTTATGCCATGTATGGCGACTATCTAAGCCGAGATGGCAAAGACGCCGAAGCGATAGGGTTCTATAAAAGGGCGCTTAATATTGAGCAGAAGTATCAACTTTGGGAGCAAATTCTTTTAATTGAAATTCAAAATCGGCTTTTTGATAGCTTACGCCAAGATGCGCCTGCAGCACTAGAATTCTATCCTAATCAAGCTTTCCCTTATCTCTTAGCGGGCATTGCCTTTAATGAAGCAAAGAGTAGTGAGGAAGCTATTTCATACTTAGAAAGTGGCTTAAGTTATGTGGTACAAAACCCGAACTTGAAACTTGAATTCTACTTGCAATTGGCTGCTGCCTATCATATTACCAAAGATCACCAACAGAGTGACGCTTACTTCGATAAAGCTCTGGCCATTAATAGCGAAAACGCCACTGCTTTAAACAATTACGCTTATTATTTAGCCGAAAGAGCAGAAAAGCTGGAGAAGGCTCTAAGCCTCACTCAAAAAAGTAACAGCTTAAGTCCAAATAATCCTGTTTTTCTAGATACTTGGGCTTGGGTACTTTTTAAGCAAAAAAATTATCCCCAAGCACTCCAAAAAATGGAGGAACTCTTGCGCTTAAGCCCCACTCACGATGCAGAAGTTTTAGAGCACTATGCCGATATTCTTAAAGCTTCTAACCGCGAAGAAGAAGCTCTAGTGCAATATAAACTAGCCCTAGAAAAAGATCCTGCTAATAAAAGTCTTCAGCAAAAAATAGACGCCCTACAATGAGAAAAGTCCTCTCGCTTTTAATACTTTCAATTTTAGTGGTAAGCTGTGGCTTGAAGCGCAATCTACCGGAAGGTGCGCCAAGCTATTTGAAATTGGCCACGCTCGAAGAAAAAATTCAAGACGAAGCTTTTGCATACGAAAAGTTAAGCATCAAAGGCAAGGGTCGAGTGCAAAGCCCTAGTTTTAATCAGTCTTTTCGTTATGAAATCCGCATTTTAAAAGACAGCCTTATTTGGGTAGATATTTCCGACCCCTTTATTGGAATAAAAGTAGCCCGGGGAATATTAAGCCCTCAAGGGTTTTCCTATTATAATCGTTTAGAGCGAAATTACGCACAAGGCGACCCAAAAAGCATGGCGAGTAAATTGGGTATAGAATTCCAATTTGCCCCCTTAATGGCGGCTTTAGGGGCCAATTATTGGCAAATGAAAGGTATGCGTTTCCAAGCTTTTATTGCCGATGCCTATCTTATTCACAATTACGACCCAAGCGGTAAAATAGAAACTTTGGAAGCACAAAGTGAGTTTGTAAAACAAGAAATTAATAGCACTTTATATCGGCCTAATTATTTAGAAATTAAACAACCAACGGCTGGTAAAACCTTTCGGGTACTTTATAAAGATTATAAAGATTTTGCCGATTTCAAATTTCCTGCACAAGTAGAAATTGAATTCTTATCTAGCGAAAGCACGCGCGTGATTTTAGAAATAACAAGCGTGGAAAAAAGCGATAAACTAAGCACTCCTTACAGCATTCCTTCTCAGTATGACTTGGCGCCCTAAAATACTATTCCTTTTATTTTGCCTCGCTCTAAGCCTCAGTTTACAAGGTCAGGAGACGGAGCGTCAAAAACTAGAATCCCAAAAGATTAAACTTTTGGATGAGATAGAATTGGCCAACCGCATCCTAAAAGAAACCCAAAAAGATCGCGCTAATTCCATCGGTAATATCGAAACTGTGCAGCAAAAACTGCGTTTGCGCGAACGCTTAATTCGCACTCTCGACCGCGAAATAGAATTGCTCGTAGAAGAGGAAAATGCGATGCAAGAACGCACCGACACCTTACGCGTGCGCATTGAAACACTCAAGGCTTCTTATGCCAAAATGATTGAGCAAGCCTATAAAAGCCGTAAAAACACCAGTCGCCTAATGTTTATACTCTCTTCGCAAGATTTTAACCAGGCCCTGCGGAGGATAGAATACCTTAAACAGTACAGCGCTTACCGCGAAAGGCAGGTAAAAGAGATTGAGAAAAAGGAAAAAGAGTTATTGAAAGAAATGGAAAAGCTACGCGTTCAGAAGGTACGAAAGAACGCCGTGCGCACCCAGTTAAACGTAGAAAAGAATAAACTTAGTAGCGAAAGACTTAGCCAAGAAGAAGCCATTGTTGCCTTTAAGGAAATGGAAGATAATCTGAAAAAATCCTTAACGGAAAAACAGGAAGAAGCCCAAAAGGTAGAAAAAGAAATAAGTCGCATTATCGCCGCTGAAATTGCCAAGGCGAAAGCCAAAGCAGCTCGCAAGCAACTGGAGGATCGAGCTATTGAAATAGGCTTAATACGCGGTAAAGACTTTAGTAGTAATACTAGCAATAATCGTATTAAAGAATTAATTGATGCGAAAGAAAAAGCCTTAAAGGCTGCTAATGTGGTAGTCGCAGATGCCGCTCCTAACTACGAGTTAACTCCCGAAGATCGCGTTTTATCGGCTAATTTCGAGGCCAATCGCAAACGTTTACCTTGGCCAGTAGAAAGAGGTTTAGTGGTGGGGAACTTTGGTCCGCAACGACATCCCGTGGTTAAAAGTGTAATTATCGACAACCGCGGAATTGATATCGCTACTGAAAAGAGCGCCTTAATTAAAGCGGTTTTTGACGGGGAAGTTCTAAATATGTTCCGCATGCCGACCGGACAATTAGCACTAATTATTACCCACGGAAATTATTTCAGTGTATACCAAAACATTACCGACATAAGCGTAAGCAAAGGTGAAAAAGTAACTAAGAATCAAACTTTGGGCAAATCGTATACCAACCCCATTAACTCTGAGACGAAATTACATTTCGAAATCTGGAGTAATCAAAATGCGGTAAACCCGCTCTTATGGCTTAGCCCTAAGTGATGGCGGTTTAGGGAAAAAACGCCCAACTCTTGCTTTGTAGCGCGGGTATACTTTAAAGCGCTCTGTAAGTCGCTTTTCTTCGTATGAACTTTTAAAGTAGAAGAGAATAAATAAGGCTAAGCAGATAAGTAGCTTATATAAGTCTGTTTTATAAAATGCGTATCCAGCAGTAACCAGAATTATTCCGCTATAAATGGGGTGACGCACTATGGCAAATAAGCCCCAAGTAACTAATTCCGAATCATCTTTAGGAGTGGGCCAAACACTAATAAAATTCCGCAGTTGCATCAAGGCCCAAACAACCTCTATGAGACCTATTATTAAAACCAGCTGAGCGGGCCACTGGGGTAATTGGGGCAGGTTTTGCTTTAGCTGAAAAGGCATTACAAATAGCACAAAAAGTACCATTTGTAATCCCACAAAAAAATAGTCTTTTCTAGTTTTCTTCATTAATCATCCAAGTCGTCCTCGGGCGTCTCAACAGCCGCGTCGTCTCCTAGGTCTAGTTCGTCTTCGTCATCGTCCATAAAGGCCTCAATCTTGCGATCCATTTCTACGCTGATCTTTATTAAGTATTTGGTATCGATAGTTTCAATCGGAACCGCTCTAACGGTAGCTCCTTGCGCATTCTGAAACTTCACGATATCTATATCGTCGTAACCATAAGGATAGCGATCGGCAAAAAGACCAAGAATGTCCTGAGTTACGTTTTTATAATCAACTATAACCCGGCGCTTAGGAGTACTGTTTTTTGGGGTAGGCATAATTAATATATCTTTTTGGTGATTGGTTTAAACCATTTTTTTTGCGCTGCAAATATGCATCTTGTCTCGCTAATACGGTACGCTGGCGCATCTAAATTAAACTTTTTATAAACTTAAATTTAGAAGGGCAATTTATAAACTCAAAGCACTCAATTACAGGCCTTTACTCTTTTAAATATGCATCTACCTTGAGTGAGCGAGCACGAAGACGACTAAAAATTAGCGCTAGAAGAAAGAAAAAACCTGCGAAAGAAACCATCGCACCAGCAATACTTGCATCTAAAAAAACGGCTAAATAATAACCTCCAATAGCAGATAAGACCGCGAAAATTAAAGCCAAAACAAGCATTTGCTTTAAGCGTTTGGTCAATAAATAAGCGGTAGCAGGAGGCACTACCAATAGCGCTACAATGAGAATGGCTCCCACAATTTCGAAAGAAAGCACGGTGGTTACAGAAACCATACTCATAAATACTAGATGCCAAGCCAAGGTGGAAATACCCAACGATTTCGCATAATCACTATTAAAAGAGGTTATTTTTAAACCTTTGTAAGCAACCAAAACGAAGCCTAGGGTTAGTAAAAAGAGTAGCCCCGAAATTATTGTGGCCCGGGGAAAGAAGAGCTGCCCGCCCGAAAAATAAATCAAATCGAAAGGGACATAGGCTATTTCACCGTATAAAACACAGTCTTGATCTAAATCTACTTGCTCGGTATAGGCACTAATTAAAATCACTCCAATCGCGAAAAGCCAAGTAAAACTTATTCCAATCGAGGCATCTTCTTGCAGATGTATTTTCTTGTGAAGTAACTCTATTAAAAGGGTCACTAAAAGCCCAGCCAGGCTTGCGCCGATGAGCATAATAAAATTATCTCTGCTGCCAGAAATCATAAAAGCTAAAACAATACCTGGCAACACCGCATGCGAAATCGCATCACCTAACATAGCCATTTTACGCAAGAGCAAAAAACTCCCTAATAAGGCGCAGGTCATGGCTACTAAAGCACCAGTGGCGATGATGAAAAATGCTTCCATCTTAATTTGAATATGGGATTGGACTATTATGGGGGTCTTGGGTAGGAAAGTCGAGCTCTTTTAAAAGAAGGGCTTCCAGCTCAGGACTGATGATATGTTCCATACTTTCCGCATTGGGGTGAATATGGTCTTCTTTTAAATTAAGGCGCTGACTTAGGTACATTTCCCAAAGGCGATGCAGGCGCACCACTCGTCTGGCCTCCACTAAACCGATGCTGCTTAGCTTGAGCTTTTTACCTTCCGCTAAGAGCCAATTTTTGCGTTTCAGTCGTTTTATGGCCGCAGCAAAATCGGATTTATTAATAGCTCTTTCCGCCAGTAATTCGGCTACATTTAGCCCGGATTTTTCTAATTTTCTTTCTACGGAAAGCTTGTAAAAGACTTTTAATAGGTTTTCATTTAAGATTTTTTGGCTGTGACGACGCTGTTTTAATAAGCGGCTCAGCGCTCCTCCTCTTGGGGCAAAAAATAAGGAAAGTAATGTGATTATGGAAAGTGTCATTACAATCCAAGGACCCGTTGGCATGGCGGGAGATAAGTAGCTAATTAAGGATCCGCTTAATCCCGAAATTCCGCCGATTAAAGCGGCCAGAAAAAGCATAATTTTTAGAGAGCTTGTCCAAGCACGGGCGGCAGCCGCAGGTGTAATTAGTAAAGCGGCCATTAAAACTACGCCCACCGATTGGATTCCTATGGCAATGGCTAAAACGGTAACTAAGTTTAAGATTCTGCGTATGGCTTTTACGGGCAAACCCGATACAGCGGCAAAATCAGGATTAAAAGAATAAACCTTCAATTCTTTGTAAAGACTTATCACCACCGTTAAAAGCAACAGCGCCACTACCGAATAGGTCCAAAGGTCCTGCTCGGTCATGCCTGCGGCCTTTCCAAAAAGGTATTGGTCTAGGCCAGATTGGTTACCCGTACCACTATGTTGTATGTGGGTAAGCAGCATTATTCCAATGCCGAAAAACACACTTAAAACTAAGGCAACCGCTGTGTCGTTGCTAAGTTTGGTTTTTTCAGTAATGTACTCCATGGCCCAAGTAGCGAGCCAGCCGCTAATTAAAGCCCCCATCATTAAAACTATCGGGTTTTTGGTACCACTAAGCATAAAGGCGATAGCGATGCCCGGTAATATCGCATGTGCAATGGCGTCTCCTACTAGGGCGCGCTTGCGCAGAAAGGCAAAAGTACCCACCACCGAGGCACTCATCGCTAAAAATACAGTACCTAAACTAACAATCCTTACGGTGGGATCGCTAAAGCTGAAAAAGGCCCAAACGTCATTCATCGCCGCTGCCTTCTTTTTCTTTAAAATCGGGCTCACGCAGCGGGAATTGCTCACGAGCAATAATTTCCCCCAGCTTAGAAAGAAGATTTAGTTTACCTCCATAGGCCTCTCTTAAATGCGTGCTATTGAAAACCGCTTCCTTAGGTCCTGCGGCAATTAAACGCGTATTCAAAAGAATCATCCAATCGAAATATTGGTAGGCGCTTTGCAAATCGTGATGAACGATTAATACCGTTTTACCTTCGTCACGTAAGCCTGATAATATGGAGAGAATCGCTTCTTCCGTGGCGGCATCAACGCCTACAAAAGGCTCGTCCATTAAATAAATGTCCGCCTCTTGCGCTAAAGATCGCGCAATAAAAACCCGCTGTTGCTGTCCGCCGGAAAGCTCACTAATTTGCCGATCTGCGTAAGCAAGCATACCGACTTTTTCTAAGGACGCTTTTACCTTTTGCTTATCGCTACTTTTAAGGCGACGTAGCAAATTACCCGGACGATAACGCCCCATTTCCACTACTTCACGTACGCTGGCGGGAAAATTCCAATCTACGCTTTCGCGCTGTGGCACATAACTTAAACGACTGCGTACCTCATCGAGGTCTTTCCCAAATATTTTCACATAGCCACTGTCTGCCTCCATCAAGTTCATAATATTGCGAAGCAGGGTGGTTTTCCCGCTCCCATTCGGGCCTAAAATACCGATTAAATGACCACTTGGAACCTTAAAGTCTATCTCCCAAAGCACGGGCTTACGCTGATAGCTTGCGGTAAGATTATGTACTTCTAAGGCGGTTTGATTTTTCATGCGCTGCATTATTTAAGAGCCTCTACAATGGTATTGGTATTCGTACGAACCATGCCTAAATAAGTTCCTGCCGGACCATCCGCAGAACCCAAAGCATCAGAGTATAACTCGCCGCCTAAGTTTACCGAACCGCCAAGCTCTTGCACAGCGGCTTGCACTGCTTTAATTGCTCTTTTAGGGATGGAGCTTTCTATAAAAATGGCTTTGATGCCCTGCTGATGAACAAACTGCGCGAGGTTACTTACATCGCGAATGCCGTATTCCGAGCTGGTAGATATGCCCTGTAAACCCCGAACTTGAAAACCATACTGACGCCCAAAATACTCAAAAGCATCGTGGGCAGTTATTAATACTCTCTGTTTTTGAGCAACTTGCAACACAATTTTAGAAAGAGTATCGTGCAAGTTATTTATTTCTTTTAGGTAGCTTTCCTCATTCTCGCCAATTTTGGAAGCTAAAGCTGGATATTGTTCCTGAAGCTTATCTGCCATAGCCGCTACAGCGATAGCCCAAAGCTCCAAATCGAACCACACGTGCGGATCATAAGCACTAGCAAAATTGCTACTATTAATCAGTCTTTCTTTAGGTATGGCTTCTGCGGCAGCAAGTTTATTATGCTGCTGCATTTTTCCGAATAGCTCGTTCATTTTACCTTCTAGGTGTAAACCATTGTAGATAATCAGGTCGGCGTCCATTAACTTTTTAATATCGCCTTGGCTGGCTTTATACAGATGAGGATCAACGCCTGGGCCCATTAAGGCGCTAACCCTTATGCTATCTTGTCCTTTCAAAAGTTCCTGCACCGCGTCAGCAATTATACCCGTAGTGCAAACCACTTTATTGCTCGTGCTTCTTTGAGAGGGAAGGGAACAGGCCCCCAACAATAAAGTTGCGATAATAGCAAAATAGCCTTGTTTCATAATTCTTTAATGTAAAGATTTGCAGCCGCTAAGGCGCTTATACGATATTGCTGGTTTTTATGCTCTACCACCAAGCTTCGGTCGAATTCCTCCACGCTTTTTACCGCTATGTGGTCACCTAACTGAATGCCTAACTTGGCGATATAATTCAAAAATTCGGTCGACGAATCCTTTACCCCTTGCACCATCACGGCTGTATCGGGTTTTGCGCGATCGAGGGTTACATTATCGCGCCTCGGGAAAACTCCCTCTTTATTGGGGATCGGATCGCCGTGTGGATCAAATTCGGGGAAACCTAAAAATGCCGATAAACGCTCGGTTAATTCGGTAGACTGTATATGCTCTAGTTGCTCGGCCATTTCATGCACTTCTTCCCATCCAAATGCCAATTTCTCTACTAAAAAAGTTTCCCACAGTCGGTGCTTACGCAAGATGCCTATGGCTTTTACCTTCCCCTCCAACTTAAGGCGCGTGCCCTTATAGGGCTGATATTCAATTAAGTCCTTCTGTTTTAACTTTCGCAGCATGTCGGTTACAGTCGCTGCTTTGGTGTTTAGCCGCTCGGCAATGGCATTCGTGTTTACGAGCTGGTTGGAAGTGCCCCCGATAAAGTAAATGGCCTTCAAATAGTTCTCCTCGGTTAAAGAAAGCTTGGTCATAAAAATTATAGTCCTCTAAATTTATTTGCGAATTTACTAAAATCATTTTTAGATTTGCCTAAATTTAGATTTCGGCATGCATAAAACTATTCTATTGCTCTTCTTTAGCTTCTTTTCCCTACAAGCACAAAGGCCCAACTTTCTCAGTGGGACCGTTCAAAACCTAGCGGGAGAAACTCTTATTGGAGTAGAAATTTTTTCAAGTGACCGAAAAATTGGCTGCCTGAGTGATGCTGAAGGCCGTTACAAACTAGATATTCGAACACTTAACGATAGCAGTCTCATTAATATTAAATATATCGGCTATCATTCCCAAAGCCATACTTTAGTTAAACTACTTAATAACAATACGATACATCTTAAAGAAGACCGTCTCGGATTAGAAGAAGTGGTGGTTAGCGCCAATCGAAAAGCCATTGCCGCTCACCGTGCGCCCATTATGGTTAACCGAATTAATAATCGTCTACTGCAAGACGTTCAGGCGCTCAGCCTCGCCGAAGGGCTAAGTTTCAGTCCGGGCTTACGTGTGGAGAATAATTGTCAGAGCTGCGGCTTTACCCAATTGCGCATTAACGGTTTGGATGGAGCCTACTCGCAGGTATTAGTAAATTCTCGTCCGATTTTTTCGGCTTTAATGGGGGTTTACGGCTTAGAAATGTTCCCTCCCTCAATGATCGAAAGAGTGGAAGTTGTAAAAGGTGCAGCTTCGGCTATTTATGGAGCTTCGGCTATTGGCGGCACTTTAAACATTATTACCAAAGAAGCGCAAAGTCAGGGTATTGATATTTCTACCGGTATCAAACTAATTGGCGCATCTGCCCTCGAGCAAAACCAACAAATGGCTGCCAGTGTTGTCAATAAAGATTATTCAAGCGGAGCTTATCTTTTTGCCTTTCGGCGGAAGCGCGACCATTTTGATGCCAATAACGATGGCTTTTCTGAGCTTCCAAAATTAGAGAATATTAGTGCTGGTCTTGATGCCTACTGGAAAGCAAGCAGTCGTAAAAAACTGCGCTACAATGTTTTCTGGATGCAAGAGGGGCGTCGTGGCGGAAGTGACTTTAATCTGCTCCCTCATCAAAGTCGCGTAGCAGAAGATCTCCAGCATCAAGTTTTAGGCGCTGGCCTTTCTTATGAGTGGACCGATGAAAAATTAGAGCAATTCGCTTCTTTCTACAGTTCGGCCCAGCAAGTATTTCGCAACAGTTATTATGGCGCTGGCGGTAGAGTTTTAGGGCCAAATGATAGCCTGAGCAGCAGTGATATCTTAGCGCTTAACGCTTACGGAAACTCCCGCGATATTAATTGGGTAAACGGGTTTCAGTACAGCTATCAGGTAAAACCTCTACTAAAGTTAAGTCTTGGTGCAGAACAACAGCACAATGCCATTGTCGATAATATGCCTGGCTATAATCGCAATATTTCCCAGCGCGTCAACTCCTTGGGCTCTTTTCTACAAAGTCAATGGTTTCTTAGTTCCGAACTGGAAGTTCTAGCCGGTCTCCGTTTCGATCATTTGCAGCTTAATTCACAATACCGTTTTGTAGAAGGCGACCAAACTACGGCACGAAACTTTAATATCGCTTCGCCTCGCCTCAATCTTAAATATGACATAAATCCACACGCAAGCTTAAGAACAGGATATTCGCGAGGCTTTAGAGCACCCCAAGCCTTTAACGAAGACCTTCATATTGAAACCGTCGGTGGCGCGGCCCTCTTCGTAGAATTAGACCCCAATCTAAAAACTGAGTTTAGCCATAGCTTTAATTTATCCTACAGCCTACAAAAAGAAGGAAAGAAGAGTGAGCAGCAATTTATCGCAGAAAGCTTTTATACCATCTTAGAAAACCCCTTCATTCTCAGCGAACAGCGCGCTCTTAGTAATGGCACCGCTTTGATTACCAAGCGCAATGGTAAAGGTGCCATGGTGTATGGAATTAACTTAGAATATAATTACGCTTATGCAGATTGGCTAGTAATACGAAGCGGTTTAAGCATGCAAAGAAACCGCTATCAAGAAGCAGAGCTAATTTGGCAAAATCCTGACTCCTCCGATGACCAAATACTTACGGAAGATATGTTGCGTAGCCCCGAACTATACGGCTTCTTCAACCTCAAGTACAGCCTCAACCCCAAACTCGATTTCAACGCCAATCTTAGCTACAGCGGGCCGATGCTCGTTCCACATGTGATCAATCCCGAGACGGAGCGCACCGTGCTAAAACGCAGTCCAGACTTTTTTGACTTTGGTCTTATCGCCGATTTCCGACTACTAGAAGGCGATAACTGGCAAGTAGAGCTTAATGCAGGGGTACAAAATATTTTCAATGCTTATCAAAGCGACTTCGACCGAGGAGCAGAACGAGATGCTAGTTATATTTATGGGCCCTTACAACCGCGAACCATTATTATAGGACTACGGCTAAAGATTTAGTCTTGTATGCCATCAAAGTCCTTTCTTTAATAAAGCTATCATCTGCGTTATTATTAAAAGGCAAATTCCGCTAATTTAACGTGAGTTCGACTATAAATCATAGCCTCAGATTTTCAATAAAAAGAAAAGACAAGTCTAGATCGTGCAGCTGTAGCGGGCTACAGGAAATGAACTAGATGAAGTATTTTCACTTTTATTGGAAAATCCATTTATGCCCCTTGTAAAAAGCGGGTTTCTGCGCCTCTGCTTCTTGCAATAGCCACTATTGCTTCACTGCATAGGCTCGAGCTCCACTATTTACAAGGGGTCTGAGGCCTGATTTTACGTCGAATTCACGTTAATTTAAATCCTTCCGATCCCTAGTGTTTCTTCAATTAGTTTTTAAGTTCGCTTTAATCCAAATAATAGCTCATCCCCAATTGCAATCCTGCTGACCACGGATAGAGTCGAATTTCAGCTTGATTACTCCAGTTTGTTACACTTCTTTGACCCTGGAAACCAGCAGTTATAGCAGTGCTTCCCGTTAAGAAATAATGCAGTCGCGCACCCATTAGAGCGTCAATCATCATTTGATTTTGAAAAACAGAATTAGAAACACCCTGGTAATCTAAAATGGAATCCTGGTAAAGCATTCTCCCTTGATTATTAACGAAAGTGTTTAAGGCTGCTCCAAGATAAAGGTCCGCTTGTAAGCCCCTAAATTGCCATGATTTCCCTGCCGCAAAAGACACTTTAAAAAGCCTTGTTTTATTATAATGGATTATGCGACGCTGGGCTTGCACAGTTGTTTCAACATCTCTGTATATATTCTCATACTGTCCTGATATTAGGTTGTTCTGCACTTGAACGAGAGCATCTGAGATGGTTATCGGGTAATCGTTAATTATGGTCTGATACTGAAATTTGCTTTCCAACTGCTGGTATTGGAAACCCGAGAGTACAAAATAGTCTGCTTTTAAGTATTTGGTATAATAGCCTTGTATTTGGAAAGAACTAATGGTCCTCTGGTATTGAGCACTAGCGGGCTTTGAATCGCCAAAACCTTCATTCCAAACAGTAATTCCACCTTCTAGAATTAATTGATTAGGAAAGTTTTTTCGGGAGCGTTTTTGTAGAGTGGTATTTCCAGTTTCAGCCCAGAAATCACCACTGAATGAATTCGCAGAATCCAAATCTTTCCTTTGTGTAACTTTTATATGGGGTGTTTTATTCACAAATAAATTACCTAAATCAAACCAAGGCTTTAGCACGAAAGTTAGATGGGCATCATTTACTGTTGAACTATCTTCGGAGGTGATTTTTTCTGTCCCCCATATTTCTTTTCCTTTGAGCGAGTGTAAATCTTTGGTCGCAGCCAATTTGCCAACTGCTTGATCTACCGATGGAATTTGCGCTGAGGGGTTTGCTAATTCATCTTTATTCTGTATTGAGGCAGGGGAGACAACCTCCTTTAAATCGCTCGATAATGGAATAAAAGTTTCCTTATTATTTTTCGTTTTAACCGCTGGTTTAGAATCAGTGTTTTCGGCCTTAGCTGGCACTTTAGCGCGATCCATAGGCTTGGCCGGCTTATTATTTTGAGTCTCGGCTACAGGGTAAAATAGTACTATGGGAATAGTGAGAAAAAGGGCCAAAAATAGAAGAAGCAGTCCTAATTTTCTTTGGCTCTTCTTTGGTGGTTTTGTGCTCTCTGCGACGCTTTCCGCGGCTTGCATTTTCGCAAAAATTCCCTCTTTCATAGTATCCCAACCTAGTTCAGGGGGAAGTGGATTACTATTATCGTCTTTCATCAGATTCTTGATTTTCTTACTATTAAAGTCCACTTGCCAGCATATTTAAATTTCTACCTGATAAATTAGCTCGTAACCACTTTTTAGCCCGATGTAACTGCGATCTTGATGTTTCCGGGCTAATATTTAGCATTTCCCCTACTTCTTGATGTGAGTAGTCATCAATTACTACCAGCATGAAAATTTGCTTGTACCCTTCCGGCATAGCCTTTAAATAGATCACAATTTCTTCTTTTGAAAGAACACTGACATGCTCGTCCGAGCTTGATTTCATCCGAGCTTCAGAATCAATAGGAACGATTGTTAGCGAATCCTTTGATTTGTGATAATGTTGAATACACTGGTTAATAGTTAGTCTTCTTAACCAAAACTTAAATTCACCTTTTCCTTCGTCGAAAGAGTTTATGCTTAAAAAAAGACGAGCAAAGATTTCCTGAATAACATCCTGGTGGTCACTTTCATTTGTTAGGTACCTTTTTACAATCGCATAAACATATCGAATGCAGCTCTCGTACATTTTTTGAAAGGCTCGCTGATCTTGTTTTTTGATTAAATCGATTAGGGCTGAATCTACCACCTACTTCTTAAAATTAAAATTAAGCCTCACGCGCACTTAGCACGTGAGGTCCTAATTAATTTGTTATTGACAATTTTCTAAATAATCGCAAATTTCTGTGTCGGAATTAAAGGTGACATTGGCGTTACCCTGCCATTTCGCAATACTAACCGGGTAACTCAGGCGTATATTACTATAGGCTCCGGTTGTGTTGTTCAATATGCTGAGGTAATTGTCGCGACTATTAATCTGTATTGCACTGCCGTTTAAGGTGATACTAATTGGATAATTAATAAAGTAGGTACAGTTTATTGGAGTACCAGGGCCTTCATTAAAAAAGAATTGAATGTGACCAGGCTTGCGATTGCAATCTTCGTTCAAAGTTTGATAAAAATCACACACGTCATTGTCATTATTCAATATGATTGTACGACCAAATTGTGTAACAGTAATAGGATATACTAGTTCTGCGTCTTTTGGGCGGCTTGGATTTCCTCCAATGGCAGGTAAATAGTCATCGTCTTTATTCAAAACGATCGAAATACCTTCCACAATAATGGTTACAGGATAATTGATGTCATATTCATAGTTATTGTATGAAAAAATATTCAATCCATTGTAAAATAACAACATATGTGGATCAAGGTCTGAACACTGAACAGGACCACTGGCGCAGTTTACCAAGGCCTCAAGGAGATCGGTAATGGAGTTTACCTGAATAGTAACGTTGCTATCTAGGACCTGCAGCGGATAGATAAAGTCCACGATGCTATCTGCTAAATTAATGGCTACATTTAATTCTGAGTCATTATTTACTGTGATACTAGAACCTGAAGCCTGTAGAAATGATACAGGCAGCGGAATTCTGATACAGTCCATATAAATAGTATCCGTCGAGTAAGTTTGCATCTTACTTAATAATGGATTTACTCCAATCGTATCAACTTGACTTGTTGGTTCCTTATACGATATCTCATCGATGTTTTCTTTATTACATGCTGCAAAAAGCAAGGTCATTAAGAGTACGAAAGCACTTGTTTTAAATAGAATTTTCATTTTTAATTCTTTTTTTAATATTAAAACCCTAAAACTTACCGATCGGTTCTAATAACAGTATCTGAAAAAGGGAGAAAACGTTGCATCATGAGCCAAAAAATTTTGATTTAAATTTGCAAGGAGCCAGTTTATAAGTTTAAATTCTTGGTAATCAAGAGTTTGACAGGCTTGAAAAAAGTTTTTAGAAAATAGGGCACCTACAAATTCGGCAAGGTCATTAGAGGAGTTTGAGAATAGTGTGATAATGAGTCCTTGTAGTGACATAATTTGTAAAACGGAATGGACTCCGCTATGAGGCATAAGGCCCTCAGAAATGCCACCATTTTAGCTCTGTAAAGGCTTCTTTCGAAGCAAAAACCTGTTGAAACCCCCGGTCCGCATTATGTTTTGTACTTCTTCAACCTAATTTTTTGGTGAAACTAGGTCTCAGATCTCTTAAAAAAGTGGGATTTAAGCAAAAGCACGTGAATGCGGGGTAAAATCAGGTCTTAGACCCCTTGTAAAAAGCGGCTTGGAAATGTTTTTCCAATAAAATTGGAAATCTGAGACTGTAATTTTACGCCGAACTCAGGTTAATAAAAAGCCCTCCGCATGGAGATTAAAACAATTATCATAAGCGAATAATACAGAAAGAAAGGCAGAATGAAGGCTTTCAAACCTAAAACTAGCATCGCAGCAATGACTAATAGTTGAAAGCCTAATCCAAAGGTTGAAAGAAGGGTCAACATCCACTTTGGCAAAGCTTTACCTTGATCGGCATTTGCATCTAAAGTATAAATGATTTTGTCGAATACACCGTAGAGGATCTTATATAAAGCAAAAAGAATATTTACGCTTTTCTGTGTTTCTCCTTTCAAGGCAATGGGGGTTTCGTATTCAAAGACCCTACTGGTAGTATCGCCGTCGACTCTATTTCTTAAAATAACGTAGTAGTAATTGTAAAGCGTGCCCTGTAGCTGCATTCCAAAAAATGCTAAAAGACAGATCCAAAACGCCGAGAGATTGATATGCCATATTGAAATGAAGAACATCGCATTTAAAATTATATCTGCTACAGAGTCTAAATAGCGACCGCTATACGAGGGGGTGTCTTTTACTCTTGCTAACTCTCCATCAGCCGCATCTAAAATAGACTTGAAAATTAAGAAGAAAGCCGCTAACCCATAAGAACCCTGCAGAATAAAGAGTATGGCCAATAAGCCCGAAATGATAAAGCCAATAGTAAGGTGAATGGGGGTAAAAGTAGTTTTCTCGAGTGAGTTTGCGATAAACCTGGCTATGGGTCTACCATAATCGGAAAGATCAATAAATTTATGCTCTTGCGGCAATTTGGACATATATCATCATAGAAAGCGTAGTGTGGAATATACCAATTGGGGAGCGCAAAGGTAGGGCTAAAACTATTTCTAAGCCGCATTAGCAATAATAGAAGAACTTATAAGCCTTTTGCATAAAAAAGTTCTGCCGAAGCCTTGAAAGAGCAGCAACCTATCGTGACTGTTAAAGAGGAGAAAAACTGCTTTTCGTTAAAGGCCATCACAATTTTTTTAAAGTAACAATCTAAGTCTATGATATAAGGTCGAGCGTCGGTTGAGAGTCCATCTATTTAATTCGCATAGAATTACAGAATCGCGGAATAATTACTCCCTTTCACCTCTACCCCATCGCAAACTTCTCCAACCTAAGCTCTTCACCATCAAATACGGCGTAAGTATAATAGGTGATCCAATCACCCAGGTTAATGTAGCGCGCGGCTTGCGGCTTCAATTGAATATCTAAGGGTAAGTGGCGATGACCAAATACGAAATAATCCATCTTCTTTTGGGCTAAAATTTCGCGGCAGTAAATCACTAGCCATTCTTCTTCCTCCCCTAAAAAGATGGCGTCTTTATGGCCAGTTTTTGCGCGACTTCTTTTGGATAAGAAATCGGCCAATCCAATGCCAAAATTAGGGTGTAAACGCGCAAAAGACCATTGTAAAAAAGGATTGGCAAAAATGCGCTTAATGAATTTATAGCCGTAGTCGCCCGGTCCTAATCCATCGCCGTGACCAATATAGAAACTTTTTCCATTCCACTCTCTTTCAATGGGTTCACGGTATAGTTTAGCGCCAATTTCCTGCGGCAGATAATCAAAGATCCACATATCGTGGTTGCCGGTAAAGATGTGAATAGGAATTCCCGCATCGCTTAATTCGGCTAGCTTACCTAAAACCCGCACAAAACCCCGAGGAACCGCTTTTTTGTATTCAAACCAAAAGTCAAAGAGGTCGCCTACAATGAAAATTTCGGCTGCATCGACGCTAATCTGATCGAGCCATTTCACAAAATGCTTCTCACGCTTTAAGCTCGCCTCATAATTGGGCGCGCCTAAATGTTGATCGGAAGCAAAATAAATTCTCTTATTGTGAGGCAACTGCATGCTGCGAATATAATTAATGAGCCGTTCTTTTTCGATCGTCAATACTTAATTAATAACTCATCTTGGCTTTAGACCATAAAAAAACCCGCCATAGGGACGGGTTTCAATCTTATTTTCAAGACTTATTACTTCGCTGCCGCGTATCTGCGTGCTACTTCTTCCCAGTTAATTACATTGAAGAAAGCTTCGATGTAGTCGGGGCGACGGTTTTGGTAGTTTAGGTAATAGGCATGTTCCCATACGTCTAAGCCTAAAATTGGCGTTCCTTTATGCTCCACCACATCCATTAAAGGATTGTCTTGGTTAGCTGTGCTAGAAACCTCAACCCTTCCGTCTGCTTTAACCGATAACCAAGCCCATCCAGAGCCAAACTGAGTAGCGGCAGCATTTGAGAATGCATCTTTAAACTTTTCGAAAGATCCGTAAGCGGCATTAATCGCTTCCGCTAATTCACCGCTTGGGTTACCACCACCATTGGGTGACATGATGCTCCAAAAAAGATTGTGGTTGTAAAAACCTCCACCATTGTTTCTTACGCCTGCACCAGCAGAAGAAACATTTGCTAAAATATCTTCGATTGATTTAGAAGCTAAGTCGCTTCCTTCTATGGCTGCGTTTAATTTGGAAGTGTAAGCTGCATGATGCTTGCCATGGTGGATTTCCATGGTTTTAGCGTCAATGTGGGGTTCTAATGCGTCGTGTGCGTAAGGTAAATTTGGTAATTCGAATGCCATGTTATTGAATTTTATGGTGTTTGTGTTTAACGTATTATGTAGAACAAATCTAAGCAGCAGAAAGTTCTCTCACCAAGCTTTTGGATTAATTTCTGCTTAAGTCTGATAATGCAAACTTATCAGCGCACTTTCGCCCGGCTAATAACCCGACGAAATAAGTCAGGGAAATAGCGTTTCAAATAAACTCCAAAGCGCTCTTTTCCTCCAATATACATTTCGGCCTGGCCTCTTTTTAGTCCTAGCAATGCCTTCGCGGCAAATAAGTCCGCGGGCATGCCCTGCGCTTGAGCCGCATCCATTTCATTTAGAGCTTGCCCATCTCCCTTGAGGGCGTGGAGCGAAAGCTCCGTTTTTATAAATCCTGGACAAATTATACTCACTTCTAATTGGCCTGTATGCTCGGCGCGTAGGCTATCGTAAAAGCCGTGTAAAGCATGTTTTGAAGCGGCGTAACCAGATCGATAAGGGCTGCCAAATTTTCCCACTAAACTACTTATTACGGCTATTTGCCCTTTGCGTTTTAAAAGATTATCTAAGGTATTTAGAGTGATACGAACATTAGACAAGTAATTGATTTTCATTAACCTGTCGAATACGTCTATGGAGGTTTCCGCCGCAAAGGCACGCTGGGAAATGCCCGCATTTAAAAGTAATAGGTCTATACCCTGAAATGTCGACTGCGCTATTTTACAAGCCTCGTTTGTACCAGTTTCATCGGCCAAATCGAAAGGCAGAACTTTTACCTCGCTTGCGCCTTTTGCTAGGCAAGATTTTGCCACTTCTTCTAATTTCTCTTTCCTGCGAGCCGATACGATTAATTTTGCCCCTTCTTTAGCAAAAGCCTCCGCTAAAGCTAGGCCAATGCCTTCTGAGGCACCGGTTATCCAAACTACTTTTCCCTTGAAACTCTTTTTCATGGACGAAAAATACAAATAAGGTCGCAAGGGACTACTTGCTCAATCTATTTCCTTGCTTAACTTAGAGGCAAAATCTTTTATGCGCGCACCTTTTACTGTTTATAACGCATCTGCGGGAGCGGGAAAAACCTATAGCCTTGTTAGGCAGTATTTAAAGCTTTGCTTAGCGCAAGATGAAGCCAGCAGTTTTATGCACATCTTAGCGATAACCTTTACAAAAAAGGCCGCGCAAGAGATGAAGCAAAGATTGCTAAAGCAGCTTTTTCTGCTGAGTACATATCCCAAGCTCAACCAAGAAGGCGTAGAGTATTGCCACACCTTGGCGGCAGAATTAGAAGTAGCACCCGAAAGGTTAGCCTATCGCGCGCAAAATAGTTTGAAACGGATTTTACATAATTACTCGGCTTTTTCGGTTTCCACCATCGACAGTTTTACCAACCGCTTAATTCGCTCTTTTAGCCGCGACTTAAAGCTAAGCAGTAATTACCAAGTTGAATTAGAAGACCAACTGATTTTAGAGGAAGCGATTGACCGCATGCTCAGCGAACTGCAAGCTAATTCCGATCATACCAAGGTTCTCTTGCGCTTTGTGGAAGGACAGTTAAATGATGGAAATTCCACCAATTACAAAAATATTCTCCTTGACACTGCGCGTCAACTTTTTAAAGAAAAGGCCCAACCTTATCTTCAGCAATTAGAAGAGCTAAGCATAGCCGACTTTTTAAAAATTGAAAAGGAGCTCAGTAAACGCTTAAAGCAAATCGAAGCGGGGCAAAAAAAGCTTGCGCAAGATGCGATAAGTTGGGGCGAGGAGCGCGGAATGCACGTGAAGTGTTTTAGCCGCGGCACTTTATGGAACCGAACTCTCGCAATGACTACTAGTTTTGGTTTTTTTACCGAAGCCAGCCTAAATCCTGTGCTGGACGCCGGTCAAAACCTTTATGCTAAAAATGCTGCCCCCGCCGATAAGGCCTTGATGGATCAATACCAAGAGGATTTTAAAATCCAAATCCTTGGAATCCACCAATACCTTGCCGATTACTACGAAGAGTATCTCTACATAAAATCGACCTTAAAAAGCCTGTATGGTTTAGCGGTTCTAAAAGAAATTGCTCTGCAACTTGAGGCGGTTAAAGAAGAGAGCAATCGCATTCCTATTGGGGAGTTTAACAAGATTATTAGCGATAATCTGCGTAGTCAACCCGCGCCTTTTCTCTACGAAAAACTGGGCGATCGCTTTCAGCACTTTTTTATTGATGAATTCCAAGATACCTCCACTTTACAGTGGTTAAACTTGGTACCGCTCATTAATAACTCCCTCGCTGAAGGAGGCAGTAGTGCCATGATTGTAGGTGATGCCAAGCAGAGCATTTATCGCTTTCGCAACGGGGAGGTGCAGCTGTTTATTGATCTCTATAATAATGTAGAGGATTCTAATCGCTTTGCCGGACAGGAACTTTATCCACGTGAAACCATAAACCTCGATTCGAATTTTCGCTCGCATAAAAATATTGTCGGCTTTAATAATCAGCTCTTTGAGTCTTTAGCGCATAACTTTAGTGATGAAAAATTTCGGCGCATTTACAGCGAGAGTGGTCAAATTGCCCGCGCTAAAGATGGCGGTTATGTGGAAGTGCGTTTCTTAGATAAGAATGACTATCAAAACGCTCAATTTGAACATATTGCCTTAACCATTAAGAACAGTTTAGCACGCGGATTTAAACAATCAGACATCTGTATTCTTGTGGGTGCCAATGCACAGGGTAGAGCTATTGCACGTTTTCTTCTTCAAAATGAGGATGGCCTTAGCTTACCCGAAGGAGAATACCTAAAACTACTTAGCGTAGATAGTTTAAACATCGGTGCTTCTGCCGAGGTAAAAGCGATTATTTCCTTCCTAAACATGTTGGAAAACCCCAAAGACTATTCGGTTCGAAAAGACTGGCTTCTATTAAGTTATGAAATATTTGGCCAGCATATTGACCGACATGAGTACTTTAAAATTCACGGTCGCCAAGAACTTCGCTTAGAAACCACTTTTCTAGAAGAACAGATCCCTGGCTTTAACTTTCAGAATTGGGATGGCTTAGATCTATTGCAAAAGGTCTATCGCCTTATTCATCAGCTCGATCTTAAACTGGAGAATGATCCCTACTTGCAATTATTGATTGATCAGGTGGATGATTTCATTCGTCGCGAAAGCCCCTTAGCGGAAAGCTTTATTGAATGGTGGTACGAAAAAGGACAGTCGGAGAGCGTGCAAATGCCGCAGGAATTAGATGCTATTCAGGTGATGTCTATTCATAAATCTAAAGGTCTGGAGTTTCCCGTGGTAATTGCAGCCTTTAGCGCAGGCGCCTTAATTAATAAACGACACCGTGAGAAGCTTTGGCTGCAATTGCCCGAAAAGGAAAGCTTTAAGGAACTGCCTGTTTCTTTGGTTAATCTACTTAGCCCCCATAAAGACGCTAGCGGCTATCTCGATCAATATTTAAAAGACCTGGACGAAGAAGATAAGTTGATGCTTCTCGATACTATTAATCGCTATTACGTAGCCTACACGCGGGCCGAAAAAGAACTTTATATCTTTTCTGCCCAAGAGCATAGCGACAAAGCCGATGGAAGGTACTGGCAAAGTTTGTTGTATCAGCATCTTCAACCCGAGCAAGAAGATTTCTATAGTTTCGGTGAGAAGCTGCAATTAGATGGCAAGCGCACTGATTCTGAAAACCTAAAAAGCCCAGACAATTTTAGCGTAAGACCTTGGCAGGAGGTTATTGCCGTTTTAAGCTCCGCGCCGAAAAACTGGGAACAAAGCGGAAAGGCCGCGCGCCTTAGAGGCAGTCAGGTGCATCAACTTTTATCGCAAATAAAGCGAAGCACCGATCTTGACTTCGCCCTTAAAAATGCCCAAAATAAAGGGTGGTTTAGCAGCGAAGAACTGCACGACATAAGAAACTTAGTGCTTCAAGTCCTCGAGCATTCCGAATTAAAAAACCTGTTTAGCGCTCACGCAGATGTGTTAAATGAAAGGAGCATCCTAATTCCTGGTGCCCATCGTAAAATCCCCGATCGCGTGGTAATAATAAACGGTAAGGCTTTCATTATTGACTATAAAACGGGAGAGAGACAAGAAGAGCATCGTCAACAAGTGGAAGAATATGCCCGCCTTATTGAAGAAGCCGGTTTTACTGTTGCCGAGAAAATGCTGCTCTATTTAAACGAGGAGCTAGTGCTGGAAAAATTTTAGGGCCCCAGTGGGAGCCTAAAATAACGTGAATTCGACGTAAAATCAGGCCTCAGACCCCTTGTAAATAGTGGAGTTCGAGACTATGCAGTGAAGCAATAGCGGGCTATTGCGAGAAGCAGAGGCGCGGAAAGCCGCTTTTTAGAAG
>JAGYKI010000029.1 GCA_018401735.1 Schleiferiaceae bacterium
AAAACGTCGAGCTGCAATTTGTTTCGAAGGAAACGGCTATCGATATGATCAACAAGCATATTGGATTTTACGAAAAAGACAACAATCAGCGTAAGCCTGAAATTGATGCCTCCAAGCTTGGCAGTGATGTAATTAAATCTCGTCTAGATGCAAGCTCAGGAACTTCTTGGTGCCCCCCTATTGGTTTAGGAAAAAGAATTATTCAGGAGAAAATACTATGCCTTCCTTAAGCTCGACAAGGCAAGAGGCAACTAAAACAAGAGCAGGCACTATTCACACTTATGAAGAATATTACCGAGGAGTCTCTTTATAGTGTTGCTGCGGAAGGAGTAAAAAAGTTGTTTGGGCGATGCTTGGCTATTGAAAAATAAAGAAATTCCCTTTACCGATCCCAGGGATTAATTTTCTTGGGGCTTTATTTTATTGCTGCGGCCTTTCTTCCTTACCCAAACTATTAAGTAAAGAATTCACAAAGCTTAAGACGAAACTAAAAACCAAGGCCCACCAAAATCCATCGACCGAAAAACCTGAAATTAAATTATCGACCATGAGAATTACCACCGCATTTATCACAAACAGGAAAAGTCCTAAAGTGAAAATTGTGGCGGGAATAGTAAAGAGAATTAAGAGCGGTTTTATAGTGATATTTAGCAGGGCTAAAACAATGGCCACTAAAATTGCGGTACCGAAACCATCGAGGTGAACGGCATTACCCATTATCCAAGCGGTGATAAAAACACTCAGCGTATTTACGACTAACTTAATCAGTAGATTATTCATGGATTCTTAACTTGCGTCCTCAAAATTAACAATAACATGAGAATTAAATCCCTCTCGGCCGGCCTTTTGGCTTTTGCCCTTTTTTCTTGTCAAAATACCAACACTCCTAAAACTGAAGATGAAAGCCCTATGCTTGTAGAAATGAAGACTGGCGCAGACCCTCATAGTTATGCCCAAGAAAACGCGGTGGTTAAAAGCCTCGCTTGGGACGCAGAGGTAAATTTCGAGCAAAAGCAAATTAGCGCTACCGCTACTTGGGACATTGAAACCAAAGCTGGTGCGGAAGCGATTTACTTCGATATTTTCGATCTCGCCATTGAAAAAGTTTTAGTAGATGGCGCAGAAACCGATTTCAGTTTAAGCCCCTTCGACGAGCATTTAGGTCAGGGATTGCACATCCCCATCAGCGATCAAGCGAAACAAGTAAGCATTACCTACAAAACGGGCGATAATGCCCGCGCCCTACAATGGCTCGATGCCGAACAAACTGCAGGCAAACAAAAACCTTTTTTATTCACACAAAGCCAGGCTATTTTAGCCCGCAGCTGGGTGCCAACACAAGATAGTCCAGGCATTCGTTTTACCTATAGCGCCAAGGTGAAGGTTCCCCAAGATATGTTAGCGCTTATGAGTGCTTCCAATCCGCAAGAGCGCAATGAAACAGGGGTTTACGAGTTCTCTATGCCGCAAGCTATTCCTTCCTACCTACTCGCCCTAGCAGTAGGTGATGTGTATTTCGAAAGCATTAGTGAGCGCACGGGTGTTTACGCCGAAGCTTCTTTATTAGACACTTCTGCCTACGAGTTTGCCGATCTTGAAAAAATGGTACAAGCGGCGGAAGGTCTTTATGGCCCCTATGCTTGGGGACGTTACGATTTAATTGTATTGCCTCCCTCTTTCCCTTTCGGGGGAATGGAAAACCCACGCTTAACTTTTGCTACGCCCACCATTTTAGCAGGCGATCGCAGTTTAGTTAGCTTAGTGGCGCACGAATTAGCGCATAGTTGGAGTGGCAATTTAGTTACCAATGCCACTTGGGATGACTTCTGGTTAAATGAAGGCTTTACCGTGTATTTCGAACACCGTATTATGGAAGCCGTTTACGGCAAAGAATACTCTGAAATGTTGGCTAGCCTTACCCGCGCTGGTCTAGAAGAAGACGCCGCGGAAATGCTAAAAGATATTCCTAACGATACCAAATTGAAACTTGACCTTACCGGTCGTAACCCTGATGATGGCGTTACCAGTATTCCTTACGATAAAGGTTATTTCTTTCTGCGTTTAATGGAAGAAACCGTGGGCCGCGAGCGTTTCGACGAGTTCTTGAAAAATTACTTCCAGACCAATAAATTCTCGGTAATGACCACCGAAGAGTTTATCGATTATTTAAGAGCTAATCTTTTAAGTGAGGAAGAGTTTAAGAGCATCGGTGTAAAAAGTTGGATTTACGAAATCGGTTTACCCGATAATTTACCAACGGTAAGCAGCAATCGTTTTGCCACAGTAAGTGAGGCCTTAGATACTTATTTAAATAAAGGCACTTTGCCCGCCGCCAGCTTAAGCGATAAGTGGACTACCCACGAATGGTTGCATTTTATCAATAGCCTGCCCGAAACTATTAACAAGGAGCAATTAGCTGAACTAGATGCCGCCTATGGATTCACCGCTAGTGGGAATAGCGAGATTTCTGCCGCTTGGTTCCAGCCTACCATTGCCGCTGCTTACGAAGCCGTTTATCCAAAAGTGGAAAGCTTCCTAATTTCGGTTGGAAGAAGGAAATTCCTTACCCCTACTTATAAAGCGATGTTGGATGCTGGTCAAGCCGAGATGGCCAATAACATCTATGCGAAAGCCAGACCTAATTACCATGCGGTAAGTAGAGAAACCTTAGATGCTCTTTTAGAGGTAGATAAAAAGACTACGAAAAGCTAACCAAACAGAGGCTTAAGACTCTATAAAATAGCCACGGGATAAATCTCGTGGCTATTTTTTTTATAGTGGAATCCTAAATCCGATCACGCCATTAATTTGCGCAAAGAAAAAAGATTGCTCGGCCGAGTCCATCGTGCTGGCGGTAGTGCGAATATTGCCCATATTGATATAGCCACTTTTAAACTCGCTCTGAATAAAGAAATAGCGGTAGAAATTAAAGTTAAACGCTAAAACCGCCGATATACCATAACCCGAAGTATGAAACTCATCGTAGCGCTCTTTCCCTAAAAGAACCGTATTGGTTTTGGGAACTAAGGCTCCTAGTCCAATACCCTCTAAAACGCTAAACTGAAATTTTTTATAGTCCAAAATCTGATCGGATCGGCGCAGTTCTAGATTAAGGTAATTGAGTCCATCGGTATGTTCAAACTGTAAAAAGTCTTTAGTTAGCTCAATTGCTTCACCGTTATAGTGCCCCGCAAACGGGCCATAGGCCTCGCCAATAAAACCGTTAATGCGCACAAACTGATTTTGCTGCATCACATATTTCATGTGATCAGCCCCAAAAGATATCTCCCAATTATCGCTTAAATAATAGCCGATGCGAAAGTTATACTGTGGAATAGTCATCCGACCTACATTTAAATAGGTCTCTCCTTCGAAAGGAAATTGCTTATCGCGGGCTTTCACCTCTTGCAGCGTAAAATCGTAATCTTCGCCTTTAAAACGAATATCCGAATTGGTAAAAGCATCCCAATTCCAGCCCCAATAAAAATAGAGGCTACCTTTTTTGGAAGGACTGTTTTGGGCCTTACTGAAATTGCTTAAACCAATAGTGAGAAGGACTAAAAGGAAAAAACTTTTTACTTTCATTTTTAAGACATAAAATACACCCGCTTTACGCGCTGCGATATACCAGTTAAAACTTCGTAAGGAATCGTATTCATATCCTTTGCAAAATCATAAATACTTCTGTCGTCGCCAAAAATAAGAACCTCCTCACCTTCTTCGATCGGATCTTCAAAAATATTTACCATTACCATATCCATGCACACAGAACCTACTGTTGGGTATAGCTTGCCTTTAATCATAACCTTGCCCACACCCATACTTAGCGAACGACTAAAGCCATCGGCATAACCAATAGAAATAACGGCAATTTTAGTCTCCGCATCTGCTTTAAAGCGCCTACCATAACCTACCGAATCGCCTGCTTGTAGATTTTTAATTTGGGATACCCGCGCTTTCAATTCGCTAATCGGCAAAAGGTGTTTGCGCTCCTCTTCTGCATTGGAAACGCCGTACAAACCAATTCCCAAGCGCACCATATCAAAATAAGCCTCAGGAAAACGTTCTATGCCACTACTATTAGCAATGTGCCTTAAAAAGGGATAGGATAATCCTGCGGCAATCGCATCGCTCATGCGTTTAAAGGTGGCAATTTGTAAGCGGGTAAAGTCACTTTCTGCTGGGTCGTCCGCTGCCGCTAGATGCGAAAACACAGAAGCCACGGCTATAGTAGAATGTTTTTGTAAAACTTGAATAAGCTCGTCTAAATCGGCCTCTTCAAAGCCCAAACGATGCATGCCCGTTTCTAACTTGAGATGAATTAAGACCTTTTCCTCGGCGGGAGAAGTCTCCAGCAAATTGACTAGTTCGCCTAAACGTGCTAAGCTGTAAATCTCGGGTTCTAGTTTATTTTTAATCATGGATTTAAGCGCCGACGATTCGGTATTTAAAACCATAATGGGAAGTTCAATGCCTGCCTTACGCAATTCTAAGCCCTCATCTGCGTAAGCAACCGCTAAATAATCTACCCCATGAAAGGCCAATACCCGTGCCACTTCCACTGCTCCGCTGCCATAGGCAAAGGCTTTAACCATTGCCATTAATTTGGCTTCGGGTTTCAATTTGGAGCGGTAATAGTTAAGATTGTGAACGACACGATTAAGATGCACTTCCAAAACCGTTTCGTGGCGGTGCATGACTAATCTTTCGGCAATCTTTTCAAAAGCAAAAGAGCGCGCTCCTTTTAATAGCACCGCCTTTTCTTTAAAACTATGCAAATGCATATTTATTAAAAAAGCATCGGTAGTAGGATAGTAGGCACAAATTTGCGGCCTCTCAAATTCTAGCGATTCCAAAGCTTCGCCAATTAATATGAGCGCCTCTAATTGAAAGCGCTCAATAATTTCACGCAAGGCCTTATATAAGTCATCTGGCGCCAGACCAATTTGCTGTAAATCGCTTAAGATTAAAACCCGGCCTCGCTCCCCTGCATGCGCGTCTAAAAAGTGCAAAGCCAAGCGCAGTGATTCTAAATCGCTATTGTAGGCATCGTTAATCAGCAAGCCATTCTGAATGCCCTCCTTCATTTCGAGGCGCATCTCTACGGGAGTGAGTTTGGATAATCCTGTATTAATTTGCTGCTGATCCAAGCCCACTAAAAACGCACAAACTATACTATGCGCTGCGTTTTGTAGACTCGCTTCATCTCCGAAAGGAAGAGAAAGTGTAAAATTTTTACCTTGCCAAACTAAGCCCAATTGGGCGGAGTTGGCTTGCGCTTCCATTATTTTAAACTGAAAATCTACTGTAGTTTTCTGCCAAGACCAAGCGTGTAATTGCAAGGCCTTTTTCGCCGCGAAGCTTTCAATCTTATGGGCCAAAAGCGAATCATCAGCTTGATAAATAAGGTGTTCGGCTTTTCGAAAGAGCTTTAGTTTCTCGTCAATTTTCGCTTCTACATTACTAAAGTTTTCTGCGTGAGCACTACCGATATTAGTGAAAATCCCCCATTTAGGCGCGAGCATCTGCGCCAAGTTTTCCATTTCATGAGGTTCGCTAATTCCTGCTTCAAAAATTCCTAGTTCATCATTGTCTTTTAAATTCCACAATGAAATAGGAACGCCAATTTGTGAATTATAACTCTTCGGATTTTTAGTCAATTTAAAATGCGGCTGCAGCAACTGACTGAGCCATTCCTTTACCACTGTTTTTCCATTACTACCCGTTATCGCAATAATTTCAGCGCTGGAATGCAGACGTATTTGTTGCGCCAAATTTTGCAACGCTTGCAAAGTATGAGGCACCTTATAAAAACTAATTTCAGGATAACTTTTAGCAGGAAGCACTTCTACTACGAAGGCTTTTACGCCTTTGGCAATAAGCTCTTCTATGTATTCATGTCCATTATGGTGCTTGCCGCTGATAGCAAAAAACAAGGCACCGCTGCCCGCCGAATATTGGCGGCTATCGTATAAAATGCGTGTCACCAATTGAGCGGGAGGCCCGGTAAGCTCTGCCTGTAAATAACTCTCTAAAAGTGACGATCTATTTTCCAATTCCTTTTTTATTCAACTTGATGGCTTCATTAAAAGCAGCCCTACTAAGAGGTTCATACTGATCTTTTGCTCCTAAAAATACCTGTTTTTCACCACTTACAATGCGATGCGAATGATTGGCCAAATTGCCCGTTTTTACGCAAACCGCATGCACCTTTGTAACATATTCGGCGGTGGCCATAAGGTAAGGCATGGGGCCAAACGGCTTGCCTTTAAAGTCCATATCTAGTCCGGCTACAATAACCCGCGCGCCTCGATTGGCCAATTCATTGCAAACTTCTACGATGCCTTCGTCAAAAAACTGCGCTTCATCGATGCCAATTACGTCTATGCCGTCGCCGTAAATTAAGATATTAGAACTGCTTTCTACCGCAGTAGATCGAAAGGCATTATTATCGTGGCTAACTACCTCTTCCTCACTATATCGCGTATCAATAATCGGCTTAAAAATCTCCACTGTTTGCTGGGCAAATTGGGCTCTTTTTAAGCGACGAATAAGCTCTTCGGTTTTACCCGAAAACATGCTTCCGCAGATTACTTCAATCCACCCGCTATGTTTTTGATGATTTACTGTATTTTCGAGGAACATTTTTTATGGCTATTATCGCCACAAAACTAAGCATAAAAGAAGCGGTTAAATGAAAGATAGCGTTCGCAAAGAATTAAAGGAACTTTGTTACTATATAATTGAGAATAATAATTCCTTAGCCAGGCCCGAGCAACTTACTAGGGTACAAATGCTTTATGAGCGCCTTCTGGTTTTAAACTATTTGGAAGAATTAGAAGAAGAAGGCAAAACTATTCCTGGACCGGCACTGAAAACCGCGCCAGCATTAGCACCGAAGCCCGAACCGAAAGCGACTAGTAGAACCGAAAGTATTTCTAAAGTACCTAGCGCTACAGAGAACGCATCTAGCGAAAGCGTAAAAAAACCCGCCCTAATGGCGAAAGAGCCTCTTGTGCCCGCAAAGGAAGAAACAAAGCCCGCGCCCACAGAAGTGGCGACAGAAAAAGTTAGCAAGGCAGCACCGAGCAGTAGTCTAAATACCATAAATTCGGAAGCGGGACAAAGCCATAGCATAAACGACAAGCTAGCCAAAGGCGCCATAACCGTGGGATTAAATGATCGAATTGCCTTTGTAAAACATTTGTTTAACGACAGTCAAGCGGATTTTAATCGCGTGCTATCCCAGCTTAATACCCTCGATACTTATCTCGAATCGATGTATTTTATTGAGAACTTGGTGAAACCCGATTACGACTGGGAAAACAAAAAACCTTACGAAGATCGTCTCATAAGCTTGGTAAAGAAACGCTTCGGCGAAGATTGGTAAGGGAAAGCAAAGGCTTTTTTCACTACTTTTGCGCCCCTAATTTAAACTTCAAAGCCCGTAAGCTATGAAAATGAAACTTTCTCACTTTGGCTATAAATTGCCGCCAGAGCTAATAGCCAAGCATCCTACAACCCATCGCGACGAAAGCCGCCTAATGGTAATCAACCGCAAGGAAGGCACTATTGAACACCGCATGTTTTCGGATGTAATGGATTATTTCAATGAAGGAGATTCCCTTGTACTGAATAATACCAAAGTTTTTCCTGCCAGAATGTATGGCAACAAGGAAAAAACTGGTGCGCGCATTGAAGTTTTCTTACTGCGTGAGTTAAATTCCGAAAGCCGCCTTTGGGATGTTTTAGTAGATCCCGCTCGTAAAATTAGAATTGGTAATAAGCTCTATTTTGGCGACGACGATAGTCTAGTAGCCGAGGTAATTGACAATACTACTTCACGCGGACGTACCTTGCGTTTTCTTTTTGACGGCTCCTACGAAGAGTTCCGTGCCAAATTGAAAGAACTGGGGCAAACGCCTTTACCCAAGTATATCGATCGCGAACCCGAAGCGGAAGACGAAGAGCGTTACCAAAGTATTTTTGCCAAGCACGAAGGTGCAGTTGCCGCTCCAGTGGCCAGCTTACACTTCAGCAAGCAATTAATGAAGCGTTTGGAAATTAAAGGCGTAAACTTTGCGGAATTAACGCTCCACGTTGGCTTGGGAACTTTCCGTCCCGTGGAAGTAGAAGATTTGAGCAAGCATAAAATGGATTCGGAGCAGTATATGATTTACGATCATACCGCCGAAGTGGTAAACAAAACCATTAACAACCGCAAAAAAGTTTGTGCCGTTGGTACTACTTCTATGCGCGCCATGGAAAGCTCAGTAAGCACCGATGGCCACTTGAAACCCTTTAACGGTTGGACCAATAAGTTCATCTTCCCACCTTATGAATTTCAAATTGCGGATATGATGGTAACTAATTTCCACCCACCGCAAAGCACATTAATGATGATGACCGCCGCTTTTGCTGGTTATGACTTATTAATGAAAGCGTACAAGGAAGCCGTAAAAGAAAAATACCGCTTTTTAAGTTATGGCGACGCCATGATTATTATCTAAGTAGATCTGATACTAGTAAAAAGGCCGAGCAATATCTTGTTCGGCCTTTTTTTATGCTCAACTGCGAGGACTTAAAAACACCGCCCCAATTAATACAAACCCTACTCCCGTCACCATAGGAGGACGCATAATTTTCTCGGGTAAAAAACCTAGGTATATCATGTAGAAGCCTAGAATAATTAAGATTAATGCTACAACTTTTTTAATCATAATGTTATTGTGTTGATTAGAAGGGTTTAAGATAGGGAAATCTCAGCGATAAACACAGGGCTATGGAGCAAACGAATATCATTTTAATGCTCCTTAGATGACCCAAACCTCCGTTAAGGACCCCATTAAGAAGCACCTATTCATATTAACGTGAGTTCGACGTAAAATTAGGCCTCAGACCTCTTGTAAATAGTGGGTTTCAAGCCAAACAGTGAAGCAATAGCGGGCTGAGCTGGGGCGTGGGAAACCGCTTTTAGAAAGAGCCTAAACAGATTTTCAATAAAATGAAAATCCTGCATCTGGCCTCATTTGCTGTAGCCCGCTACAGCTGCACGATCCAGACTAGACTTTTCCTTCCATTAAAAATCTGAGGCTCTAATTTATTGATCGAATTCACGTATATTAGTATTCAAAACCCTGAAAATCAAAACTTAAGGAGTTCCTCATCTGGTCAGAAGGATAAAAATTTCGCCATACAGATTTTTATATTGGAAACGGTGATATACTTGGCAGGATTTGGGGTAGTCGTAAGAGACTAAGCATTTGGTTATGCATTACAAAGATCCTGAAACGTTTACCCATGACATCTTTTTTAATGCGTTGATTTTCAATGGATATTTCACGATAAAGTAATACTTCTCAAGATTTCTTGCCTTTCTTTTTCGGTTACGAAACTTTAACCTCCAGAGGAGTTCTTTCTCGCCTTCAATTGATCCAAAAGAAAACACAAAACCGAACGAAGTGAGCTCTGCCCATTCAAATAAAGAAATACATGCCTAAAGATCAGCATGGTAAAACCTTCACAAAAGATCGGCTGGCAATTTCACTCGCACTTATAATTGATTTTTTATAGTTCGCTCTCTTTCCTAAGTCTCAGTCATTACAAGGGTTGTTTATTTTTTATTTGAGTTTGTGGTCTCATCGCTACGCTCTTCGGCTCCCAACTCGCTAAAGCAAAGGCTTTTATTTTGAAGGCTCGTAATTGAGGCCGGTTAACCTACTAATAGTGATTTCGGTCGGATTAACAGGCGGTCTTTTGGATCCTGTCTAAATAGCCCATCTCTTCATTTGAAAAACAAGGCACGGTTTAGTAGCAGCTTTGGTCTTGAGTCTTTTAGTCTTGGGTCTTTTAGTCTCGCAACCTGTCATCAAATTTTCTTGGTTTACCCGCGGAAAAATCTTCTCTCAGGATGACCGTGTTCCCCGTAGATTTTAAGATCGCAATAACCCACCCCTACCGTCATTCCGAATTTATTTCGGAATCTTCTTTCTTTTAAAAACGGTTACAACTGAATTTCTCGGTGGAGAAAAAAACGTCCATCAATACCTTAATCCATCTCACTACTCAATACTCACAGCGCAGCGGTCTCACAACTATTAAACCGAGAAATCGCAGCTGCCGCAGCTTTTTTAATTACACGCAATTGCGATCGAATTCCAACCAAATTTCCCTGCGAAGGAAAAAACGTCCATCACCGGTTCTTGGCTCTTGGTTCTCGTTTCTTCAATCCCTCTCTCGTTTCGCCATCGAGATGTCGCACCTCTGGTGCTTATCGCTACTCCTACCATTCAAACATCCCAACTCTAAACCTTCAAAATCGCAAATCCCCACCATAACCTCAATCTCACTACTCAATACTCACATCTCAATACCATGAAGCTACTAGAAAAATTTCTACCTTCGCGGCGCTTATGGTTTTCCTCTTTTGTAAGAGGAGATTAAAAGGGAATCAGGTGTAAATCCTGAGCTTTTCCTGAAGCTGTAAATCTTTATAAATTTTTAGCCTCTTATGCCACTGTCTTCAAAGGGAAGATGGGAAGGCGCTAAAAACTGAGATGAGCCAGAAGACCTGCCGCAAGCACATAGATAATTTCGCTTTCAGGATAAAAGCCATTATAATGTAGAAGCTTGCCTTGGCATGCCTTCCATTCTAATTTTTATTCCTCCTGAAAGTTTTTTGTTCGATAACTTAAAATTAAAAACATGAACAAGAGACTATTTTTGGGAGCATTATTAAGTGTAATGCTCGTCCAGCCCTTAACGGCACAATTCAATTGGCAAGACATCGATTTTTGGGTAGGAAGCGGCAGTGATTCCGCCTTGCTGGTGGTGGACTTTGCTGGTGCCGATTTCGATTCATCTTATGCTTGGGCTTACCGCTATAACGGAGCCAAAACGGGAGAAGACATGCTTGTGGCTATTGCCGCAGCCGATCAAAACCTTAGCATTGATGTAGCGGGAGGATTCCTTAACGATGTAATTTACCATCGCCACGAAGGCATTGGTGGACAGCCCGATTATTGGAGTACTTGGAGTGGCAGCGATACTGCTTCCCTGATCACCAACATGGGTATTGGCACCGCGCTGGTAAACGGCGAGTGGTTTGCCCTTTCCTATACCGATTTCAATCCCGCTCTAAAGCCTGGCTTGCCTATCCCCGCCTTTAAACCAAACGACTTCGCTCTAGCACAAGTGCAAAACTGGTATGGCAGTGGCAACGATAGCGCTGCTTTTATTGTCGATTTCCTCAACGGTAACTCTTATGCATGGGGTTACCTTTTCAACGATTCTGTTGCGGCAAGTCAAATGTTAAACGACATCGCGAGCCAAGATGCGAACCTTAGCATTAATGCCGCGGGTTTCCTTAATGATATCATCTACCTAAGTGATAGCGGGCTGGGCGGACAACCGAATTACTGGGGCACATGGAGCGCCACTAATGTAGGCAACTGGTATATGAATGCGGGCATTAGTCACCAAGTAAAAGCGGGCGAATTATTTGGTGCTTCCTACACCGATTTCAATCCCGCTGTTCGGCCTAATGCCCCTAAAAACAATGGGGCTTTAAGCTTGCGCAGAAGTGATAGGATTAGTTTCGATCTTTACCCTAATCCCGCTCATAATTTCCTAGTTGTTAATGGTCTACGCCAAGATGCGTATTTTAAAATTAGCAATAGTCAAGGACAAATAGTACAAGCAGGTGGTTTAGGTGAGGAGAATAATCGCCTAGATATTGCCTCCTTAAAAGAAGGTTTTTACTTTCTTCAAATAGGCGGCAGTACCATGGTCTTCCTTAAAAAATAAGATGCGCTTCATAATTTTTCTCCTACTAGTAAGCGGCTTTTTGAGGGCGCAACCTTTTGCTCCAGCGGCTGGAACAATAGGCACAACAGCCATTGCCAAAGACAGCGCCCTTATTGACTTTTGGGCGACTGAATGTGTGGTGCAACGTGGCTATTTAGACATTGCACAAAAATCACTGGGTTTAGCCAGTCACGGCGATAGCAGTGCTGCACGCGCTTATGCAGATGGGCAAGTAGTGAGCCTCGGCGATAGTGGTGTGGCTACCTACATTCTAAGCAGTCCCCGTGCCGATTTACCGGGAGCAGATTTTGCCATTTTCGAAAATTCATTTAGCGATTCTTATCTCGAATTAGCTTTTGTAGAAGTAAGTAGCGATGGGCAGCGTTTCGTGCGCTTCCCCGCTATTTCCCTTATTCCTACTGCGGTGCAAACCGGTAGTTTTGGTTCCAGCGACCCGCGTCTTCTTTATAATCTGGCAGGGAAATACCGCGCTGATTTCGGTGTTCCTTTCGACCTCAATGAATTGAAAGATTCTACCGCGGTGAATATCCAAGCCGTTACTCATATACGCCTAGTAGACGTGATCGGAACAATCGACTCCGCTTACGCATCTTACGAAAGTACCGGCCGAATAATTAACGATCCCTACCCGACGGCTTTTGCTTCAGGGGGCTTCGATTTAGATGCGCTGGCCTTTTTAAAGCCTAATACGATTGGTCAAGAAAGTTTTAAGATGAGTATGGGACGGGCTTTCCCGCAACCCGCTCACGATTATATCAGGGTTGAAAACGCTACGTCTTTAAAAGTCCTCAGTTTAGGTGGTAGGACCATCTGCGCAAGCAAAGAGGCGCAAATTAATTTTAACTTGGGAGCAGGCCTTTACCTTTTAGAAATTGAGCTTGAGGGCAAATTATACCGAGAAAAGATAATCATCCAATGAAAAAATGGGGCTGGATATTAGGTTTTCTGCTGGCGGTTTCCAATACTATTTGGGGCCAAAAACACGATAGCCTTTTGGAAGTGGAAGTCCTCGATTATCAACTAGAATTAGCACCAGGGTTTAAGCAAGAAAGCCTGAAAGTCAGCGAGGATTTAAACAGCACTCAAAATTTGGGGGAAGCGCTGCGTGAGCTCAGTCCTATTTTTGTGCGATCCTACGGTAGCAATGGTATTGCTACTTTATCCTTGCGCGGCACGAGCTCTAACCACACGCGCGTTACTTGGAATAATATCGACATCAGTTCGCCCAATTTGGGTTTGGTAGACTACTCCACTCTGGCTTTAAGCGCCGATGAAGAAGTAAACCTTTTATTCGGCTTAGGCTCTATGAGCGAGGGTAGCGGCGCTTTGGGCGGTGCTTTTCAGATTAAGAGTGGGCAAAATTGGCAAAAAGGTTTTCACGGTAGTTTTAGTCAGGAATTGGGTAGCTTTCGCAGACAGGGTAGCAATCTCAATCTGAGTTATGGTAAAGAGAAGCTTTTAGTAAACCTCAATCTTTATCAAAAAACAGCGGAGAATAATTTCCGCTTTATTGATATCACTGCGGTAGATCGGCCCGCTAGGGAAATGCAGAATTCTAATTTCTCGCAGAGTGGAGTGAAAACCAATATTTCCTATCGCCCCACCACCAAAAGTCTCTTGCGTTTAAATCTCTGGTATAATGAAGTCGATCGCCAGCTTCCACCGCCTATTACGGGCGATTTAAGCAATAGCGACCAAATGTTCGATCGCAATTTAGTAGCAGTTTTAGAAGGGCATTTTTCTTCCAAATTAGGCGACTGGATGCTTAACTGGGGACAGGTTTATAATAGCAATTTGTTTTACCTCAATGCTGCGGATAGCGAAAGTGATAACCGTTTTATGAGTCAGGAAGTGAACGGCCGTTGGAAAAAGGAATTTACGCGCTTTAAACTCAAAATAGAAAGTGGTGTACAAGGCAAGTTTCAAGAGGCGAGCTCTCCCTCCTATACGGGACCCAGCGAGCGTAATCTTGGAGCGGTTTTCACTACGGTAGAAAAGAATTTTAGTAAAGATTTCGGCAGCTATGTAGTTCTTCGCAAGGAATTTAGCGAAGGTTTCGCCTTACCGCTAATGTGTTCTTTTGGACTCTTTTACAAGGAAAATGGCGCTGCTAAATATAGCCTTGCCTACTCTAGTAATTACCGCTTGCCCAGCCTCAACGATTTATACTGGGTACCGGGTGGCAATCCCGATTTACGAGTAGAAAACAGTTTCTCCATCGACCTGCGTGGACAGCGTGATTTTAAATGGCAAGGACTGCACTTTAAAGTAGATGCGACCCTTTACTATTCGGAAATTGATGACTTAATTCAGTGGCTACCGCGCAATTCGGTCTGGTCGCCTTTCAATGTGAAATTTAGAAGAATTCTTGGTCAGGAACTGAAATTTGAAGTCTTGAAAAAGATCAATACCTGGCAGCTGAGTAGTAGTGCCCAGTTATTTATCACCCAGCAAAATCCTGGGGAGGCATCTACTGTAAAAGTGCCCTACAGTCCCAATACCAGTGCCAATGTGCAAGTAATTTTACAAGACGAAAATTGGTTATTTCGCTACCTTTTAAACTACAGCGATCCCTACTTCACTGATGAAGGCGGCAATTTTTTCATGCCCGCTTATGCTATTTCCGATTTACAAATGGCCTATCGCTTTCCCTATAAAAAACTGCGCTATTCGCTGGGTTTGAAATTGCAGAATATTGGCGATTATCCCTATCAAATCCTACCCTATCGCCCCGAACCCGGATTTAACTTCCTCTTAAATTTTGCGCTGCGATGGTAAGAAAACTAAGAGTCTATTTTTTATTCATCTGGCTGATTACCAACCTATCTGGCTGCGACCGAGATATAATTGGACCGCAAGCAAGTAGGCCTGGTGAAATTAACGACAGTCGCCGCGTACTCATTATTAATGAAGGTAATTTCCAGCGCGGCAATGCCAGCATTGGTTATTATAATTCAGAAACAAACAGTTATGCTGGGGAGCATTTTCAGCGCGAGAATGGACTCCCTCTCGGAGATGTTTTAGAGAGCGTTTATTACGAACAAGACCAATTTTACGCGGTGCTTAATGGTTCTAATCGCATCTTAATTTGCGACAGCAGTTGGGCACTAAAAACCAGTTTCGAAGGCCTCGGTGCCCCGCGTTATTTGGCGCTTCATGCAGAACGCATCTACCTAAGTGACCTATTTAAAAGTGAAATTGGAGTTTACAATGCCCAAACTTTGGAGCGAGAAAAACTATGGACTATTACTAAACCTGCCTTTGCGGTTGAGGCTTGGCAAGACCAAATTATTGTGGCAGCTGATAAGGAATTACGAGTGTATGATCCACTTTTAAACGATAGCTTAATACAAACTATTACTCTGCCGGCGGCCATTAAAGCTTTTCTAAAAAATGGTTTATCGCAATGGCTAGTGGTGGACAATAATGATCAGGTTTATCGCTGGGAAGCTCCGCGAGACACTTTAATTGATTTGGGTCCATTAAATAAGAAAGGTGAGCATTTTTGCCTCGATTTTAGCAGGCAAGAGTTTTATGTTCTCGCTGGCGCAGAAGTGCAGGTTTACTCCTTTTTTGGCCAAAGTCTGAAGGTAGAGCGTAGCTTTAGTCATGCTGCCGAAAACGTGTACGGCTTTGTTTGCGATAGTGCAGCCGCGCAGCTTTACATTATGGATCCTGAAGCTTTTGTGGCGCCCAGTACGATTTATGTTTATGACAGGTTGGGGCCTTTGAAGGAACAGTTTTCGGCGGGATTTATCAGCAATGGCGCCCTAATTAGAGACTAATCTGACAATACGTCGGAAATAGGACTTAGGTCTCGCCTTTGCGGGCAGATGGGCAAATAAATTATTATGAGTACAGTAAAAGCAAACGATACGGTACGTGTACATTATACCGGAAAATTAGCCGATGGCGAAATCTTTGACGATTCTCGCGGTCGCGAACCCATCGAATTTACCTTAGGCGCAGGTCAGGTAATTCCTGGATTTGAAAAGGCAGTTTTAGATATGGCGGTAAGTGATACCAAAACGGTAAACATTCCTTCTGCGGATGCTTATGGCGATTACCGTCCCGAGTTAATTCAGGCCGTGCCATTAAGCGAGTTACCTGAAGAAATTAAGCCCGAAGTTGGAATGCAATTAGTTTCGCAAGCACCTGATGGGCAACAAATTCCATTAGTGGTTACTGAAGTAAACGACGATAATATTATGGTAGACGCAAATTCTCCTTTAGCTGGTAAAGATTTAGTTTTCGACTTAGAATTAGTAGAAATTAAGTAAATGCATTTGAGGGCTCCTAATAATAGTAACAAATTGCTAAAAATTAGCAAAGCTTTATTAGATTTGCAGCCCTCAAAACGGGATGTAGCTCAGTTGGTAGAGTGCGCGTCTGGGGGGCGCGAGGCCGCAAGTTCAAGTCTTGTCATCCCGACTATTAATTGTTTCAAGTATTAAAAAAGCCTGTTGATCTGCAGATTAATAGGCTTTTTTGTTTTGGTGAAACTTAAGCACTAGCTAGGCGAAAAACTGTATTACAGATTAATATAGCAGTTAGTCACAATATGCAAAGCATTGGGGCTTTGAGGATTGCGTAACCTGAATTCTCCTCCAAGTTCCACTTTAAAGGTTTTAGATATTTGCCAGCCTAAGCTAGCAGCAAAACGATTTTCCACTAGAAGGTAATCCTCCCCTATTGACATTACTAGTTCGTCTGAACTTAAAAAATAAAGCTCCCCTACATCGAGCTTTTCACCTTGCAAGGGAATATCGCCACTAAATCGGTAGCGCAAACGGCCTTCATTAATAGTAGGACGAAAGCGCATCTCAGTGATAAAGCGATGCGCCAAACGCCATGCCTGCGCATAACTTTGAAAACTATAGAAAGCACTAAGCCGGTGTTCAAAACCACTTTCTAGCTCTAAAGGATTGGTTTTACGATACATATAACCTCCTGTAAGTTTTGCCCCTCTTAAAAATCGGTAGCTTAAGTAGCCGCGAAAATCTATTCGCTCCACATTAGGGCTTTCCTCTAAGGGGTCAGTGTTTTCAAAAAACTGCAAGCCCATCACTTGGAGGTTATAAGTCCAACGCGGGCTAAGTTTGGCGGTAAAGGATAGCTTCGGCTCCCATTTTAAATCAAGGCTAGAACCACTTTGTCCCTGCAGATTAAAGGAGGCTATGAGGCATAGCGCTAATAATAACTTAGTAGGTGACATTGTCGCTGCTTCTCTTCACAATTTGGGCGGTAGAAATAAGCACTCCCTCTGCACTAAAAAGGAACTCATAAGCTCCGAAGTGCTGCTCATCTTCCCCCTCAACCTTGGCTTCAATTTCGTAGCGCATATTGAGGTGGTCGGTTTCACCCAGCTTAATGGCTTCTAACACTTGCTTGGTATTAGGTCCGCTAAATTGCTTTTGTACTTTAGTTAAAACAAACTTTTCAAACTGCTCTTCAAAGTAATCCTCTATCTTTTCATTTAAATCTTCCGGTAGCTCTTCAAAACTGACTAATTCCTCTACATCCATTAACTGGCCGTCAGCATAAAACTCTATGCTAAACTTGCGACCTCCGGCGCGCAGTTTTATTTCATAAGACTGTTGTGCGCCATCCGATTCTAGATAGTAGCGTTTATTTTTGGCCGCCGGAAAAACCTCATTCACCAAAATGATTAATGAATCTGGTAATTCACTGGCCTTTACAGATTTTTCAAATTCACGCTTTTCTGTTTGAGCCTGAAGAGCGCCAGACAAAACTGCGGTGCTGAATAATATTGTGAAAATTACTTTTTGAAACATGATGGCTTTAAAATATCTATAATTTTTGTATTAAACCAGCACCTTAGCTTTTTGCGGTTGTAAAAAAGACCTATTGGGCGGGTAAAATTAGGACTTATGAGGAAATATAGTAGCATGAGCAAACTCGCTGTCTAGCTTTTCACAAGTAATCGGCCTAAAATTATAGTCTTAGGTTTTCAACAAATGGAAAAAACAAATCTCGCGTCTGTATAAATTTCCAGACTTGTCTAAAATGGGTATCTATTGCCCAGTTTATAACTGTCTTTTCGAAGAATATCACTTTCGAACCCTTATTGTTAGCATTCGTTTATCCCTTCCCTCTTAAATTCACCTTTTCTTCTTGAAAATAGTCTCGGAAGAGGATTTTTCTTAATTACTTTTACCGCATGAATACTTTCGAAGATCTAAAGATCAAAAAGCAATTGCTTAAAGCCCTCAATGATTTAGGCTATGAGCATCAAACTCCCATTCAGCAGGCCTCCTATTCGCCCATTTTAGCGGGCGCCGATTTTGTGGGTATTGCCCAAACCGGAACGGGAAAAACCTTTGCTTATGTGCTGCCTATTTTGCAAGATCTAAAGTATTCCGACCAGCCTCATCCGCGCGTATTGATTATGGCGCCAACCCGTGAACTGGTGATCCAGATTGTAGAGCAGATTGAAAAATTAAGTCCCTACATTAATTTACGGGTACTGGGCGTTTTCGGAGGTAGCAATAATATCAAACCGCAAAAGCTAGCGGTACTAGAAGGCCAGGATATAATAGTTGGCACCCCACGTAGACTTTATGATCTTTTTCTGTCGAACGCCTTACGCTTAAAATCGATCAAAAAACTGGTGATTGACGAAGTGGACATTATGCTCGATTTTGGCTATCGCACACAGTTGAAAAACATCTTCGAACACCTGCCTACCAAAAGGCAAAATATACTTTTTTCGGCCACGATGACGAGTTATGTGGATGAATTAATTGATGACTTTCTGGTTAATCCGGTAAAGAAAACTATCTCAATTAGTGGTACTCCGCTGGATAGTATTCGTCAAGAAGCGTATGCCGCCCCAAACTTTTATACCAAGGCCAATTTATTAAAACACATTTTGCAAGATGAGGAGGAGTTTAGCAAAGTATTAGTCTTTGTAGGCTCCAAATCAGATGCCGATAGACTTTTTGAACTTTTAAGTGAGGAGGCCAAAGACTTTGCACTTATTCATGCCGGTAAAGAGCAAAATTATCGGACAAAATCAATCGAGGGTTTTGTCGATGGCAGCAGCAGAGTTTTAATTGCTACCGATGTAATAGCGCGTGGTATCGACATTGAAAAAATTAGCGCGGTAATTAGTTTCAATACCCCTTTCTATCCCGAAAACTACATACACCGTATCGGTAGAACGGGACGTGCAGGCGAATCGGGAAGAGCGATTCTCTTTTTTAGTGAAAAGGAAATTGCACAAAAAGACGCGATTGAAAGCTTGATGAATCAGGAGATTCCATTAACACCTTTCCCCGAAGAGGTACAAGTTAGTACTCAGCTTACGCCCGATGAAAAAACAAACCCGGTACAACAATTAGAGCCAGAAGACACTAAGAAAAGAGTGAAAGGCGGTGCCTCTTTTCACGAAAAGGCAGCGAAAAACAGCAAAGCAAAAGAGAAGAAGAAGAGCTATAAAACGGCAATGAAGGAGAAGTTTAAAAAACCGATTGGCAAAGGGGATAAGATTCAAAACCGCAAAAAGAAGAATCGAAAGAAATAATAGTCAGTTATTTAAGTACTCGAAGATTCTAGAATTTCACATTTAAACCCAATAATTATTTACGTACTACAAATTAATAGCCCTTGCGTGATACCAGCTTGCAAGGGCTTTTTTTTTTGCAACAATCCTTTGGGTTTTAGACAACCTTTTGATAGATGAAGTGTCCATATTTTACACGGAAAGTTTTAACATGCTTCGCTAGCTAGTTAGGGCTTTCTCTGTTATAAACTTAGGCCTAATTTTAAAATTCAAAATTTAGATTATGACCCGATTCGCATACTTTCTCCTTATTCTTAGCTCTTTATCGCTTTCTGCTCAAACTGCTTTAATGCGAGAAAAAGCTTCGCGACTTGATTATGAAATGAATAGTAATGGCGACATCGCTTTAAAATATACCATTTGGACAAACACGGCCTCGGACTTTTTCTTTTTTAATTCCTCCCCTACTAGCACCGTCGACTTGGTTGCCCCATCGCTATCTTTTACTAGGTCTCTTACTTTCGATACTATTAGTTCGCGTTTTATTTACCTTGACACTTGTAGAGAGGACATTATTGAAATGGTTTTTCGTTCTAATTTCTTTGACCCCACTCCTTATATGAACGGCGGCTCTCCGGTGGACTTCGAGGTGGGCATGCTAAACTTCTTGCGTGATCAAGCTGATAATATGAACAGCCAGAGTAATTTAAATGCTAAGCTTCGCTTATATCCGCATCAAGATATAAATGGACAATGGGTATTCGATAGTAGCGGTACCATCAATAGTCCGCTTGAACGACCTTTGGCTTATCCGCGCATCGGAAAAAGAACTACCCTACCTCTTGGTGCACAAAGCTTAGGGCCCGGAGTAGATTCAGTAAAAGTATTTCGCCGACCATGGGAACCAGGCATTAACTTTAAATCTGGCTACAATTATTTTTATCCCTTCCCTGATACAGACGAAAGTCCACTAAATGGAAATAATTCATTTTCCATCCCGCAAAGGAGCTTTAGTTTTGAAGTGAATACCAGCGCAAACCTTCCCTATCTCCCCTTTGAATGCGTCTTTCCATTGCGCTATGAATATTATTCAGCCCACGGGAAATTTGCCGAAAGCAATGTTTATGGATACGCCGCCTTTTATACTGCAGCAGGTATAAGTGATGCCGTGGCCAGCTTTAATGCCAATGGGCAATTCGCGCCAATCGCTGGAAAAGTTACGCAGGACACAGTGGAAGTTTGGCTAGGTGATACTTTGCAAATTGACCTCTTTGCCTTAAAAAATGGCGACAATTTAAACTGGTCGCTCGACTTTAATGGTATTAGTCCGGGCTTTAAACCTGCTAATGCAAATAATTGGCAAAGCGGGGTTTTTAGTTCACTCAATGCCAATGGATCTTTCAATGCGGTGGGGCAATCGCAAGCGCGTTTTACTTGGGTGCCCGGTTTGAATAATTACTTTCAAGGGCCTAAAAATTTTAAATTAATCTTCAATTTAGGTCAGGGTACTTGCAGTACTATAAAAGAGAAAACGCTAGAGCTCAATGTGCGGTTAAAGATACCTCTGCAAATACTCTCTAGTTACGGAACCCATTTAGAAGATACACTATCTATCTGTAACAACGATTTTAGTGCAGTTAGTTTATTCGTGCCTTGGTGGGATGATACAACATCTTTCTATTGGTCACCTGGCTATATTTTTGGTGGGAGGGACTCAGCCTATTATCCATGGCCTTACTTTGATACCTTAGCTACCGGTTATGTTTATATCCGCCGCTTTAGCGACGATAAAGCCCTAGATTCTGTCTTTATTAAAAAACTGGTTTGGCCCGACACTTTAGTAAGTTTAGATGTAAAAAATAACTGGATTCATTTGCCTGATAGCATTAAAGAAAATCGCTCTTGGTATTTCAATAATCTTGCTGTTGACTATGCAAATTATGATAGTCTACCCGTTCTCGGTTCTGGTCATTACCGTTCTTGGTATTATCAAGATGACTTTTGTTCGACTCCCACCGATAGCATCTGGCTTGAGGATAGATTTTTAGCAGCAAATTTTGACCATCGTGATAGTCTGTATCAGTATACCACTCTTTTGTGGGGCAACGATAGCATATTTAGGTTGAGTTTTGAGGACCCTGTTTCCTCTATTTACCTGAAAGAAATCAATTTATTAGAAGTGCAAAATAAAGGCGACAAAGCTCGAAGTTTAAAATACAGTTTTGGCGATACAAACGGAGTAATATTGGAAGACAGCTTAATTATTAGTCCTAGTCTCACTAGTCGCTTTCAACAAATCCCAATAGAATTTGCCATAGCCGCCCAAACAACCTACTATTTAGAAATCCAGCTTGCAGAAGACCTAAGAGTGGGAGCTTACCGAAATATCAACTTTCCCCAAGAAATTAGAGTCAGTAGACCCATGGACTTCCTCAGTTTTGAAAAAGGTAAAGGTAGCGGGCCACTCCTTCCCGACTCCCGTCCTTTTGGAATAGGTATGGTCTTCGACAATTTTGTAAATCGTCCTGAATTAAGCGGCCCTGGCTGGAGTGTGTATCCCAATCCCGCTCTGGATTACCTTAGGGTAGATGGGATAAGCGAAAAGTCTACGCCCTTTAGCATTACTGATTTACAGGGAAGAACGCTTAGACAAGGGCACTTAAACGCTAGTCGACGCATTCAATTAGCAGGACTACCAATAGGAACCTATTTAGTAGAAATTGAAAACGAGCACAAGATTTTTATCGTGAAATAATAAAGTTCAAAATCGGTAAAATTTTTTTTCAAGTCAAATGACGAACTTTGATGAAAATTAAAAATCAAATGTCTCAAATATCCCCTTTTCATCTCGCCATTCCTGTTAAAGAACTCCAAGAAACCCGTGCCTTTTATGCTGATATTCTCGGCTTTAAAGAAGGGCGTAGTTCCGATCATTGGGTTGATTTAGATTTCTTTGGGCATCAGTTGGTTTTGCATCTCAGCGAAAGCGCGAGCGAAAATGTTAGTAATCCCGTAGATGGTAAAAACGTGCCGGTGCCGCATTTTGGAGTGGTTTTGGAATGGCAGCAATGGCATGACTTCCGCGATTTGTGCATTGAAAAGAAAATTGAGTTTGTAATTGAACCCTACATCCGCTTTGCGGGCCAAGTGGGCGAACAGGCGACTATGTTTTTCCTCGACCCCAGTGGCAATGCTTTAGAATTTAAAGCTTTTAAGGATCCGTCCCAGCTTTTCGCCTCCTAGAAAATCAATAAAGCGGTATAATCTGATTTCCAAAAGCGACAGTAGCCTCAAAAAAAAATCCAATTTCCTCTTCTCCCAGTAATCCCTCTTTCTACAGCATTAGAATTACTTTCCAAACACTTACTGCGTTTTCACCCACCGAATGTATTTGTCCCGATTGATATTGTGCTCACGCAAACTGCTAGCGAAGGAGTGGTAACCGGGCTTTTCGGGGTTGGCACACATGAAAATATAACGATGTTGCTCGGCATTTAAAACCGCATCAATGGCTTGGGCATTAGGTATGCGAATGGGGCCAGGCGGTAAGCCTTTATAGAGATAGGTATTATAAGGTGAATCGTATTCCAAGTCGCGAAAAAGTACCCGACGAATGACTCTATCGGGGAATTCCTGCTGAATCGCATAAATAACCGTGGGGTCGCTCTGCAACTTAATGCCACGCTTAATACGGTTTAAATATAAGCCTGCAACCGTAGGCATTTCATCGGCTTTGGCGGTTTCTGCTTCCACAATACTGGCCAGACTTACCACTTCTTGTTCACTTAAACCCAAACGCTTTAATGCGGCTTCGCGTGATGCCCAAAACTTTTCATTCTCTTTAATCATGCGCTCTAAGGTCGCTTGCGCAGATGTATTCCAATAAAGCTGATAGGTATTAGGCCTAAATATTCCTAAAACTGTGCGTGGTGATAAATCGTAATCCGCTAAAGCTTCCTCTGAATTAAAAAGAGCCAAAAATGAATCCGCTGGAGCCTCCAATTGCGCTCCAAAAAATTCAGCCAAATCGCGTTTGTACTTAATATTGTTAAGAATAACACTAATAGCTGCCTGCTTGCCCGCTCGTAAATGGTTCACCAACTGATTGTTGCTCCACTTATTCTCAATTTTATAACGCCCTGGACGAATCCTGTACCAATAAGACTTACGTTGGGCTACCCAAATAAAGGAAGCTGTGTCTTTCAAAAAAGGACTGAGACTATCTAAGAGCTGATCTGGGGAAGCACCAGTGGGAATGTAAAGGAAGACTTCATCTTGCTCCAGCTCCACATTTACATCAAAAATCTTCTGGTAATATTCGTAGCTTAAAAAAGCGCTTAAGAGCAAAATTGCCGTGACAATTAGGAATACTTTCTTCTTCAATTAAAAACGAGTATTAAGCAAAGCTTGCGCCTGCTGATTCTTTGGGTTGATGCGCACCACTTCTTCTAAAGCAGATTGTAGAACGCCTTCTTCTCCTTTTTGCAGCGCTAAGTTAGCCCAGTTTAACCAAGCCAATTCATAATCTGGATAATATTTTATCGCTCGCTGAAGGTAAAACTCCGCTTTGGCCAAATTTCCTTCCCGTAGATACAAATAAGCCAAATTATTAAGAGCTTCTTGGTGGCGGTCGTAGCCTGATAGGATTTTAAGGAACCCTTCTTCCGCCTGCCTTATTTTGCCTTGCTTAAACCAAGTAAGAGATAGCTTATTCTGGAAGTCTAATTCAAAGCTCGCAAGTTTTACCGCACGCTGGTAAAAAGCTTCCGCCCGCTCTAAGTTCTTAGCGGCATCGTAAGCCTGACCAATGCGATAAGCCGTCCAAGCATCCTGATTTTCAAAACTTGCTGCATTTAAATTTAGCAAGACATTTTCCGCACCTTGCGCATCTACATAAGTGGCTAAAGCAGGTAGATTGTTTTTAAGAAAATAAAAGTAGGACCATAAATAAGCGGCTTCTTTAAGACTACCATGCGTTTTAGTTATGAAATACTCCGCGCTATCTAAATATTGTTTTTGGGCGCTAAAACGCTCATATTGCTGTAGATAAGCCAAAGCTTTAGTACGATTCGAAGGCTGTTTGGCATTAATAGCTTCTAAGGCTAAAAAGCGCTTCCCTTCTTTTTCAGTCCCCACCAGTTTATTATAAAGCGCTTGGGGCCGGCGGATAAAATGATCGTGCACCGTAACATGAGGAATGTCGGTACTGCTGGAAGGCGGCATGTGGCAAGCCACGCAATTATAAGCCTGGGCAATGAGATCTTTTGGTGGAGCGCTACAACTAAAATTAGGGGCTTCGCCGTGGCAAGATTGACATTGCTTGTTGAAATTAAGGAGATTGGTTTCCTTAATCGAGAAGTGGGGATTATGGCAAGAAGTACAACTAAAGGTCTCAGGATTAGAAATATAGCATTTACTTAATTTAAAACGATCGGCATGGGAAGCCATAATAAAATCGTCGGCATTGCCTTCGTAGCGTGGCAAGAAAACCGCCATTACTTCTTCCAAACGCATGCCCGGTTTGAAATCGTAAAAGCTCTTCCCTTCGTTTAGAACCGCATTGCCTTGCAGGTGACAACGTTGGCAAATTTCAAATTGCAATTGCGTGGAAAGTCGTTTGGGGTTTACGATGGTACGATCCGCTTCTCGGGCTGTATCGGTAATATTGCCCGCCATAATTTTTTTAAAGTGCAATTCTCCAGGGCCATGGCAACGTTCGCAATTAATACCTTGATCGATTTGCGAAAACTTATTCGTGCTGCCCTTGACAAAATTGAGCGGCATTGCATTGTGGCAAGACATACACTCGAGTCCGATGGGACGACTAAAACGAGTATTATTACCCTCTTCAAAACCCGGTGGGAAATCGAGTTTTCCTTTTTGAGCATACCACGTAAAAGGCGCCTGAAAAAGATAATCTTGATGATGATACAAGTGAGAATTGGTATGCTGTCCGCTACCAATTACGTAATCAATTCTCTGCCGTAAATTGTGCACGGTATCCTTTCCGCGCAAGCGAAACTCCTGCACATAAAGGCTGTCATTCTGCCAATAGGGACGATAATAAAGGTCTTGGTATTGATCATAAATAATCGAATCGCCCTCTATCTCTGCAATACTTTTATCACGGGTGGCCGCTCCAAAAGATTGTCCCATTCCTGTTTTGATGAAGGTTTGATGCACATTGGCATGACAAGTTTTGCAGGTTTCCATGCCGATATAGCCCACCGAATCGGCGTGGTTAAGCCAATAAAAGTCCTCTGCTTCCGCTAGATGCGTATTTTTTTCCTCTTTTTTTTTCTCCCGACATTGGGCCAAGGCGAAAATTAAAAGGCTAATAAGTGTTATCAGAACACCTTTCTTCATGGCTTAAAATATTAGCTGCAATAAATGTTCATCTTCCCAATTTTCTCCCTGACGAAACCATTGTGCGCGCACTCCTATTTCTTTAAAACCTGAGGCTATAAAAAGTTTAAGACTGGCTGTATTATTTGCACCAATACTGGCATATAATTGCTTTAAGTCGAAGGCTTTTTGAGCGTAATCTATTAAGATTTGCAAGGCTTCTTGCGCATTACCTTGACGACGATCTTCCTCTGCCCCAATTAAAATTCCTATGCCCGCCCGGCGATTGTTAAAATCGAAATCGTACAAATCAATTAAGCCAATAGCACGGCCTTCTCTTTCAATTACCAAACGCAATTGCTTGGCTTCATAAATATCTTGATGTGCTTGGGCGAGATAGGCTTTTAAAATATGCCTAGAAAAGGGTACTTGCTGCTGGGAATATTGCCAGTTTTCGGTAGTATTCTCCCAGCGCTCTAATAGGTCTAAGTCTTCCGGTTCGAGGGCGCGCAGTTTTATATGTTTACCCTGTAGCCTTAACAAGGTAATTCGCCTTTAAAAACATAAGTGGCTGGTCCTTGCAACCAAATGTCATGGTATTTGCCATCTGCCGAAAGGCTAAAACTGAGCTTTAAACTTCCGCCTTTGGTGCGCACCACTACCGACTTACTACTAATTTTCCCCGCAGCAAAAGCAGTTATTGCAGCAGCGGTAACTCCCGTGCCACAGCTGTAGGTTTCATCTTCCACGCCTCTTTCGTAAGTACGCATGCTCAGAGAGTCACCCTCTACTTTTACATAATTCACATTCACGCCTTCTTGCTTATAATGCTCATTATAGCGAATGGCTTGCGCCTCTTTTATAAGATCTAAAGATTCGAGCTCATCTGCGAAAGCGATATGATGAGGTGAACCGGTATCTGCAAAATAATCGGCGCCAATGCACGAAATTTCATCAACATCAATCATCTGTAAAGCTACTTCAGTGCCCATTATTGTGGCTTGATGTTCGCCGTCGATGGCTTCAAATTTCATCCGCTCACCTACTACCTGCAAATCTGCCGCGAAGCGAGCGATACAGCGGCCGCCATTACCACACATAGTACTTTCGCGCCCATCGCTATTGAAATAGATCATGCGGAAGTCGAGCTTAGGGTGCGGAGCGAGAATAATTAAACCATCGGCTCCTATTCCGAAGCGTCGGTGGCAAAGTTGTGCTATGTCATTTTGACTTAATGTCGGAATTTTTTGCCGACCATCGATCATAATAAAGTCATTACCTGTACCTTGGTACTTATAAAAGGAGATTGCTTTCAAGAGGCTGTTAAATTGTCGTTAAAGCTAATTATTACCTAACAATAGCTAGGGGGCTGGAACAGTTATTGAAAAATATTTGTTGCAAATTAAACAAGAACCGAGGATATGAAGAGTATTGTAAAAATCATTTTAGTTTCTGCCCTAGGCGGATTTATAAGTTTAGGCACTTATAAAATGTTTTTTGAGAAACCTGAAGTGCGAACTTATATAGAAACTCAAGCCCAACAACAAGCCCAACAAACAAATTATAGTAGTCCCGACCCAACCGTCGATTTCGTAATGGCGGCGGAAAAAAGTATCAACTCTGTCGTGCACGTAAAAACCGCCGTTCGGGCTGTTTACAATCAAATGCAAAGTCCCTTAGATTTCTTTTTTGGCGCTCCCCAAGGTGGAGGACAAGAACGCATGCAGCTGGGCACCGGCTCGGGGGTAATTATAAGCAGCGATGGCTATATCGTTACGAACAACCACGTAATTGACAGGGCCGAAGAAATTGTAGTAAGCCTAAATTCAGGCGAAGATTATAAAGCAACAATCGTTGGCACAGACCCTACCACCGATATTGCCCTTTTAAAAATAGCCGATGAAGTTGAAGATCTCCCCTATTTAAGTTTCAGCAATAGCGATAATATTAAAGTGGGCGAATGGGTGCTGGCAGTAGGAAACCCCTTCAACTTAACCTCAACCGTTACGGCGGGAATAGTTAGTGCCAAAGCTCGTAATATTGGCATCATCAACGAACGTGCGGCCATCGAATCTTTTATTCAAACCGATGCAGCGGTAAATCCGGGAAATAGCGGTGGAGCCTTAGTAAATACCCGCGGCGAATTAGTGGGAATTAACAGCGCCATTAGCACCCACACAGGATCTTTTGAAGGCTACTCCTTCGCTGTCCCAAGTAATTTAGCTTCTAAAGTAGTGCGTGACTTAAAAGAATACGGCACCGTGCAGCGGGCTTTTATTGGGGTAAGTATTTCGGACCTCAACCCGCGTTTAGCTGATGAGTTAGATGTAAAAGTTAATGCTGGCGTTTACATTGGCGGACTGAGTGAGAATGGCGCCGCTGAAGAAGCTGGATTAGAAAAAGGCGATATCATTTTAGCCATAAACTCGCGTAACATTAGCAAGAGCAGCGAACTGCAAGAAATTATTGGTAGCAAAAGACCAGGCGAAAAAATCTCGCTTAAAGTATTACGCGATAATATCGAACGTGAATTCGAAGTTACCCTGCGAAACGTTAACGGAACCACCAAGCGCATTAAAAAAGCGGATTTAGAATTTCTAACTTTATTAGGTGGCCGCTTCCGTGAGATAAATACCGAAGAGAAAAGGGATTACCGCTTGAAATATGGTGTCAAGATTTTAGAAGTAAATACTGGCATTTTGGCGGAGCAAGACATTCCCAACGGTTTTATTATCACGCAGATTAACGAGCAGCCTATAAAATCAGTGAACGATATTAATAAGGCGGGCTTGGAAATCCCCAAAGATCGACCCGTAATTATCTTCGGAGTTTTACCGAACGGTCGCGAAAAGTATTATGCATTCGGTTTTTAAATCGACTGTTTTAAAGATAAAGGTCCGCTTTGTGGCGGGCCTTTTTTTTGTCTAATTTGTTTCTATCCATTTCTTACGGATGCCCAAAGTAATACTCTATATTTCTTGCACGCTCGATGATTACCTAGCTGGACTAGATAATGACCTAAGTTTCCTAGAAAAAGTTCACATTGAAGGGGAGGATTATGGTTATACTACTTTCGTAGACTCGGTTGATTCTGTAATTGTAGGCCGAAAAACCTACCAGTGGGTAATTGACCAAGGTTTTGAATACCCCCATGCCGATAAAGAAACCTATATCATAACCCTACCTGCACGCGAAGACGAGGCAGAGATATTTTTATACGGGCGATTTAAAGCAGTCTCTGACTTCCGCAAATTAACACCCAAAATGAAAGAGTTCGGCAATTTTTCGCTGTTCTTCTGTTAGCGTGATGGCTCTCTCGAATTTTTTCTTTTTGTGTTGGTGTGGTAACTTCATTTCATAAATGCTTTGTATGATATCGATTACTCAGGTGACAGCTCTGACTGCTTTACTTTGAGCTGTCTTTCCAGTTCTTTGTAAACCTTATAGGCTACGAAGTTTAGGGCAAATATGAGCTTCAATTCTTCTCTGCCTGTAATGAAAAAACGGTCTAATTTTTAAATCGGTCTTGGCAATTCTAAAGGCTTATTTGCCAAAGTTGCTTGTAGTTAGCTAAAATGCGCTCTTTAGATATGCGTGGAGTTTGTCAAATAGCCCTTTTAATCCATCCCACTTGGCATCCGCTGCTATTTTTTGCTGATTGATTTTCACTTGTACTTCACCATCCATTTCAAGGAATTTATTGTACCCCTTGTTATTGATATTACTTTTAGTTAGTTTTCCTGTTTTTAGCTCTTTCTTTGAGTTTCGCCCAAGTCTTTTTTCTTTGCTAGCTGGTCTTTTTGGCTCTTTGATTTGAATAGGTGATAAGAAATGAGCTTTAAATCGCCCTTTTCTAAGTATAGCACTTTGACTGTCTTTTAATGAAAGAGATAAAATCTTCTTCTTGTCTTTTCGGTCCTTGTCTTGACTTGTCTAATATAAACTCACTTTGAGCTACTAACTCTTCTATACTTGATTTAGATAATAGACCTGAGTCGGCTACAATAACTACTTTGCTGTTTGTATTTAGTTTAAACTTATTGATGATGGGTAGCATGGTATGACCCTCATATTGCTTATTCTGGAAAATATCGTAAGCTAAAGAGAAGCACCTTCGCTTACCAGCAAGCCCAGTACAATCTGGGGATTTGATGTTTACCTTCCCTTTGAAAAAGCCTGTTTTACGAAAGTCATCCTCATCGGTCTCAAAGTAGATGGTGGTTACATCATAAAAACAACACTTATGCCATGCGGTAAAACCTCTAGGTACATCAGAAGACTTGTTGAACTTGCTCTTCTGGGAGTTGTAGAGCTTATCCATGTAGCGATAGATATCGTCCTCAGAGTAGATTTTCTGTGCAAATCGGTAAAGGTATTCGGTGGTTTTTAGTTTGCTCTTTGGGTAAACTAATCGGTAAAGAATAAGGTCTTAAACAGCCTATCTCACCCTATTAAAACCAATCTCATCGAATATCTGCCTAGAACTAAGTCTATGCCCACCGTCAGGAGGTGATGGAAGATAAAAATTTTGATAAAGCAATCTTTCTGCTTTCAAAATCCAACTCTTGAACAATCCCTGTAACTTTTGGATCCATTCTTCGGCCTTTGAAACCAGTTCATTCTGTGCTTTTATTTCCAGTATGACTGAAGCTGGGTGTTTTACCACGTACTTTTTATTAACTTTTTCTACCGCCTGAATGTATATTCTACCATTTTTATGCTTCAGTTTTCTCACGAACATGAGCTGAAATTAGTCATAAATTAGAAATTAACACCCAAATTTACAAAACGAAAAACTGTATATCGCTCAATAACAACAACTTGTGAACTCTAATTTCTAAAATGGTTAATTCTTGCGGAAGTCAGGAAAAAGTTCACATTGAAGGGGAGGATTATGGTTATACTACTTTCGTAGACTCGGTTGATTCTGTAATTGTAGGCCGAAAAACCTACCAGTGGGTAATTGACCAAGGTTTTGAATACCCCCATGCCGATAAAGAAACCTATATCATAACCCGCAATGCACGCGAAGACGAGGGCAAGAGACATTTTTATACGGGCGATTTAAAGCAGCTGGTAGCGGAATTAAAAAGCCGCGGTGGTAAAAATATTTACTGTGATGGCGGAGCGGAGATTGTCAACTTGATGCTCAATCAAAATCTGATAGACGAAATAATCCTATCTGTGGTGCCCGTTATTTTGGGTGATGGCAGGCCTTTATTTAAAAACGGCTTACCTAAAAGTGAATTAACCTTGCTTAATTCTCAAAGCTATGCTAGTGGTTTAGTACAATTACACTATCAAATTAATAAATCGTAAAGCGATTCTATTTTTCGTTTTCACTTCTATTTTTTCTTTTCAATTTTAGACTAAGCACTAATTCTATGGAACGGGTAAGCACTACCGTCCGATAAATACTGTGTCCTATGTATCTATGGCTAATTCTACCTACATCCTGCTCATCTTAATTGAGCTTTAAAATGTCGTAGAGACACTTTTGTGTTTTTCTATTTTGTGCAGCATTGCAAATGTGAAACTTAACTTAAAGCTGATTTTCAGTGAACTAAAATCTCTATTTACTCTTTTATAAAGTGCAATTAAATAAATTGCCCTAAAAGCTGAGTTCAGCTAAACAGGAATTTAATTTTAAGGGAAAATGAAGAAAGTTGGAATCGAGGCCATTTCATTTTATGTGCCACAATTGTTTTTAGAAATAGCCGATCTAGCGGAAGCGCGCAATATTGCTTTTGCTAAGCTTAACAAAGGTTTAGGTTTAAATAAAATGGCGCTCTGCGACCAAAATGAGGATGCGGCAAGCATGGCAGCGACTGCCCTTTTAAAACTTATTGACGAAAATAATATTGATCCCCGTGCGATCGGTCGCATATACTTAGGCACCGAAAGCGCCTTGGATGCTGCCAAACCCACCGCCACTTACGCTACGGGGATGGTAGAAGAAAAACTGACCGATAAATTTGGGGCGCGTTGCTTTAAAAACTGCGATGTGGTAGATCTTACTTTCGCTTGCATTGGCGCGGTGGATGCCTTACATAATAGTTTAGACTGGATTAGAGCGGGTGAAAATCGTCAGGCTATTGTTATTGCCTCTGATTTAGCCAAATACGAATTAAACTCCACCGGAGAATACACCCAAGGCGCGGGTGCCATAGCGCTGCATCTCACAGAAAATCCCCAAATACTAAGCATTTCAGATACCGTTGGGGTGGGGCAAGAAAGTGTGGGTGATTTCTTTAAACCACGTCGCAGCTTTGCGAAAGACCAAGTGCTAAAATCTACCGCTCAGTCTCTTAAGCAGCTCATCAGCGCAAGCGAAAAGGACGAACTTTTAAATAGCGACGACTCATTTTGGGGGAAAGAAAATACAGAATTTGAGCTCTTTAAAGAAGAACCCGTTTTCGATGGCCCTTACTCTAACGAATGTTATCAAAATCGCATCGCCGAAGCTTTGGAGCATTATAAAAATCAGGCCGAGCTTAATGTTTTAAAAGATTGGCAACATCTGATTTTTCACTTGCCTTACGCTTTTCAAGGGCGCAGAATGATTTTGAAAAATTGGTTACAGTGGCAGAAGGAAACCGATAATTTGGCCCAGCTTTACAGCGAAATTGGCGAACCTAATACCGATTCATACTCTGACTGGCTAAAACTCGCAGCTAAATCGGCCGCTTACCAAAATTTTGTAACAGAGCGCATCGCCCCTGGTGAAAAGGCCTCGGCAGAAATCGGCAATATGTACACCGCTTCTATTTTCATGTCACTGCTAAGTATGCTAGCTAATGCAGCGGCTCAGGGCCGAGATGTGCAGGGAGAAACTGTCGGTTTCTTAAGTTATGGTAGCGGTTCTAAAGCCAAAGTTTTTCAAGGAGAAATTGCCGCAGGATGGAAGGCACAAATTGACAAATTAGATTTGTTTAAACAATTGGATAGTCGCCATGCCATTAGCACAGCGGAATATGAAGCTTTACACCGCCGACAAATAACAGTACCTATTTCGCAGGGAGAATCATTTCGTTTTAGTCATCTCTCGCAAGAGGAACTAAAAAAAGGCTACCGCAATTACCAATTTCAAAGGGGGGAAAAATAATTCTAACTTAGCCTCAAGACCAGGAGGCTATGAAAACAAGATTTTTAAGGATTGCCATGAGCTGCTTTTTAAGCTTATCTGCGCAAGCACAAATTGTACAAAATGCGTTATCATTTGATGGAACCAACGATTATGTAGACTGCGGCAATAATGCCAGCGTGCAAATTACGGGGAACCAAATCACCCTGGAAGCATGGATTTACCCTACTTCTTGGAAATCGCTAGTTTGGCAAGGAAACATTATTGCCAAGGAGCAAAATGGCTTTGGCAATGATAATGGCTACATGCTACGTGCAGGTAACAATGGTAGCTTAAACCTCACTTTAGGAAGCGGCTCTTGGTCCGAGTTAATTTCTGCTACGAATACTCTAACCTTAAACACTTGGCAGCACGTGGCGGGTACTTACGATGGTTCATATTTACGCCTCTATGTAAATGGCAATGTGGTCGATTCTATGGCGGCGAATATTAATATAAGCAACTCTAGCTCGACTCTGTATATTGGCGATAATGGCAGCGGAGCGCGGCATTTTCCGGGTACGGTAGACGAAATTCGTATTTGGAATATTGCCCGTACGCGCAGTGAAATTCAAGCGCGCATGAACGATGAACTTTGTGGTAATGAAACAGGACTTGTTTTAAATTACCAGATGAACCAAGGTCTGGCAGGCGGCAATAATGCCCTTACTACTTTAATTGATGATACCGGTGTAAACAATGGCACGCTTTATAATTTCACTTTATCGGGCACGAGCTCCAATTTTGTAATAGGTAAAAATCTCATGCCCAGCA
>JAGYKI010000003.1 GCA_018401735.1 Schleiferiaceae bacterium
TAAAGATGTCATGGGTAGTAAAGAGTTTTAGTTTTTAAAACCAAGAAGGTTTGATGACATATAGCCCGGAAGCAGGTAAACGAAGACTCATATTACAATTTAGTCTGATTCGTTATTAGTAGGTTTTCCGGCCTCAATTAAGAACGGAACTTAAATTTTTTGGGTGTTCTTGAGCTCAGCGCAAAGCGCTTCGGTTACGAGCGCCAAAAATAAAAATGAAAGGCCTAGCGAGTTGGGTTGCGACTGAAAGAAGCTCGCCCACCGAACTTGCCTTTCCTAAATATTTTTGAAGAGAGGAATTGGAGCCTAGATTTTTTTTGCCAAAAACTTTAATGTCTTATTGGAATGGCTGAGCTCACTACGTTCGGTTGGTTCTTTTTTGATCAAGCAAAAAACGAACGGCATAATACATTGATAATCATTGTATTAAAGATGAATAGGATTGAGAAAACGGATTGAAAATTTAATTTGTCATGGCTAAACATTTTAGCATTTCAGGTCATTAAAAAACGAATATATTCACCCCACGCATCTGGCGAAAGCCACCAAATACCCCAAACAAAAAAGGCGCCCCTAATAGAGCGCCTTTCAATGGTTTTATAATTAAAGCTTTACGCCTCTTTTTCTTTCCGTTTCCATTAAAAAGATTTTCCTTAAACGGATAGAGTTAGGAGTAACTTCTACATACTCGTCACCTTGAATGTATTCCAAAGCTTCTTCTAATGAGAATTCAGTGTGTGGAGCGATGCGCATTTTATCATCGGCACCGGAAGAACGCATGTTACTCATTTTCTTAGCCTTGGTAATGTTGATGGTAAGATCACCAGGACGGTTGTTCTCGCCGATTACTTGGCCTTCGTAAATTTCAGAGTTTGGCGCTACGAAAAAGCGACCGCGATCTTGTAAGTTATTGATTGAGTAAGGGATAGCCTTACCAGTTTCCAAAGAAATTAAAGAACCATTTTGACGTCCTGGAATTTCTCCTTTAAAAGGTTGGTAATCCTTAAAGCGATGCGACATAACGGCCTCGCCTGCGGTAGCGGTCATTAAATAACTTCTTAAACCGATAATTCCACGCGAAGGAATTTCAAACTCTAAGTGCATACGGTCGCCTTTCGGTACCATTTGCGTCATTTCTCCCTTACGTTGAGTAACCGCTTCAATAGCTTTTCCACTTACATTTTCTGGAAGATCAATAGTTAAATCTTCAATTGGCTCATTTTTACGACCGTCAATTTCACGGAAAATTACCTGAGGCTGACCAATTTGCAATTCGTATCCTTCACGACGCATAGTTTCGATTAAAACCGAAAGGTGTAATACGCCGCGTCCGAATACTCTAAAGCTATCCGCCGTACCCGCACTTTCTACGCGTAAGGCTAAATTTTTCTCAAGCTCTTTCATTAAACGATCGTTCAGGTGACGAGAGGTAACAAATTTACCTTCCTTACCGAAGAACGGAGAATCGTTAATAGTGAAAAGCATACTCATGGTAGGCTTATCGATATTGATAGTTGGTAAAGCTTCTGGATTTTCGGCATCGGCGATAGTATCACCAATTTCAAAACCTTCGATCCCAGTAATGGCGCAGATTTCTCCGCTTTCTACTTTAGCGGCTTTACGTTTTTCGAAACCGTCGAAAATAAATAAGTCTTTTATTCTTGATTTCACCTTGGTGCCATCACGCTTTACTAAGGTAATTTGCTGGTTTGGCATTACACTTCCGCGGTGCACTCTACCAATGGCAATTCTTCCGATATAAGAAGAAAAGTCTAAGCTAGTGATAAGCATTTGCGTAGTTCCCGCATTAGGAACAGGTGCCGGAATATTGGCCACGATACAGTCTAAAAGCGGATTAATATTATCCGTAGGCTGCTTCCAATCTTCACTCATCCAGCCGTTTTTCGCGCTACCATAAATGGTTGGGAAATTAAGCTGATCTTCGGTGGCCTCTAGAGCGAACATTAAATCAAATACCATTTCATGCACTTCGTCTGGAGTACAGTTAGGTTTATCAACCTTATTAATAACAACAATAGGCTTCAGTCCTAATTCAAGGGCTTTACCTAAAACAAAACGTGTTTGTGGCATGGGGCCTTCAAAAGCATCTACTAGAAGTACAACGCCATCGGCCATATTCAATACGCGCTCAACTTCTCCACCAAAGTCGCTGTGACCCGGCGTATCGAGGATATTAATTTTAACATCTTTGTATTGAACGGAAACGTTTTTTGATAGAATGGTAATACCTCTTTCTTTTTCGAGATCGTTACTATCCATTACTAACTCTCCTGGGGTTTCGTGATCAGCAAAGGTTTTACAGGCTAGTAGCATTTTGTCTACTAAAGTCGTTTTCCCGTGATCAACGTGGGCAATAATTGCTATGTTTCGCAAATTCATAATTAAGCTCCTAAATTGGGCGGCAAAGCTACGGAGCTTAAATGCTTTTTTTAGAAATTATTTACGATAATACAATCTTACGTGTAATCGCCTGACCTTTACTACTTAACCGCATCAGGTAGATACCCTTAGCTAAATCATTTAGAGGTAGTACAGCATTGTCTTTGCTAACTGTTCGCACCTTCTCTTTTTGTCCAGTTAGATTGTAAATTTCAACCAAAATATTTTCGGATGGGACCCCAGAAAAGTGCAAAGTTCCCTTATTTATAAAAAAATTAATGCCTTCAAGGCTTTTATTTTGTCGTAAACTGAGTCCAGTTTGACTTGCATTGAGCGCTAAAGTGCGGGCTTGTGCATCGTTACTTCCTTGGTAAATTAGGGAACTATCTACCGGAGAGTACACCAAATAACGCGGTGTACCAGAAGCGAAAAAATACTGGCTACTATCAATAAAAGTATAAATGGCCGACCAACCATGCGTATTTACCCAATTATTAAGGGCACTGCAAGATGGTATGTTTGCGCTGTAAGTGTTGGTCATAGCTCCCCAAACCTCAACGGCCTGGGTATTATTACTAGCCCAAGTTCCCCAAGCTGGAGCGCGGCTTACGCAGATAGAACAATCGAAACCTTTAGAAGCTACAATTAAGGCCTTACCACTGCCTAAAACGTTATAAATGGAATTGGCATTTGAATTACAATCCTGAACACTGCGATCCATTACTTGAGCCTGCAATAAGAAAAGCGAAATTGAAAAAACGAGAGTAAGGGTTTTCTTCATAGGGATGGATTTGGCTTAAAGGTACTAAAAAAGCAGAAATAAGTTAGGTAGGAAAAATAATTAAACATGTACAAACATTTCTTCCCCATAATGAGCTAATAATTTCGCCCAACTCACTTGATCATTTAAGCAAGGAACCAAAGTAAACTCCTCCCCTCCATGGTGTAAGAAATCCTCGCGCGCTTCCTCACCAATCTCTTCTATGGTTTCTAAGCAATCGGAAACAAATGCCGGACAAAGCACTACTAATTTTTTAACACCGTTTTTAGCGAAATCTTCAATGGTTTTATCGGTATAGGGTGTTAACCATTGAATTGGCCCCAGTCGGCTTTGAAAACTCGTGCTGTATTTTTTAGCATCTAAGTTTAACTTCTCAGCCACTAAACGGGTGGTATCGACCGTTTGATGACGATAGCAAAACTGTTGCACCGGACTATCTTTTTGGCAACAATTGGCCACATTTAAGCAATGCGCTTTAGAAACATCACCCTTTTTAATCTGCCGTTCAGGCACACCATGGTAGCTAAATAATATTTGATCATACTCGGCTGGCAAAGCATCTTTGAGCGACTGTGCCAAAATTTCTACATAGGCAGGATCATTATAAAAAGGCTTTTTCACTTTCATGTTAAGATGGGGAAAATGTGCTTCCACCACTTCCCGCGCTTTCACTACCACCGTTTCATAACTACTCATCGCATAATGCGGGTAAAGCGGAATAAGACTGATATTCTCCAAATCAGGATTTTCGTCTTGCAAACCTTTAATAGCCTCATAAATAGAAGGAGTACCATAACGCATTCCCAAGGCAACGGGTAAATTGGTTTCCTTTTGTACCGCTTTTTGCAGGCGTTTACTTAAAACCATCAGAGGCGAGCCTTCATCCCACCATATACTTTGGTAAGCTGCGGCCGATTTTTTAGGACGAGTATTTAATATTATCCCCTTAATTAAAAAAGTGCGAAACCATTGCGGGAAATCGATCACTCTTTCGTCCATTAAGAATTCGCCTAAATAGCGACGAACGTCTTTTACAGCATAAGAATCAGGTGAACCAAGATTCACTAAAAGTATAGCGTTTTTCATTTGTATTTTGCTTAGCGGTGGAGTAAGTATTTTTTAGGAGTAACACCAAATTTTTTGCGAAAAGCCGCAATAAAATGACTGGGATTGGTATAGCCAATTTGGTAAGCGGCTTCGTTTACCTTAACATGATCTTGTTCTAAAAGTTGGCGCGCCACATCCAAACGATAGTCATTAAGATACTTAAAAACCGTGGTGCCGTAAATATTTTTAAAACCTTCTTTCAATCGGTATTCATTTAAACCTATTTCTTTGGCCAATTCTGTTATCGTGGGAGGATCCGCCATTTTTTCAATTATTATTTTCTTCGCCAAACGGATCTTTTTCACATTGTCTTCATCCTCTAAAAAGGGACAAGCTTCCACGTCAGTTCCTTCCTTGCGATTGAAAAATAAAGCCAAAAGCTCTAAAACCTTGGCATGTAAAAAAACCTTTTCTGCCGCACCGTGCACGGGCGATTGAAAGACCTGATTAACGGCCACCATTAAAGAAGGTTCAAGCTCGGCCTCTGAATAAAACTTCTTATTTACATTATCGGGACTTATAAATGCTAACTCTTCTGAGCCTTCAATAAAAAGTCGATGTAAATTTTCTACCTTAATATAAAGGAAAAGTGCCCGCGAATTCTCCTTCAATTCAATTTTTAGCGGCAAGGCCATTAATGGATTGTAAAAAAGTAGGCATCGCCCCTTTTTCAGCTGCAGCTGATAGGCCCCTTGATGAAACTGAAAAGATAGCTCGCCTTCTGCCCCAAAATAAAACTGAATGAGACTTTGATCAATATCCCGTTCTATCTCTATAGGGTGATTTTCGCGGTTATCTATCGAAACCAAAGAAAGCCCTTCATTAATCGGGGTATTTTTAATTCGACATTTTGAGGTATTTATAGCCTCATCTAAGAACTTAAAATTGATTTCCATGATGCAAAAATAGAATATGACAAATATCATAGCATCAAAAGGGCGATATTATTTAAGCTTGCAAAGCATTAGCATGTTTTTAATGAGAATCGTTCTAAATAGAGCAATTCGATTAATCGGGATATTTTTCATCCCAAATGAGGTAGAAAACTAAGTACTAAGTGGGATATTTTTGCCCCAGATTTATGAAAGAATTTGAAGTAAGCCGTTTTGCCAATTTCTTTTTAATTGGTATTGACCACTCCAAGGCAGATGTGAAAACCAGAGAGCTCTTCACCCTTAACGAGGAGAAGGCTAATCACTTATTGCATGAGTACAAGCAAGGTGGTGGCGATGGCATGCTCATCCTTTCCACTTGTAACCGTACTGAAATTTACGCTTTCGCGAGCTGTCCTCGCGATCTTATCGCGCTATTCTGCAAGTATAGCGGCACAACTAAGGCCCATTTCGAGCCTTTCCAAAATATTCAACAAAACCGAGAGGCCATCAATCACTTATTTAGAGTAGGCTCTGGTTTAGAGTCTAAAATTTTAGGTGATTTCGAAATTATCGGGCAAATTAAAAAGTCGTATCAGTTTTCCAAGGAACAAGGCGGCCACAATGCCTTCCTTGATCGATTGGTAAACAATGCCGTGCAATGCTCTAAACGGGTTAAAAACGAAACAGAACTAAGTACGGGCGCCGCCTCGGTTGCTTTTGCCGCCGTTTTACAGCTGAAAAAATATTTAGAAACCAATCCCAAGCCCAATGTCCTACTTTATGGCATGGGAAAAATGGGTCGCACCACTTGCGAAAACTTGGTAAACCAAACGGGCATTAGCGATATCCGACTGATCAATCGCACGGAAGAAAAGGCGGCCCGTCTCGCCGAGCGTTTTGGCTTGCAGCATTTAGACATCGCTCATCTGGCTGATGGATTAAATGACGCAGACATTGTGATTGTTGCTACTGGCGCCGATCATCCCACCGTTTTAGCGGAGCATTTTCAAAACGAAAAGCCCCGCCTTTTGCTTGATCTAAGCATGCCACGTAATATTGATGCCACGCTTTACGCAGATGCCAATTTTCAAGTAATTGATGTGGATCACCTTTCCGAAGTTGCAGAAGAAAGCATCCGTAATCGCCAAGCTCAAATTCCTTTAGCAGAAGCTATTATAGAAGCCCAAATTGGTGATTTTTACTTGTGGCTAGAAAGCCGCCGAGTAGCCCCAACCTTGCAAGCTTTGCGCGAGAAGATGAACGATTGGAAAGATAAGGAGCTAAAAAGCTTAATGAAGAAATTTCCCGAAATGCCCTCGGACCAAGCGGACGAATTTGCCGCCCAAATCCTTAATCGCATAACTGGGCAATTCGCTCGCCAACTAAAAGCAGGCGGTGATTTAAATAGCGACCTTCGCACCATTCATCATATTTTCGAGCTTTAAGCTTATGGATACAATCCGCATCGGCACCCGCGATAGTAAACTTGCTCTTTGGCAGGCGGAAAAGGTGAAAAGCCTGCTGGAAGCGGCAGGCCAAACTTGCCAGCTAGTTCCTTTGAAATCGGCTGGCGATATCGACCTCAAAACTCCTCTAAACCAATTCGGTGGAACGGGAATCTTTACCAAAATATTAGACGATGCCCTTTTGGAAGATCGCATTGATATTGCGGTGCATTCCATGAAAGATTATCCCACGCAAGCTCCAACGGGTATTCGCCTACAGGCGGTATTAGAGCGTGCAGAAGCAAATGACATTTTAGTGCATAAAGGCCATACCGATTTCGGAGCCGAAAAAGCAATCATCGCTACGGGCAGTATTCGTCGTATTGCCCAGTGGAAAAGTAAGTACCCCCAACACGAATGCACTCATCTAAGAGGTAATGTGCAAACGCGTTTAGCCAAATTGGAAGCCAATCCTTGGCAGGGCGCCATCTTTGCGAAAGCAGGATTAGCGCGCTTAGGACTTTTGCCCGAAAATTATATTGAATTAGACTGGATGATTCCCGCGCCGGCACAGGGAATTATCGCTGTTACTTGTTTAGAAAATGATGGCGAAACCCAAAAGATTCTAGACAAAATAAACCATAAGCCCACAGCGATACGCGCCAAGGTAGAGCGCGATTTTTTACGAAAAGTAGAAGGCGGTTGTTCTGCACCAGTGGGAGCTTACTCGGAAATAAAAGGTGAACAAATTCATCTCATTGCGGGTATTTTCTCTATTGATGGACAGAAAAAAGTTACCTTGGAAAAATCAGTGACTTTAAATGAAGCAGGAGAGCTTGGCAGCGAATGTGCTACCGAAGCACTTGCTAAAGGAGGCTCTGCCATTATGGAAAGTTTAAAGAATGAAAAATAAGGCTACCGCGAAACACATTTTTTCTACTCGTAAGCTGCCTGAAACTGCAGCCCAAAAACTCATGGATGCTGGTTTTCACCTCGATGAATTTGATTTCATCCAAGTAAATACCCAATACGACGAGGCTAGTTTCCTAAAGCAACTCAACAACCCCGCTAGTCAGGCAAGAATTTTCACCAGTAAAAACGCCGTGCGCGCTTTAGCTGATCTGCTTAGTAAAAACCCTATTGAACTCAGCAAGAAAAAGAATTTTACCGTGGGTATCAAAGCCACTGAACGTTTAGCTGAGCTAGGAATAAAATCAAACGTTCGTTCGGATAATGCCATGATTCTCGCGCAAATAATAGCGCGCAATGCTGATGTAAAAGTAGTAGACTTTTTCTGTGGCGATCAGGCCCTCGACGATTTACCCGAATACCTCGCGAGCAAGAATATTAAGGTGCATAAGGAAATTGTGTACCATACGGATATGGTGCATGAAAAAGTAAGCACCGAGCTTTTTGATGGACTTATTTTCTTGAGCCCTTCCGCCGTTTATAGCTTTTTCAAAAAAAACAATGTAAATACTAAAATACCGGCCTTTTGCATCGGTGCTACTACTGCCGAGGCGATACGTAGACGCTGCAGTAACCCGCGCATTATTGCTCACCAGCCTTCTATTACCGGTGTAGTTGAACGCGTTATTGAATATTTTCAAGACTAATATATTATCCTTTCGTCTAAGATGACAATACCTAGAAACGATCTTTTCCTACAAGCCCTTCGCGGTGAAAAAGTAAGCCGTCCTCCTGTTTGGATGATGCGTCAAGCAGGACGATACCTACCTGATTTCATGAAACTTAAAGAGAAGTATAGCTTCTTCGAAAGAGCCGAAAACCCAGAGTTGGCCACTGAAATCACCATTATGCCCATTCACCAAGTAGGACCCGATGCTGCTATTTTATTTAGCGACATTTTGGTTATCCCGCAGGCTTTGGATGTAGAAGTTCAAATGATTCCCGGTAAAGGCCCTTACCTCCCTAATCCAATTCGCACCCCCGAGCAAGTAGACTCGCTACCCGATATTGATGTAAAAGATCGTTTGCACTACGTATACTCGGCTATCGACTTAACTTTAGAAGCCCTCGAAAACGAAGTGCCTCTTATTGGCTTCGCGGGTTCGCCCTGGACCATCCTTTGTTATATGGTAGAAGGACAAGGCAGCAAAACCTTCGATAAAGCGAAAGAATTTTGTTTCGTTTACCCCGATGCAGCCCATAAATTATTACAGAAAATAACCGATGTTACCATTCGCTACCTGCGTCATAAGCAAGAAAGAGGGGTACATGCAGTGCAAATTTTCGACTCTTGGGGCGGCCTACTTTCTCCCCAAGATTACAATACTTTCTCTCTCCAATACATCAAACAAATTGTAGATGCCTTGCACGAGCACACGCCCGTTATCGCTTTTGCGAAAGGTTGCTGGTTCGCTTTAGAGCAGATGGCTACCATGCCCGTTGCTGCTTTAGGAGTAGACTGGACTATCACCCCGCAAATGGCACGTGAGTTTACTAGCTTCCAAACTACCCTGCAAGGTAATTTCGACCCCGCCCGTCTCTTATCGCCTATTCCCGAAATAGAACGCTTAACCAAGCAAATGATAGACGACTTTGGCACCTATAAGTACATCGCCAATTTGGGTCATGGCATTTTACCTAATATTCCCGTAGATCACGCTAAGGCCTTTGTTAATGCAGTAAAAAACTACGGCTAAATGAAGGATAGATTTGTCGCTTTTGTCCGAGCTTTACAAGATGAAATTTGTGCCGCTCTCGAGAAAATTGACGGCCAAGCGCAGTTTCAGGAAGACCTTTGGGAAAGACCCGGCGGCGGTGGCGGACGCTCACGCGTTTTAAGCGAGGGCCTTGTTTTTGAAAAAGCGGGCGTAAGCACTTCCGTAGTACACGGCGAAATGCCCGACGCGCTCAAGAAAAATATGCAGAGTGAAGGCGATTCCTTTTTTGCCTGTGGTGTGAGTTTGGTTATTCATCCGCGCAGCCCCATGGTGCCAACCTGTCACGCAAATTTCCGCTACTTCGAAATGTATAATTCCGCAGGCGAGAAAATCGATTCTTGGTTTGGTGGAGGCAGCGACCTTACGCCTTATTACCTTTTTGAGGAAGACGCACGACATTTTCACCGCGTGCAAAAAGAAGCCGCCGATAAACACGGCGAGGAGCTTTATCCGCTTTACAAAAAACAATGCGACGAATATTTCCGCAATCACCATCGTAACGAAGGACGCGGAATAGGTGGTACATTTTACGACTATTTAAAAGCCAACGAAGAGCGCAGCGAGGAAGATTGGTTTGCCTTTAGCCAGTCTATGGGTAATAGCTTCCTTCCCTCCTATCTACCGATAGTGGAAAAGCGCAAAAATTTAGACTACAACGAAGAGCAGCGCTATTGGCAAGAATTACGCCGTGGCCGCTACGTAGAATTTAACTTAGTGCACGATCGCGGCACTCTCTTTGGCCTCAAAACCAATGGACGCACCGAAAGCATTTTAATGAGTTTGCCGCCACGCGTACGCTGGGACTACAATGTAGAGCCAGAAGCGGGCAGCCCAGAAGCGAAATTAATCGCCGTTTTAAAAGAACCAATGGATTGGATCAACTAAAAAAACAACATGTTACAACGTCCTCGTAGATTAAGAGTGAATCCTGCCATGCGCGCCATGGTGCAAGAAACTCAACTACAAGCTTCCAACTTTATCGCACCACTTTTTGCCGTAGAAGGCGAAGGTATTAAAAGTGAAATCAGCTCCATGCCAGGCTATTACCGCTACAGCCTCGATCTTTTAAGGGAAGAAGTCTTAGAGCTGGAATCTCTAGGAGTAAAATCGCTTTTGCTTTTTGTAAAGGTAGAAGACGACTTAAAAGACAATGAAGGCGAAGAGGCTTTAAATCCCGATGGATTAATGCAGCAGGCCATTCGTATGATTAAGGAAACCGTGCCCAACTTGGTTTTAATGACCGATGTAGCTTTAGATCCTTATTCCTGCTATGGCCACGATGGTATTGTGGAAAATGGCGAAATAATTAATGACGAAAGCGTAGGCTTCTTAGCCGATATGGCTATCAGTCACGCTCAAGCTGGTGCCGACATAGTGGCGCCCAGCGATATGATGGACGGAAGAATTGGTGCCATTCGCATCGCGCTCGATACGGCTGGTTTTGAAAACGTCGGTATTATGGCCTACAGCGCTAAATATGCCTCTTGCTTTTATGGCCCTTTCAGAGATGCGCTCGATTCGGCCCCGGTGGATATGGACAATATTCCTCGTGACAAAAAAACCTATCAGATGAATCCCGCCAATGCTAAAGAAGCCTTGCGTGAAGTACAATTAGACCTAGCGGAAGGAGCCGATATTGTGATGGTAAAACCGGCCATGGCTTATTTAGATATTATTCGCCAAACCAAAGATATCAGTAGCGTTCCCGTAAGTGCTTATCATGTAAGTGGCGAATACGCCATGATTAAAGCTGCGGCCGAAAAAGGCTGGCTCAACGAAGAGGAAGCGATGGTCGAATGCTTAACCGCTATCAAAAGAGCGGGTGCCGATCTCATCGCTACCTATTTTGTAAAAGACATTATTAAATATCTCCAAGCCCAAGGCTAAGATTTTAAAAAGTAAACATGGAAACTCAGAAAAGTAAAGAGCTTTTTATAGAAGCAAGTAAATATATTCCCGGTGGTGTAAACTCGCCCGTGCGCGCCTTTAAATCGGTGGGGGGCGATCCTATTTTTATGGATCACGCCCATGGCACTTATCTTTTTGACGCTGATGGTAATCGCTATATCGATTACATCGCCTCATGGGGACCGATGATTATGGGACATGCTTATGAGCCCGTTATTGAGGCGGTGCGTGAGGCCGCATCGCGCTCTACTTCTTTTGGCGCACCCACCGATATGGAAATTAAATTAGCGAAACTTATCGTAGATGCCATTCCTAATATAGAGCGCATCAGAATGGTAAATTCAGGTACCGAAGCCACTATGAGCGCCGTACGTTTGGCACGTGGTTATACCAAACGCGATAAGTTTATAAAATTTGCAGGAAACTATCATGGCCACGGCGATAGCTTCTTAATTAAAGGCGGTAGCGGCATGGTTACTTTAGGTCATCCGAGCAGCCCCGGCGTAACCAAAGGAACCGCTAAAGACACGCTTTTGGCAGAATACAATGATTTAGAGTCTGTTAAAGAAGTAGTTGCCGCTAATAAAAATGAAATTGCTGCTATCATCATCGAGCCTATTCCTGGTAATATGGGTTGCATCCTACCCGAACCTGGCTTTTTAGAAGGCTTACGCCAGATTTGTAATGAGGAAGGAGCCTTATTAATATTTGATGAAGTTATGACTGGTTTCCGCCTTGGCTTTGGTGGCGCCCAAGAAGTAACGGGTGTACAAGCAGACCTGGTTACCTACGGAAAAGTTATTGGTGCTGGTTTACCCGTGGGCGCCTACGGAGGTCGCGCCGATATTATGGAATACGTAGCGCCGAATGGCCCAGTTTATCAGGCGGGAACTCTATCGGGTAACCCCATCGCCATGACGGCTGGGTATACCCTTTTAAAGCATTTAAGAGACCATCCTGCGGTTTACGATAAATTAGCGAAAACCTGCGAGGCCATTGAAAATGGACTGCATCCTCTTTTAAAAGAAAGTGGCTTAGATTATCAGATCAACCGCATTGGTTCGATGATTAGTCTTCATTTCAGCGCCGAGAAAATTCGTGATTTCGAATCTGCGAAAAGCGGTGATAATGCGCACTTTAAAGCTTTCTTCCACGGCATGTTAAAACGCGGAGTCTATCTACCGCCGAGTGCCTACGAAAGTTGGTTTTTAAATGCCGCCTTAAACGACAATGATATAAAGCAAACCCTGCAAGCGGCCAAAGAAACGCTCGCAGAAATGACCGCCTAAATAGAATCCCCATTTGATTTTTCATTTGGGGATTTTTTCTTTCGTATGCTAATTCCTTTAGCATGTCAAATCAATAATTCCGTTCTTTGATGAAAATAAAAAATATGCGTTCTTATCTACTCTCGCTCGCGCTTTTAATCTCCACTTTAGGCTTTTCTCAAGGCCTCGCTTTCGAGCGCACTTATAATTATCACACCTTAAAATTCAATCAAGGCGGAAGCGAAGTAAATGCCTACGAACCCTTATCGCAAAGGATATTCTCGACCAATGCGGCGGAAAGTAAAATTGATATTTTAAAAATTAGCGACCTCCGTAAATCCTATCGCGTGGGCCGCATCGACCTTACACCCTACAGCGGTTCGGTAAATAGTTTAGCCGTGCAAGGCAATGTTTTAGCGGTTGCCCTAGAAGCGAATTTACCCCAATCTAATGGTAAAGTGGTCTTTTTCGACACCAATGGAACCTACCTAAACCAGGTAGTTGTAGGCGCTATGCCTGATATGATTTGCTTCGCCCCGAGCACGCAATATATTTTAGTCGCCAATGAAGGAGAGCCTTCCGACGACTACACCATTGATCCTCTAGGAACGGTAAGCGTGATCGATTTTCGTTCGGGCTCTGCCACTGCGCTTACTCAAGCAGATGTTCATTCGGTAGACTTCACTCGCTATGATACTATCCCTTATGATCCTAGTATTAACATCTATGGAAATAATGGCTTGAGCTCGTTTTCAGAAGATGTAGAACCCGAATACATTGCTATAGATCCCACTAGCACCAAAGCTTACGTTTCTTTGCAAGAAAATAATGCTCTGGCCATTATCGACATCTTTACTTTTAGTCTCGATACGGTTATCGGTTTAGGCTATAAAGACCATAACTTGGCTGGCAATGGCTTCGACGCTTCAGACCTTTCGAGCAGCATAGACATTAAACCTCATTTTAATGTTTTCGGTATGTATCAACCCGATGCTATTCAAGCTTTCGCTAAGAATGGGAACACCTATATTATCAGCGCTAATGAAGGAGATTCGCGTGAGTACAGCGCCTACAGCGAGGTAGAACGCGTTACTAATGTTAACCTCAACCCTATTGTTTTTAATAGTCCTTCTACCTTGCAACTCGATTCTGTTTTGGGTCGCTTAAAAGTCACTACCACTTTAGGGAATAAACGCAATGGATTTGTGCACGACTCGCTCTTTACTTTCGGAACCCGCTCCTTTAGTATTTGGGATACGCAAGGACAATTAGTTTGGGATAGCGGTGATGATTTTGAGCAAATTACTGCCCAAGCATACGCTGCTAATTTCAACTCCAAAAATGACGATAATAACAGCCGAAAAGGTCGCAGCGATGATAGAGGACCTGAGCCTGAAGCCCTCGCCATTGGCGAAGTTGACGGTGTTCTTTACGCTTTTATCGGTTTGGAGCAGATGGGAGGAATAATGATTTACAATCTTGACAATCCACTGGCGCCTACCTTTGATTCTTATATCTTATACCGTGACTTTAGTGTGGCTGCCAACGATACCGCTTCCGGTGATTTAGGCCCCGAACATATCACTTTTATCTCTGCCCAAGATAGCCCCAATGGCATTGCCCTTTTAGCGGTTTCCAATGAAGTTAGTGGTAACCTAAGTATTTATCAAGTAGGTCAAGGCATTGGCATAGATGAGCAATTAATAGAAAACAGGGTAGAGCTATATCCAAACCCTTCTATGGGAATTTTTCACCTCAGCGAAAAGCAGAGTTTAAAGGTTTACAATAGTAAAGGCCAACTAGTTAAGGAAGTGGAACACGAAAGCCAAATTGATCTTAGCCAAGAGCCTGCTGGTTTTTACACCATTATTAATAAGGCAGGAAATAGTCTTAAAGTAATAAAGAATTAATGCAGAAAAACGTTTTCGGCGAAAGCCTAATTAGCTGTAGCACTGCTCCACTCACTGGCTATTTTAGAGACGGACAATGCAGTACCGACGATTCTGATTTTGGTGTACACGCGGTTTGCGCCGTGCTTACCAATGAGTTTTTAGAATATAGCAAAGCGCAAGGAAACGACTTAAGCACACCCATGCCCCAGTATAATTTCCCCGGTTTAAAAGCGGGCGATCGCTGGTGTGTTTGTGCCAGTCGTTGGATTGATGCCTTCAAAGCCAACTGCGCACCGCTACTGGTTTTGGAAGCTTGTCACGAAAAATTATTGGAATTTATCGAATTACAAGATCTGGTTCATTTCGCACATATCGACCACTAATAAATGCCTATGCTTTACCAAAAGATTCTACAGTTTTATAAAGAGTTAGATCTCGACGAAAGTCTGCTCGATAAAGAAACGAAAGTGATGAATCCCTATCAGGAAAACGGTTCTGAAGTAAAGCGCATTTTAAGCGAGTTTTATCAAAAATATTATAGCGATACTAAGAAGCGTCATTTAATTTTAGGCATTAATCCCGGTCGTTTGGGCGCCGGTTTAACCGGTATTCCCTTTACGGATACGAAAGCTTTGCGCGAAGATTGTAAGATCGAAACCGCCATTGAAACTTCGGAGACTTCGGCGGAATACGTTTATACTTTCATCCGTCATTTCGGCGGTCCCGAAAAATTCTACCAACGCTATTTTATTGGTGCTGCTTGTCCGCTGGGCTTCACCCATCTCAATAAAAAAGGCCATTGGGTTAATTGGAACTACTACGATTCAGCATTACTTTATAATAGTGTAAAAAGCTTTATGATTGAGCAGCTTAAAAAGCAAATCGAACTCTGTGGCTCCAACGAAAAAGCTATTATTTGGGGCAATGGCAAAAACTTCAAATTTCTAACGAAATCAATAAAGAGGAAAAGCTTTTTAAAGAACTCATTCCCTTGGAGCACCCGCGCTATATTATGCAGTACAAACGCAAGAGTATCGATTTGTACTTAGAAAAGTATCATCAGGTTTTTAGCTAAATCATTGCTCTTTTGTTCGCTTTCGCTAGATGCGCAGGAAGGCGAAATAGTCTCCTAAATATAGAAACAATTTGGGGAAAAAATGAATCTTTTCAAACCAGTTTACCGAATCACATTCACAATGCCGCTATACTTCTGCCCGTAGTCGTTTACGGTGATTAGCAAAACATAAGTAAATGCGCCTGATACTTCCACTCCTTTGAAGGTTCCGTCCCAGAAGGTTTGGGCATCCGCGGATAGAAAGACCAATTCGCCCCAGCGATTGTAAATGCGTAAATCATATTGATTAATGGTACCCGCAATCTCAAAGGAAAAATAATCATTCAGGCCATTCTTATCAGGGGTGAAAGCATTGGGAATGGTAATATCTGGTACGCAGCCGCGCTCGTCGATGCTGAAATTGTAATGCATACTATCGCAGTCTTGCACCAAACTTAAGCGATAATCGCCATGATCGCGAATGAAAACGGGCGGCTCCACTTTTTGCGCATCTATATAAATGGCAAAACCATCGCTTAGACTTTCTAATGGAAGCTGTATTTCTGGAGTTTCACAAATAGTGCTGTCCAAAGCAAGGACTGGAAACTCATAAATGGGATGATAATCGATGCGAAAGGCAATATCATCTTCTTCACAGCCATTAGTCCACTGCAAATGATAGCTGCCAGTTTGCGACAGCCTTAAAATAGTATCATTGAAAGGACTGTAGTTTAGCTGGTACTCTAATTTCGGATCTAGTGGCAAGGCAATTTCCTCACCCGCGCAAAGTAAAGTATCGCTCAAAGTAGCAGTCCAAGTTAAAGGTGCTACTTCACTGATATGAAAGGTATCCACTAAAGTCTCGGTGCAACCGCAAAGCAGTTTCACCCAGTAGGTTCCAGGTTGATCCACGACCCGACTGGACGCAGTATCACCATTATCCCATAAAAACTGATAAGCAGGATTAGGGCTACTCGCTTGTAAAGTGAGGCTGTCTCCTTGGCAAATTAGGCTGCCCTTATAGTTTGCAGACTATCCAAGCGAGGCTGGACAATGAAAACGTCGTCAATATAGGCCCTAGAAATCCATTGTCTATTTGAGTCATTTGGGTTGCCAAAGTAAATTCCTCCATTTTGAAAAGACTGAGAATATGTCAGATTCATAGGGTAAAAATTACTGATCGTTAAATATTCTTCTCTCTGTTGCCATCGGCTGCACCGTATCAATAACCAAGAGGGTATATTGTGTCGTATCTCTATTAAAGCCGCCAAAAATTGGAATTTCAACCTGAGGGCTGATGTTTTGACTGTCAAAGGCAGACAACTGAGGGAGGCCAGAAACGCTTGTGTCGCCTAAATCCTGAATACGTAGCTCAGACAAATGCATTCCTAGTCTATTAGAAGCAGTCCAAGCTGTATCGAAATAGGGATCGCCTGTGTAAGAAGCAAAAACAAACAGATAATACATTCCGACGCTGTAAGGACAACCAGAGTCTAATGGTGCCTTTAATTTTGTTTGTAAAAACGATTTGCTTGAGTTTAAAATTTCAGATCCGCCAATAACAGTCACTCCGAAGCAAGAGTCTGTTCTAGGGAAATATAAATTTTGAAATCCCGCTCGACGTTCAAGAGTGAGACTCCAAACAATACCTGCTCGATTATTCAAAGGTGTAAACCAATCCTTTACCGCTGGAAATGAATCGGTGTACATATAGAGGTAAGGGTTTAACGGAAAATTCGTTTCCTCGAAAGAAGGGTTTTTGACTAAGTTTTGGCCCTGAAGTATATGCCCAATAAAAAGAAAGCAAAAGGTTGGTATCACAACAACAACCCTAAGCCCTCTCAGGCTTAAGGTTGTATTGATATTTAATATGACTTTCTGTATTACCACAAAAATTTATCTCTATAAACGATATCTGATCCGGATCTAGCAATAATTAAATATGTTCCTCTATTCAGGTTTGATAAACTAATTTCATCGTTTTTAGTGTCTATTAATTGTTTACCGTCCATTGAATAGACTTCATAATTAAAAGGGGTTGCCTTAGATAAACCCTCAGTACTAATGTGCAACTTACCACTTTCAGTATTTACGTAATGATAAATAGAGTTTAATTCTGAGTTGGTTAATCCCATTTTCTGAAACCTACAACCTGCACAAACCTGATAGTAGCTCCACTCTGAATCAGATAAACACCCATCAGTTCCTACGCTTAAGACTACTTTATACACCTCACCTTCGTTAAACATGGGGCGATCAGCATCTGTATAACCACCATAAAGGTCAACAGAGTTTGGGTTTAACGAGAAGACGGCCCCATTAATATCAAGCCCTTCTTTTTCGCCAATTGGAGTAAAGACCCCTAATATTTTTCTTTCTAGCACCAATAAATATTCGTCATAAAACGGTGTTGAAATATTAGAAACCAATTTACCTGATAAGCCACCAATGGAAGGAACTGACGCAAGATTTTGAGAAGCTGCCACAGAAATTATGCTGGTACCTGAAGGATTCCATTCAAAATCAAACGAAGTTATGTATGGCTTTTGACGTACTTCTAATAATTTTGAAACATCTGAAAACTCATTACAATCAGCGTTTTCAACAGAAATCTCGATTAGAACATAACCACTAGTATAGGATGCTAGCACACTTTCAAACATAGGCTGAACTGTGCTTGCCATCCAACTTTCTAAAGAAGGTCCGAATGGAACAGCAAAATCTCCCAAATCTTCACCGTAAACACCTACAGATTGACTCAAGACTGCACCCGGAGTACTGTTCACATCAGATGCGCGAATCACAAATGAATATTCCGCAGTATAAGTGGGGCCTTGTAAAGCCGTCAAATCGAGGCTAAACTCTGGAGCGATGCAACCTGAAGCCCAACTCACAGGATTACCATTGCCATCCTTTACTGCTAAACTTTGCACTTCGGTAGCATAGTAACCCGCTGGTTCAACTTCATTTGTGTAATAAATACCACCTTGAGTGTAAAGCTTATTCTTACCATAAATATAAGTAGTAATCTCTACGCGATAATTATTGGTTTCAGTATAAGTTGGGTTTACTGTAAATGTCTCATCAATGTCATAGCAAGTCCCACCAGAATACTGATCTGCAGTACCCGAAGTTAGCGATGCCACAAAGTCCCATCCACCTGAACTGTTTTCTTGAAACAGACGTAACCTGACATAGTCTTTAGCTGCTAACTCTCTAACATCAACAGTTATAGTAGAGGACTCATTATATAGTAACCCTGGTGTATAGGATGAAGCTTCAAAGTTAAAGTTTGAACAAGCCTCAGCATGGCTACTAAGCCCGAAGACTATAGCCACAAGAAAAAATAATTTAAATTTTATATTTTTAATTGTAATTCGGTTTAAAATAAAAAAGTCTAAAAATGCTAGCGGGCAGTTTCTCAAGAGAACAACAATCACATGGCTAACTAACTAAATATTTTACCCTAATCCAATTTTTATTTACTATTTAACAATTATTAAAAGATTTAAATTCAAAAAAATAAATTCATAACACGATCTTAACATTGATGCTCAAAGGGAGTAGTACGCAATAACATTTAAAATAAATATTATCAGTTATGCAACATTTCAAACATTAAAATTAACATGACCTGAAAAAGTGAGTTTTTAAATCTATTTTGAGTTGTAATTCTTAAAAGGTCATAGCAAAACAATATCTAATTTGATTTTTTCAAGATCTAAAATCCAGTACAATTAACTGATTTACATTATTTTAAATTAAAATATTAAAGAAAAATTACCAAAACCCTGATTTGATAAAACAATTATATAAATTGGAGATAAGTTTTATTAGCCCTCTAATTTCAACCCTATTGATGCACTAGTTTACGCATACCAAAGCCTTGTTATACTGAAATAGCGAAATACTTCCATCTGCATTTGCCCTGCCGTTTTGCTTATACTGTAATAATAAGCGTCCCGCTTCCATGGCCTTATCTTTAAGATCAAGTTCCTGTTGATGGCGTTATCAATCTTAAGCTTGAGCCGCTTGGCTTAACCCATGGTTCCGCAATACTATTAACCTGAGTTCGATGTAAAATTAGGCCTCAGACCCCTTGTTAATAGTGGAATTCAAGGCTATGCCGTGAAGCAATAGCGGGCTATCGCAAGAAACAGAGGCGCAGAAAGCGGCTTTTTAGAAGGGGCATAAATGGATTTTCCAATAAAAGTGAAAATCTGAGGCTATGATTTATAGTCGAACTCAGGTTCAATAGCAAATGGCCCCGAAAGTTCCGCCTAAAGAGACCGAAATTTATTGCCTTGGGTTCATACAACTATTGCAAACTTGCCAAGAGAGTTACCGGGAGTACACCATAATATCAGGGACGATTACCTACGAAACTACCTCCATGAATTTTGTTACAATTTAACCGAAGACATTTTGAAGGGCAACTACTTAATCCAATGATGATTGCAACCGTGAAAAGGCCTTGGTATGACTCTAACATCAATACTTATGATTTTGGAGAGTCATTTAGGAAAACTATTTTTAAGCTTAGAATTAAGGTAGATATACATCTTCTTCTTTAAATAATACCAGGATCTGTTTAAAAACCTCGCCTTTTCTACTGGCAAATAAATAGGCCGTATCGCCCGCCTGCACTTGGGATTCGCCGAGAAAATTCCACTGCAAACTGCCTTCCCAAAGCTTTAAGTCTCCACTAGAACTAAGCGCTACCATACCATCCCTCACTACTAAACTATCCAAAGCAAAATTATTGGGATTCGCCTGCAAAACTATTTTATAGCGTTGTTCAATAATCGCGTCTCGGTTTCCCGGGACATTGAAGTGAAAGGAGGCTTTCACAATCTGCAAATCTGCAGAAGCAAATTCCTGCGCTTTTTGGAGAGCGCAGGAACTATTTAATAGTAAGGTAATGAATACGCTATTTACTGCTTTACGCATAGCTTGCTTACTTGTTGACCATCGGAATCGAACTGAACCAGATAGATACCTTTAGGCCAATTTTGGGTATCAATTTTAAGACTACCCGTATTACTGATCATCTCATTGAAAACCACTTGACCTTTACTATTGCTAACTTTTAGTACGAGCGCATCTGCCTGTGAGCGCTCCCAAGCCAATTCTAAACTTTGATTAAACGGATTGGGGTAGGCTGAAAAATCGTTCTCATTTAGATTCTCTGCCACACTAATACCCGAACCGCTTAATACGACTGAGTAATCTTCTACCTCACCTACAAAATCGCCGCAAGAAGTCGGAATACCCAAGCCGCGCTGATTAAGAACGCGCATTCGTAAGGTATCGGTCCCTAGCCAAGCACGCGTGGTGAAAGTGCCGATACTTTGCTTGTTGGGATCAATGGGAGGAAAGATAATACGTTCGTCGTCATCAAAATCACCGTTCTTATTGTAATCAATCCAGGCATGTACCGAATCTTGATTGGGCGCATTACGCAAGGCTACTAAAAACTGATAAGTAGTTTGCGCATCCAAAGCAATATACTCGTTTGTGAAATTTCCATAGCCCTCTTTAGCACTCACCTTTTGATAGGCGCCCAAAGAAATATAATCGATATAATTTCCGCTGAAAGCAGAGCCGGTGCCAGAAGCATTGCAATACGTAAAGGGTTTTACGGTGTAGCAAAAACGAATAGTTTCAGAAGTATCGTTCGCCGCGCCGACGGCATAAATTTTAAAATAAAGCTTAGTGCCTATGGGATAATTAGTGATGGGACGAATACTTTGCCAGGTGCTGTCGCCAGTGTTTTGCATAGCGACTAAAGAATCCAAGCTCATGTCAGAATCGGACCAAGTAGCATAAACCGAACTTAAGTTACCACCATAGTTAATTTGAGCATTAATATATTGGTCTACTCCAAATTTGGGACTCACAAAACTCTCTTCTTGACTAAGAAAGCTGTAATTGATTTTTGGGTAAGCCGCACGGCCAACCAAATCGGTTTCCCACATACCTCTACCCCAAGTGGCGGCACGCAAAGTGTTGCTACCAAACATAACTTCTAAGTCTTTCACCGCTGTATTGGGCAAGCTCGTATTATATAAAGTCCAAGTACCTCCTTGCAAAGGTTTGGTAAATACCCCTATTTCTGCGCCCACGTATAAGTTAGGGTTTGAGCTATGATCTATCGCTACACTAAGAATGGGCATATCACCAATACCCGCATCGGTAATATTGGTCCAAGTGGAACCTTGATCTAAAGTGATGTAAACCTTTTTTAGATCGTTTTGATAATTTCCATAACAGATTAAGATGATTGAATCATTGTGAGGGGCAAAAGTCATATCTACAATATTACGCTGCGGTAATCCGATATAGCGATTGGTAAAGTTTTGCCCTCCATTTGTACTGATTTCTAATTTATTATCAGTCGCAATCGCAATTACATCCGCATTATTGTAGGCCACTGCAGCCCTATCTATTACTCCGCTAGCGAGACTGGTTCCTTGGTTCACCCATGTCTGACCAAAATCGCTGCTACGGTATACATCTTCCCCAAATGAATAAATGGTCATTGGCTCGGAATGCGCATAGACTAATGGTGCTTCCCAAGCACCCGATTGCCCTGGTGGCGTGGCCGCTTGTTGACTTAATCCCGCATCAAAGGTTAAACGACGGGTACCAAATTGCACGCTACCCATCATATAATCCGGGTTTAAAGGATGGATAACTCCATCCATGCCATCGGCACCGTAAAACTCTAGCCAGTGATTGGTTTTCCGAATACTAGTGCCATTATCTTGTGAACCACTGATATTGTGCAAGTTATGACTTTGCGCCACTCCTAAATCGTAGAACTCGCGGATGCCAGTGCCTTCGCTGAGACGTTGCCAGTTTGCGCCATCATCGCTAGTTTTAGCCATATACCCATCAGTGCCAATATAAAATTCGCCATTAATGCATTCTATTTCTCTTAAATCGGCGTGCACATATTGGCTACCCGAAAAAGGTCGATTGCTATTATTATGGGCCCACCATGCTACCTGCTGAAAATTATTTCCACCGTCGTAACTGGCATAAATATCTAACATGCCATAAATCATAATAGCGGTATCTTGATCGTTAACGGCGAAGCCATCACAAGTACCAGGAGGGTTGGCCATAAAAGTAAAGTTAGCCCCCTTGTCGGTAGATTTCCACACCCCGTTACCACTGGCCGCATATAAACAATCTGCGCAAGCGGGACTAACCGCAATTTGCACCTTAGCAGTATTATTACCCACTAAAGTTGCCGTATTAGTAAAAGTTAAACCCCCATCTTCAGAGCGTAAGATCAAATCTTGGTTTGCCCCCCAATAATAATCATCGTATATATAAACGACTTGATCATCGCTAGGATGAAACTTAATGTCTGTAATATCATCATTATTACGCAGTCGGGTGAAAGTTTGTAAATCGTCGGTACTGCGGTACAAGCCTCGTGAGGTGCCCACAAATACCAAGTCTTTCACGCGTGGGTGATACGCAATAATATACACCTGGTTATTGTCTCCCAATCCGCCCCAGCCTAAAGCCGTGGGTGAAAAATTACTTAGAGCCCAAGTAGCGCCCGCATCGGTTGAGCGGTAAATTCCATGGCTTGTACCATTGCTAGCATTGCGCACATTGATTAAAACTGAATCAGGATTATTGGGATTTACAGACATAGTATTTACACCTGCTGCCACCAGAAAATCAGTAGACGAGCTAGTCCAAGAAGTACCACCATTCATACTTTTCCAAAAGCCACCCGAGCGCGAGCCCAAATAAAGTTGTTGGGTATTGGCAGGGTTCACATAAAAGCTTTCTACCCTACCAATACCCGCACTGTAGTGACCAGAAATACTGTCAACTCGGTAAGGACCTAAATCGCGCCAAGCAGGACTACTATTAGTTTTTGCATTTCTCTCTTGTACTTTCTGCCAAGCTTTTTCTACAAAATAAGGATCGACATTACTGCGATCACCGCTCGGTGCAAATTTATTTTCGTTGCTGTTTTTCCACCGCTCAAAACCTTTATGCCCTGAGCCCTCTTCTTTTCCTTGGGTAGTGAAATACGCCTCTGCTTCCGCGCAGATTTCGTAAAAATTAAAACTGTAGTCGTAATACTTCGCTTTAAATGCCTGACCATAGGCTATCGTGCTAGCCAAGAAAAGGCCTAACAAGAGGGAAAATCGGTTCTTCATGCCTCAAATATAGAAAGCAATTTTCAAATTAAACTAGAGTATCCGGTTTGGATTACTCTTTTCTAAGAACTCGCCGTAAATTTGAATAGATTATGAGTCCAGAACCTGAATACATCCGCAAAATTATCCATATCGACATGGATGCCTTTTACGCTTCAGTAGAACAAAGGGACAATCCAGAACTTCGCGGAAAACCCGTGGCCGTTGGCGGCTCACGTGAAAGAGGCGTTGTTGCCGCAGCCAGTTATGAAGCGCGTAAATTTGGCATTCACTCGGCCATGGCCTCTTCGCTTGCCTTTCGTCGCTGCCCCGAAATAATTTTTGTGAAACCCAATTTCGCAAAGTACAAAGCGGTTTCACGGCAGATTCGCGCTATCTTTTTTGAGTACACCGATTTAGTAGAACCGCTTTCGCTCGATGAGGCCTATCTAGACGTTACTGAGAATAAAAAGGGCCTCCTTACCGCCACTAAAATCGCCAAGGAAATTCGCCAACGCATTTGGGAAGAAACCGAATTGCGAGCTTCCGCGGGGATTTCCATCAATAAATTTTTAGCCAAAGTAGCGAGTGATATTAATAAGCCCAATGGTCAAAAAACCATTCTGCCCGAAGAGGCGATTCCTTTTTTAGAAGAATTACCCATTGGGAAGTTTTATGGCATCGGCAAAAAAACCGCCGAGCGCATGAAGTTTCTGGGTATTCACCGCGGTAAAGATTTAAAAACTTGGACCAAAGAGTTACTGCACCAAGAGTTCGGAAAATCGGGAGAACACTTTTACGAAATCGTACGTGCACGCCAAAAATCGAAGGTTACTCCTAGCCGAGCCCGCAAATCACTGGGCGCCGAAACTACTTACAGTAAGGATATTGTGGGCGAAGAACACTTGAAAAAAGCCCTAAGCGAAATCTTTACTATTTGGCATAAGCGTCTGGAGCTCGCTAATCAGGCCGGGAAGACCATTACTCTAAAGTTTAAAGACAATCAATTTAGGACCTATTCACGCAGTATTAGTTTAGAAAAGAAAAGCTTAGATCGAGAAATTCTTTGGCAAAATGCTTTGCATCTCCTTTTAAAAGAAGAAATTACCGAACCTATTCGTTTGCTTGGTTTAAGCCTTTCAAATTTTAATGAGGATAAAGAAATTAAATATCAACAGCTCACGCTCAATTTTTAGCTTTGTAAAAATTTTATCATGAAGAAGTTATTCAGTCTTTTATCACTTAGTGCCCTCTTAGTTTTTAGTTCTTGCGAAGAGGACGCGCTAAACGACTTTTTGGGAAACGGCACTTTAAGTGAAAGCGAGATTGCGGAAGGCTTGAAATCCGCCTTGAGCGTTGGCACGGATACTTCGAGTGCTAAATTAGGGGCCGTGGACGGATACTTTCAAGATCCTCTGGTGAAATTACTTTTACCCATCGCTACTCAAAATGCCATAGAGACTTTTAAAAGTAAGCAGTTTAGCGTAGGCTTCCTCACCATTAGTGGTAATACTGTTTACAATGGCACCAGTATTTTAGGCATTACCATTCCTGGTTTAAAATCCAAAGAAGACGAGTTGATTTTAGGCATTAATCGCGCGGCCGAAGCTGCTGCCAATCAAGCCGCTCCCATTTTCATAGATGCGATAACTGACATGAGCATCGCTGATGCCAATGATATTTTATTTGGAGGCATTGATACTGCGGCTACTGCTTATTTACGCAATACGAGCTATAATACCCTATTCACTACTTACGAGCCTAAAATTGACAATGCCCTACAACAAGTAACCGTAGGCGGCACCAGTATTAGTCAGACTTACGAAGATTTTGTAGCTGACTACAACAATACCTTGGCCATTGGCATCCCTGGCTTTGGCACTTTAGGTTCTTTAATGAATTTGCAAAGCATAACAGTTTCCGATCTTTCGGCTTACTCTACCAACAAAGGTTTAGATGGCCTTTTCCTAAAAATTGCCGAAGAAGAGCAGGATATTCGCACTAATCCTTTAGCGCGCATTAATGATCTCCTAATTAGAGTATTTTCTCTTTTAGATTAATGCGAAGTTCTTTATTTATCTTATTCATTTTCCTTTGTTTGGGCACATCTGCGCAAAGCGAAGAAGACTATAGCGACACCGATTTACAGAATTTTCTGCGCATTAATCAGGAACTACAAGAAGCGAGAAAAGCGCAAACTAGGCAATTTGACAGCCTATTGATGGCCTTACCAATAGATATGCAGTTGTGGGATGAAATGCTATATGACTACCGGCAGTTCAAAAATGTGGATAGCCTTAAAACGAAGTATAGCGACCAAGAATTTGAGATATTTTATTACCTAATGTCCTATCGCAAAAATCAACGCGATGAATTTCCCAACATCTTAAAACAGATTGAAGAGAAGTACGGAATGAGTGATGATTTCTTTCAACATTTAAACATGCGTGTCCAAAATATCCCCTCTTTAAGGGAGCGACTGACAAACATTCAAATTAAAAATTAGGGATTCAATTATGAAAACCATTGGAATTATTATGGGTGGTTACTCGGCCGAGTTTGAGGTATCAATGAACTCTGGACAAGTGGTTTATGAAAGCTTACAAGGCAGTGAATATCGCCTTTTTCGGGTAATTTTAGAACGCAATAATTGGCGTGCACTAGATGATCAAGGTAAAGCCTATCCCATTTTAAGCGACGATTTTAGTTTTACGATTGGTACCGAAAAAATAAATTTCGACGGAATCTTTAATGCCGTGCACGGCCATCCCGGAGAAGATGGTCCTTTGGCTGGATATTTCGATATGCTGCGAATGCCCTATAGCAGTTCAAAACAATTTGCAAGCGCCCTTACCTTTAACAAAGCCGAGTGCAATATTTTACTTTCTTCGTATGGGTTTAAAACACCCAAAGCTTTTTTCTTGCATGGTTTTGAGGAAATTAACGAAGAGGAAATTCTCACTCAAGTTGGACTACCTTGTTTCGTTAAACCTACTCGCAGCGGCTCTTCCATTGGCGTAAGTATGGTTAAAGACCAAGCCCATCTAGCGGAAGCGATAAAAACTGCCCAAAGCATCGATCACAAAGTATTAATTGAAAGCCAAGTAAAAGGCTTAGAGCTTGCCTGTGGCGTATCTGACCATAGCGGGAATATTTCTGCTCTTGCCGTTACACACATTAAACCCAAGAATGAATACTTCGATTACGAATCGAAATACAGTGGCGCTTCCGAAGAAAAAACGCCCGCCGACATTAGCGCCGAAGTATACGAAAAGGTAATGCGCATGAGCGAGGAAGTTTATAAATTACTGGAATTAAGTGGCTTGGCTCGCGTAGATTATATTCTCGAAAACGAAAGTGATCCCGTATTAATCGAAGTAAATACCGTTCCGGGCCTTAGCAAACAAAGCTTATTGCCGCAACAAGCTTTGTACGTGGGCATCAGCCTGCAGCAGCTTTTTAGCGATTGCATCGCCAATACCTTAAAATCTAATCTATGAAAATAGCCGTATTTCCAGGTTCCTTCGACCCCATTACTTTAGGCCATGTTGATATTGTGCAGCGCGCCTTACCTCTTTTTGATCAGATAATTATTGCCGTTGGCAGCAATGCTACGAAAAAATATATGTTCGAAAAAGAGCAGCGTATCAACTGGATTGCCGAAACTTTTAAGAAGGAAGAAAAAGTAGTTGTCGACTCTTATCAAGGACTAACGATCGAATATTGCGAAAGAAAAAATGCCCAGTTTATTTTACGGGGATTACGCAATCCCAGCGACTTTGAATTTGAAAAAGCCATTGCCCAAACTAACCGGAAATTAAAGAAGGATCTGGAAACCATTTTCTTGTTAACTGCCTCCGGACTTTCGTCGATAAGCAGCAGTATAGTGCGCGATGTGATGCGAAATAATGGAGATTACACTCAATTTGTACCTTCCGCCGTTCGTATTTAAGCAGACTTTATTTAATTACCAATCACCTTTTTCTAGCGCTTCTAAAACTAAACGAATATTGCCATAGGATTGGTCTTTTAGTTGCTCCACTTTAGCGGCATCGCACCAAATTACCTGCGAAATATCTTCTTCTAATTGGGGTTTTAACGGTGTGTTTTTATCAAGCTCCATCGCAAACCAAAAGCTACGCTTTAAAATGGGCTCGCCCTCTAATTCGTAGTAGTGGTAGGTAGTAGGTAAAACTCCAACTATTTCGGGCTCGTCTACCCCACATTCTTCCATCACCTCGCGAATAGCGCCTGCTTCTTTGCTTTCGCCTGCTTCTAGCTTCCCTTTCGGTAGATCCCAATGTCCATAACGGTAAATCATAAGCAAGTCACCTTCCGGACTTATTATGGCACCGCCGGCTGCATCAATAATTCTAAACAAAGATTTAAAGGACTGCCACATTTTCGGCAGATCAGAAGACCAAATATAAACGCTACTATTCTCGCTAGTAGCCATGCTTTTCACCAAGTTTCGCAACTGCTCCGAACCTAAATAGTTTATCGCTCCTTCTTGGGGAGTATCGCTAAGAATTAATAGACTTTCCTTAATGAAAACTTTATACATTTGGCCCATGATTTTAGATGCACAAACCGCTCGCAAAACGGCCACAGAGCTTTTGCAAATTAAGGCAATAAAACTACAACCTGAAGACCCTTTCACTTGGGCTTCCGGCTGGAAATCACCAATTTATTGTGATAACCGTGTGACACTCAGTCATCCGAATTTGAGAAATTTCTTAAAATCACAATTAGCTGAGGCCGTTAAAAAGTTATATCCAGAGGTCGAATATATTGTTGGTGTTGCCACTGGAGCCATAGCCATAGGTGCCCTGGTAGCCGATGAGCTTGATCTTCCTATGGTTTATGTTCGCCCCGAACCGAAAAAACACGGTCGTCAAAATCAAATTGAAGGTGACCTAAAACCAAATAGTAAAGTAGTAGTTATAGAAGACCTGATTAGCACTGGCGGGAGCAGCTTAAAAGTAGTTGAGGTTTTAAAAGAGAGCGGAGCTGAAGTTATGGGAATGGTAGCCCTTTTCACCTATGCCTTCCCCATCGCCGAAGATAATTTCGTTCAGGCAGACTGCAATTTACATACGCTTAGCGATTACCCACACCTCATTACGCAGTTGCAAGAAACTGGCGCAATTGACCAAGCAAGTTTTGATACATTAACTAGCTGGAGAAAAGATCCAGCGAACTGGAAAAAATAATATGGAATTCTCATCCGATAAAGTTCAAGTAAGTAAAAGTCCCGAAGAGCTTTTTGCCCTTTTTGACAATTTAGAAAATATGAAGCTTTTTATGCCCGCCTCGGTGGAGCGTTTTGAAGCCGACGAAAACACTTTTGTTTTTGGATTAAAAGGCATGCCAGATGTTCGTCTCTTAGTTGACGAAAAAACAGTTCCTAGCATGATGAAATTTAAAGCCGCAAGCTCGAAGTTAGACTTCACTTTGGCCTGTATGATTGAAGCTAACGAAGGAGGCAGCCAAGTTTATTATGACTTTGCCGGCAAATTTAATCCAATGATAAAAATGATGGTTGAGCGCCCTCTCAAAAAATTTATTGAAGAATTGGCGGAAGCCACTGGGAAATTATAAAGCCTCCTACCGTTTCGGTGGCAGACTTTTAGCTCTTTAATAAAAAGCTAATTTCCTTATGCTTAAAAAGCTGAAAAGATCCATCGTTAAACTCTACTAGTAAATTCCCTTGGGGATCTACTCCTCGGCAGAATACCCAATGTTCCTTTTCTTGCCAAATTATGGGAACACGTTGTTGATTGCCATAAAGTCTTTGGTTAAAATCTCTTTGCTGCTGCACCTGTCCAACTTCTTTTAAGTGCAAGTAGCGTTTGCTTAAATGACTATATAAAATGGGGTATAACTCAGATAGCGGATATTGCTGCCTACTTATCTGCCTGAGCGAAACAGCCATGCTATTGGCAAAAGCAACTTGATTTACGTTTAAGCCTATTCCCACCACACAGTATTCAAAATTACGCGAGTTTAAAGAGCTTTCCAATAAGGTCCCCGACAATTTTCTCCCCTCAAATAAGATATCATTAGGCCATTTTATTTCTGCTTTAACATTTAATTCGGCGAGGAAATCACAAATTCCAAGACAGACTGACATAGTGAGGCGATAGCTTTCATTCAGCTTTAAGAATTTTGGGTAGAAAACGGTGCTAAAAAGCAAGTTTTGGCCAGCGGCAGACTCCCAACTATTGCCAAATTGTCCACGGCCTAGTGTTTGGTAATCCGTACTTACTACCAGACCTTCAGGAACCTTTTCTTGAATTAGTTTGTTTTTGATTGCCCTGTTGGTACTATCTGTTTCAGATAGATGAATAATACTAATTCCAACCAATTGCGTATTCATAATAGTATTAAAAGGCGCAAGCATAGTCTTGCCAAGTTTACATTGTTTAATTTTGCAACGAAAATAAAAGTATTTAATGGCGAAAGCGAAATTTCCCGACTTAGTTTCTAAGATAATTGAAGGCATGGAAAACCTCAAAGCTAAGGGAATAACCATCCTTGATTTAAGGAATATTGAGAACTCTATCTGCTCCTTCTTTGTTATAAGTGAAGGAAACTCTAACACCCAAGTAAAAGCCATCAGTCATTCGGTGGAAAAAATTGTACGTGAAGAGCTACATGAAAAGCCATGGCACGTAGAAGGTCTAGAAAATTCTGAATGGATTCTAATGGACTATGTTGATACGGTGGTACACGTTTTTCAGTCTGAAACGCGCAAGTTTTATGATTTGGAAAGCCTTTGGGGTGATGGCGAATTAACGCATATAGAAGATAAATAGAGCAAAGGAGCACGAACGAAAATGGAACAGAAAGAAGATAAAAACAAGGAGCAGCTGCGTAAACTGAAAGAGCAGTTTTCTCGAGGTTCTGGCGATAAGCCGCAAGGTGGTGGATCAAACGATCCCAAAAAGAAATTTAATTTTTACTGGATTTACCTAGCCATCTTTTTAATATTTATTGCCATTCAAATAATTGGCAGTTTTGGCAATACCATCGAAAAGACCGACTTTGCCTCTTACACTGAAATGCTTCTAGCCGACGATGTAAGTGAAGTGAAAATTATCAATGGTAACCAAATTCAGGTTTTCATCAAAGAAGAGTCACTAGAAAATAAAGAACGCTACAAAGCACTTAGAGAAAAGGGCATTGCCAGCAATCCTCGTGGACCGCAGTACACTTTTCAGATGCCTTACGAAGCTTATAAAAACAACTTAGACGATTTTTACGAACGCCACGCAGATCTAGACGATAAACGCATTATCGCCAGTCATGAAGAACGTAAAGATATTTGGGGCGACGTAATTGCTTGGACCTTCCCACTAATCTTAATGATTGGTATTTGGATTTTCATCATGCGCCGTATGAGTGGCGGTGGCGGTGGACCTGGCGCCCAAATTTTTAATATTGGTAAATCCAAAGCACAGCTTTTCGATCAGAACACCAACGTTAAAATCACCTTCAAAAATGTTGCTGGTTTAGAAGGGGCCAAAGAAGAGGTAGAAGAAATTGTATCCTTCCTTAAAGAGCCCGAGCGCTATACATCCCTAGGGGGTAAAATTCCTAAAGGCGCCTTATTAGTAGGTCCTCCGGGAACAGGGAAAACCCTTCTTGCGAAAGCAGTAGCGGGTGAAGCTAAAGTTCCATTCTTCTCTTTATCAGGATCTGATTTTGTGGAGATGTTTGTTGGAGTTGGTGCCTCACGTGTGCGTGATTTATTTAAGCAGGCCAAAGAAAAGTCGCCTTCTATCATTTTCATAGATGAGATTGATGCCATTGGCAGAGCCCGTGGGAAAAATGCTATTTCGGGTGGTAACGACGAAAGAGAAAATACTCTTAATCAACTACTTACCGAGATGGATGGTTTTAGCACCAACCAACACGTAATTGTAATTGCGGCTACTAACCGTGCCGATATTCTAGATAAAGCCTTAATGCGTGCTGGCCGTTTCGATCGTCAGATTTATGTTGATTTACCTGACTTAACCGAGCGTAAAGAAATTTTTAAAGTGCACTTAGGTCCGCTAAAAAGTGATGAGTCTTTAGACAGCGAATTTCTTGCTCGTCAAACACCTGGATTTAGTGGTGCTGATATTGCCAACGTTTGTAATGAAGCCGCTTTAATTGCAGCTCGTAAAAACAAGAAAGCCATTGGTCAGCAAGACTTCCTGGATGCGGTAGATCGTATTATCGGTGGTTTAGAGAAGAAGAATAAAATTATTTCTTCCGATGAGAAAAATAAAATTGCCCATCACGAAGCCGGACACGCGACCATCAGCTGGTTATTGGAGCATGCCTCACCGCTCGTAAAAGTTACTATCATTCCTAGAGGAAGATCTTTGGGTGCCGCTTGGTACTTACCCGAAGAACGACAACTTACAAACACCGATCAAATTTTAGATGAGATGTGTGCCGCTCTTGGCGGAAGGGCTGCGGAAGAAATTATCTTCAATAAAATTTCCACCGGCGCTTTAAGCGATTTAGAGAAAGTAACGAAGCAAGCGCGTGCCATGGTAACCATTTATGGTTTAAATGAAAGGCTTGGAAATATCACTTATTACGACAGCCAGAATGGTAATGACATGGGCTTCACCAAGCCTTACAGTGAAGAAACTGCTCGCATAATTGATGAAGAAATTAGCAAAATAATTGAAGCTCAATATGTTAGGGCTAAAGAAATATTAACAGAGAACAAAGAAAAACTTGTTGAACTGGCCGAGCTCTTACTAGAAAAAGAAGTTATTTTTAAGGAAAATCTGGAGAGGATTTTTGGCAAGCGTCCTTGGAAGTCGCGCGATGAAGTTATGGAAGCAGAAAACTTCATGAAAAAACCCAAGAATGTAAGCGAAGAAGAGCCGATAACAGACAGTGTTGAGGATGAAAAACCGAAAGAAAGCACCTCTGAAAGCTAAAACTTCTCCTGCCTTTAATTAAGCTATGGCAGAGTTTAAAGAGAAAAAAGGACTATTTGGTCGTTTCATAGACATTATCAGTGGCAAGCCTGCTGAGGATGAAACGAATAAAAAAGTTGAAGGAAAAAAAAGCCCCCCTCTCGTTATTAACGAAGAGGAGGGCTTTGACTTGGGCTTTGTTAAACGATTTACGCATTCGGGGGGAAAGTTCCTGTATTGCGATGATGAAAACGAAGCATATAACTACATCCGCCTCATTATGGAGGAGTCTGGTTTAGGCAAAGTTTATTGCAAAAATGAAAACCTCATTTCCATACTGCGTAAAGCAAATGTAGATATCAGTGAAGACTTTTTAGAATCTGATGCCTTTTGTTCTGAATGCGAATACTTGGTCGCCTTTAATGGAGGTATTATGCTTTCCGCCAATCAGCTTAAAGGCAAAACCCTCGAAGAATTACCTGAAACCTTTATAACCATTGCTCGTACAAGCCAAATCACCGACAAGCTGCGCACAGCCTTAGCGGGAATTCGAGTAAAGTATCACAATAATCTTCCTTCACAAATCACCACCATCAAAGGCCCGATTAAACTCGACGACATTGAAGAAAATGATACGGGTAAAATTTGCAGTAAGGAAATTTACCTATTGCTATTAGAAGATCAGTTATAGGATGCGAAATTTGCTTATCAGAGCGGCTAGCGGAATTGTTTATGTGGCCCTAATATTAGTCTCGACTTTTTATTTAAGTTGGGGAGGCTTATTATTAGCCACTCTACTAGGGTCTTTTGCAATTATTGAGTGGCAGCTGTTTAAACCAAGCTATGTTAGCGTAAGGTCTGCTTCTTTTGGAATAGCAATTTTAGTACTCAGTCTCTATCTTTTTGGAAACTTTCCCGGGCAGGGAATTTCCGAAACACGGCTGTATCTCACACTTTTACTAGGCTTAAGCCTGATGTTAATAAATCTTTGCCTCTTAGCCTTCGATCGAAAAGATGAAGGATTAAGCCAACTTTTTCATCATATTGTTGGGCTTGTTTACCTAATTCCCCCGCTATTAAGTCTTGCGCTTCTAGCCGAAGAGCCATGGCTATTAGCGGGAATATTTATAATAATTTGGTCTTTCGATAGCTTTGCCTATCTCGTAGGACGATTTTTGGGTAAACATAAACTGATGCCGAAAATTTCACCTAAAAAAACCTGGGAAGGTTTTATAGGCGGCCTTTTCTTTGCTCTGCTCAGTGCTTATCTACTAGACCAGTTTGGAGGTGTGGATATAATTAGCACTTGGCAGTGGTTGCTGCTGGGTTTTATAGTAGTTATAAGCAGTACTTTTGGTGATCTCTTCGAGTCTGCTTTAAAACGATCCCACGGCTTAAAAGATAGCGGTAATTTTATGCCCGGCCACGGAGGAATTTTAGACCGAATCGATAGCTTACTATTTGCAATGCCCTTGGCCTATTTGTTTATTGAATTGACCCAACACTTATAATATGATCCGCTTACACAAAGAAGGTAAACGAATTTTACTGCAGTTTTTAATAGGATTAGCTGCCATTAACTTCATTAGTTTATACTTTATAGCCAATGAAATTGTTCAGAATATCATTCTGGTCATTAGCGTAATCCTCTACATTTTAGTACTGCAGTTTTTCCGAAACCCTAAACGTTATACGCAGGTAGAAGAAGGAAAAGTTATCGCCCCTGCAGATGGGAAAATAGTCGCAATTGAAGAAATTGAAGAAACAGAATATTTCAAGCGTAAAATGCTGCAAATCAGTATTTTCATGTCTCCTGTAAACGTACATGTTAATCGCTACCCCATCTCTGGCAAGGTGAAATATTCGCAATATCACCCTGGAGCATTTTTAGTGGCCTGGCATCCAAAAAGCAGTACCTTGAATGAAAGAACTGCTGTAGTGGTAGAAAATAGCCAAGGAGTTGAAGTGATGCACAAGCAAATTGCTGGTGCCCTAGCCCGCCGTATTATTAACTATGCCAAAAAAGGAGACCTTGCAGTGCAAGGAACGGATTGCGGATTTATTAGATTTGGTTCTAGGGTAGATGTAGTCTTACCTTTGGATGCTAATATTCTAGTTAAAATTGGCGATAAGGCCCGCGGAGGAGAACAAGTATTAGCCGAATTAAAATAATACGCGATGAGTGCAGCAGATTTACAAGAAGAGTTTGATAAATATGTGAAGATTGGCAATAACCTGCCTCCGCAGGGTGCTGACGATATGTTGGTTGCTTATGCCTATTTTAAGCAAGCTACTGTTGGTGATTTAGAAGATCCGCGACCGACAGAATCTAGTAACGTAGTGCAAACCTTTAAGCATGATGCTTGGAACAGATTACAGGGCATGCCTAAAACTGAAGCAATGCAGCGCTATATTCAAACTATTAAGGAACTAAAAGCTAAACTCGATAAAGAAGAAAGTGCTAGCTAAGCGCCTGCCTCTTTAGCCCAATTGTAGGCCATTTCCAGCTGTTCTGACATCGAAATTTCACTATTGTCTAGTAAGCGTGCATCTTCCGTTTGCACCAGTGGGGAATCCTCGCGATGCGTATCTAAATAATCTCTTTCTTTTAAGTTTTCAGCCACGGCCTCTAAACTAATATTTTCATTATCGGCGCTGTGTTGTAATTCTAAATAACGCCTTTGTGCTCTGATCTCTGGGCTAGCAGTCATAAATATTTTTAATTCTGCTTGGGGTAAAACCACCGACGCAATATCTCTCCCATCCATTACCACACCGCCAACATTAGCCATTTTCTGCTGGGCCTCAACTAAAAAGCGACGTACTTCCGAAATCTCTGCCACCTTGCTTACCCAGCTGGCCACTTTATTTTTACGGATAAATGCTTCTACGTTAGTATCATTTACATAAAGATCTGAGCGTTCTGTGCTAGGATCAAAACGAAAATCTAAACTCAATTCGGATAACATATTTACGAGCGCATCTATGGCAATGCCGGAAGAAATTATACCGCGTTCTTGCGCTGCGTAAGTAATTCCTCGGTACATCGCCCCAGTATCAATGTAGCGATATCCGAGTTTTTTGGCCAAAGCCTTAGCCATGGTACTCTTACCTGTAGATGAATATCCATCGATTGCAATGCTGATACTTTTAGCCGCCATTATTTTGCTTTCTATCCTTCTTTTTAGACTTAAAAGAAGTAAAATTGGTACGTAAAGAAATTTGATTGGCACTACCCGCAATGTGATACATATTGCGGCTGTAGTGAAGATAAAATTTATAGATTTTAATTCCGCCACCAACCGAAAAACCTGCAACAGTTCTGCGCGTAGCCAAATTTAGCTCTTCTCTTTTTCTAAAATTATAACCAAACTGAATATTAAAAGATTCGCTCGGGGCAAACTCAAGCCCGATCACGACGTGGCGTAATAAATTATTCCAAATACTCGGGAAATTCTCTTCCACCTCCCCCGTAAATTGGTTAACCGTAAACTGATTGGGATCGCGATAGCGCAAATCGAAAGTTTCTAATTGCTCTAAGGTAATTTGCCAACGAAGGGGCATGTGCTCGAAACGGTTAGATATGCCAAATTGCAACTCAAAAGGTAAAGACTCACGAGTGTCTGAATAAGGATCCGCCTGAAATCCAGCATTCCGCATCACAAGCGCCATTGCAATTCTGCGAGCTGGAATTTGATAGGTAATTCCGGCATCCCATGCTAAGCCCCAAGAATTATAAGTATCATAAACCGAATTGATAAATTTCATGGTCGCCCCGAAGCTCCAAATACTATCTAAGTGATACGCATAACCAAAGTTCATGGCCATATCATTAGCCGAGAAAGCTCCTTGCCTAATGCCAATAACATTGGCCCGATCAAATTCGCCGTAGTCGAAGTATTGTAAATGCGCGAAAAAAGTACCGACACTATCGAAATGACGCGCATAAGCCACGTCTAAAAATCCAATATCACTTACATAATCTACGGCGCTAAAACTAAACTGCCCCGACATTTCTTCGCGCAACAAAGAGGGGTTATAAAGGGCAAAGTTTAGGTCCTCAGCCGTATTAGCAATTGCGTTACTCCCTTGTCCCGCAACTCTAGCAGAGCCAATACTATTAAGAAACTGATAGGTTGACCGGCCACCAAGTTGTGCCTTAATACCATAAGTAAAACAAGTAAAAGCGCAAAAAAATAGTACTCTCCTCATGAATGGGCCTAAGTTATAGCTATCAACGAATATTGTTTCCTAATATTTCGAGCTAAAATAAGATTAAAGCTTAGTAACCTAGGGGCGACCTAAAATTATAGCCTCAGATTTTGCCTCGAACTTAGAGATTAGTACTCTTTCTTGTTGAAGCCAATAGATTTATTTTCTACTTTCAATAATTTAGGATTTTTTACCAAATCATCACTTAGCGCATATTTTATCACCTCCATCATTTTATCTACGTAGTGAAAATTTAAGCCTTCAAGGTAGTCAGGACGGATTTCTAAAACGTCTTTTTCATTTTTACGACATAAGATGATATGCTTAATATCCGCCCTTTTAGCAGCAAGTATTTTTTCTTTAATTCCTCCCACAGGTAAAACCTGGCCTCTTAGGGTAATTTCACCTGTCATCGCTAACTCACTTTTAACCTTACGTTGGGTAAACAAACTGGCCAAAGAAGTTAAAATACTAATTCCTGCCGAAGGTCCATCTTTAGGAATAGCGCCTTCTGGAAAGTGAATATGAACATCGTATTGCTCGAAAAGACGATAATCAACCGAAAAGTCTTCAGCGTGCGCCTTTAAGTAGGCCATGGCTATAGTGGCTGACTCTCGCATTACGTCTCCTAAATTTCCAGTGATAGAAAGTCTACCTCGGCCTCTACTTAAAGAAGATTCGATATATAAAATATCACCACCTACTGGTGTCCAAGCTAAGCCTGTTACCAGTCCAGCAATATCATCATCTTGGTAACGCTCTTTACTATAACGTTCCGCCCCAAGAATAAGAGGAATATCTTTAACTTTCGGAACATGAGTATATTCCTGTTCCATTGCAATGCTCTTCGCGGCATAACGAACCGACTTTGCGATTACCTTATCCAAGCCACGAACGCCAGACTCACGCGTGTAATGCTCGGCAATAAACTCTATGGCTTTTTTCGAAAGCTTAAAGTCATCCTTTTCTAAACCGTGATCTTTTAATTGCTTAGGCAGAAGGTGTTTTGCGGCAATTTCTACCTTTTCCTCAACCGTGTAACCATTAATCTCAATTACCTCCATACGGTCGCGTAAGGCAGGGTGAATGGCTCCAATATTATTAGCAGTAGCAATGAAAATCACTTTACTAAGATCGTAGCCCACTTCTAAGAAATTATCGTAAAAACTAGAGTTTTGCTCTGGGTCTAGCACTTCTAGCATCGCGGAAGCAGGATCACCATGACCACGTCCCGTCGCTAATTTATCGATTTCATCCAATACAAATACAGGGTTGGAAGCCTCTGCTTTTTTAATGCTTTGCAAAATTCTACCAGGCATAGCACCAATGTATGTTTTGCGATGACCACGAATTTCTGCTTCATCACCTAAACCACCTAGAGACATGCGCACATAGGGCCTTCCAAGCGCTTCTGCCACCGAGCGGCCCAAGCTAGTTTTACCTACTCCGGGAGGTCCGTGTAAACATAATATGGGCGCTTTCATGTCGCCTTTCAACTTCAGCACCGCCAAATGTTCGATTAAGCGTTCTTTCACCTTATCGAGACCATAATGATCGCGGTTTAAAATTCGTTCGGCCCGTTTCAGGTTGAAGTTATCCTTAGTTTGATGATCCCAAGGCAAATCCAACATCAACTCCAAATAATTGCGTTGAATGCTAAATTCTGGTACTTGGGGATTAATGCGCTGCATCTTATTTAGCTCCTTTTCAAAAAGTGCTTTAACCTTTTCGGGCCATTTCTTAGACTTGCCCTTTTGACGCATTTCATCAATTTCGCCTTCGGTAGAGGAGCCACCAAGTTCTTCTTGAATTTGACGTAACTGCTGCTGCAAAAAGTACTCGCGCTGTTGTTTATCAAAATCTAAGCGCACTTTGTCTTGGATCTCGTTTTTCATTTCCAACATCTGCGACTCCATATTAAGGAGTTTCAGTACTTCATTGGCACGATCTTGCAGTTTGTCTTGCTCTAGCAGATGTTGTTTTTTGTCAACATCGGCATTCATATTATTACTCACAAAATTGAGTAAGAAGGTGTCACTATCAATGTTTTTAATGGTCAGAGATGCCTCATTAGGGATTTCAGGCGATTTCTCAATAATCTCTAAGGCAATGTCCTTAACGGAGTCCATTAAGGCCTTAAACTGCTGATCGCGTTTGGCCGGTTTCTCCTCATCATATTTGGCAACTTTGGCTATAATATGAGGTTCTTCCTTTACAATTTCGGTAATTATAAAGCGGCGTAAGCCTTGAATTATAACAGCGGTATGACCATTTGGTAATTTAAAAAGGCGTACCACCCGAGCGACCGTACCAATTCGATAAATATCATCTGCTCCCGGTTCTTCTTGTGCGCCATCGAGCTGACTAACTACTCCTAAAAGTCCTTTGTTTTTATTAACCTTATTTAAAAGGCTAATCGATTTATCTCGTCCTGCGGTAATTGGAATTACCACCCCAGGAAAGAGAACTGTATTGCGTAATGGCAAGATTGGTAACTCCTCTGGCAGCTCCTCATTTTTAAGAGACTCTTCGTCTTCTTTGCTCATAAGCGGGATGTATTCACCCTCGTCTCTCATTACGCCAAAATGTAAATTATCTATATCGGTAAAGTCTCTAAAACTCATATCATTGCTTTGTTAAGCCATCAAAATTTTTGAAAGCTTGATAGGATGGCACAAAAGTCAATTGATATGCCAATTACGAATACTAACGATACTGGGTCGTTTTGTCAAAAATAGCCTGCAAAATGTCACGCTCTACTTCATCGAGTGTGACGTTGCGGCGCGACATTACTAATTCAGCCGTTTTCATCGCCTTATCAAATTTGTACTCGGTAAAACCACCTGAGCCACCCCAAGAGTAAGAAGGAATAAAATTACGTGGAAACCCACCTCCATAAATATTGGCACTTACTCCCACTACCGTTCCAGTATTAAACATGGTATTAATGCCACATTTAGAATGATCGCCCATTATAAGTCCGCAAAATTGTAGACCAGTCTTACGGAAGCCATTTTTGGGATAGCTCCACAGTTTAACTTCCTCGTAATTATTTTTAAGATTTGAATTGTTGCTGTCCGCACCAATGTTGCACCATTCGCCTAGCACCGAATTTCCTAAAAAACCGTCGTGGCCTTTGTTGGAGTATCCGAATATCACGGAGTTATTTACTTCACCCCCTACCTTACAATGCGGCCCAATGGTGGTAGCCCCGTATATTTTAGTCGCCAATTTAAGGGTCGAATGGTCGCCAAGCGCCAAAGCACCGCGAATAACGCTACCTTCCATTACTTCAGAATCGACTCCTAAGTAAATTGCTCCCGAAGTAGTATTAAAAACTGCACATTCGGCTTTAGCTCCTTCTTCTGCAAAAAAGCGATTACCAATAATGGTATTAGTAGCTGATAATTTAGCACTCTCTCTACCAGCGGTTATTAGATCAAAATCTAATTCTAATTCTGAGGCATTCAAACTAAATACACTATGAGGCCCTTCTAAATAAGTTAGGTTATCTTCATATTCTAAGGCTTGGCTATCTTGTTCTAAATCTTCGGGAAATGAAGCCGCACGGCAAGCAATAATTAAATCGTCCTTTAATAGAGCTTCTCCGAGATCTAATGACATTACTTTTTCCACTAAGTCGAGACTAGGGCAAACACTACCGTTGATGTATAAATTATCACCTTCCTCTTTTAAAGGGAATTTAGTACTTAAATAGTCGGCCGTTATATAGGATGCTTCTTCGGTTACACCAAGATGCTTTAACCATTTTTCCTCAATGGTCAAAATACCCAATCGCAACTTGGCACTGGGTCTAGTGTATGTTAAAGGTAGAAGATCGTCGCGATTAGCGTCGTCGAAAAATACAATATTCATGAGCGAAATTTAGGGATGCAAGATAAATGAAGGAACATAAAAAAACCCCTACTCTTTGAAAGAATAGGGGCTAAATATTTTAAAGCTATTCGCTTAAGCTTGGTTACGACCTTTGTAACGGTTGCGGAATTTATCCACACGACCAGCAGTATCAACCAATTTAACTTTACCAGTGTAAAAAGGGTGAGAGGCCGCAGAAATTTCCATTTTAATTAATGGGTATTCAACACCATCGATCTCAATAGTGTCGCGTGTTTCGGCGCAGGAACGGGTGATGAAAAAATCTTCAGTACCCATGTCTTTAAAAACACAGGGACGGTAATTTGAAGGATGAATGTCTTTTTGCATATCTTTTAGGTTTCGTTGGCTGGGATTTTGCCCAGTCCAAAAATGGACTGCAAAAATACTGCAAATATTAAGTTCACACAAGCCCTCCCTCTAAATTCTCTTATCAAGAATAAATGTGCTCATTTTAGAGAGAAGGCTGTACTTTTGGCCTTTAAAGATCGTTAAGATTTTATGCTTAAAAAACTATTTATCCTTCTTGTTTTAGCACTAATAGGCTTTAGCTCTTGCCGAAAAGAAGACAATATCATAAGTTCAAACTTTTCCTTACGCTACTCAAGCGACACGGTGTTTTTAGATACTGTTTTCGCAGGCATTGGCTCTAGCACCTATGAGCTGAAGGTTTATAACGACAGTAGAGAAAGTATTAACATCCCCAATATTCGCCTTAAAAACCAGGCCTCGCCTTTTCGCTTAAATATTAACGGCAGCGCCAGCACCAACCTTAGTAATGTTGAAATTCTCCCTGAGGATAGTATTTATATTTTCATAGAAGTTACAGCCGCCATAAATACGGTAAACGAAATGGTGGTGAGCGATCAAATCGTTTTTGAACTAGCCGAGGGCAGCGATGAAGTGGAGCTCGTTAGTTTGGCCAAAGAGGCTATTTTCCACTTTCCCACAAACTTCATCGTTATCGGATCAGGTAATAATCGAAGTATTATCCCCTACTCTATTATTGATTGTAATACCATTTGGGACAATACCATTCCCCACGTTGTTTATGGTTATGCGGTGGTTGATAGCGGCTGCACCTTAGAAATCGCTCCAGGGGCAGATGTTCATTTTCATGAAAATAGCGGTCTTTGGGTTTTTGCTAGTGGTGAACTAAAAATCGCCCCCAACACCCTGCCCGGACAAGGCGATTCGGTTACATTTAGTGGCGATCGATTGGAACCCTTCTACGAAGAAGTTCCTGGGCAGTGGGGTGGATTACTGGGAGGTTTATATATCGGGCAAGGCGCCAAAGCACAAATAAATAATTTGGTTTTAAAGAATGCTGTTAATGGCCTGCGTTGCGATAGCGCTCTCTTCCCAGATCAATTACTTATTACTAATTCCTATATTTTAAATTCATCTCGCACGGGTCTTTATGCAGGATACTCTAATATTAAAGCCGAAAACCTCGTGATTGCGAATCAAGGTCTTTATGGCTTTTATGCATTCGGCGGAAACTATGACTTTAAGCACTGTAGTTTTGTTAATTACTGGAACCTCTCCACTCGCCAAGAATCTACGGTTGTTCTTAGTAATTTCCTTGAATTCCAAGATGCTACCGGGCAGGTTCAACGCATTACAAGGAGTCTAGAAAGTGCTTACTTCGGTAATTGTATCATTGATGGGGTAAATCAGCAAGAGCTGCAATTTGTTAAAGATGATAATGCCATCTTCAACTTTCAGTTTAATCACGCCCAATTGAAGCTGAGTAGCGATATAGAAGATCGTGGCTTCTCCATTAGTGACCCTAGCTTTATCAATGTTTTGGTAAACAACAATGCCGATTATGTAAACCCCGCAAAAAACAACTACCAATTAGACAGTCTAAGTCAAATGGTCGATCAAGGGAATACAAACGACGGTTTTGTAATTCCAACCGATATCCTCGGCTTCAGTAGAAACTTTAATGGATTACCCGATTTAGGCGCTTTTGAAAGACAGTATTAAACCTGTTTTACCGTTAATTTCTCGAATTAGTTCACTACTCGTTTTTTAGACTGTAAGGCTTTTCAAAATAATTGAACCTCGAAAAAAGGTCTACCTAAGCGGCCAATTTCAAATTCGACAGTTTTAAAAAAGAACAGGCTAGAATATCACTAGATCTGCATGCCCCAAATGAATAATTAGGGTTAGATAATTATTTTAAGATGGAGCCTACTTTCAGCTTCCTAAAGAATAGCGTAAGAATAGCTAAACATCACACCCCAAAACTTATCGTTATCACTAATACTATTGGGTGCTGTTTCCAAGATTCCGTCCATTGTATCACCTCTCACGGTGCTGTAGCGTAATTCTGCCGTTATAATGCCATGATATGAAACACGATATTTAACGCCTAAGCCTACAAAAGTATTCATACCGATATAGGCATCTGTCTCAATATCAATGTTTTCAGGTACCAATCCAGCAATTTGCAATTCAGGATTCCAGCCTGCTACACCTAAACCGCCTTTTAAAAAGATAGTATGCTTCTGGTCGAGATGATATTTACCAAAGCGAATAAGATGAATCTCCGAAAAGAGATTCCCTGTAACTAAACTAGTATTTACGCTAAAGCCACGGTTGAAATTATCGTGATTTGCATCTGATGCATTTAGATTCCCAAAAGAGATTTCACCACCTAAACCAAACCAATCATTAACATGGTACTTCGCGAAAATTGAAATTTGCGCATCAATTTCAGCAAACACAGCATTAACCCTACTAGAATTCGCAATTTCGTTACTCATGTTTAAGGTGCCTATTCCGGCTCCAAATTCGTAATATTTTGTTCTTTTAGTTTGCGCATCTAAGTTTAAACCGAAAAGTAAGGCAACTAAAAATAAGACAGAGCTGTAGTTTCTCATTATTGTTTATCTCTTAAAAAAACGAGGTTTGTGTCATCACTACCTGATTTATCTAGGTAGTAACCTGCTAAGTTAAACTCTTTTAGAACATCTGTGCTATTAATTCTATTCTGGATAATAAAATTAGCCATGATTCCCCTTGCTTTCTTGGCGAAGAATGAAATAATCTTATACTTTCCGTTTGAATAATCCTTGAATTCTAGGTTCAGAATTGGGTTAGGAATTTTAGCGATTTGTAAAGCCTTGAAGTACTCTTTGCTTGCCAAATTAACTATCGGCTCATCACTCGGAATATGCTCATTAAAATAATCAGCAATACTTTTTTGCCAAAACTCATAAAGGTTCTTTTTTCGGGCTAGGGTAATAGCGGTACCCATTTCTAAACGGTAAGGCAAAATAGCAGTTTGCGGTTTTAGCAAACCATATAAACCCGAAAGAATATAAAGCTTGTCTTGCGCGAATAACATGTCCTCTTCCGACCAATGTTCTGCCTCTAAGCCTAGGTATACATCGCCTTTAAAAGCCAGTACTGCTTGACGCCCTGTCATTATTTTTTCAGCGGTCCACTCTTGGTTACGCAGGTAGTTTTGCTTGGCAAGATTCTCACTAATGCTTTGAATACTCATCAGTTTTTTAGCACTGAGAGAACGAAGTTTATGATTCACCTTTTCTGCTTCCGCTAAAAAGATGGGCGGCTCAGAAGAACCTATTTGGAGATCGCTGGAGAAATCGAGCGTTTTTGCGGGACTAATTACACTTATCATAGGTCACAAATATAAAAAGGCGTGATGTATAAACATCACGCCTTTTCTAATAAGATTGAAAGAAAGACTATTTCTCTACGCGTAAATTTTCTTGAGCTAATGACCACTCTCTATGGTTTGCAATACTATTAGCTTGGTAATTCACCTCGTGTAAAGTTTTACGATCATCAGACCATACAAACCAGGCACCTTCTTTTTTTCCTTCTACATAAGTAGCTTCAACTCTAATTTCTCCACTTGCGCTGTACTCAGTCCACTGTCCGTGTGACTTACCGTTTTTGAAAAAACCTACTTCTTTTACTTGATCTGAATTCTCAAAGTATCGAGTTACTTTTATTTGATCTCCAACTTTCTCATAAACTGAAGTAGACTGTGCTTGAGCGCCAAAGGCCATTAAAATTCCTACTACCACTAAATTAATCATCGTTTTCATGTCTTCAAGCTTTAAATTCTACTCGTCAAAGATATGAAAATATTTACATTCTGTTAACATTAAGGTAACATTGAGAGCGTTAAATTTATTAAAGATCTGTAAATCAATGTTTTATATGTTAAATTAAGATTAAGAAAGGCCGCTAAAGTGCGGCCTTTCAATAAAATCACTACTATTTGTACCTAGTCCTTTGCCAGAAAAGGATACTTATAAGAGGTCGGTGTCACAAAAGTCTCCTTAATTAAGCGTGGACTAATCCAGCGGTAAAGATTTTGTTTAGAACCTGCTTTATCATTTGTTCCAGAAGCACGAGCACCGCCAAATGGCTGCTGCCCTACTACTGCTCCGGTTGGCTTATCGTTAATATAGAAATTACCTGCCGCATTGCGCAATGCTTTAACACCATATTCTAGTGCATAGCGATCATTACTAAATAAGGCACCTGTTAAAGCATAAGGAGATGTTTCATCTACCAATTTTAAGGTTGCCTCATATTCATTTTCTGGATAAACATAGATAGTAAGAACAGGACCGAATAGTTCGGTTTCCATGGTAACATACTTAGGATTCGTGGTTACGATAATCGTGGGCTCGATAAAATACCCTTTCGATTTATCATAATTTCCTCCAGCTACGATTTCAGCATCAGCATCCTGCTTAGCACCGTCGATATACGAAGCTAGCTTATCAAAAGAGCCTTCGTGAATTACAGCCGTAACGAAATTTTCAAAATCGCGAGGAGAACCAGACTTAATTTCCGCTAAGTCGGCTAATAACTCTTCCTTAACTGCGGGCCATAAATTACTAGGAATATACGCTCTTGAAGCAGCTGAGCATTTTTGACCCTGAAATTCGAAAGCCCCGCGAATAAGAGCGGTACTTACTTGTTTGCTGTTAGATGACTTATGCACCATTACAAAATCCTTTCCACCGGTCTCTCCCACTATGCGGGGATAAGTGCGATACTTGGTGATATTCTTGCCTATTACCGTCCAAATATTTTGGAAAACGGTAGTTGATCCTGTATAATGTAAACCCGAAAAATCTGGATGTGAGAATACTATATCAGCCGTTTCCTGAGGATCCGTGAAGATCATATTAATAACACCATCAGGCATGCCTGCTTCTTCAAATATATCCATCACCACTTTAGCCGAATAAATTTGACTTAAACTAGGTTTCCACACCACGGTATTTCCCATCATGGCCATACTTGCAGGAAGATTACCTGCAATAGCCGTAAAGTTAAAAGGAGTAATCGCGAAGGTAAATCCTTCTAAAGGACGGTAATCTACCTTATTCCAAATCGTACTGTGCGAATGCGTATGTGGTTGCTCCTGATAAATTTCCGTAGCATATTGAACATTAAAACGCAAGAAGTCTATTAACTCGCAGGCCGCATCAATTTCTGCCTGAAAGATAGTTTTACTCTGAGCAATCATGGTAGAAGCATTCAGTTTCGCCCGGTAAGGACCAGCTGCTAAATCTGCCGCCTTCATGAAAATGGCTAATCGATTAGACCACTCCATATTTTCCCAAGCCTCCTTCGCATCTAAAGCCGCTTTAATCGCTTCATGCACGTGATCGCTTGTTCCTAAGTGAAAAGAACCAACATTATGAGCGTGATCATGAGGTGGTAACACCCGCATAGTATTGCCGGTACTTACCTTTTTTCCATTGATAACCATCGGGATATCAATAGTTTCTGACCACATTTTATCGTATTGTGCTTGCACTTCCAGCCTTTCTGAACTACCCGGACGATAGTCTTTAATAGCCTCGTTAATTGCCGCGGGAACTTTATAAAAACCCTTTTCCATAATTATATTTTTGAGAGATTTTTTTGTCACCTCAAAGGTAAGACAAAGCAGAGAGGCGTGAAACTAAATCCTAAAACTATCCCTATTTCAGCGCTTTAATCTGAAAGGCTCGTTTCCGATCTTTCAACTCTACCTCTACCTGTATAATTTCAGGATGTTGTTTCTCATCACTAAATCGAAGACCACTAAGTTTAGAGCGATACCAAGCCCCGGTATCAATATACCAAGCATTTTCTTTAGGTCTATACAATGGTTTATCGCCTCGCACAACGGTATGCCCAATCACTTGAAACTTTGGCAGCAACTTAAGTGGCCTGCGGTTTATCAAAACATTATTGGGGGTAGAAATATCAAAAGGATCAAGAGCATCGATCGCTAAACCCGCATGGCTAATCAGCAAGCTATCATTTTCCCAGCTCAAAGGCAAGAGGCGCAAGATATTAGCAACCTCATTCTCTTTGAAGTCTAGTTCGTTAAAATCTTCTACTAATTTAAGATAAGCCGGATTTCTTGACTTCTTGCGAAAGCAATCCAAAAACCACTGCTCGTGATTACCACGAATGAGAAATACTCGATTGGGGAATTCACGCTTCTTTTTTAATAAGTAACGCAAAGTCTTGGCAGAGTTTGGCCCCTTATTAATAAAATCGCCCACCAATACCAATTGATCCTTGGTGGGATCCCAATACGTGTTAACTAAAGATTTTAAGGTATAGTAACAGCCATGTACATCGCCTACTACTAAAACCGCCATTACTGGTTTTTAAGAATTGATCATCACTGGCATAACCAGCATCAAAATGTCTTCCCCTTCTTCTAAGCTATCGGCTGGTAAAATGATACCTGCACGATTAGGCGCGGACATTTCTAAATTAATTTGATCGGACTCTAGGTTCGAAAGCATTTCTGTTAAAAAACGAGAATTAAAGCCTATTGCCATATCTTCTCCCGTGTATTCGCAGTTTAAACGCTCATCGGCCTTGTTCGAGAAGTCCACATCTTCAGCCGAAAGTTCCAATTGCATACCGGCAATTTTCAACCTTACCTGATGGGTAGTTTTATTGGAGAAAATAGCGACCCTTTTCGCTGCTCCTAAAAATTTGGTGCGCTCAATTTTAAGCACATTGGGATTTTCTTTGGGAATAACCGCCTCGTAATTTGGATACTTACCGTCAATTAGGCGGCAAGTAAGAATAATGTTATCGAACTCAAAGCTGGCATTAGTGTCATTATAAACCACTTTCACTTCATCACCTAAACTACTTAAAGTAGATTTCAATATGGTAAGAGGCTTGCGTGGCATAATAAACTCTGCCGTATGATCGGACGTACAATCGAAACGACGGTAGCGTACTAATTTATGAGCATCTGTGGCAACAAAAGTTAAACCCTCGTTAGTGAATTGGAAAAACACACCCGACATGACCGGACGAAGCTCATCGTTACCAGCGGCAAACAATGTTTTATTGATCGCGGTAGCTAAAATTTCACCTTTAATAGCAGTAGTACTTACATCTTCCATTTCGGGTAATTGAGGAAACTCTTCACCCGAAACGTAGGCTAAACTATAGCGACCATCATTTGAACTAATTTCAATCGTACTGCTAGATTCATCGCTGGTAAAAGTTACGGGCTGAGCGGGTAAAGCTTTTAAACCATCTAAAAGTAAGCGTGCGGGAATTGCAACTACCCCATCTTCATCGCCTTGTACTTCCATACTTGCGCTAATGGTCGACTCAAGGTCGGAGGCCATAATCTGTAAATTAGATCCGCTAAGACTAAAAAGGAAGTTATCTAGAATGGCTAGTGTATTATTGTTGTTCAATACACCAGCAACAATTTGCAATTGCTTTAATAAGTCTCCACTTGAAACGATGAATTTCATAGGTATAACGATTTGATGCTAAAATTAATGAGCAAATATAGGGATAAACAAGCGCTGCCTAAGATTGCAGGATGACAAATTTATGATTCCGAATTTATAAAATACGATAAAGGCTTAATCACCTTTCGCAATCCGTAATACTGCAAGAGCACCATACGGTCGTTATTAATAAAACCGTGCAGTCTATCTCGGTCGTAAAAAGTTGCAGGGTCATTAAAATCAATCGTTTGCGCTTCCCCCTTAATTTTATAGGCACTAAAGCCGCTCTGCTTCCCGTCAATATCCTTTACCATAATGGTAAAGGCGGGCGTACTTGATTTTAAAGAATCTCGGCGAGCGTAAATAGGATCAGAGGGAATAATTTCACCCTCATACGATAGATTTTTAAAGGCTCCTAGAAACATGCGCGCCTTTGCCACTGAAACATTCGACATTACTTCACCATCGCTAGCGCGTACAAAGTAAATACTATCGGGAGAAAACACTCTTAAAGTGTAGCTAGCGTTTAGCGAATCTGGGTAAATCACTTTAACCTCCTTAATATTGCGCGGGTCCATCCGCACTAAATCTCTACGTTTCCACAGATAGCTTTCTGTGAAAAATCGGCTAGAAAGAAAACCATTAAAGCCAGGAATATGCACGGCATAAGGAGCATCAGCGCCTTCAATCATCATCCACGTACCCATTTCATCGTGCGTTGGTAAGCCTACAATTATGGTTTTATACAGCTCTCCATTCTGATAAATCTCTACTCTTTTACCAAAAACTTCCAAATGTTTAATCACCTCTGGTTTAATGCGTTCCGTAGAAAAGTTACGCATCTCCATACGGTACATGGTTTCTAAAATAATTTCCATTGCATCGTCTCGAGCGGGATCTTCGCCATTAACCAACCATCCCCTACTTTCGCGGGTTAAAACCGTTCTTGAGGGAGTTTTATCACTTAAAACAATTTTATTTATCGCAGCAGTGTCCTTTATAGAGAAGGAATAATTTTCGGGACCTTCCAATGTACTATTGCCCGTATTCTCACTAATTAGCCATCCCGCGACAGCCAGTAAAATAATAAAAGTAACTAAGTATATAAGGTTCTTTTTCATTTTAACTTTTTAGATATTTCGTTTTACGCCACCAAGTATTTAGCAGCGCCATTAACAAGAGAAGTATTACTGGAATTAAGGTATTAACCATCTGCCAGAAAAGTCGCTCATCCTTTACTTTTTCCAAATCCAAAAGTCTAATCTTCAACTCGCGCGAACGAATGGCAATTAGACCTTTATCGTCTAACATATAATCCAATGTGTTGACCAAAAAATCTTTATTACCATACTGTGTATTGGTATATTGATCGTAACCTAAAGGCAGTGGTGCACCTTTGGGAATATTGGGGTTCACTACATTAAATTGATTCAAGAGCAAATCACCATCGGCCACCACCAACATTTGATTTTGATTGCTTTCTTCCTTAACCCTTAAATTCTCTGAACCTTCTTTTGGACTTAAGCGGTTTTTAAATGCCGAAGTAAAATTTCCCTCTAAAAGTACGGCTAAAGGAATGCCTGCTTCACGGAATTGACTGCGCGGCGGAGGATTATACAGCTTTGCTAAAGATACAATATGCGGTGTTGCTAAGCGCGCAGAATAGGGTGAGCTTTTTAAAAGAACCGTTTTCTTTACCCCTCCCGCCATCACAGTATCCAATGAGCTTGCAAAGCGCAGCCAAATTGCATTCAGATCTTTGGCTATAGGATGATTTACCTGCGGCATAACCATAGGGAAATAGACCCAAGGACGAATCTTTTTCTGGTCATTTACCCCAGCGCCCACTAAATCGGTCACTAAATCTGTATTAACCCGCACCCCATATTTAAAGAGCATATCGTTTAATTGCAGTCGATCAAAAAGCGGTAAGCTCATAAACTGTGAGGCCTCGCTAAGACTATCCATGGAGGCCGCCGCTGCATCTAAAAGCCAAATGGTTTTACCCCCGTTCATTATAAATTGATCGAGGAGATATTTATCCAAATCGGTAAAAGCTCTCTGGGGCTTTGCAATAATCATCGCATTGAAACGATTCAAGCGAATTTGCTGTTGGGTTATACTAAGGCTGCCGCCAGATGAGTCAGACTTAAACTCTCGGATATCAAATAAATCAACGCGATAATTGGCACTGATGTCTTTCGCAAAATCGGCTATTTCGCGAGGACCCAATTCACCATGACCTTGTAAAAAGCCCACCAGCGGTTTATCATCCGAAACCAAGCTACGAATGGTATTGGCCAAGGTGAATTCTAGGTTTTCGATACTGGTATTAATCTGATTTTCGGGGGCAGCTCCTAACTGATCTAAAAGTAAAAGAGCCGCAGCTTCCTTTTCACCGTAATTTAAAATCGCTCCCGGAAAAATGGTTTTCACCGAATTGCCATCGCTATTCTTAATACTTAATTGATAAGGTTTTAAACCCTTAAACTGCAATTGCTGGTAAAGTTTTGTGGTTTCTTCCTCGGTATCGTTGTTACTCGGATCTACGAAAGTGTATTGAATATTAGGATTGTAGGCCCTGAACTCATCTAACATTTGCTTCGTCTCTATTTCCAAACGCTGAAACCCCGCGGGGAAATCACCTTCTAGGTAAACCTTCACCAACATAATATCCTGTACCTCTTCCAAAAGGTTAATAGTAGCATCGGATAAGGTATAGCGCTTTTCTCCCGTAAGGTCGATGCGGAAAAACTTTAGGCCACCAATAATATTTATCAATATTACGATGGCAATAAAAAGGGCAAAACGACTTAAATCTCTTTTCTTTTTATTCATTACCACTTTCTACTTTGAATTACCAATCGCGTTGCAGCCATGAAAATAGCGATAAGCCCAATAAAATAAAAGAGGTCGCGGCTGTCAATCACTCCCCTACTCATCGAAATATAGTGCTCATTGATCCCTAGCTTAATTACAAACAGATCAAAAGTGCCGAAGAAGGCAAATTCGGAAATTTGATCAAAGCCATAAAAAAAGAAGAAGGAAAGAAACATAGCTAATAAGAAGGCTACAATCTGATTATCAGTTAAGCTGGATGCAAAGAGACCAATGCTTAAAAATGCCGCTCCCAAAAACAAGAGGCCTACATACGAACCAAAGCTACCGCCGCTATCGATATTACCCACATTTGCCCCTAAAAGGTAAATGCTACTATAATAAAGTAAGGTGGGTAAAAGAGCCAGAAAAAGCAAGAGCATGCCCGCCCAAAATTTCGCTAGGATTATTTGAATGTCGGTAATAGGTTTGGTGAGCAATAGCTCCATCGTTCCCGCCTTTTTTTCATCGGCAAACATGCGCATACTAATAGCAGGAATGAGGAAAAGAAAAACCCAAGGGGAAATGGTAAACAAATTTCCAATGGAGGCATATCCGCCATCGAGCATATTAAAGCTTCCGGGAAAGAGCCATAAGAAAACGCTATTGATAAGCAGATATACCATTATCACCAAATAGCCAACAATGGAACTGAAGAAGCTACGCACTTCCTTTTTTATAAGTGACAACATTTACAATGATTCTATTTGTTTGGTACTCCAAGCTTCGGGCTTTGCCGCAAAAAGGCTTTTGGTAAAAGCCCAAACCCCTTTAAATAAATCGGAATGACGGTAGGCTTCAAGTTGCGCGGCTTCTTGCCACCAGCTGTAGGTAAAGTACACATTAGGATTTTGATAATCCTGCAATAAAATTAATTTTTCACAACCTTCAAAAGCTCTGATTTTGGCTTTATTTTTCTCGAAATTAGCGAGGAAGTTAGGCACTTCTTCTGCTTTAAAAGTCATCTTCACGATTCTTGTAATCATGTATAGCTAATTGTTATGGTATCCAACATCCCCAAACCTAAAAGGCTATTTGCGCCATTAATTTCTTTACTCTGCGGATCGCGAAAAGCAATCTCAAGCAAACCTAAAGAATTAATAAGGGCTAGCACACCATCTTGAGCAATATCGTGATAAGCAGTTGCTATCCGTTTGAGGCTTCTATTGCGGGGTAAGTTAATTTCTATGGCTTTACTTTTTTGCGCTTCTTGCAGATCCTTAGAGTCGATATTAGTAATAAGGTTGCCATAATTATCGATAAAAATAATATGGCCCTGCACCAGTTTACGCTGCAAATCGACCTTACCTCTTAAACTACTGCCCCGCACCAATTCATCTAGTGAAGTTTGCGGGCCTAATAAAGAAGCTGCTCCTCCCCCGGCTAAATGCGCTGCTGCACGTGCTAAAAAATCACGACCTGGAAACTGGGTAGAACGTTGTTCCCCTATTTTAATTTGATGGAAAATTAAATTCTGCGGATTGCGATCGGCGGCAATCATAGTGAGAATACCATTATCTGAAGCCACAAAAAAATGCCCGTCCATTTGCATCACATACCATCTTTGACTGGGACTATTCTCTGCTGTAAGAATTAAATGTACCGTTCTTTTAGGGAAACTTGCAAAGCTGTGCTTTACTATAAAGGAGGTTTCTACGATATCACCTGGTGGTAAATCGTGGCTAATATCACAAAGTATTAAATCGGAACGTTCTTGATACAGCACGCCTTTAACGATAGCCGTGTATGGATCTTTGGTCCCGTAATCAGATGTTAATGTAATTATTGCCATATACTGCTGCAAAGGTAGTAACCTGAGTGCGAGTTTAAATTAGAGTATTACATTTTCACCAAAAGAAAACACCCTTGTAAAAACAGCGCCTGTAATGGCCCACAGCCAAAAGATCAAACCAAGGATCTTTAAATTATCGAAAAAAACTACGAAGCACCATTTTTATACGCCTCAACAAGCTCTGTGCATCCTCTATTCTTTCGCGGCCTCGATCCGTGTTCGCAGGGGCTTGTTAAGCGAATTGCAGATCGTGATAAGCTATGTAAAACAAACGGCCTTTTTATTGTTATTTTGTAATTCAAATTCAAATAATATTATAGGCCCTTTAAGGCCTGCCAAAAGCAGATTTTTAGCTTGAGTGAAAAAATTGTAAGAGTAGACCAAGTAGATCCTATTGAAGTGTATGGCGCTAATAATCGCTACCTCAATATCATCAAAACTTACTTCCCCACCCTTAAGATTATTGCGCGTGGAGATCAAATTAAGGTCAATGGAGAAGAGGTAGAAATGGCTCGTTTTGAAGACAAAATCGCCGAACTTATTGCGCATTTAAATCGATTTAACTCATTAAGCATTAACCAGGTAGATCGTATCATGAAAGATGAAATGAAGGAAGAAAGCGATGAAAAAGGCAGTGCCGATTTAATCTTGCATGGTGTTAATGGTCAGGCAATTCGCGCCCGTACCTTAAACCAAAGGCGCATGATTAAGGCCTTGGAAACCAATGACATTTTGTTTGCAGTTGGTCCGGCAGGAACCGGAAAAACCTATACCGCTGTGGCCCTAGCTGTAGCCGCCTTAAAAAATAAAGAGATCAAGAAAATAATTCTTACCCGCCCAGCGGTGGAAGCGGGTGAAAACCTAGGCTTTCTTCCAGGCGACCTCAAAGAGAAGCTAGACCCCTATTTACAACCACTTTACGATGGTTTACGCGACATGATCCCCCCCGAAAAGCTCTCTTATTACATGGAAAGCGGTACCATTCAAATTGCACCGCTAGCCTTTATGCGCGGTCGAACCCTAGATCGTGCTTTTGTAATTTTAGATGAGGCGCAGAATACCACCCGTAGTCAAATGAAAATGTTCCTTACCCGAATGGGGGCTAGTGCTAAATTTATTGTTACCGGAGATGTGAGCCAGATTGACCTTCCGCGCAAACAGGCCTCGGGCCTAAAAGAAGCTTTGCGAATTTTAGGAGACATAAAAGGAATTTCTAAAATTTTCCTCGACGAAAACGATGTGATTCGCCACCAATTAGTGAAAGATATTATTAGAGCTTACGATAAAGAAGAAAACGAGCATGACAACATTAGTAAAGACTAACTTCCAATTTCCTACTCAAACCAATCTCTATAAAGGAAAAGTTAGAGATGTATATAGCCTTGGCAACGACCTTTTAGCCATGGTTGCTAGCGATAGGATTTCGGCTTTTGATGTGGTTTTACCCAAAGGCATCCCCGGCAAGGGACAAGTTCTTAATCAAATTGCGAATTACTTTTTAGATGCTACTGCTGATTTGGTTCCTAATTGGAAAATTGCGCAACCCGACCCCATGGTAACGGTAGGTCAATTGGCTAAACCCTTAAAGGTAGAAATGGTCATTCGCGGTTACTTAACTGGCCATGCTTGGCGCACCTATAAATCTGGCTTACGCGTACTTTGCGGGATTACTCTTCCCGAGGGAATGAAAGAAAATCAGGCTTTCCCAGAACCTATTATCACGCCAACAACTAAGGCCGATTTAGGCACCCACGATGAAGACATCAGCCGCGAAGCCATTCTAGCGCAAGGCATTGTTAGCGAAGCGGATTATTTAGTTTTAGAAGATTACACACGCAAGCTTTTCAAGCGCGGACAAGAAATGGCCGCCGAAAGAGGCCTAATTTTAGTAGACACCAAATATGAATTTGGAAAAAACATTAAGGGCGAAATCATTTTAATCGATGAAATCCACACCCCCGATAGCAGCCGCTACTTTTATGCTGAAGGCTACCATGAAAAGTTAGCTCAAGGACAGGCGCAGAAGCAGTTGAGTAAGGAATTTGTGCGCGAGTGGCTGATGGAAAATGGCTTTCAAGGTAAAGACGGGCAAAGCGTTCCTGAAATGACAGAGGAATTTGTACTTTCGGTATCGCAACGTTATCAAGAACTGTTTGAAGCCATAACGGGGCAGCCTTTTATTTGGGACCAAAGTGCTAATATTGAAGAGAGAATATACTCGAATACGGTAAATTATTTAAACAAATAAGATGAAGAAATTACTTTTCGCCTGTAGTGTGCTGCTTAGCTTAAATGCCAGTGCTCAATTTGATTTCGGTTTAAGAGCAGGAGCTAGCCTTAGTAGTCCTCGCATTGAAAATTTCCAAGGAATAAGCACCATTAGTGACTTCCAGCATGACGCTTCTGAACTTAGTTATCAGGCAGGAGTGTATGCTCGGGTCAAATTATTAGCTTTTTTCGTACAAGGTGAATTGTATTTCACACAGATTAATCAGTCTGCACTAGCCTCCTTTACAGCCTTAAATGTGCCACCTAAAACCATCGACCTCAGCATTAGCAGAATCGATTTACCTATTCTTTTAGGCTTAAAGATGGGTCCAATTCGCCTTATGGCTGGTCCAATGTTTAGCAGCAATTTTAATGATGTTTCTGGCAATCTCGAAAATGACCTAAAAGCCGCCAGCCTTGGCTACCAAGTGGGTATTGGAGCAGAGTTTAGCAAGTTGTTTATTGATTTACGTTATGAAGCTGGTTTAGGAAATTGGACCAATAGCGTGTTAATTGACAATACTAGTTACCAATCGGATATTAGGACGACGCAAATAATGCTTTGTTTGGGTTTTGAATTATTCTAGTTTTTCACGAAAGTAAATTCTCCCGTAAGGATCCCTAGCCGCAAGGCCTGATTATAGCTTTCTTCGCTGTCAATGAGTATCATCAATTTTTCAATGCGATTTGTATGTTCCAATTGATCGTTTAGCTTGTAATAAAAATATCCGCAAAGTACTGAATCTCGCACCACAAATACGGCGTGTTCGGCGCTGTTGCGACCTCTTGCTCTAAATAGTGCATCCCCTGGGAAATCGGCTAAAACTTGGCGAACTTCCTCGCCCTTTTTACCTCGGGCAATGCGCTGATACATGCGCAAGGCACGCTCACCCGCTTTTAAGTTAGAAACCGTTAACCAAGGTTTTTTCTTACCCGCATCTTCTAAAGGAAAAAGACTTAATCGGGGCGGATTTTCGCGTTTGTCTGCAAAAATGCCATATTTTTCTTTGCTGCTGCTTGCGGTATTAAAAGGCGGTTTTGCCTCCCTTAATTCTGCTTCCCGCTTTACTTTGGCAATTAACCAATTACCTACCGGCTCTACCCTTAAATTATGTACTTCTTCTTGTAACTTGAGGGACTTTGTCGAAGTACTTAAAAACAAGCGATTTACAGAAGCCTTAATATTATCAGAAGCGCCCAAATAAAGTAATTTGCCGTGCCGGTCATGGAGATAAAACAGCCCCCTATTATGTTTTATGGAGCGCTGTAAGTCGTTAATTTTATCTTTTAAATAGTCGTTCTCTAAAATACTCTGCTCAAAAGAGCTAATCCCTTTTTGACGATCTTTTTCCCTTAAAATCTCAAAGAGTTCCAAGGTAGCGCGAGCATCACTTTCAGCTCGATGCTTATTAGTGCGGCTTAAGCCTAACTCATCGCACATCTTATCCAAGCCATAGCTTTTTAAATTAGGGATGAGTTCTTGGGCTAGTTTTATCGTATCTAAAGTCTTCCTTTCGAAAGTATAACCTAAGCGAGAAAATTCTTGCCGAAGCATGCGATAATCGAACTCTACATTATGACCAACAATAACTGCGTCTTCCGTAATCTCTACCAGACGCTTAGCAAGTTCGTGAAAACGCGGTGCTCGTAACAGCATTTTATCGGTAATTCCTGTCATTTTCGACACGTATGGTTGCACCCCACGATGAGGATGAACCAAACTAATTAGCTGGTCTACTATCTCTTCGCCATCATACCGGAAGGCGGCTATCTCAATCATGGCCTCCTTACCAAAAGGTCCACCACTAGACTCAATGTCTACAATACAGAACATGCCACGAAGTTACACGAATAAATCATTAAGAAAGAAGAACTGAAAAAGATATAGCTTTACTTTGTAATTGTATGAGAAAATGGCTTGGCAGCATAGCGTTTATTTTTTCGGTACCGGCACTTTTGCTGGGGCAAGATGCATCAGACAAACCACCGCCGCAGATTATTAAAGCAGTAGAACTAAGACTAGTTAATTTTAAGCAGTATCGACATTATTCCGCTCAATTTTTTGAAACTTGTCGTGCTGAAATTAATAATGTTCCCCTTTCTATTTGGCCAATATCTGGCACCTTGGTTCCAGCTAAAAAAGACACAGGGATTGTTTATCGCAGTCAGGCTTTAATTGATGCGAAATACTACGACGATTTCCATTACGATCAGGACGTTCTCTTAAAAAGAGAAGCTGGCCATTTACCCATTCCCAATTGGCATCAATTACCCGGTTACGGATATGGCCTTTTACAAGAGCGCATCTACCTCAATCAAACTTTTGACCGGGGATTTATTAGCCCTCTAAGCGAAGAAGGCCTAAAAATCTATCATTACCAAATTTTAGATTCCGCTTACGCAGATGGTCATAAACGATACAATATTTCTTTCAAACCCAAAAAAGAAGAATACCCCGGGCTCAAAGGAAATATTTGGTTAATAGATTCTATTTTCCTTCCCGCGGAAACGGATTTCGTTATATCAGCGAACAATCAATTAGAATTACTAGATAGCATCTGCCTTGAGCAAAAATACCAATGGCAAAGAGGAGAATATAAAATGCTTAGGCAAAATATTTCTTTACATATCAACCTATTTGGCTACCAAGGAGCCTATCATATAGAGCACGAATTCTCGCAATTTGAATATTCCAACGCACTCAGAGCTAATCAATTCGACGCTTTGGTTTACCATCAAAGTAAGGATGACTTTAACTTAGACACGAACTATTGGCAAAATTTAACCAGCAAGCAACAGCATCAAAATTATTACGATAGCTTAAGTTTAAAAACACCTTTAGCCAAGCAATTTCGCCTCTATGGTCGTCAGCGATTGGAGCCTGAAAATTTTGTTCTTTATAAAAATTTATACCGCCATTATACCCTCCGCCATAATAACTGGTACACCGATCTTCCTGCCTTTTATCGCAGCCTTGGCTTTAATGCGGTGGAAGGCCCTTACAGTAGATACACTTTTAAGGTCGGACACATTAAAGATCAGCAAGAATGGTATTTAGTAAGCCAGCTGCGTTATGGCCTAGCCGATGCTCGACTAAAACCGAGCTTTACCCTAGCCCATAATTCAGGTAGTTTAAAAAGCCGAAGCTTTATGCTAGAAGGGGGAACAGATTACCGCCAATTTAATGAAGATGAGCCTATTCTTCCTGTATTAAATACTACTTACAACTTATTATTGGCGCGAAATTACCTCAACCTTTTTGGCAAGGATTATCTTTCCTTCCAATATAATAGTCAACCCACTCCGGGCTTTTCCTTTAGCAGTAGTTTAGAATACGCTTATCGTTACCCACTTTATAACAACACTAATTTCTCCCTTTTTAAACCCGAGGCCGATTTTGATGATAATAACGATAATTTTGCGGAAAATATCACTATCCAAGGTTTCAGAGCGCATCAAGCTTTAAGCTTCGAATTAAACTTGAGCTATCAATTTAAGCAGCTGTATGAAGTGCGCTACAAGCAACGTTTCCAAGATTTATACGAAGGCCGCCGAAATTTGCATACCAGAGCACCGAAATTGTATTTTGACCTGCGGGCGGGCATTCCAACAGCCATCAGCGAAACCAATTATATCTTTCAGCGCATTGGCCTGCAAAATAGTTTTCGCTGGGGCAACATAGGCTTATCGCAATTTGATATAAGTGCGGGCAGCTTTCTACATTCGGAAAACGTACCATTTATAGACTACCAACATTTTGATGGAGTACAGGTATTTTTTTTACAGCCCACCACGGACCGCTCCGCAATGATTAAGCAATTTAGCAGTCTGCCGTATTATAATTACAGTACCAATGAGTCTTTCGTAGAGCTCCACTTCGAACATAATTTCGATGGAGCACTATTATCGCAAATCGATTTTATCCGCCCCTACAAAGTGCACAGCTTAGTTGGCTTCAACTCTTTACACCTTAAAGATAGACGCGCGTTTATTGAGTTGTTTTTTGGATTAGACAATATTTTTAAGGTTTTACGATTAGAGTTTGTGGCTGGGATCGATAATTTTCAATCTTTGCGGCCCGCGATGCGCATCGGTTTTGACTTTAACTACGACTATTACAAAAGAAACCGCTGATACTAGGCCAACTAAGACCAAAATTTAAGCGTTAGTGCAATATATTAACCGCCCTATGAAATACCTTAAAATTGTTTTTATTAACCTCTTGCTTCTCGGATTAGGATCTTGTGACTACCGGTATGGAGATGAACCTTATTATAATTATTATTCACAATATACACCCGTAATTATGGATCGGGCGGACCTCGAGCAATCCATTAGAATAATCAGCCCACGGGAAATCAAAGATTACGGAAAAATATACATTAAAGATTCTCTACTTTTTATTAATGAAAAGTTTGAAGGCATACATGTGATTGACAACAGTGACCCTAGTAATCCCGAGAATTTAGCTTTCATTGTTATTCCTGGTAATATTGACATCAGTATTTTAAACGATGTAATTTATGCCGACAATGCAGTAGACCTTATCGCCATTAAGTATACCGGAGATAGCGTAAGAGTAATAGACCGCAATAGAAATATTTTTCCCGAGCTACCCGCACCCGAAGGTCAATATTATTCCTTTGAAGGCAGTGCTGATCGTCCTGAGAATAGCGTAATCGTAAAATGGATCTTAAAATGAAAAAGTTACTACTCATCCTATTCTCTGCAGTTTTATTAGCGTCTTGCGACAGCTCAGATAGTGCTGACTCCTACTCTTCAGGCCTTGGTCAAGGAGGAAGCTTAGCTCGTTTCGCAGTAGCTAATGGCCATCTTTACACGGTTAACAATAATGAGGTCAGTGTTTTCAGTCTGGCTAATCCCGAAAACCCCGTGCAGCTAAGTCGCTTAAATATTGGCGCAAATGGTGAGACTATTTTTCCTTTAGGTGACTCTACCATTTTTATTGGCACTACCTCAGGAATGTATATTTACGATGTAAGCGATGCGCCTGCAATGACTTTGCTGAGTAACTATCGACACGTGGTTTCCTGCGATCCAGTAGTTGCTAACGCTAATTTTGCCTATGTTACTTTACGCACAGAAAGCAATAATTTTAATTGTGCACGTGGAGTTAATCAGCTAGACATCATTAACATTCAAGACCTTAGCAACCCGATTTTAATAAGTAGCTTCCCTTTAATACAACCCAAGGGCTTAGGCCTTTACGGCGATACGCTGCTAATTTGCGACAAAGGCTTAAAGGTATTCGATGTAAGTAACCCTAACTCATTAGTACTTTTAGATGCCGATGAAGATTTTGACGCAGTAGACATTATTCCGAATGGTAATTTAATGATTACAGTATCAGAGTCTGGCTTAAAACAATATCGCTATAAAAATGGCAAACTCAACTTTTTAAGTACCTTATGAAAAAGCTACTCTTTATTCTCTTTATAAGCCTTGTTAGCTTTAAAGTAGTTGGGCAACTTTCTGATTCAACCAAGTTCAAACCCACTTTTGGGAAATTGGCTGGGTTTCCAGCGATGTTTTTATTGAGCCCTCTCAGGCGATATTGTGCTTGGCTTTAAGCATAACCAAGGTATTGGCATTAGAACAACTTTTACGCAAGATTATTTATTCTCTGATAACTTTTATGGATTATATGAGAATAGCAATTTCGTTTTATCGCGGAGTGAATCTTCCATAAAATTTATTTTGATCATAGAAGAAATCGAAAAATAACTTTGAGACACGGTCCTAGATTAAGGTACAGCGAATACTCTTATCAAAAAGAGGACTGGATTGAGTTTGAAAATTTGGGAAATACTCAATACCGCTATGGCACTATTAATCTGCAAGATAGAAACCTTGAGCTTGGCTATGAATTGATAATTGGCCTTCAGCAACGTTACAATAATCTGTTTTTTCTAGAATACTACGTTGGTCTGAGCTATATGGATTTTGTAAGAACTAATTCCACCCAATATACTTTAAACGATTTACGCAATAATGGCGCTAGCGACATTGGTTACTATTCTGGGATATTACCCAACCAAACCCAATTAGTTTTAGGAGTGGTAATTGGATTTAGAAAATAATCTTAAAATTAATTTCTACCTCCGAAAATTTTTGTCCCTACTCTTATCATATTCGAACCCTGCTCTATGGCAAGTGGATAGTCTCCACTCATGCCCATGCTAAGGATATTAAACTCATACTTATCTAGATAGGCCTGGGTTTCTTTGTAGAAGTTCGCCAAGCCACTAAATTCTCGAATCAGCTGCTCATTATTGTCAGTAAAAGTTGCCATAGCCATAAGGCCTCTAACTCTAATATTAGGATAAATTTGCTTGAGATCTTTTTGGAATAAGGACTTAGCCTCATCATAATCAAAACCGAATTTACTATCCTCTTCGGCTATATGTATCTGCACTAAGCAATCTATAACGCGATTGCATTTAACCGCTTCCTTATTTAAAGCCTTTAAGCGCTTTTCTTTATCCATACCATGCACTAAAGAAACGAAGGGTGCCATGTACTTAATTTTATTATCCTGTACATGCCCTATCATATGCCAAAATATATCTTTAGGCAAAGCCTCGTACTTCTCAGCCATCTCCTGAATCTTATTCTCACCAAAGTGCCTTTGCCCGGTTTGATAAGCCTCTTTTATTGCTTCAACAGGCTTGGTTTTAGAAACCGCTATTAACTGCACTTCTTGCGGAAGCGATTTCAATAGCGCCCGTAAATTTTCAGTTATCATTTTATTGAACTTTTAGCAAAGGTTATAAAACAAAAAAGCCTTTCCAACAGGAAAGGCTCTTAATGTGTTCGAGAGAATGATTAACCAATAGCGTTAACGTGAACCGTTAAGCTAGACTTTAAATTAGCCGCTTTGTTAGAATGTATAATATTCTTCTTAGCAAGTTTATCAATCATGCTTAATACTTCAGGAAGACGTTTTTCGGCGGCAGCCTTATCTTCTTCTAAGCGAAGTACACGCATTGCATTACGAGCAGTTTTATGCTGGTAACGATTTAAATCTCTTTTCTTTTCGTCAGAGCGAACTCTTTTTAACGCCGATTTGTGGTTTGCCATATCTTTTATATTGCAGCCCCTAGGAGAATCGAACTCCTCTTTCCAGGATGAAAACCTGGCGTCCTAACCGATAGACGAAGGGGCCTTATGTATACCGTTTATTTTGGGTCTGCAAATGTAAGAGCATTTTTAATTTCTGCAAACACCTCTTCAAAAAAAAAACACTTTTATTTCATTTTTATTGTAAGATCCTAAATAACAGATACTTAAATTTTACTACTCTTAGTAAGCTCTAGCGAAAACAACACGCTGTACCGAGTCCTGACCCGTATAAACGCATTTACCTGCTTGTTTATCGCCTTCCAAGGGTATGCAGCGGATGGTTGCTTTAGTTTCCGTTTTGATCTTTTCTTCGGTTTCAGCGGTGCCATCCCAGTGTGCTAAAACGAAGCCCCCGGCAGCAATCTTAGCTTGGAAGTCTTCCCAATCATTTACAGTATGGGTATTCTGATCATTAAAAGTCTGAGCCTTATTAAAGAGGTTATCTTGAATATCTTCTAAAAGGGACTTAATTCTCTGCTCTATCCCATCCATCGATTCTACCGACTTAGTCATATTATCCCTACGTGCCAATTCTACGGTATTATTTTCCAAATCTCGAGGCCCCATTGCTATTCTTAAAGGCACGCCTTTCAACTCATATTCGGCAAATTTCCAACCCGGCTTGTGGGTATCGCGATTATCGAAGTGCACCGAAACGCCAACCTTTTCTAAGTTTTGCTTTATCTCTTTTGCTTTCGCAGAAATCTGTACTAATTGATCCTCTCCTTTATAAATGGGTACTATCACCACCTGATAAGGCGCTAAGTTTGGAGGAAGTACAAGCCCGTTATCGTCAGAATGAGTCATAATAAGAGCACCTATCAAACGCGTGCTCACCCCCCAAGATGTTGCCCAAACGTATTCCTCTTTCCCTTCTTTAGAGGCATATTTAACATCAAATGCCTTGGCAAAATTCTGACCAAGAAAATGGCTTGTCCCCGCTTGTAAAGCCTTGCCGTCTTGCATTAAAGCTTCAATACAATAGGTCTCTAAAGCCCCAGCAAAACGCTCACTCTCAGTTTTAACCCCCTTAATTACTGGAATGGCCATAAAATTCTGCACGAAGTTGGCATAAACCTCTAGCATAGTTTCTGCTTCTTCGATCGCCTCTACCTTGGTGGCGTGCGCAGTATGACCTTCTTGCCAAAGAAACTCGGCGGTACGAAGAAATAAACGTGTTCGCATTTCCCAGCGCACTACGTTAGCCCATTGGTTTATTTTCAGCGGCAAGTCGCGATAACTTTGCACCCATCTGCGGTAGGTATCCCATATAATGGTTTCAGAAGTTGGTCTTACTATTAACTCTTCCTCTAGTTTCGCTTCCTCATCTACAATTACACCTTTACCATCAGGATCATTTTTAAGGCGATAATGGGTTACTACTGCACATTCCTTTGCAAAACCCTCCACGTGACTGGCTTCTTTAGAAAAAAATGATTTGGGTATAAAAAGCGGGAAATAGGCATTCTGATGCCCCGTCTGCTTAAATTTGAGATCTAACTCGGCTTGCATCTTTTCCCAAATGGCATATCCATAAGGCTTTATTACCATAGAACCTCTAACGGCACTATTCTCGGCTAAGTCAGCTCGAACTACTAGTTCATTATACCACTTAGAATAATCCTCTTCTCTTTTCGTTAGTTTCTGAGCCATTAATTTGTATCTTGGTATGGAGTTTGTTTTATTACGATTGGCAAAGCTAAATATTTAACGAACTCCTAAAAACGCATCGGTCATGAAAAATTTACTTAGTTTATCAATATCACTTTCCATTCTGCTTTTTGGCTGTAGTGGAAGTAAAACAGTTGTAAACAATTATGAAGATGGGATTTATTCTAGTCCTGCTTCTACACCAGTTCCTAATTCTGCTGCGCAAAGTAGTGAAGAGTTTAGCTTAAATGATGTAAATCCTAGCGAAAACCAAAATCAAGAGGACTTTGATTATTACAATCCGGCCGACAACGATCCCAACACTCAACAATTCAGTTCTGGCGGCGATGTAATTGTAAACAACTACTATAACCAAGGTTTCCGCAACCCAGGCTTCAATAACAACTTTTATTGGAATAATTGGGGATGGAACAACCCTTACCGATTCAACTCTTGGGGCTTCTACGACCCTATCTGCGACCCATGGTTTAACGGAGGTTGGGGATGGAACGTTGGCTGGGGTTACGGCGCCGGCTGGGGATGGAGATCTCAATGGGGGCCTGGACATTGGGGCGGTGGATGGAATTCCTACAATGCATACTGGGCCGGTTACAACCAAGGCTTTTACAGTGGGGCAGGTGATTTTCGTTACGGCCGCAACAGAATATACACTGGAGCAAGAGGAAGTTTTGGTAGAAATGGCTCCTATAACATTAACTCTGGTTCTAGAATTTCTAGACGCAGTGCTTATGCAAATACACGCTCATTTAAAAACTCTAGTTCTAGCCGCAGAAGCACTAGCGCCAACAACAATCGCAGTACTCGCTTTAGCAATGCAAACATAGTTTCCCGAGATGCTAGAACCAGTCAAAGAGTTAGTAATAATAGCAGCACCACCAGAAGTAACAGATCTGCCAATAGCACCTACAATCAGGCCAGAGCCACTACGGATCGAAGTAGAAACGTTAGTCCATCTAATGGTCGCTTAGCTAACAGTAGAGGAACGACTACTAGAGGAACGACTACTAGAGGAACGACTACAGAAAGAGCTAATTCTAGCAGATCTAACACGAATGCGAGAACAAATGAGGGTACTACCAGAACCAATAACACTGGTAGAACTAACACCAATATCCGCAGCAGAAGCGAAAGAAACAACAGCTTCCAAGAAAGAGCGCAAAGTTCTACTCCAAGATCGAATAGCTCTACTAGAACCAATAGCAATTCTAACAGATCAAACAGTAGGGCTACTAGAAGCAACTCTAGCAACAGCAATAGATCTTCATCAGGCCGCAGCAGTTCCGCAAGCCCATCTAGATCTAACAGCAGCAGCGGGGCAAGTCGTTCTAGTAGTGGCAGCAGCAGAAGCAGCTCTGGTAGCTCTGGCAGAAGCAGCTCAGGTAGAGGACGTTAATTGTTGAATGAAAATGAGAAAACTAAGCTTACTAATAATTTGCACTTTAGCTCTCAGAAGTGCATTCGGACAAACGGCAGACGATGTTGCCCTCTTCAATAAAACAGGATTAAACGGCAGCCCCCGATTTACAGCAATGGGGGGCGCCTTTACCTCTCTCGGTAACGATCCTAACGCCATAGGAATAAACCCTGCCAGTGGCGCGGTAAATAATTTTAGTGCCATAAATTTCAGCTTTGGCATTAATAACGAAAGTGCTAGCCTGAGCAATTTCTATGGCAATAGCAAACTGAATAACGACTTAGGCTCCTCCTTCCAAAACTTCGGATTAAACTTTGTTTTTAGAGGCGACAAAAAAACCCGCTATAGTCTTGCCATAAACGTAAACCGATTGGCTAATTTCAGCCGAGAATTTAATATCACAGGCCTCGGAAACGAATATACCTTAGGAGAATATTGGGCCGATGAATCCGCTGGTTTTAACCCAGATGTTATTAGTAACGACGCTTATGCCGCTTGGCAAGCCTTTCTTTTAGTACCAGACAGCAATGGCAACATATTGCAAAATGGTTACGCTTACGGACAAATGATCAACGGTGAACTGGTTAGCAATAGCAATGTAAATTACTCGGTAGATCAATGGGGCTCTTTTAACGAAACCAATATTGCTTTTGCCGTAGACAAAAGTTCGAAACTATATTATGGCTTTTCTTTAGGCTTTCCTACCCTTAACTTTCGCAGAGAAGAGTTTATCACCGAGGATATTCAAAATACTGCTAACCCTCCCTATAGCGCGAGTAGCTACACTTATCGCAGACTTAATGATATGAATGCCAACGGTTTCAACATGAAATTAGGCTTAATTTTCAAACCTTTAGAAAATATTAGAGTGGGTCTCTCCTACGAAAGCCCCAGTTGGTATACTATTAATCAGTTTTACGAAACAGACATTAGTGCTCGGTTTACTCAAGAACCAGAAGTAGGACAAGGAACTTTAATTAACAGCGATATTCTAGAAACCGGCCTTTATGCCTACCGCTTGCGCACCCCATCCATAATAAGAGTAGGTCTTAGCGGTGTTCTTTGGAATAAACTTGTGCTTAGCGCAGATTACCATAGACAAGGCTTAGGCGATAATAGATTATACACCAATAATAGAAGCTTCAATATCGACGAAAGTCTCTTAAACAATGATTTTCAGCCGGTTTTAAATGATTTACTAAACACTGAAAGAGAAACCTTTGCCTTTGGTGCCGAGTTAAAATTGCAAGATTACTTTATAAGAGCTGGTTATAGACTTGACGAAAGCGCCTACCTATCTACTTATCAAAAAAGTACTGCGAGTGATTTAGCCAGCATCAGTGGTGGTATCGGTTATCGTCGTGGGCCTTGGTCTTTCGACATCACTTATGTTCAAAGTCAACAAGATTTCACCCAAGTAGGCTACCGCGGTTTTGACGAAAACGGAAATTCCTTCGAGGTAATTGACGACATTACAGTAAGCAGCCTAAACCACAATGTGATTTTTGGAGTAGGATTTAAATTCTAAAGAAACCCAATCCCCATAAACCTCTTGCCTTTTATTAGTCAAGAGGTTTTTTTTTACTAGCCATCATGCATTTTAAACTTAGAAAGCTAGCGCTAACCTTGGCTTAGTTTATTTTGATAAATTCGAAGCGATATTTTTACGCGTTAAATCACCCCTCAAAAGAGAATGAATAAATGAAGTTAAGATCAGTACTAGCCTTGGCTATTGGACTCGTTTCCAGCCTTTCCGCTCAAGAACCAGACTTATCAAAAACCAGCATAAAAGGCCTAAGCTTTCGCGAGATTGGACCCGCACTAACCTCCGGTAGAATTGCAGACATCGCCGTAAATCCTACTAATTTCAATGAATATTACGTTGGCGTTGCCAGTGGAGGCTTATGGAAAACCATAAATCACGGTATCACCTATGAGCCTCTTTTCGACGGTGAGAGTTCTTATTCTATTGGCTGCGTTAGCCTTGACCCCAGTAACAGCAATGTTGTTTGGGTGGGAACTGGCGAAAACAACAACCAACGCTCTGTCCCTTTCGGAGATGGGGTATATAAAAGTAAGGACGGTGGTAAATCTTGGAAAAACGTAGGTCTTAAAAAATCCGAGCATATAGGAATGATTAAAATTCATCCTACCAATTCTAATATTGTATATGTTGCTGCTTACGGTCCCTTATGGAGTGCGGGCGGTGAAAGAGGAATATACAAGAGTACCGATGGTGGTGAAACTTGGGAAGCCGTGCTCGAAGTTTCAGAAAACACTGGTTTTAACGAAATTCATTTCGACCCAAGAAACCCAAACATTCTTTATGCAGCCGCTCATCAAAGACGCCGTCATGTTTGGACTTATGTAAGTGGTGGCCCTGAAAGCGCCATCTACAAAAGTGAAGACGCTGGAGAAACTTGGCAAGAACTAAAAAATGGTTTACCCGGCGATAAGGGCAGGATTTCCCTTGCCATTCCCACACAAATGCCCGACCGAGTTTATGCTATGGTTGAAGGTCACGGTTTTTACCGATCCAACGATCGTGGTGCTTCCTTTCAAAAATTGGATGAATACAATACCAGCGGAAACTATTATGTAGAGATTGTGGTAGATCCCACTAATGCCGATGTTATTTACAGTATGGACACCTATATGCACATTAGCAAAGACGGTGGTAAAACTTGGAATCGCGTCTCTGAAAAAAACAAACACGTAGATAATCATTGTTTATGGATTAACCCGAACGACCCAGGCCAATTAATAGCTGGTTGCGACGGTGGACTCTACGAAAGCTACGACTACGGTGAAAACTGGCATTTCAAACCCAACTTACCGGTAACCCAATTTTACCGCGTTGCTCTTGATAATGATCGCCCCTTTTACAATGTATATGGCGGTACCCAAGATAATTTCAGCTTAGGCGGACCGAGCCAAACTATAAATTCGCGCGGCATAGTAAATTCCGATTGGTTTGTAACCAATACCGGCGATGGCTTTGAAAGTCAAGTTGATCCTACAAACCCGAATATTGTTTATGCGCAGGCTCAATATGGCTGGTTGGTTAGATACGATAAGAAAAGTGGTGAAAGTGTTGGTATTAAACCCACACCTGCAAAGGGCGAAAAGGCCTACCGCTGGAACTGGGACGCACCGTTATTAATTAGCCCACACAATAACAAACGCCTATACTTTGCCGCAAATAAGGTGTTTCGTAGCGAAGATCGAGGTAACAATTGGTCAGTTATTTCTCCTGATTTAAGTCAACAAATTAATCGCCATAGTTTAAAGGTGATGGGGGAAATTCAATCTATTGATGCCATTGCCTATGACCAGTCTACTTCAGTTTATGGTAATATCGTTGCCTTGGATGAATCTCCTTTAATCGAAGGGCTTTTGTATGTAGGCACAGACGATGGCCTCATTCAAGTTAGCCAAGATGGGGGGAAAAGCTGGACCAAAGTGAGTACCTTCCCTGGCGTACCAGCCAATACTTATGTAAATCAAGTTTTGGCCGATTTATATGATGCCAATGTGGTTTATGCCCTTTTTAATAATCATAAAAATGGGGACTTCAAACCCTATGTCTTAAAAAGCGCCGATCGCGGTAAAACCTGGACTAATATCAGCAGCAACTTACCAGAAAGAGGCTCTGTATTTGCAATGCGTCAAGACCATGTGAATAAAGATTTATTTTTTATTGGAACTGAATTTGGGGTACACTTCAGTGCTAATTCTGGCGCATCTTGGCGTGAACTAAAAACAGGCCTGCCTACCATTGCCGTGCGCGATTTAGAAATTCAGCGTCGAGAAAACGACCTAGTGCTAGCTACTTTTGGTAGAGGCTTTTATGTGCTAGACGACTATAGCCCACTGCGCGATTACAGTGCCGCCACTTTCGACAATAGCAGTTACCTATTCCCCATTAAACCCGCCTTGGTGTTTTTTGAAGCCTCTCCCTTAGGTTACGGCAAAAAGGGATTTATGGGAGCTAGTTACTATGCAGCACCAAATGCCGACCGCGGTGCAGTTTTCACCCTTTATTTAAAAGATTTGCCAGAATCTATTAGTGCTAAACGAAAGAAAAAAGAAAGTGACGCTAAAAAGGCAAAGACCGATATTAGTTACCCAAGTTTAGAAGACTATCGCAAAGAGAAAGAAGAAGAAAAGACTTATTTACTTTTTGTAATATCAGATAAGGAAGATAAGGAAGTTCGTCGTTTCACTGCCAGCCCAAAAAAGGGGGTGCACCGCTATAACTGGGATGGACGCTTAGGTAATCGCAGTTTTGCTTCCAGCAAAGGCGACCCTATTACCAAAGCTTCCGCCGCTAATTATGCCGCGCCTGGCGATTATCAAGTGGAAATTTTTATCAGCGATAATGGCACCTTGCTACCGCTTAACCAAAAGGCTAGCTTTGAATTAAACTGGTTAAACAATAACACTTTTGGAACCGAATCCTACGATAAGCTTCTGGTTTTCCAAGATAGTATTGAGACGATTCGTAGAGAAATGGTTGCGCTCAATAGTCTACATTCTAAATTAGAAAAGCGCTGTAGTGAACTAAAAGCATTAGCGAGAAACACCCCTTCTGCCCCACTTACTATTTTAAATGATTTGCAAAAAATTGATACTGAATTAGCCCTTTTAGATCGCCAAATGAACGGTGATGCTTTGAGAGCTGAGCTGCAGTTCGAAACCGCACCATCACTGATGGATCGCCTCAGCAGTGCCGTTTGGAATAGCTATGCTACCAGCTCATCTCCTACAGGAGAACAGCGTAAAAACGTACGCATCTTAAACCAAGAGAAACTACCCTTGCAGACTAAAATAAGAGAGATTGAAAAAGAACTATCTAATTTCTATCGCATACTTCTCAACAGCGGTGCCCCTTACTTAGAAGGCGAAATGAACTAGCATCATTTTTAGCCGTGTTACAAAGCCCTTTGATTAAATCGAAGGGCTTTTTTTTGGGGTGTTTCTTACCACATTTCTCCGCTTAGGCAGATGCGCAAAGTGCTGGCCTTTCTTCCAAAAAGCTAGCATTAGGAAAGCTAGCAAAGTAAACATCCTTACTTACTTTTTGTCTTACCTTTGCGGCCTTAAAAATATTAGGCTCAATCCCTAAGATATAGAACGTGAATACAGATAATAACATAGATTCTCAGGACGAGAGAGGCGATATGCATTTTGCAAGCGGCAATTTGGATACGCCACTAAAGAAAGACGCTTTTGCACTTTCGAACGAAGAAAAGATTGCTAGTATCCAGGAAAACTTCCGTCAAATAATGGATACCTTAGGCTTAGACCTAAGCGATGATAGTCTTGCGGGAACCCCAAAGAGAGTGGCAAAAATGTTTGTTAACGAAATATTTGGTGGCTTACATCCCGACCGCAAGCCTAGTGCTAGCACCTTCAGCAACAAATACCAGTATGGCGAAATGTTGGTAGAAAAAAACATTGTAGTTTACTCTACCTGCGAACATCACTTTTTACCCATTGTGGGAAGAGCACATGTGGCCTACATTTCAAAAGGTAATGTTATTGGTCTTAGCAAAATGAACCGCATTGTAGATTATTATGCGAAAAGACCACAGGTACAAGAGCGTTTAACCAAACAAATTGTAGCGGCCTTGCAAGATGCCTTAGGCACCGACGACGTGGCTTGCGTAATGGACGCAAAACACCTTTGCGTAAATTCTCGCGGTATTCGCGATATCGAAAGCAGCACCGTTACCGCCGAGTTTGGCGGTGCTTTTAAAGACGAAGAAAAAAAGAGAGACTTTCTCGATTATATCAATCTAGACACCCATTTCGGGGCCTAATTGTAATTTTAATTTCCATGGCACTTTACGAGGAAAACGACGTATACATTAGCAATTCCATTTCAAGGAAAAAAGAGTTATTCACCGCACTCAATGCTCCAAATTTAGGGCTATATGTTTGTGGACCCACAGTTTATAGCGATGTGCATTTGGGTAATTGCCGAACTTTTATTTCATTCGACTTGGTATACCGCTACCTTACGCATTTAGGTTATAAGGTGCGCTATGTGAGAAACATAACCGATGCTGGTCACCTAGAAAACGATGCCGACGAAGGAGAAGATAAAATAAGCCAGCGCGCCCGCTTAGAGCAGCTGGAGCCAATGGAAATTGTACAAAAATACACCTTGGGTTTCCACGGGGTAATGTCAAGGTTCAATGCTTTTCCACCAACCATCGAACCTACCGCCACCGGCCATATTGTGGAGCAAATCGACATGATCCAAAAGATTATCGACGAAGGCTTTGCTTATGAGAAAAACGGTTCGGTTTATTTTGATGTAAAGAAATACAACGAATCCAACGACTACGGCAAACTATCGGGACGAAAGATAGAAGAGCTAATAAGTGGAACGCGTGAATTAGATGCGCAATCTGAAAAAGAAAGCCCCCTTGATTTCGCCATTTGGAAAAAAGCCTCACCCAGTCATATTATGCGCTGGAATTCACCTTGGGGGATTGGCTTCCCGGGCTGGCATTTAGAATGCTCGGTAATGAGTACTAAATATTTAGGTGATGAGTTCGATATTCACGGCGGCGGAATGGATTTAAAATTCCCCCATCACGAATGTGAAATAGCGCAAAATAAGGCTAGCAACGGCAGTGAAGGCCCTCGTTATTGGATGCATGGCAATATGCTCACTCTCAACGGACAAAGGATGAGTAAAAGCACTGGCAATACTTTATTACCGCATGAGCTTTTTACCGGCGAAACCGACAAATTAGAAAAAGGCTTTGCCCCTACTATCGCGCGCTTTTTTATGCTGCAAGCCCATTATGGTTCGCAGCTTGATTTTAGTAGCGACGCCTTATTAGCGGCGGAAAAAGGCTACCACCGATTAATGGCGGCCTATCGTAAGCTTGCTAGTTTAGAGCCATCTGCGGAAAGCACCAGCGAGTTTAAAGTGGCAGAATGGCACAAGGCTAGCTATGCGGCAATGAACGATGATTTCAATAGCCCCATTTTAATTTCGCAATTATTTGAAGCCACTCGTACTATTAATAGCTGGGAAAATAAGGCACCCCTAAGTGCCAGTGATTTTAAGCTTTTAAAAGAAAGTATGCAGGCCTTTATTTTCGACGTCTTAGGACTAGAAGATATTGGGGCACAAGGCAGTGGTCAAAAGCTAGATGATGTAATAAACATCCTGTTAGACCTGCGCAAACAAGCTCGTGACGATCGCGATTTTAGCTTAAGCGATGCGATACGCGACAAACTTGCCGACGCAGGAATTGAAGTTAAAGACGGTAAAGACGGCAGCACCTATAGTATTAGTCTTTAAGGTGAATACCCTTAAAAAAATACTAAGCTTTCCCTTTATCGTATTGCTAAGATTTTATCAATATGCCATATCACCGCTTACACCGGGAAGCTGCCGACATCACCCAACTTGCAGCGAGTACACGGTAGAAGCAATAACAATTTGGGGGCCCTTAAAAGGCACCTGGTTAGGAATAAAAAGATTATCTAAATGTCACCCTTGGGGAACGCATGGTTATGACCCCGTTCCTCAAAAAAAATCAGCAAAATGAGAAGAAAACTCCTTTTAAGTCTTTTAGCTTCAAGCGTCATTGTAGCTTGTAACAATGGCTCGCCGGCCGATGCCAATTCTGATGCCAATTCGGTTCAAAATGAAAGTACCGACAGCAGCATCGTAAAACTAGCCTATGAAGGCGAAAAGCACCTCAGCAATATTCGCATGCTAACCAATGGTGGCGATAATGCAGAAGCTTATTTTAGCTTTGACAATAGCATGGCGGTTTTCCAAAGTAATTACAGTGAATGGGGCGTTGAATGTGATCAAATCTTCTATTTCAATATTGAAAATGATGACCTAATTAGCAATACCCCAAAAATGCTAAGTACTGGTTTAGGACGGACAACTTGCAGCTATTTCCTACCCGGCGACTCTACCATAATTTACAGTAGCACGCATCTAGGTGGCGAGGCTTGCCCGCCAGAACCGGAAAAAGAAGAAGGGTATGTTTGGCCGATTTATGAAGACTTCGACATTTTCGTAGCAGATTTAAAAGGCAATATTATTGATACCTTAACCAGCGAGCCTGGTTACGATGCCGAGCCAACCGTTTCTCCCAATGGAGATAAAATTGTTTTTACCTCTACCCGCTCGGGCGACTTAGAACTGTGGACCATGAACATGGACGGATCTAACAAGAAGCAAGTTACCAATGGTTTAGGCTATGATGGCGGTACCTTCTTTTCACCTGATGGCACTAAACTTGTATTTAGAGCTTCTCGCCCGGAAAGCGAAGAAGACGTTGCTGAATATAAAGAATTATTAGCGCGTGGCTTGGTAAAACCTTCAGATATGGAGCTTTATGTATGCAATATTGACGGGAGTGAACTAACCAAAGTGACCGACTTAGGCAATGCCAATTGGGCGCCCTTCTTTCATCCTTCTGGCCAAAAAATTATCTTCTCCTCCAATCATAAATCGAGAAGAGGTTATCCTTTTAACCTATTTATGATAAATATTGATGGGAGTGGCTTGGAACAAATCACCTTTGATGATCAATTCGATGCCTTCCCCATGTTTAGCCCAGATGGAAAGAAACTTATTTTCTCATCTAATCGCAATAATGGCGGCACGAGAAATACCAACCTTTTTATTGCCGACTGGGTCGATTAAATCCCACTCCGTATGAGCGGTCTGTTACCTAATTTCACATCGCACTCGTGTCTATACTAAGCCTCCAGTTTCTGGGGGCTTTTTTAATTTAAGCCTCGCTGTGCGACTTATGTCACCTAGCTCCAAAAGCTAACAATTATCATATTTGAGCCTACTAGTCTCCACTACTTTAGCTAAAGAAATCATAAGCCATGAAACATTTAGTAATATTGGGAGCCGGAACTGCCGGAACTATGATGAGCAATCATCTGGCAAAAAGCCTTCCTAAAGAATGGGATATAACCATCATTGACCAAAGAAAAATACACCATTATCAACCAGGATACCTATTTATTCCTTTTGGTACTTATACCGAAAGTGATATTGTAAAACCGGTTAAGAAATTCCTTCCTTCTCGAGCGAAGTACATCCAAAAACCCATTCTAAATGTGGATAAGGATAAAGACTTAGTTCACCTAGAAGGCGGGCAAGCCATTCCTTACGATCTATTAATAATCGCTACTGGTACCGACATCGCTCCGGAGGAAACTCCTGGCATGGCTGGCCCACACTGGCACAAATCAATTTTCGATTTCTATACTCTAAATGGTGCGGTGAAATTACACCGCGCTTTAGAAGAATGGAACGGCGGACACTTGGTTGTGCACATTACCGAAATGCCAATTAAATGCCCAGTAGCTCCTTTAGAGTTCACTTTTCTAGCCGAATCTTATTTCCACGAAAAAGGCATGAGCGAAAAGGTGAAAATAACTTTTGTAACGCCCATGGACGGAGCTTTCACCAAGCCCGTTGCCAGCGATCAGTTAGGTCACCTTTTAAAAGACAAAGGCATTGATGTCGTGCCGAATTTCAATGTTATGGAAATTGATGGGGATGCGAAAAAACTAATCGATTACGAAGGCAAGGAAGTTAGCTACGATTTATTGGTAACCGTTCCCACAAACAAGGGCGCAGAATACATAGAACGTTCTGGATTTGGAGACGAATTAAACTTTGTTCCCACGCATAAAGGAACGCTGCAATCAAAAGTAAAAGACAATATTTTTTGTATTGGCGATGCTACCAATATTCCCGCTTCTAAGGCTGGATCTGTGGCTCACTTTGAAGGCGAAATCCTAATGGAAAATATAAAACGCTTTATCGAAGGACGCGAATTAAAAGATGAATTTGACGGACACGCCAACTGTTTTGTGGAAACTGGACATGGCAAAGCTCTCCTTATCGACTTCAATTATACGCATCAACCCGTTTCTGGCACCTTTCCTTTCCCTGGCATTGGACCATTAACCTTATTAAGAGAAAGTCGTATGAATCACATGGGGAAATTAGCCTTTAAATGGGTGTACTGGAATATGTTAATTACTGGCCGACATATACCTTTTGTTCCCTCTAAAATGAGTGAGGCTGGGAAAAATTTCGAAGAAATACAATCATAAAAAATAAAAATCATGGAAACTACCATTGCCGGAAAACAAGTAAAATTAAACGAACAAGGATATCTAACCGACCTCAACGAATGGAATCGTGACGTAGCCGCAGCTCTAGCCGCCGAGGAAGGAGTTGAATTAGGTGAAGAACATTGGCCCGTGCTAGAGTACCTGCAAAGTCAGCACAAGCAAGAGGTTCCTTTAACCATCCGTAATGTAGGGAAAAGCGGTATCGTCGATATTAAAGGTTTTTATGCCTTATTCCCTGGTGGCCCGCTGAAAAAAGCTAGCCGTATAGCTGGAATCCCTAAGCCTGCTAGCTGCATTTAACTTTTAAAAAGATAATCATGGAAACGCAAGAATTAGAACAAAACGCAGTAAAAGTGGAGCCTGCTAAAGTAAAGAAGATGATGTTGATCCTTTCTAAGGCCACCATCGATAATGTTTACGCCTGCTTTATTCTCGCCAATGGCGCCAGAATGGAAGGCATTGAAGCAGAAATTTTCTTCACCTTTTTTGGCCTCGAAGCAGTACAAAAGAAGAAAATTGATCATCTTCATGTAGCCACGGTTGGAAACCCCGCTATGCACATCCCGACCCTTTTAGGCGGATTGCCAGGTATGGAATCTTTTGCCACCAATATGATGAAAAAAGAAATGGAAAAACTCGACATTCCACCCGTGGGAGAGTTCATCGAAATCCTTGAAGCTAGTGGTGCCAAACTTTGGGCTTGCAAATTAGCCATGGATATGTTCCATTTAAAAAGAGAAGATTTGGTTGACGAAATCGCCGATATAATAACGGTAGGTGATTTTTACGAAAAAGCCTCTGGTGAAAACACGCACCTTCTTTTTATCTAAAATCGATTAACGATTAAGTTTATGGTTAATGATGCCGTCGCCTTTCTAAAAACGTGAGTTAAGATAGGCGGCGGTTTTTTAGTTCTAGAAGTTCATGCTAACATTTGCTTTGCTATCTTTGAAGCCTATGCTGAAAACCTTAGTAATAATTAGCCTTTCTCTATTTCAGTTTGGGCTTAGCGCCCAGAAGCGTACTCTTGAATTTACGTTTAGCCATGCCGATTTTCACGCTAATAAGGAGGGCCTTCTTAGCCAAGAATTAAAGTGGCCCGATAGTATTGAATATGGTTTTTTAGGCTTATCAGGCTACAGCCTCGATCTTGAGGTACTAAAAGTAGAAGCTCGCTTCTCCATTAAAGGCCAATGGCAGGAATGGAAAAAACTGGAGAGTGGGCATAATAGCGAGGAGAGTTCACGCCAAACCTTTGTTTTAGAACCTTTTGAAGAAGAAATTGAAGCTTGGCAAATAAAAGTAGACCAGCCTTTTAAAGGTACTTTAGCAATGCGGTTCTTTGCTGCACCTGCAGAAAAAAAAAACCTTGGTATAAATTCTGGCGGTGCCGAAACTAGCACTTGCGCCTGTCCCGCGCCGCCCCAATGCAATCGTAGCTGCTGGTGCCCGAATAACGATTGCACCCCACCTGTTTATAGCACTACCGTTCCTACTCACCTAATTATTCACCATTCGGCCGGCTTCACCAACTATAATGATTATCAGTGGGTGGTTAACTACTATTGGGACTTACACGTAAACACCAATGGCTGGAGTGATATTGGCTATAACTGGCTCATTGACCCCAACGGAGTGGTTTACGAAGGTAGAGGCTCCGGTAATCTAGGAGCCCATTTTAGTTGTTTAAACGGCGGCACTATTGGGATTTGTGTCATCGGAAATTACATGACCAACACTGTTAACCCTCTAGCTTTAGGCAGCCTGAAAGAATTGGCTTTATGGGAAGCCTGCCAGCATAATATCGCTATTGCAGATAGCAGTTTACACAGTACTTCCAATTTAGTTTTAAAACATCTTTCCGCTCATCGCGATGCCAATTCCGCCACGGTTGGTTGCCCTAAAGGAACCTCTTGTCCGGGCGATCTTCTCTATGCCATTATCGATAGCCTTGCGCTAGACATGAGTGTAAGTGCCTGTTTTCTTTCTTCCCCAGAAACTAGCCACCCAAGCTTTTCTATTTTCCCAAATCCCGCTTTTAATTTACTAAAGGTTAGTTCAGAAAGCACAACTTGGACTCTTGAAATAATAAATATTAAGGGTCAGGAAGTAGCTAGTTACCAATCTAGCGAAAGCGAGAAAAACATTAGGCTAAACCATTTAGCGGCCGGTATTTACCAATTAATTTTTACTTGCCCCAAGGGTATTGCTTTTCAAAAACTACAGATTAAATGAGAATACTACTATTCGTTCTACTATCGCTTGGCGGCCTTCAAGCCCAAGATTTAAGAGCTTACCAAATTTATAATGCCGCGGGGGAAGCCATTTCTTTCCAACAAATGACGAATGAATTAAGCGAAGCCGATGTGGTATTATTTGGAGAACTGCATAACAATCCGATTTGCCACTGGCTCCAATTTGAACTCGCGGCAGCCCTTTATGAAAAAAATAACAAGCTTATGCTGGGCGCGGAAATGTTCGAACGTGATAATCAGGACGAGCTTAACCTTTATTTAAAGGATAGCATTGATGCTGCCGCTTTAGACAGCTTGGCGCGTTTATGGCCTAATTATGAAACCGACTACAAGCACCTGGTGGATTTCGCGAAAGAGAAACAAGTCGAATTTATTGCTACCAATACGCCCCGTAAATACGCCCGTATGGTTTTTAAAGGTGGCTTTGAAAGCTTGGATACTTTAAGTGATGAAGAAAAAAACTGGATTGCTAAATTACCGGTGGCATATGATGCGGAATTGCCTGGCTACAAGGCAATGTTAGAAATGATGGGCGGCCACGGCGGTGAAAACTTACCCAAAGCACAAGCGATTAAGGATGCGACCATGGCCTTTTCTATTTTAGAAAATCGTAAACGCGGCGAGCTTTTCTTGCACTTTAACGGCGACTACCACTCGAAAGATTTCGAAGGAATTCAATGGTATTTAAAAGAGGAAAAGAAAAGGCTTAAAATTAAAACTATTAGCACTCAAATTCAAGATAGTGTGGATAGCCTAGCGAGCGAAAGCGCGGGCCATGCCGATTATACGCTGGTAATTGACGGACAGATGACGAACAGTTATTAATGTTTTAGATATCTCCTCGGATTATCACTGAGAAATGAATTTAGAATAAAATTTACTAGGTGAATTACACTGCGGAGGAGTTTTACAGTTATTATATGGAATGCTACAAACTCGACTATAAAGAGTTTAAAGTTGATAATATATTAGCCCAGAAATATCACTTCAAATGGTTCGCTTCGGGGAATGAGGAGCTCATTCATGAAGAACTTCCTATTATCCCCTATCCCAATAAAAAAGCGGAAGATCTTGCCAAAGAAGTAGAACTTTACAAGCTTGAAAAAAAGTTATTTTACGGCTGCTTTTTTATTTTAGGAAAAAGTGATAATGCTTTTGTTAAGGACAAAAGAGTTTGTGCTCCACTGATTCTTTTTCCCGCGACCATCCAAAATATAGATGGTGAGCACTACCTTGATATTGACAGAAATTCTTTTGTTTTAAACAGAGCAGTAATTGCCAAGCTAGACCCTAAGAGCGATGCCACTAGTAAGGATCAGTTTTTTGAGGAATTAAGTGAGCGTATTACCGAAGATCGCAGCAATTTAATAGGTTTAAAAAGCCTTTTTGAAAAGTATTTCCCCAGCCTCGACTCCGATGAAATCTTACTTTTCCCCGAGGTCTGGTCGGCCCAGAAAATTCGCAAACACCTAAGTGAAACCACTTACCAGGAGGGTGAATTTAAAATCGTCCCTGCGGCGGGAACCCTATTAATTGAAAAATCTGAGTCTTCACTAAAGGTTATCAGCGACCTAAGCCAAATGGCGCTCAAATCGAGCTTTAACAATGGACTTAATGCTCTTCTATCTGATGGTCATACTCGTCATTCCTCAGCCACAAGTTTTTTAAAATCGCGCTTAAACACCGACCAGTACAAAGCTTTACAAAATGCCCATCAATTTGACAACTCTGTAATTATTGGTCCGCCTGGCACCCGGAAAATCATACTATCACCCGCTATGTGCCAGTGCAGTTCTTAAAATCAGTCAGGGTTTTAGTGGTTTTCTAAAACTAAACAAGCGGTTGAAGTAATCCGCTCAATGTTAGAGAATGAGTACAAGTTAAAAGACTATCTCGTCCATACCACCGGAGCCAGATACAAGCAAAGCTTAAGCGCTAAGCTAAGTAGGTACCTAAGCGGCATGTTCGAAAGGGAGGTTCTCGGCTCTAATAAAGCACGAGTTTCTGAACTCTTTAAAAAGCTTTCTGACTTAGAAAATAAGTTTGAAGCTCTAATTGAGAAAAGGAGTTATCCTTATCCGACTTAGGCTTTAGCCATACTTTTAAACCTAATTGAAAAGTGGCGTAAGTTTTATTTAAGCACCACTCTTTATGATAGCAATAAAATATGGGTCCTATTTGAGATATCGAAACACCACACACGCAACAGTTAGAAAGAAATCCAATTCATTAGCAAAAGAAAGTCCAATCAACATTCATAAAAATGTAAAGACCTTTCGCAAAGATTTATCTCTTTTACGATGCCTTAGATTCCGCAAGCTTTACCCGACATAAAGAAATAATGGAAGATGTTCAGCAGTCTAACATATTAAAAGTCTTTCCCATTTGGCTGGCACATTTATCTGACTTAAATTATTCTTCCCTTAGAGGCTGATTTGTTTGATTTAGTGATAATTGATGAAGCCATAATGCAAATATTACTCACCTCCTCTATTACTATCAACTATCAAACAGATCTATCGTCAGCGCAGGCAAATTTGTCAGCTAGCATTTACTATTTATATGTGCTATGCGAAAAACTATAACCATTACTAATTACTAATTTATTCCCGATTACCGCAACCGCAGCATCCTTGATTATATATATCAAAGTCAAAACCAAGAGCAAGTAAGCTTTTTACGAGAACATTACCGGTCTACTCCTTCTCTAATTGAATTTAGCAATCAGCAATTTTACGATGGGCAACTAGCGGTATTAAAATCAACACCTAAGCACAGCAAAAACAAGCAGATTGAGCTTATTGAACTGAATGGATTTAGAGATGAGAAAGGTGTTAATCAGATTGAGGCTAATGCCCTACTGGAAAAATTAACCTTGTTAATGGAGGAGTATTCAGCGGAGAAAATCGCACCTTCGATTGGTATTATCTCTCCTTTCAACAGTCAGGTAAAATACATCAACGCACTTTTGAAGGATTTTGTTTCAGCTTGGACAATTTAAAAGTTTGATCTACTCTGTGGCACACCCTATAATTTTCAGGGTTCTGAAAGAGAAATCATTTTCATTTCCTTCTGCCTGAGCAACACTACTCACCCATCTGCCTTTGTACATGCTAATCAAGCGGAGGTTTTGAATGTCGCTATCACCCGAGCTAAGTCCTTTCAATACATTTTCAAATCGGTGTCAGATGTGCATCTCAAACAAGATTCGCTCTTATACCAATATTTCAGTTTCATTCGGGCATTTTCACAAAGCAACCAAGAAGAGCCAGAACTCGATAATTTCCAGCGAGAAGTTGTAGCTGGTTAGCTAAAATGGGATTATCAGATTCACTGTGGCTATCCTTTGGCAGGTAGTTTACTTGACTATCTTAATAACAAAAGGCAGTAAAAGCTATTTTATTGATTTGATTGGCTATCCAGGTATGTTCAAAGAAGCCTTTCCAATAGAGCGCTACAAAACCTTAGCGCGCATAGGCATTAAAAGTCTTCCCTTAAATTTCCGCTATTGGCAAAAAGACAAAACGGCTGCCTTAAAAACAATAAAGAGATTTATTATTTAGATTTACTGCTCATACCATTGCATTCGAAATTGTAGCTTTTAAGCGAATGAATATTATTTATTATTGCAGCGTGTTTTCAAAAAGCATACTGGTTTCTGCTCTCTGTTTATCAAATTTGCAAAGCCAAGCTCAAAATTCGACAAAGGCCTTAAAAATTGACTACCAAGTAGTTATACAGAAGGAAGAAAAAGCTGTTTCAGCTCAATTGTACATTTATTCAAAAGGTGCCTACTACGCCGCTAGATACAACGATTCCCTAACCAAAGCCTTAGGAAGTTCTAGTGAAAGCATCCTAGATAACGTGAATTCGACAATAAATTAAAGCCTCAGATTTTCATGGAAGGAAAGACTAGTCTGGATCGTGCAGCTGTAGCGGGCTACAGCAGAATGGGCTAGATGCAGGATTTTCCTTTTGTGGAGAAAATCCGTTTAGGCCCCTTCTAAAAGCTTTCCACGCCTCAGCAGCTCACAATGACCCGCTGTTGCTTCACTCATCGGCTTGAAACCCACTATTTACAAGAGGTCTGAGGCCCTAATTTTACGTCGAATCCTAGATACTTCTTCAGCCTTACAAATGAGATATGACAGGCAGAGTGACTCCATTTGCTATACAGCTAATATGAAAAGGGTTCATCCCGAAGGGGTTCTAATTGGAGAAAAGCGACAAGCCATCGAATGGAATTTTGTTGATTCTACCAAAGTTATAGATGGTCACCCATGCAGCTTGGCCGAAGGTCTCTTTAGGGGACGCAAATATTTAGCTTGGTACAACCCTGAGATTGACGCAAACAAACTCGGGCCATGGAAGCTACACGGGCTACCAGGAGCTGTCATTTACGCCTACGACACCACCGCATACATTTCTTTCCGTGCCTTAAAGGTGAAAAATATTAGCGAAGTTGATGCCTTAAAGGCGCTTGTTAAACCTAAACTTACTATGGTTAGTAAAGAAGAACACCGCGCCTATGTAGAAGAATTTTGGAAGCAGCTTGAAAAAATTAAGGCCCCGGAGGGTTTCACCTACGACTTAAAAGTCACCTTAGATCGTCTTGAAAAGAAATAAGCAAAAAAAAGGAATCGGTTAACTATATTTTTACGTTGTAGCTCATTTGAAAATCAATTCAAGCTAAAAAACCCCCTTTATTGACCTTTAAGCCTTAACTTCGTGAGCTACAAATCAAAGAAATGGACAATCGAGATAATGAAATCATTGAATTTGTAAAAAGTATTGGCGAATGCTCATCAAAAGAAATTCATGACAATATCAAATCCGATATAAGTTATGCAACCCTGAAAAGGGCACTTGGACAACTCAAGAACCAAAACTTACTTGATACAACCGGTCAAGGTAAAGGAACTAAATACAAGCTTTCTGCTGCATATGAACTGGTTCAACCTTTAAATATTGATCAATACTTCAAAAAAGAAATTGATGAACGTGAAATCAAGGAATCATTTAGTTTCTCAGTCATCAATGAAGTTATCGCTAAAACAGATTCATTCACAGAATCTGAATTAGTTAAGCTCTCCGATCTTCAAGAAAAATATAAAGCTAACATAGCGGAACTTTCTGAATTAGAATACAAAAACGAAATGGAGAGGTTAGCTATTGATTTGAGTTGGAAATCTTCTCAAATTGAAGGCAATACTTATTCCTTACTTGAAACCGAAAGACTTTTAAAAGAAAAAGAAACTGCCGCTGGTAAAACTAAGGAAGAAGCTACTATGCTTCTAAACCATAAAGAGGCGTTAGACTTCATTGTTCAACATGACGACTATTTAAACCCTTTAACTGTTTCTAAAATAGAGGATATTCACAGCATTCTAATCAAAGAACTTGGTGTCGAAAGAAACTTGAGAAAAAGACGTATTGGTATATCTGGAACAAACTACAAACCACTCGACAATGAATTTCAAATTATAGAAGCTCTGAGAAACACATGTGAAGTAATAAACTCCAAGGAAAATATATTCGAAAAAGCACTTTTAACTTTGGTACTAATTTCATACATCCAGCCTTTCATGGATGGTAATAAAAGGACAGCAAGAATTGTAAGTAACGCTATTCTGTTAAACTACAACTATTGTCCTATTTCCTTTAGAACAGTCGATACAATAGATTACAAAAAGGCTATGCTTTTATTCTATGAGCAAAATAATATTTCAAACTTCAAGGAAATCTTTATTAATCAATTTGAATTTGCTGTAAGAACATATTTCTAGAAAAAGAAAAATGCACTAAAACAATAACTAAACGCAAGGCGGTTACTCACGTTTTCAAAGGGCGATTTATATTACCAATGATATGAGCGTACTTTAAGCACAAGCAATAAATACCGCCCAGTGTTAATTCAAACCGTTTAGACCATTACCCACATGAGCCCGTCCGAAATTGATGAAGAAAAAGTACCAATTTCAACACAGGCTAAGTAATTTCACCTTTAGTCAGAATTCAAAAATATATTTCAGTTGCATCAAAAGATAAGCTTATTAGGATGTGGTTGGCTTGGATCAGCCTTGGCAGTTGATTTAATCCATAAAGGATATGACGTTTCTGGATCCACCACTTCGCATCAAAAAACCAGATACCTTTCAGAAACAGGGATAAAGCTATTTCTAATTGAGATAAGTTCGATAGGTTCTAATATTCAGAGCTTCTTGTCTGCTGAAATTTTGATCATAGCAATAACGTGTAAAAACATCGAGCATTTTAAAAATCTTATCGAATTTATTGAGGTTTCTAAAGTGCAAAAAGTTCTCTTTATTAGTTCCACCTCCGTATACCCAAACACAAATGGGGTTGTCACAGAAAGTGCAAGCACATTGCTTAATCCTCTTGTTGAAATTGAACAACTATTCACCTCAAATACTTCTTTTCGATCAACCATTTTAAGATTCGGCGGACTCTTTGGTTATGATCGAAAACCAGGGAACTTTATTCGATCAAAGAAGTTAATTCAAAATCCTGAAGGTTTCATAAACTTTATACATAGGGATGATTGCATCGAAATAATTGGACAAATAATTGAGCAAAATGTGTGGAATGAAATCTTTAACGCCTGTTCTGATAGTCATCCTAAGAGAAGAGATTTTTACAATAAAGAAGCTAGAAAAATAGGACTCGACTCAATTGAATTCAATGAAGACTCCAACAATGAGTATAAGATCATTAACTCTGAGAAATTAAAGATATACTTGGGCTATAATTTCAAATATTCCGATTTGATGAAATAAAACGGTCTACAACAAAGGCAATAAGTTATGTCGCTTCGCGCCGCGCTTCCTAGTCTAAACGTAAGCCTAGCCCTTAAAAAACTCCTGCATTGCCTCCTGCACCAAATCAGCTTCGTAACCTCTAGCTTGTAAATAAGCCCGCAGTTTTTGCTTGCGCAGAAATTCGTCTTTACCCTTGGTTAAGGGCCAGCGTTTTTCACATAGCTGCATTAAGTTAGCCCAGTATTTTTCGGAATCGATTTCGGTAAAAGCTTTTTTTAAGACATAATCGCTCAGTGAATGCGGATAGAGGGCCTGCTTAATTTTATAGCGCCCCCATTTTTTAATGGAGTACTTTCCTCTAACGAAAGCCCTCGCAAAACGCTCCTCGTCAACAAATCGTTCTTGAATTAACTCGCTTAGGAGAATTTCGATGGTATCGCTATTAAAGCCATAGGTATAGAGCTTGTCGCGACATTCTTGCTGACTGCGTTCGCGGTACAAACAAAAGGAACGAATTTTTTCGCGTGCCTCGTTTAAGTCATAAATATGTTGTCCATCATTGCCCACTGCCCGCCTCTAGTTCGTGGTCGATGCGCAGAATGGTGCGAAAGGCAACAAACTTATTTTGAAACTTAGCCCCGTGCTCCGCTTGTAATTTAGGGGCATACACTGCGCGATAAAGTTCTAAAGTTTCGAGGTCGCGCACGCGATATTGAATGGAATAGGTAATGCCTTGCTCCTCTTCTACCATCACTTGGCAAAGACGATTATCTAAAAACAGACCGGTTGATAAAACATCAGGAATATGAACTTCCTTCATCCATTTCAACCACTCATCGTGCACGTCGGCTTCGATATTTACCGTAACATTATAGATATACATAGACTAATTTAATTGGTCGCCGCGCAAATTTCGGTAGCTATTGCGCGCTTCTGCAGCATAGAAACTGTCGCTATATTCGATAAAGATTCTCTCGAAATATTCCATCGCTTTTTCGCTGCTAGCGTACTGATTTATCTGCAAATTAGCAAGGCGATAAAGGGCATCATCTGCTAAAATTTCTTTGCTATGATCCGCCACAATTTTCTGCCAGGCCCTTTCGGCTTCAGTAAAATTCTTTTGCTTGAAGTAAATATCTCCTTTCATTAATAAGGCCTCATCTAAAATCGGATGATCGGGGAAGGCCACATCGAATAAAGCTAAATAATACAGTGCCGAATCTAATTTCCCACGGTAAAAAAGCAGATCAGCTTTAGCGTAGGTTTCCAGTGCTTCGGTAGTAGAATCTAAAGCCATATTATCAGTTATCAGTAAGGAATACTGCATGGCATCATTGGCAATTAGCTTGGAGGTTGATTCTTTCAAAATCTTAAAAATTCCCTGTGACCACTGAAAATCACCCACATAATAAGCCGCTTTCGCACGTTTAAATTTGGCTTCTTGACCAATAGGAGAGCGCTCCAAAAGTTTCTCGGCTTTGCGATAGTAGATAATCGCATCCCAACGCTTTCCCTGGTAGAGCAACAAATCTGCATAAGCGATTTGCCCCCGAGCAATATCTTCAGGGCCAAGAAATCCTTTGGTAAACATTCCTTGTAAAATTTGCGCGGCCGTATCTTGCCGATTTAAGCGGTAGGCATAAATGTCTACCAAGCCCAATATAACTTCTCCTTGGTATGGATCACCCTGGAAGGCAAGGCGATACTTCTCATATTCTTCGGCTAGGTTGGCCCAGTCTTTAGGCTGCGTTTCGGCCTTTTGGCTTTGCTCCGCTTTGCGGGCAGAAAGGTAACCCAGTACAGCTCCTTGGTAAAAACCATCCGCTTCGCCTTTCTCCATTACGTATTGGTAAATGCTAGCAGCTAAAGTATACTCTTCGGCATTAAAAGCAATTTTCGCCAAGCTATTTAACTGGCCGGGAGCGATGGCATTGCGACGATCAAGAGCTTTTAATTGCAGAAAGGCGCCTCTAAAATTGTTCTCCTGAGTGAATACATGAATTAACAATTCGTTCAATTGCGGAGCTCCTCCTGCTTGAATCTTTTTAATTAACTCCTCCTTGAGATAAAGCGTATTTTCATCATCAGGTTTATCGGCTGAAATACCTTGCGCGAGAAACATTTTTATGGTGGGCAGGTAGCCCGGAGTGCGCTCTATCATAGCGATGTAATTATCGTACATCTTTTTAATATCGCCCAATTCACCATAGAGCTGCGCCATTTGATAATCGAAGTTTAAGCGCGACTCTTTCTTTAATGCCTCTTCATAGGCTAGTAAGGCCATCTTGGGATAACCTTTATCTTGCAAAGCCTTACCGTAAAAGTAAGCCTGATTAGGCTGTTTTGTGATAATTTCAAGGATGTTTTCAAATTTGCGTTCTGCCTTGCGTTCTTCTTTGGTAAGGAGGTAAACCGACAGTTCATCTACATCAAAGCGATTTTTTTGGCCCGGAATCCGTTTTGACCAATCCTTGGCTAGGTCGATGGCATTATCATAATCTTCCAGTGCGAGGTAGCAGGTTAAGCCCATTTCATAGGCCTGAATATTGCGACTCTTCTCAAGAAGATCGTCTAAAAAATCGAGAGCTTTTAAATATTCCTCCTGTTTAAAGTACTGACCAGCAATTTGCAAATCGCTATTGGCTGGTTGCACCGCTTTATCCAGTTCTTGCGCATCTACCGAAAGGTAAAGGAAGAGAAAGAAAATGCTATGGAGGAATTTATTCAAAAGCTTATTCGTTTATACTTAGGGCGGAAATACTATCGGCCAGCGCTTGGTATTTTTGAGCGCTGGTATCCCAAATAGATTGCGCCTTAATAGTAGGTTCGATACGTTTTATTAAAAGCATGTAGATATCACCCATAGCCTTCTGCTCATCCAATACATACTTGCTCGCAGTAGCGGTATCTATCACTTCCTCTTTTAAACTTTTACGCAATGAGAGTAACTGAGAGCGTGTGTAATTTAACTGCTTTTCAATTTTGGCTTTATCACGCAGGTACTTTTGGTAGGGCGTTATAACCAATTCAAAAGGGGCCAGTTTTGTGGTCCAAAACTCCTTATCATCCTGATTTACTTTGGGGCCATGCAAGATCTTGTTTAGGCCTTCAATTTCCGCAATTTGCGTATTTATAGCCGTGCTATCAATTAGTTTATAACGTGCGTGATGACTTTCGAGCTGCACCAGAAGACTGTCTACTACAACAATTTTGTCCTTATAAACTTCCGCTGGACCATTGCAGGCCATTAGGCTTAAGGCCAAGATGACTATACTAAATGCGTATTTCATAGGGTGAATTTAGATCGTTTTAAAACCAGTAAATGACTGCAGTGCCTCTGGAATGTGAACAAGGCCGCCTTCTTGGTGATTTTCCAACAAGGCCGCCACAATGCGGGGTAATGCCAGCGCACTACCATTTAAGCTGTGGGCCAGATGGGTTTTCTTATCCTCTCCTCGGTAACGAATTTTCATTCTATTTGTTTGGAAAGTTTGGAAATTAGACACCGAACTGACTTCTAACCAGCGCTTTTGCGCGGCCGACCAAACCTCAAAATCGTAGGTCATTGCTGATGTAAAACCCATATCGCCTCCGCATAAGCGCAAGATGCGGTAAGGTAATGCTAGTTTTTTCAATAAACCAGCAATGTGCTCCACCATCTCCTCTAAAATTTCGAAGCTTTTTTCGGGTAAGCTTAGGCAAACGATTTCCACTTTGTCGAATTGATGTAAACGATTTAAACCCCTCACGTCCTTGCCATAACTTCCCGCTTCTCTGCGGAAGCAAGCACTATAGGCAGTGGCTTTTAGGGGTAATTCATCTAATTCTAAAATCTCATCTCTAAAGATGTTGGTGATAGGAACTTCAGCGGTTGGTATAGCATACAAATTATCTTCGGGCATATAATACATTTGCCCTTCCTTATCGGGTAATTGCCCTGTGCCGAAAGCGGAAGCTTCGTTTACAAAAAGAGGCGGTTGATACTCTTCATATCCCGCATTTCTATTTTCCTCGAGGAAAAAGTTAATAAGCGCTCTTTGAAGGCGTGCGCCTTTCCCTTGATACACAGGAAAGCCTGCTCCAGTAATTTTCACGCCGAGATCGAAACGAATTAGTTTCTTTTCTTCAGCTATTTCCCAATGCGGTTTAGCATCTTCACCCAGATCTTTGATTTCACCAACACGGGCAATTTCCTCATTATCGTCGGCCGATTTACCCGCAGGCACCAAGTGAAAAGGAACGTTGGGTAATTGCACCAAGAGCTCGTCGAGCGCATGACGCAATTGTTCCTCTTGCGCTTGCAAGTCTTTGGTTTGTTCTTTCAATTCAGCAGAACGCTCTTTCAGCACATCGGCCTCAGAATGTTTACCTTCCTTAAATAAGCCACCGATGGTTTTGCTTATTTTATTTGCCTCAGCTAGGCATTGATCCAGATCATTCTGTGCTTGTCGTCTTTGTTGATCAAGATTAAGAATGTCTTTAATATTTTGTTCTGCATTAATACCTCTCTTTTTAAGACCTGCAATGGCCTCGTCACCGTTATCACGGAGGTAAGAAACTTGGAGCATAGTAATTCTATTTTTAGGAAAGGCGAAGTTAATCAATGAATAAAGCAGATGACTACTTCGTGCCGTATTTTTAAAGCTTAGTTCGGTCAAAAATTATAGCTTCAGATTTTCAATAGAGGGAAAATACTAATTTGAAGGATTGAGCTGCAGTGGGCTGCAGAAAATTAAGCTAGATGCACGATTTTCACTTTTAAAGAAAAAATACTTGTAAGCCTCTTTCAATGGTAGTTTTGAGTCCTATGTGCTTCATTATAGCTACACTAATTCGGCTTAAAACCTATTAGGCACATGGGATTTGAGACCTGAATATATTTCAGAGTTAGGCTTTAAGCAAAAAAACCCCTTACCGAAAATCGATAAGGGGTATATATTTATAAAGAATAAATCTACGCAGTAGGATCTACTGAAACGTATGATTTATTGTTTGCTTTCTTACGAAATACAACTTTACCATCTGTAAGAGCGAAAAGAGTATGATCTTTTCCCATTCCTACATTAGTACCAGGATTATGGCGTGTTCCGCGCTGACGCACGATAATATTTCCTGCGATAGCTGCTTGACCACCGAAAATTTTAACACCTAATCTTTTACTTTCTGATTCACGTCCGTTTCTAGAACTACCGACACCTTTCTTATGAGCCATGGCTTAAAATTTTTTAGATTATAATTACCAGAATCTTAACTAGCCTATTGCCGTAATTTCGATTTGCGAAATATACTGACGGTGACCGTTCATCTTCTGATGACCTTTACGTCTTTTCTTTTTAAAGATTAACACCTTGTCTGCTCTAAGGTGCTGAACTACTTTAGCATCTACTTTGATGCCTGCTATAACCGGGGCGCCAACTTCTACCTTACCGTTATTGTCTGTAAGCATTACTTTATCGAAAGAAAGAGTCTCTCCTTCTTCAGCTTGCAAACGATTAACGTAGATACGTTGATCTTTTTGTACTTTGTACTGATGCCCTGCTATCTCTACTATGGCGAACATATACTTATTTTTAGGGCTGCAAATTTACAACAATATCCTTTTAATCAAGCCATACAAGCTAAAAATTTATCCATAGCTTGCATTTTCAAGAGATAAGGTGCTGCAAAATAAGGACTCTTGTTTAGGAATTTCACAAAACATTAACAATAAATCTAGACGAAAACCATAGTGAATCCCCATCATAAGTGTCGTATTTCAAATTTTATATCTTAAAATTGCAGCGGATTTAATTTAAAGCGAGATTAATCTTATGCACAAAAAAATTCTCAGCCTCTTTTTGGCCTTCTTAGTTGGAAGCGCTGTGGCCCAGAGTAAAATAGAATTTGAAGAGTACGACCTTGATAATGGTTTGCACGTAATTCTTCACGAAGACCACAGCACGCCTATTGTTGCGGTATCGGTTCTTTACCACGTAGGAAGTAAAAATGAAAAAGAAGGCCGTTCTGGTTTTGCCCACTTTTTTGAGCATTTGATGTTCGAAGGCTCGCCCAATATTGAGCGTGGAGAATACATGAAAATTGTATCCGCCAATGGTGGTGCTTTAAATGCCAATACTTCTTTCGATCGCACGTACTATTACGAAATTCTTCCTTCCAATCAATTGGAGTTGGGTTTATGGCTAGAAAGCGAGCGTATGTTACAAGCCAAAGTTGACATCGAAGGCGTTAACACCCAGCGTGAAGTAGTGAAGGAAGAAAAACGTTTAAGAGTTGACAATCAGCCTTACGGATCTTTCCAAGAGAAAATGTTTGGCGCAGCCTTTAAAGGAAGCTACTACGAAATTACACCTATTGGGACGATGGCAGATTTAAATGCAGCGGAAGAAGCTGACTTTAAAGACTTCTACTCTACCTTTTATGTTCCTAATAACGCAACCCTTTCCATTGCAGGTGATATAGATATCAAGCAAGCTAAAGAATGGATAAACAAATATTTCTCTACTATTCCAAAAGGAACCAAAGAAATTCCTCGTCCTACCGAAAAACCAGCGCCTTTAAGCGGTGAAGTGATCGATACGGTTTACGACAACATCCAATTGCCAGGTGTATTTATTGGTTACCGTTGTCCAGAAAGAGGAACCAAAGAGGCCTATGCGATGGATATGATTTCTACTGTATTAGCGGATGGCCAAAGCTCTATGCTTTATAAATCTATTGTAGATGACAAGCAATTAGGAGTGGTAGTGCAAGCCTTCAATTTTTCTTTAGAAAACTCAGGTTTATTTATCGCCTTCGGTTTAGCGAACCCAGATACCGATTTGAACGACTTTATAGGAGCCATAGACGATGAGGTAAATAAATTAATAACAAACGGTATTTCTAGCGAAGATTATACTAAAATTCAAAACCAAATTGAAAACGACTTTGTTTCTCGAAACGGTCGTGTAGCAGGTATTGCCGAAAGTTTAGCTGATAATCACGTATACTTAGGAGATGCAAATCTTATCAATACCGAGATTAAAAACTACCGCGAAATCTCTGCCGAATATCTGCAAGAGGTAGCAGCCAAATATCTAAGACCTGAAAACCGGGTTGTTTTAAAATATTTACCACAAAACGCACAGTAAAAGCATAATATAACATGAAAAGAATACTAGCAAGCCTACTAATCCTGCTCATTACTGTATCGGGATTTGCCCAGGTAGACCGCAGCATTAGACCAAAACCCGCTCCTGCCAAACAGATTGAATTGGGAGAATATAAAACATATACTCTTGATAATGGTCTGAAAATTATTGTTGTGCAAAACGATAAACTTCCCCGCGTATCTTTTAGCCTCGTGGTAGATCGTGATCCTTTTTTAGAAGCCGACAAAGTTGGTTTCGTTAGCTTAGCAGGAAGTTTAATGCGCAATGGGACTAATAATCGCACGAAAGAGCAATTGGACAAAGAAGTAGACTTTATTGGTGCAACTTTGTTTACTGGAGCTACCAATGCTTACGCCAGTGGTTTAAGTAAATATAGCGAGCAGATTATCGGCCTTATGGCAGATGTAGCTTTAAACCCTTCCTTTCCACAAGAGGAATTTGACAAGCTTAAAAAACAATCTCTTTCGGGAATTGAATCGGCAAAAGAAGATCCCAACTCTTTATCTAGTCGTTTATTCAACTCAAGCCTTTACGGTTTAAATCACCCTTATGGTGAATTGGAAACCGAAGCCAGTATTAATAATATCACTTTAGAGGATTGCCAAAACTTTTATAAAGAAAACTGGAGTCCTAATAAGGCTTATATGGTTGTAGTAGGCGACATCAAAGCTAAAAAAGCTAAAAAACTAATTGCCAAGTATTTCGGCGCTTGGGAAAGCAAAGAAGTAGCGTCAAGAGAGTATGATATGCCGGCCAAACCAGCGGGTAACCAAGTTAAAATCATTAATCGTAATAGCTCAGTGCAATCGGTTTTAACCATCGGTAATACCATTGAGTTACAGCCTGGAAGTCCAGACATTGTTACGGTGCAACTAATGAACCAAATTCTTGGTGGTGGAAGTACTGGACGTTTATTCCAAAATATAAGAGAAGACAAGGGCTATACCTATGGTGCCTACTCTAACTACGACAGCGATGAGCTAGTAGGTTACTTTAGCGCGAGCGCGAGTGTAAGAAACGAAGTTACTGATAGCTCCGTAGTGGAATTTATAAAAGAATTCAAACGTCTTCAAACCGAAAAAGTAGGTGAGCAAGAGTTACAAGATGCTAAAAACAACATTATTGGTTCTTTTGGCAGAAACCTAGAAAGCGCTCAAACTATTGCCAGCTTTGCGCTGAATCGTCAGCGTTATAACTTGCCAGAAGACTATTACAAAACCTACATCCAGCGTTTAGAAGCCGTAACTGCAGATGATATTATGGCTGCGGCTAATAAGTACATAAATACTGATGCCCTGATAATTACGGCTGTTGGAAAAGCTGCCGATATCGCCACGAGTCTTGAAAAATTTGGTCCGGTTACTTATTACGACTTTAACGGCGAAGAAACTGGTCCGCCCAGCTTCCCTGTGCCTGCTGGTATCACCGCAGAAAGTGTAATTAATAGCTACATCAACGCTATTGGTGGCCAAGAAAAACTAGATGCGGTAAAAGACATGAGTATTATTATGTCTGCCTCAATTAGCGGTATGCCCATGGAGGCACAAGCGAAAACTTTAAAGAAGCGCCCTAACCTATTCTTAACCGAAATGACTGTTGCTGGTTTTGGTACCGTGCAAAAAGTAGTTTTTGATGGTCAGAAAGGAGCAACTTCTGGTATGCAAGGTTCTACTGTTTTAGAAGGTGAAGACCTGGAGGAAATTAAAAGTCAGGGTGCTTTCTTTGGTGAAGCAGAATACCTTAGCAATGGTTATAAATTAACCTTAGTAGCCATTAATATGGTAGATGGTGAAAAAGCCTATACCTTAGAAGTGGATAAAAACGGAGACCTTTCTACCGAATACTATTCCGTAGAAACTGGCTTCAAATTATTAGAAGAAGCTTCTATAGAAAGTCCTCAAGGAGAAATGACTGTTTCGCAGAAATACAGCGATTACCGCTCGGTTGACGGAGTAATGATTCCTTATCAAATTAATATTAGTCAAGGTCCTCAGCAGATTAGCATGACTACCACTGAAGCGAAAATTAATTCAGGTTTAAAGAAGTCTGACTTTAAATAACGTGAGTTCGACTATAAATCATAGCCTCAGATTTTCAATAAAAAGAAAAGACAAGTCTAGATCGTGCAGCTGTAGCGGGCTACAGGAAATGAACTAGATGAAGTATTTTCACTTTTATTGGAAAATCCATTTATGCCCCTTCTAAAAAGCGGGTTTCTGCGCCTCTGCTTCTTGCAATAGCCCGCTATTGCTTCACTGCATAGACTCGAACTCCACTATTTACAAGGGGTCTGAGGCCTGATTTTACGTCGAATTCACGTTAAATAGAAAACAATGACAAATAAAGATGTTATAACAGCTTTTTATGAAAAGGCACTAACGGTTAATGCAGAGCACCGTCCCGAAGCAATATTAGCTGAAATTTTGGCGGATGATTTTGTTTCTAAAGGTTCGGTTGAACTAAAAAACAAACAACAACTAATCGGCCAATTGGGCTTTTTCTGGCAACTGATTCCCAATCTAAAATGGGAGCCACAGGAAATTCTTAATCAGGATAATCAGTATGTGGTAAGAAGTATAGCTTCCGGTAATCCTAATGGTGACTTTATGGGTTTGCCAACAGATGGCTCAAAGGCTTTTCGTATTATGACCATTGATATTCACAGGGTAGAAAATGGGAAAATCATAGAAGTGCACCACCTAGAAGATTGGGGAACTGCTATGAAGCAGCTAAAGTCTTAAAACCTAGGTTTCGGGTGAATCAGCGTTAATTATAGCTTCAATTCGGATTAAAAAAATAAGGGTGTCGATTCTCAAAACTCGGCATCCTATTTTTTTTTGAATTCGATGATTATCGTTTATTTTGGAGGCGAGCTTCAGTTTTTAAATCATGTTCCACTACCTTTAGGAAAGGCCTTAGAATACTATCGCGTTCAATCATTTTGGCCCGCCACTTTTCATCACGTCGTTCTTCGACTATTGTTTGGTTTTGCGCACTGAAGTAGAACTGATCTTGGTAAAAATGTCCATCGGGGATTTCAGGCGCGGTAAGACTTTTGGTAAGAAATTTTTGGTAGCTCTTTTCTGCGATTAAATCTTTTAGTAGTTGTTTATAGTTCGATTCGATTACAGCTATTTCTTGCCCATCTGCCTGTGAGCGTAAGCAATAATAGCGATACCTATTTTTTTGGGGGAGATAAACTTCCACGAGGTAGGTAGGACGACTAAGGCGATATTTTTCAAGTTTTTCGGAGAGCACACTGTCATTGAAAATACTCACTTCTTCTGCTTTCTCTGCTTCAAAAAAATAATCGTAGAAAAAAAGATAGGCTTCCTTTCCGTTCAATTTTTGTGGCGACACAGGATGCCATTGGGCGGATAAAGTGGCACAGTTTAAAGTGAAGACGAAAAAGACGAAATAGGAGAGGGCTGCTTTCACGAATTTAATGCTTGCTCAATTTTAGCAATTATTTTTTCGGGCGCCAAATTCGTGAGGCAGGCATAGTCTCCACGGAAACATTCTTTATTGCCAAATATGCTACAAGGCCTGCAGTTTAATTCTTTGCGGGGCATTTGCACCATCAAGTCTTCGTGTTCTCCCAGCGGACCAAAGCCGGCTAAAGGATGAGTCGCTCCCCAAATGGAAATGATTTTTATACCCGCCAAAGCGGCCAAATGCATATTACTCGAATCCATAGCGAGCATTAAATGCAGCTTTCGCATTATCGCGATTTCTTGTGGAAAGCTGAATTTGCCGGCGATCATGCTGTAATTGATCTGAGCGGCCTGGGCTAGCTTTTCTAAATCGGCGACTTCTTCTGGGCCTCCAAAAAAATAGAAGTGATAATCTTTATTAGCACCGAAATGCGCCAGAACTTTTTCCATCTGCGCAAGCGGATAGCGTTTGGCTTTATGTTTGGCCATCGGCGCTATGGCGAGGTGAAATTTGGCGCTTGGGTTCGGAATTTCGCTTAAAGAGCCATCTTCCTTTAAGGGATAAAGTGCTATTTTTTTTTCTGAGAAATTAAATTGGAGTCCCGCTCTTCGCAAGGTTTCAGCATACTTAATACTACTGTGTTTAAGGGGCTCAGCGATTTTATTTTCTTTTCGTACCAGGGCTTTACGTGCTTTTCTTTCTTTGTTAATGCGAAAGACTGGTAAGCCCATAAGCTGGAAAAAGCTATTAAGGATACGACTGCGTAAAACGTTATGAGCATCTATGACCAAGTCAGGTTTAATCTCCCGCTTGAGTGATTGCGCTAATTTCCACAGCCCTATAAAGCCTTTGTGTTGATCGTTTAAATCTGCCGCATGAAAATGAATGTCTAAATCACCCAGCAGGGATTTTATAAAAGGTCGCGACACCAGATGGATTTCCAGGGCAGGTTGATCGCGCTTTAGTGCCGCTAAAACAGGCAAGAGCAGAGCAATGTCGCCCAAAGCTGAATAGCGTTGCACTAAAATGCGCATTAATTTTCGCTTTTGTAAAGTACGGGGTTGAGCTCTGGGTCGTTGTACATTTTCATTTGACGGTAAACCTTAGAGATGCGGCGACCCATAGCTAAGTCTTCTAATAAGTGATCGATGGCGGTGCTCAAATCTTGCTCCTGTTCCTTTAAAACAGAAAGTTTTAATTGGTTTTTCGCCTGCAATTCGGGCGAGCTATTTTCACGGCTGGCTTCAATTTGCATGTGGTATAATTTTAGGGCAAGGATGGATAATCGATCAATGGCCCAAGCGGGACTTTCGGTATTGAGTCGGGCATAAGACTGCAATTTCACTCCTTCGAAAAGGGAAAGCATGGCATCGTCAATTTGCTCAACTAAATCGGTGCGCTTTTGATTGCTCGCATCAATGCGACGTTTAATTTCCAATGCTTTCTCGGGTTGAATATTTGGGTCGCGAATAATGTCTTCCAAGTGCCATTGTACGGTGTCTATCCAGTTCTTGGTGTATAAAAGCTCTTGCATGCTGCCGATAGGGAAAGGGTTCACCTCGGGGCTATCTACATCATCTTTACTATGGTAATCTTCAATAGATAAATTGAAGAGAGCCATCATTTCTTCTGCTTTAAGCATGGGTTAATTTGTTTATTGCGGCCGTAATACGGCTAATCGCTTTTTCTAAATCCTCCATGGAAGAGGCATAACTTAATCGAATACAATTAGGGCTGCCGAAAGCGTCACCAGGAACCAAGGCAACTTGGGCTTCGCCTAAGAGGTAAAGGCATAAGTCGTTGCTATCGCTAATGGTTTCATGGCCATTTTTTGAGCCATAAATTGCACTTACATCAGGGAAGAAATAAAAGGCGCCTTTAGGCTCGTTTACCTTAAATCCTTTAATTTTCCGAAGACCTTCTCCCACTACAGCGCGCCTTTCTGCGAAAGCGTCAACCATGTGGCTAACCACGCTCGGATCGGCTTTTATAGCTGCTAAGGCTGCTCTTTGGGTAATGCTCGCTGTTGCAGATGTGAATTGACCCTGCATTTTGGTGCAAGCATCGGCAATGTATTGAGGCGCAGCAATATAGCCGCAGCGCCAGCCCGTCATGGCGAAACCTTTACTAAAACCATTTACCGTTACTACTTGGTCGTATATTTCTTTATCGGCGGCGAGGCTGAAATGCTTTCCCCCAAAATTGATGAGCTCATAAATTTCGTCACTTAGCGCAATTACACGGGAATGCTTTTTTAAATAAGAGGCAATAGCGCCCAAATCTTCTTCATTAAAAACGCTTCCTGAAGGATTACAGGGCGAGCTAAAGATGACCATTTTGGTTTTATCGCTGTGGTATTCTTCCAACTCTTCTAGGGTAACCTTAAAATCGTTTTCGATGCTAGTTGGTATTACCACAGGGATACCACCCGCTAATTTTACGATTTCATAATAGGAAACCCAATAAGGGGCGGGAAGTAAAACTTCGTCACCTTCATTAATAAGGCAAAGGATTACGTTGGCAATTGACTGTTTCGCGCCCGTGCTTACCACAATTTGGTTGGCGGTATAGTCGAGATTATTATCGCGTTTTAATTTGGCGGCAATGGCTTCGCGTAAATCGGCATAACCAGGTATAGGCGGATAATGCGAAAAACCTTCATCAATCGCTGCCTTAGCCGCCTCTCTTATGAAGTCGGGAGTGCCAAAATCGGGCTCACCTAGGGAAAGACTAATAACGTCGAGACCCTGATCTTTCAGTTCGCGACTTTTACGACTCATAGCAATAGTTGCTGATTCTGAGAGGTTTTCGATTCTTTGCGACAGCTCTTTCATTCTATTTTATTGATTGAGGGGCAAATCTACAAATTTAGCTTCTGCACCTTCTTAAATTTACGATATTTGGCCTTCTCAATTCTAAAATCTGCAGATGGAAGTATTTATAGAGATCTTAAAGTATGCTCTACCTTCTATATTCTTATTGGTGCTAACCTATATGATGTTGTCTAACTTTATGGACAATGAAGAAAAGCGCCGGATGTATTTCCTTAAAAAGGAAACACAAAAGAGTGCTTTGCCTATTCGTATGTCAGCTTACGAAAGGGTGGCTCTTTTTTTAGAAAGAATTCACCCTGATCGTCTTTTAATTAGGGTGCCTTCTAAGGGTATCAATGTTCATCAGTATAGAAGTTTGTTGGTAGAGAATATTCGCATGGAATTCGAGCATAATTTGTCGCAACAAATCTACTTAAGTGATGAAGCTTGGGGTTTGGTAGTAAATGCCAAAAGTGCCACCGTGGGCATGATTAATAATTGGGCGCAAGAAATCGATCCCAAAGCGCCTGCTACGGAATTCAGTCGATTGATTCTTGAAAAAGTAATGGAAATGGATTCCTTTCCTACTAAGAAAGCGGTTCGTTATTTAAAAGGGGAAATTAGAAGCAATTTTTAATTAATTTGCCTAAAAGGATTTTAGCTTGTATTTCCGTGGCCTATTCTAATGGTCTGATTAAGGAAAGGATTCGCTAATTTCAACTCTGTTTACTGCTTGTTCTTTTGCAGCTTTAGTAACTTTTCTTTCGCCCAAAATTTGGTTGAAGATTTTGGTTTTGAACAAGTTGAGTCGCGCGGGAGAATATCCCTGCTGATTTTTTAAAGCCATGGTCAGAAAAGTATTCGGATAGGCTGAAAAGCGAAATTGAAAATCTGAAGCAATAATTGATCGTCGAACTCACCTTAAAAATAAATACCTATCGACAATCCTGAGCGAAAACCCAAGTCTCGTAAGCCGTCAAGTTTTTCGATACTCTCACCATAATTTTGGTAAAGGGTAGTTAGCTTTTCATTAATCGCAAATCCCCTTCCCGTCCAAAGACTGATAAAAAAGTTGGAATCGCTGTATAAATTAACGCCAAAGGTTAAACCCAAACTACTGCCTGTGTAGTCGGCAATATGGTTCATGTTGTACTCTGAATAGGGAGGGCTTTGGTTGTTATCGAAATGAAGTTCACTTTCTGCGGTTTCATAAACTTGCTGGTACATGAAATAAGCGCCAATAAAGTAGGAGGAAATCCAATTTTTCCTTTTCGAACGGCCGAGAATATAGCGGTATTCCGGACTAATGGAGAAGCCTTGGTTGAAGGTAGTTTCGATTAATTTCCCAGAACCGAGACTTGCATCTATGCGCTTTATCTCAGAATTGATGAAGTTAAAAGTTAGAAGTGCTTGTGATTTGTTTGTAACACTGAAGATTACATTGCCACCATATTCCCCTATTATACTGGTTAGTGCATTGACACTAATCATAACGGGGCTTATGGCCGTATCCACCTCGAATCTCCTTTTTTCTTGTGCTTTTAAACTATTGAGTGAGGGCAGAATTAAAACGCATAAGAAGAGTTTTAATAAGTTGTTTTGTAGGTTGAATGCTCGCATTGTTTTATTTTTTCAAACTTATGCAAACTTTAAAATAACCCTACTTTATGCCGCCCAAACAAACGTTTAATAATTTACGTGCCGCTAAGCCCGGATCTAAATTTTGGGCTCTTATCTCCGTTAAATATTGCTGATAATTACTTTCGAAATGAGGCAGGCCTTTTAAGTATTCGAAAAGGTGATCACCAATTTGTTGATCAAACCAACTAACCGCCTGTTCACTGCGGTTTTCGAGAAAGTAGCCTTTTAGTTTTTGTTGACGTTCAAACTGTAAAATATGCTCCCAAGCTTTTGCAACGCCAGCTCCATTCAGAGCTGAACAGCTATCCACTACTGGAATCCATTCGTTTTGATTGGGAGGAAAGAGATGTAGGGCCCGTTTATATTCGCCCATGGCCAAGCGTACTTTGGGATCCTTGGGGTCGTCGGCTTTATTGATAAGCAGTAAATCGGCCATTTCCATGATACCGCGTTTTATGCCTTGTAACTCATCTCCCGCCCCAGGGAGCATTAAAAGCACAAAGAAATCGACCATATTTTTTACCGCCGTTTCACTTTGACCCACGCCAACGGTTTCTACTAAAATGATGTTGTAACCCGCAGCTTCGCATAAAATTATCGCTTCCCTCGTTTTACGGGCTACTCCGCCCAAAGAACCTGCCGATGGGGAAGGACGAATAAAGGCATTTTGGTTTTGTGAGAGCTGCTCCATCCGGGTTTTGTCGCCCAAAATGCTGCCTCTAGTTTTGGAGCTGCTGGGGTCGATGGCTAAGACGGCTAGCTTTTTTCCTTCTTTAATTAAATATTCGCCAAAAGCTTCAATAAAAGTAGATTTCCCAACACCGGGTACTCCCGTTATGCCAATGCGAAGCGACTGTCCGCTTTTAGGTAAACAGTTTTGTACTAGTTTTTCCGCTTGCGCGCGATGCGTGGTTAAACGACTTTCGGCCAAGGTTAAAGCCTGACTTAAACTAGCACGATCGCCCGCGAGAATACCTTGCTCTAACTCTGCAATGCTCTTTACCTGGCGCTTCTTGCGTAAGCTTAAATTAGGGTTAATCGAGTCCAAGGTAATTATTTAAACATGGATGTTGCCATCGATTGCATTTCTCGGTCGTTTACCGCCTGGGCTTTTTCTAAAGCACGGTTTATAGTAAGCACCAGTTTATCGCCCAGCTCCTCGCCGTCTTTTAATAAGTCTTCCGCAATATGGATGTCCTTAATTTCCTTGTTGCCATTCACAATTACCGATAAACCTTTACTTTCTTCCTTCAATTCGATCTGCGCTAAGCGCTGCTTCATGGCTTGCGATTCTTTCTGGGCTTCTTGTAGTTTGCCCAGCATATCTTTCATATCTCCTAATTTCCCGAACATAATTTTCTAATTATCGTCAATCATTGCTTCTAAAATCTTTGCGGCCGCATCGGCAATTACGGTACCAGGGCCAAATACGCCAATTACTCCTGCATCGAAAAGAAATTTATAATCATTAGGCGGGATTACTCCCCCGGCAATTACCATAATATCGTCTCTACCTAAGGCTTTTAATTCGCCGATTACCTGCGGCACCAAGGTTTTATGTCCTGCGGCTAAAGAAGACACTCCTAAAATATGAACGTCGTTTTCTACGGCTTGTTTAGCGGCTTCGGCAGGAGTTTGAAAAAGCGGTCCGATATCGACATCAAAGCCTAAGTCGGCAAAAGAAGTTGCTACCACTTTTGCCCCGCGATCATGGCCATCTTGCCCCATTTTGGCAATCATAATACGGGGACGGCGACCTTCCAATTCTTCAAACTTATCCGCTAAGGCCTGCGCTTTACCAAATTTTTCGTCTTGTTTCATTTCTTTACTGTAAACCCCAGAAATAGAACGAATAGTAGCCTTATAGCGACCAAATACATTTTCTAGGGCCATGCTAATTTCACCTAAAGTTGCGCGTTCACGGGCAGCTTCAATTGCTAAGGCTAGAAGATTTCCTTCTCCGGCAGCGGCTTTTTCTAGGGCTGCTAATTTTTCGGATACGCGTTCGGAATTGCGCTCTTTTTTAATCTTGGCAATACTTTCTAATTGTTGACGACGCACTTCGGCATTATCCACTTCCAGTAATTCCATTTCTTCATCCTTCTCGTTGCGATAGGCATTTACCCCCACAATAATCTCCTTACCCGAGTCAATACGCGCTTGCTTTTTTGCGGCAGCCTCTTCGATACGCATCTTAGGAATACCGGTTTCAATGGCTTTGGCCATTCCGCCTAGTTCTTCCACTTCTTCAATTAAGTCCCAAGCTTTATGGGCAATTTGATTAGTTAAGTATTCTACATACCATGCGCCTCCCCAAGGATCGGCACTGCGATTAATGCCTAATTCATCTTGCAGAATTAACTGCGTATTACGTGCAATTCGAGCGGAAAAATCGGTTGGTAAAGCGATCGCTTCATCGAGAGAGTTAGTGTGTAAACTTTGGGTTCCGCCAAAAGCCGCAGCCATTGCCTCAATGGTGGTGCGCGCCACATTATTAAAAGGATCTTGCTCGGTTAAACTATAACCCGAGGTTTGACTGTGCGTGCGCAAAGCCATTGATTTAGGGTTACTAGGATTAAACTGCTTTACAATTTTAGACCATAACATCCGTGCAGCACGCATTTTAGCAATCTCCATGAAATGGTTCATGCCAATCCCCCAGAAGAAGGAAAGTCGCGGTGCGAAATCGTCAATGGCCAAACCAGCCTTTAAGCCTGTGCGAATATATTCTAGACCATCGGCCAAGGTATAAGCTAATTCAATATCAGCGGTAGCCCCAGCTTCGTGCATGTGATAGCCACTGATAGAAATGCTATTAAAGCGCGGCATTTTGTGCGAAGTGTATTCGAAGATATCAGCGATAATTCGCATCGATGGTAGGGGCGGGTAGATATAGGTATTCCGCACCATAAACTCCTTTAAAATATCATTCTGAATGGTTCCTGAAAGTAAATCGGCGCTAACACCTTGTTCTTCTGCGGCCACAATAAAAAAGGCCATAATGGGAATTACCGCGCCATTCATAGTCATGGAAACCGACATTTTATCCAGTGGAATCTGGTCGAAGAGTACTTTCATGTCTTCCACCGTGTCGATAGCTACGCCCGCTTTTCCTACATCGCCTACCACGCGTTCATGGTCCGAATCGTAACCGCGGTGTGTGGCTAAATCGAAAGCTACGGATAATCCTTTTTGCCCCGCGGCCAAATTACGTCGGTAAAAAGCGTTAGATTCCTCGGCGGTGCTAAAACCGGCATATTGACGAATGGTCCACGGGCGGATGGTGTACATGCTGCTGTAGGGTCCGCGTAAATAGGGTGGTAAGCCAGCGATGTATTGTAAGTGTTTTACTTTTGATAAGTCCTTGGCATTGAATAGACTAGGAATTTCTAATCCTTCTGGCGACTGCCAAAAATGTCTATTGTTTTCTGCTACAGCTTTGGCCTCGGGTCCTTGGTAGTCTACTGAAAAGTTAAAGCGTGGCATAGTCTTAATTTTGGATTTGGCTAATTTGTTGGCTTTCTAAAGCGGCACTTAATCGCTTAGCAACCAGTGCTTCTACAAAAGTGTTTGGCTTTTTATCGCTTTCGCTAGATGGGGTCTCTAATGAAAATTCGCCCTTTTCATTAGCATTGAAATATTTATTGGCACCTACTAAAACCAAGTCACCGTTATCAAATAAGGCTTGTTGTTTATTCGCTTGCGCAGATACGCTCTTTTGAATAAAACCGTTTTCTAAGGCCGATAAATAACCGCCTTGCGCTTCGATGTCTTTGAAAAACTGCCAAGCTTTTTGAGCGATATCTTCAGTTAAGTTCTCAATAAAATAGGCACCTCGGGCCATATCGCGCACTTGATGAAAATGACTTTCGTGTTGTAAAATGGAAAGTTGATTTAAAGCAAGTCTTTTACTGAAAAAGCCTGGTTCTTGGTAAGTGAGATCAAATTCCTTTACATTAACTTCCGTAGCTCCACCAATAATCGCCGCCATGGCTTCGGTAGTACTGCGAATTAAATTGTTATGGCGGTCGAATTTGGTTTTATTACGCATGCTGGTTTCGGCGTAAATGCGCACTTCTTCTGGTTTTAGACCAAGCTCTTTTTGCATCTGTTGCCATATCCGACGAAAGGCGCGAATTTTTGAAATCTCGGCGAAATAATCGGAGCCAATGGCAAAATTTACCCAAAAACCACGGGTGGATTGCAAGTCTAATTTGTAGATATACTCATAAGCCATTGCTAGGGCCATGCCTAATTGCTGACTGTGATTGGCACCGGCATTTTCAGCGTGGTTTACATTTACGCAAACACTGCGCATACCCGCGAAATTATTGTTTTGGAGCGCTTTCAGTTGGGCCATATCTTCCGCTTCCGATTGAAACCAATTACCGGTTCGGGCTAAGTTTTCCAAGGGGTCGAAATTTATACTGCCTTCTAATTCAGCCTCTTCTAGGTCGCGTTCTTGTACTAGGTCTTGTAATTGCTGACTAATTTCTTTTAGCCCCGCAGCAAGAACCAAGTTTAAACAGATGTACTGTATTTCAATATTTTCTAATAAAGCCTTGAGGTTTTCAGTCCCTTTTAGGTAAAAAATTAGCGAAGTGGCTCCGCGATTTAAGAAGTTTAATGCTTCAGCATTGGCGCTCTTTTCGTCGTTTACCACAATTTCGTGGACAATATCCCACTTGGGATGTTCCTTTAAGGGCTGATCTTTTAAGTTTAGCCCTTCGCTTGTATATAGTGGGCGGATGGTATTACCATTCGCATCATTTTTAAGGAGGTCGCTAAAGGCCTTGCCCTTTAAGTCTTTTTCAATTTTTACCTGCCAGTCGCTTTCGCTGTGGGGAGGGAATTCAGAAAAAAGATCGCTGTGAGCCATATTTGAAAGATTTAACACAAAGGTCTTAAAAATACAGCTATTTTCGGGAGAATTGGTGCTTGAATCGTGCTAAATTGGGATAGCTGCATAATGTAGAAAGGACCAATATATTTGACCAAAAAAAAGCTGCCTTTTGGGGGCAGCCTTTAAGCTAATACGTCATCTTCTTAAATCATTTTTCCCATTGGATTAACTCGATTTCGCTGTTCAAGATCTCTTTGTTTAAGACCTTCAATTCTTCTTTTTGCATTTCCCAAAGTTTCACCTGACTTTGGATTTCAGCCTCTAGCTCTGCTTTTACGCCATACATACTAGCGGTTGGTTCGTTAAAACCAATGGCAGCTAAAGCGCCGAGGTGGCCGTATTTGTTATTGAGGCGAATGGGGTAATTCAAGGGGTCTTGCGGACTGCGATTTTGAGTTTGATAAAGGGCTTTTTCAATTTCTTCTCCCTCTTTAATCTGCTTTTTTATACTGGCGACTAAACTGGTGTCTACGCATCTGCCCGCGAGCAAATTTAGATCTGAGCGTACTTTTCGTATTTCTAAAATCACTTCGTTCATTTGGGCCATCCCTTCTTTAATTTCTTGTAGGTATTGATGCTGCTTGACTAAGCCGTTTTCGTCGGTGCTTACGCGTGGGTCGAGGATAATGTCGAATTCTTGCGCAAAGGATTTATCGCCCGCTTTCAATTCTACTCGATACTTTCCCGGTAAAACATAAGGACCTTCGCGCAATACGTACCAAAGAATCATGTCTTTAATGGGCTCGTAACCCGCTTCGCGCATATTCCATATAAAGCGCTGGGCCCCATCTTTAGGAATCCAACGATTGGCTTTAATTTTGGCATCAGAGCTAAAACTACGAACTAACTTTCCTGCGGCATCGTAAAAGTTAAGACTGTAATTTTCGGTAGCGGTGTCAACACTTTTTAAGTAATAATTAATGATCACGCCCGCGGGATGATTTTCGCCTGCGGTTTTTGATTGGCCGCCATAACTTGCTTGCATTAAGTAGCTGGCTTTGGGTTGAAAAAGATGCGCCTCGGTATTGAAATTAGATTCCATTTCGTATAGGGGGGAAAGGTCATCGAGTATCCAAAAGCCTCTTCCCTGAGTGGCTGCAATTAGGTGACGATCTTTAATGGCTAAGTCGGTGATAGGCGTAAGCGGAAGGTTCATTTGAAAACGCTGCCAGTTTTCCCCCGCATCTACCGAAAGGTATAAACCATTTTCGGTGCCCGCAAAAAGTAATCCCGCGTGATTAGGGTCACAACGAATTACACGAGTAAAGTGTTCTCTATGAATACCTTTGTCGATTCTTTGCCAAGTTTCCCCGTAGTTTTTACTGTAGAAAAGGTAGGGTTCAAAGTCGCCCCATTTGTAGCGAGTAGCCGCCAAATATAGTCCGCCAGCATTAAAAGGATCGGCTTCCATGCTGTTAATTTGACTAAATTCTTTCAGCCCTTTGGGGCTTACATCTTGCCAAGTTTTAGCACCGTCACGCGAGATGTGTACTTTGCCATCGTCACTGCCCGTCCATAAAACCTGCGCATCTAAAAGCGATTCTGCGGCAGCGAAAATGGTGCAATAATATTCTACCGCCGTATTATCTTTGGTAATGGGACCGCCGCTGGGCCCCTGTTTGCTGCTGTCGTTGGTGGTTAAATCGGGGCTAATCGTTTCCCAGGTTTTTCCCAGGTCAGAACTGCGATGGACATGGTTACTAAAGGTATAAAGTACCTCGGGGTTGTGCTTAGAAAAGAAAAGCGGATAGTTCCACTGAAAACGATATTTCATGTTTTCCACCCCATGGCCTAGCGGGTTATTCGGCCAAACATTGGTCGCTTGGCGCTGATTGGTTTTATGATTAAATCGCGCCATGAAACCACCGTATTCGCCGCCAAAAACAATGTCGTTATCTTTCGAATAAATAGCATGGTGACCTGCTTCCCCACCGGCCGTTTCTTCCCAGTCTCTTTGGGTAATAAAGCCTTCATCGCTGCGATGTTTAATGCGGATAGAACTATTGTCTTGCTGCGCTCCGTAAATGCGAAAGGGGAAACTATCGTCGGTACTCACGCGGTAAAATTGGGCGGTAGGCTGATTGTAATAGCTGGTCCAGTTTTTACCGGCATCGAAACTAATTTGGGCACCACCATCGTCGCCAATAATCATGCGCTCGGGGGCAGATGGGTCGATCCATAAATCGTGGTGATCGCCGTGAGGAGCATTGTATTTAGAGAAAGTTTTGCCGCCGTCTTTAGAGTGATGGTAGCGCACATTCATTACATAAAGTTGGTCAATATCGGTAGGGTGGGCATAAATGCGAGTGTAATACCAAGCTCTTTGGCGTAATGCCCTTTCGTCGTTTAGCTTGCGCCAAGATGCACCCCCATCATCACTGCGGTACAGGCCCCCCGCTGATTCGTTTTCTACCATAGCCCAAACTCGTTCGGAGTTTACGGGTGAAACGGCCACGCCAATTATTCCTAATAAACCACTGGGGAAACCCTCTTTGCTGCTTAATTCTTCCCAAGTAGCACCTTCGTCGGTACTTTTCCAAAGTTTAGATCCTGCGCCTCCGCTGGAAAGCGAATAAGGCGTGCGTCTTACGGTCCAGGTAGATGCGTATACAGTGCGGGGGTTGTTGGGGTCAAGAACTAAGTCGACTGCACCGCTTGCGGCATCACTAAATAGAGAGCGTGTCCAGGTTTTACCGCCATCGATGCTTTTGTAAACACCGCGTTCTTCGCTGTCTTTATATAGATTTCCTAATGCCGCCACATAAACTAGGTCGGGGTTTTTAGGATGAATACGAATGCGGCTAATGTGTTTACTTCCTTTAAGACCGATGTGTTGCCAAGTTTTTCCAGCATCACTTGTTTTCCAGATGCCTGAGCCAGAGCTTACGTTGCCACGCACGGTTTCTTCACCTTGGCCTACATAAATAATATTAGGATCAGAAGGGCTAACGGCAACGGCACCAATACTACCGCCGAAATAACCGTCGGAAATATTTTCCCAGCTATTGCCAGCATCATTACTGCGCCATACACCACCGCCGGTGCTGCCAAAGTAAAATAGATTGGCTTTGCCTTCTACTCCGGTAACCGCGCAAGATCGTCCTCCCCGAAAAGGGCCAAGATTACGCCATTGCAAGGAGCCTAAATAGGTGCTGTCAATTCCTTGGGCAGATATGTCGCTCGAAGGGAAAATTAGACTAAGGATAAGGAGGAAGAGAAGGGTATAATTTTTTTTCATAAAAGAATTTCTGTGCCTAAAAATACAAAGCTTTTTCTTGCATCGATAATCGCAGGTTTAATTTGATCCTGAGATGGATTTATATTGAAATATAAAACATAAAAAAAGGCCATCTGCCTCAGCGAGATGACCTTTTTAAGTGAATGAATTTAAGGTTTTTAGTTTTGAATAGTTAGTTGCACGGTTTTGCTTTCGCCATTGCTGTTACTAATATTTAAAAGGTAAACCCCATTGCTAAGATGCCCAAGATTGAGCTCGTATTTTTCATTGGCATTTAGGTTTAGGCTCTTTTTATGAACTTCTTGGCCTAGCATGGTATATACGCTAAGCTCGTAGGAGCCAGCTTCGGTAAATTCTACGAAGCCATAACCGGTGCTTGGGTTCGGGTAAACAGAGAAATCTGCCAAGCTTTCTTCCACAATGGAAATAGTAGAAGGATCGCTTGTTACCAAACGAATTAGGGGCGAAACAAAAGTGGTACTATTGGTAAATTGACTAAACCAATCGCCATTCTGATTTTGAAATACCGAAGCTAAACTAGGTTGATTCCAGGTAGCGCTGTTGGCTACACGAATAACACCCGCGGGAGCATTGGGGAAAAAGTTAGCCACCACATGATAGGTGCCTGTAGGAATCTTTAAAGGTTCGCCCTGAGCATTTTCGAAGGAAAAATTGGTCAAATTACAAGGCGCCGAACCGTCTAGCGTAAATGCTTTTCTATATATCGCGGAAGAACTAGGAGGATATCCACGGTTAAACTCAAAGTCCAAAGTATCCCAAATGGCAATTTCAATATCAGCAGTAGAGTCGGTTAAACAGCTCAGTAATATGTCTACTCCTTGTAAATAAACAAAGCCTGGGTCGCCAGCCGTATCCTCTTGTTCTAAAGAACACATTACTCCAAAAGCTATCATGCCATTGGTGCCGGTGTTTGTTCCAAAATAATTAGCAACGACGGCGTCATCTAAACTGTATCCATCGCCCACGAATAAATTGAAAGTATCGGCCGCTGTGGTAGTGGCAGAGCTGATGCTGTCGGATGTAGCTTTGTAAACTAAGCGATAATCGCCCGCTACAGATGGGGTCCAGCTAGTGGTAGTTAGGGTGGTGTAGTAGGCGGTGTCTAAGGGGTTTAAGCTGCTAATGGCTGGAGAGACTAGGGTGTTGATGAGGCTGTTATTGGCATCCCAAACTTCAACCTCTAATCGCACATTCGTTTGGCTTTGTGATCCATAATTATAAATATTGCTATCAAATTCAATGGGCACCGTTTGTTTTAAGGCGAGGTTTAGATATTTAGGATAACCATTTGCACCTCCATTGTAAATAATATCGTGGGCGGGTGCTTCAGAACTTGTGCCTGGCGCGGTAGCACGCGTAAACACTAATTGATTGGCAGGAGGGCGGTTTAATTCAATATCGTCAATCATCCAGTAATAGCGACCCGAACCATTGCTATTACTTAGGTTTCCATCGAAAATAAATTCTAAAACAACAGCAGCCTCATTGGCTACGATGTGTGAAATATTACTTCGATAAACAGCATTTTGTGCGGTAGAGGCATTTACGGCAACTTCGGAAGTGGGGAATACTTCTAAAGTGTCAGGGAAAGTAACGCCACCATTGGTGCTAATAGCTACCAACCAAGCTGATTGAAAGCGACGGGCATAGGTGTGGAAAGTTAATTCTGCGCCAGCTTCGCCACTAAGGTCGATAGTATCTGTGCGCAAACGTCCCACATGCGGCGCGGGAACAGTTCCTTGGCCATTGGTAGCGCGATCGCCATTGGAATGGAGGAAGTCTGAGTCGAAAATCATGAAACCATTAGATGCGGTAGGAGATAAGATAGGGTCACCTAAATTACCAGACTGTAAGGGTCCGGCCCAGCAACCGCGCGATCCCACAGTGTCATTTGGAATGGTGTTGGGGCCACGATATTCCCACAGAGCAAGCGCCGGTGTTCCATTTTGACTCCAACCGGCTGGAATGCCACTTGAGAAATCTTCCGACCAAATTAGACTTTGGCTAGTGCTCTCGGTGAGGGCTGCAGCGCTGCGGCGGATGGCTTTTGCTTCTTGAAATTCCGGACTGGGGTCTAAAGAAGCTTGTTTGTTTTGACTAAAAGCCGAATTACTAAGGCTTAGCGTTAAGCAAAGGAGTAGGGTTCTTTTCATATAATTGATTTTAAGAGCCTTCTAAATTAACTTTTTTAGGCTTTCAATTTACAATTACAAAAAATGACTAAATATTTTTACCTATTGATCTTTTAAATAGTAATAAAGCCTGAGAATTTTTATTCAGTGGTTCTCTCTTTGGGTGGATAAAGCAAGGCTTTCGGCTGAGGTAAAGTGTTTGGCTGAGAATAGTAATTTAACGTGAATTCGACGTGAAATCAGGCATCAGACTCCTGAATTAGAATTTTAGTGGCTTCGATTTAATAAGCAAAAAACTAGGTTTAGAATTCAGTCTACCAAGCGATCCGAGTTTGCTGCTTAAACGGCTTACTTAATCTTCTTTTTGAGTGTATTCTAATAGAAAGATTTCCTCGCCAGGTTTGAGCAAGTGGAACTGTTCACGTGCGAATTTCTCTAAATTTTCGGGAGCGGAATTTAGTTCCTTTAATTGCTTTTGGTCTTCGGTGATTTCACTTTGATAATGAGAAATACTGGCTTCTAAATCACTAATCTCCTCATTAAGCTCATGGTGAATTAACCAAGAATTAACGTCTAGGAAGGTCATCCAAACTGTAAAGATGATAAGCGTAAGGACATACTTGTTTAGTAATACCTTAAACCAGAAATTGGCTTTGATCTTTTTCCAGACTTCCTGCATAATTCAAAAGTAATTTCTTTAAACATGCTAAGGTTAAAAGTCTCCAGCAATTTTAAACAGTTGGATGTTAAGAGTTGAATTGCAGGGTACTAAGATTGTAGTACAGACCTTCGCTATTAGCTATTAACTCGGCGTGACTGCCCAGTTCTACCAATTTACCTTTTTCAATTACGGCAATTTTATCGGCCTTGCGAATAGTGGCTAATCTATGGGCAATAACAACGGAGGTACGTCCTAGCATTAGCTTATCTAAAGCCTCTTGCACCAAACGTTCAGATTCCGAATCAAGGGCAGAAGTTGCCTCATCTAGTATTAATATTTTAGGATCTTTTAGAACGGCCCTTGCAATGGCTACGCGCTGCCTTTGTCCGCCCGATAGTTGCACCCCGCGGTCGCCCACTATCGTATCTAGTTTTTCGGGGAACTCACTAATAAAATCCCAAGCATTGGCTTGTTTAGCCGCTTCAATAATTTCCGCTTCGCTAGCATTGGTTTTCCCATAAGCAATGTTTTCTCTGATCGTGCCGCCGAATAAAAACACATCTTGGGGAACCACCGCCATTTGGCTACGTAAGGCACTAAGTGAATAATCTTGCGCAAGCTTATTGTCGAAAAGCAAAGAACCTTCAGAATTGCTATAAAACTGCAGAATTAAGGATACGATGGTGGATTTTCCCGCACCACTTGGTCCCACTAATGCTACTTGCTCTCCTGCTTGAACTTTTAAACTTAAATTGTTAATTACCTGTTGATCAGGACGAGTACTATAGGCAAAGCTTAAATTTTTAAACTCAATTTCCCCTTTAAATTGGCTGAGGTCTTCATGCTTTGAGCTTTCTTGAAGGTCTTCAGTTCCCTCATCAAAAATGCCCATTAAATCTTCTGTGGCTCCTATCGCTTTTTGCAGATTGGCATATACATTGGCTAGGCCACCTATAGAACCGCCAATAAAGGCCGAGTAAATAATAAAGCTGAAGAGTTCGCCCATGGCCAATTCATCGACGGCAACAAGGTTAACACCGCGCCAAATTACGGCCACTATGGCTCCGAACATTCCTAAAATTATAAAGGAACTAAAGGCACCACGATACTTACCACCCTTCATGCCGATTTTAGCAACAGCATCTGTTTTTTCTTTGTAGCGGGCCATTTCGAAAAATTCGTTGGCGAAGGCTTTTACATTAAAAATGCCCTGTAAAGTCTCTTCTACAATCGTGTTAGAATCGGCTACCTCGCTTTGCATTTCTTTGGCGTAGTTTCGAATGAATCGTCCAAAAAATACGGCAATAATAACCACTACTGGAACTATTCCCAGCATGAAAAGGGTAAGCTTGGTTGAGGTGAAAAGAAGGATGCCAATACCGCCAAAAATGATAATGATTTGGCGAATAAACTCCGCTAGAGTAGTAGTAAAGGTTTCTTGCAGTAAAGAAATGTCGGCTGAAATGCGACTATTTAATTCACCCACTCTTTTGCTATTAAAAAAGTTGATGGGTAGTTTAATAAGATGATTGTAGGTTGCTTGCCTTAAAGAGGCGAGGGTCTTTTCCGTAACGTTTACAAAAAGTACCACTCTAAAAAATGAGACTACCGCCTGAATCACTAAAATAACAAGAAGTATTAGGGCGGTCCTTTCAATATTATCAAAAATCGCTTCTGAGTTGGAAGCGTCGACCAAGTCGCCCATAAATTTTGGCAGCGCAAGGTTGGCCACTGAGCTTAAAACTAAAAAAACTAAACCCAAGGCAAACTCTGCCTGATAGGGTTTTACGTATTTATAAAGTTTAAGCGATTTTTTTAAGGATCCCTTACTAAGCTTGCGCTTCTCTTTCTTGGCTTCCGACATGGAGGATTTTTTGACAGGGCGCAAAGGTAAAATTTAGAACTGCTAGCCGCTTATTTAGCTTTTAAAATTTTGCCACTTTTTACTTTAGACCAATAATCCTTCAATTCCGATCTTACTTCACCGCTAAGAAGCAATAGGCCAATGATATTTGGGAATGCCATAGCGAGAATCATCATATCGGAAAAATCTAAAACAGCCCCTAAACTTACCGAAGAACCAATGATGATGAAAAGCAGGAAAAGTAATTTGTAGGTGATTTCAGTGATTTTGTTTCTTCCAAAAAGGAAGGTCCATGCACGTAAACCATAATAGCTCCAGCTTATCATTGTAGAGAAAGCAAATAAGAAGATGGCCACCACTAAAACATAAGGAAACCAGCTAATTACACTGCCAAAGGCCTGTGAGGTTAGTTGAGCACCACCAATACCACCGTCATTATAATAGCCTGTAAAAATCAATACCAAGGCAGTAAGGGTACAAACTACTACCGTATCAATAAAGGGTTCTAGTAGGGCTACGAAACCTTCGCTTACGGGATGTTTGGTTTTCGCTGCAGAGTGAGCAATCGCGGCCGATCCCACACCAGCTTCGTTGGAGAAGGCAGCACGACGTACTCCTTGAATCATTACTCCCACAAATCCACCTAGCATCGCAGAAGGGTTAAAGGCACCATCAATAATCAAAGTGAAAGCTTCGCCAATTTTAGAAATATTCATAAAAATGATAACCAAAGCGGCAAGGATATAGATACCAGCCATAATCGGAACGATCTTCTCGGTTACTTTTGCAATGCTCTTAATACCACCAAGAATTACCGACCCAACTAAAATAGCGAGAATTAAGCCGAAAAGTGGGCCATAACCAATTAAGAAGGAGAATTCACCCGAAAGTTGCTCAAAGGCTTGGTTGGCTTGGAACATGTTACCACCACCAAAACTTGCACCGATGGCCAATACGGCAAAAACTACCGCTAATACTTTGCCTAAGCCGCCCATGCCTCTATTGGCCAAACCTTTGCGCAGGTAACGCATAGGACCGCCTTCCACAACGCCATCTTCCCCAATGTCGCGATACTTAACACCTAAAGTACACTCGGTAAATTTTGAAGCCATTCCAAAAAGACCAGCTACCACTAACCAAAAAGTTGCTCCCGGGCCTCCGAGCGATATTGCTACCGCCACACCGGCAATATTTCCTAAACCAACGGTTGCGCTTACGGCAGTGGCAAGAGCCTGGAAGTGAGTTACTTCGCCTGGTGCATCTTCTTCATCATACTTCCCACGTATTAAGTTAAAAGAATGTCTCCATCCCCAAAAGTTAACAAGACCCATTCTAAAGGTGAAAAATATGGCTCCAAACATTAACCAAATTACAATGAAAGGAATACTGTTGGTCCGAATATCGCCATTGGGGAAGCGGGCTAATGCGCCGCTATCGGTTCTAACCCTATTATCGTATAGATTAAAGGCGTGGAAAGGATCCCAGAAAATGATGGTAGCAAAACCCCCAACAATTGGGGTGAAAATACCGTTGAAAGTTTCGGCTACTGAACTGGCCGGAATCTCAAAACTTTGCGTAATACTATCTCCACCTGCATCAAAAACGGTTACAGAATAAGGTATGCCCTCGGTTAGTCCGTTTGCCTTTCTGGCAATGGTATCCGTGCCCCTGTTGCTCCATTTATAGGTGTAAGGTTTTATCCCTCCCATAATCTCAATGCTGGCATTTCCGTTGTTAATTTCGCTGTTGGGGTTCTCAAACTCGAAATTGATGATTTCCAATTTTCCTACCGAAAAGGCATTGAAACTTAGAAGACATACGGCTAGTGCAAAAAGCTTACGCATAAATGAATTGATTTTTTTTGGAAGCACAATAATCGCAAAAAATTGCCACTTGCTAAAATTATCGAGCTAAGCAATTGATAATTAAAAAATAAGAGACGATAAGTGTTTACTAATTGCTTGATTATAGGCAGATGTAGAGCCTAACTAATAATTTCGAGGCACTCTACCATAATCGCTATTTATGACCAATATCCTCTTTTCGCCAGCAGAAAGGCGAGGAATCATAGTGTTTTTAATCATTTGTATGCTCTTATACCTTTCGGTAGATGCGTATTTAAGTCATTTACAGTTAAAGAATAAACCTTCTAATGAACAAATAGAGGCTTTCAGGGCCCTAGTACTAGAACATAAAGTAAGGGATAGTTTGCATGCCACTGCAAGGAATAACTTTAAGGGTCTCTTAGATCCCAATGAAGTGGGGCAAGAACAATTGCTGCAAAGCGGTTTGCGCAAAGACATTGCAGAAAGATTAATTCGCTTTCGCGAGAAGGGAGCCTATTATAATTCTCGTTCCGACCTAGAGAAAGTTTATGGAATGGATACCAGTTGGTTAAATAGGAAAGATTTGAATTTTGTTTTTCACCCCCGCAAAGGAGAATTTGATGATTCGTATAAGGTTCGTAATCAAAACCGTAGTCTAAAGCTTACTCCATTCGATCCCAATACAATTAGCAAAGGAGCCTTGCTTGGTATGCATCTGCCTGGGAGCGCTATACAAGGCATACTGTCGTTTAGAGAAAAGTTTCGCCCCTTTGAAAAAGCAACAGACCTTTATGCTGTTTACAATATAGACTCTTCCTTAGCGGAGCAAATCATTCCTTTTGTGAAAATAAAGGAACTAGCCGAACTTAACTCTTTAGATAGTTTAATCGTGTCTGTCTCCATTAATCAAGCAGACACCAATTTATTAAAAGGAATCAAGGGAATTGGGTCCTATCTTGCTAAAAGCATAGTAGAATATCGCCAGAAATTAGGAGGCTATTATAGTTTGGAACAATTGCGGGATTTGTTTGTCGTGGATTCTAGTCGCTATCAAACTATTAGCAAACATTTATATTGCGATGATGATTTTCGCAAGTTGGATATTAATAAAGCTAGTGAGGAAGAGCTTTATAATCATCCATACATCTCCTATAAGCTAGCCCGAAATATTGTAGAATTTAGAGAACGGATGCGGCTTTTCGAAAAGGTAGAAGAGCTGGCGAACATTGAATTGGTCGATGGCGTTTTATTCAGTAAACTTGCACCGTATTTAGAAATTAAGTAAGTGCTTGATTTTTAATACACCTCTCAAAAATACATTAATAAACACGCGAAAAAAGGCTATGGGATTAGACTTTAAATTAACGGAAACGCAAAAGATGATTGCAGAATCGGTAAGAGATTTTGCAGAGCAGCATATTCGTCCGAATATTATGAAGTGGGACGAAAGTCAAGAATTTCCAGTTGAAATATTTAAACAATTAGGTGAAATGGGTCTTATGGGGGTCTTGGTTCCCGAAGAGTACGGTGGTTCCGGCCTAAGCTATTTTGAATACGTAACGGCTATAAAGGAATTATCGAAAGTTGATCCTTCTATTGGCTTAAGTATGGCGGCGCATAATTCATTGTGCACCAATCATATTTTAATGTTTGGTAATGAAGAACAGAAGCAAAAATACTTACCAAAGTTAGCTAGAGCGGAGTTTATTGGCGCTTGGGGATTAACTGAAGTTGGAACTGGTAGTGATGCTGGCGGGATGAATACAACGGCGGTAAGAGACGGCGACGATTGGATTATCAATGGCTCTAAAAACTTTATTACCCATGCTATAAGCGGCGATGTGGCCGTGGTAATAGTAAGAACAGGTGAAAAAGGCGATTCCCATGGAATGTCTGCTTTTGTGATCGAAAAAGGAACCCCTGGCTTTAAAGGTGGTCGCAAGGAGAATAAATTAGGAATGCGTGCTTCGGAAACGGCCGAATTGATTTTTGACAATTGTCGGGTTCCTAATAGCAGCATGTTGGGAAAAGAAGGTGATGGTTTTATTCAGGCAATGAAGGTATTAGACGGCGGTAGGATATCTATCGCAGCCTTATCCTTAGGCTGTGGATTTGGCGCTTTAGAAGCTGCTGTAAAATACTCCAAGGAGCGCGAGCAATTTGGAAAACCAATCTCTGCTTTTCAGGGCGTGTCTTTTAAGATCGCCGAGGTAGCGACTGAAATGGAAGCGGCCGAACTTTTAACATATCACGCCTGCGATTTAAAAAGTAGGGGAGAAAGGGTGACAGTAGCTGGCGCCAAAGCAAAAATGTACTCCTCAGAAATGGCGGTGAAAGCTTGTAATGAAGCAGTACAGATTTTTGGCGGATATGGCTTTACCAAAGACTTTCCCGTTGAAAAGTTTTACCGCGATGTAAAGCTTTGCACTATTGGAGAAGGTACTACCGAAATCCAAAAATTAGTTATTTCAAGAGAATTAATGAAATAGGGTGTTTCGCTTATAAATTTATATATATTTGCAGCCCCAAAATTTTAATATTCAAGGATGTTAGTAATTTCAGTAAAAGAAGGAGAATCTATTGATCGTGCATTAAAGCGCTACAAGCGTAAATACGATCGTACCGGTGTGATGAAGCAGGTGCGCGCACGCAAACAATTTATTAAGCCTTCGGTAAACCGTCGTAAGGAAATTATCAAAGCGGCTTACCTACAGCAGAAGCGTCAGGACGAAGAATAGATTAGTCTATTACATCGATATTCTCAACAAGGGTTTGTATCTTTACATTCCCTTGTTTTTTTATGTCCAAAATTCAGAGTTTTCTTTCCTATTTAGAGCATCAGAAACGTTTTTCTGTACACACTATAAAGTCCTATGCTAAGGACCTAACTTTGTATTCCGAATTCATAGTCGAGACTTTCGACTTAGAAGAGTTGGAGCAGGTGCATCATTCCATGATTAGATCTTGGATAGTAGAGATGGTAGAGAAGGACTATGCTCGAACAAGTATCAAGCGCAAGCTTAGCGCCTTAAGATCCTTTTACCGCTTTTTGCAAAGAGAAGGTGCGGTAAGTTCAAATCCCGCCTCACAGGTTATCGTGCCTAAGCCAGAGAAAAAGCTCTTGCGAGTGGTAAGTGAAGATGATATGCGCTTTTTACTAGAGGATCTCGCTTTCGCAGATGATCCTTGGTCCTGTAGTCAGTCATTAATATTAGATCTGTTTTATCAAACTGGTATTCGTCTTTCAGAGCTAATAAATCTGCGCGTCTCTGATTATAATTATGTAGCCTCTTATATAAAGGTTTTAGGAAAGCGTAATAAGGAAAGAGAAATTCCGATTGCATTGGTGCTAAATGCTAAAATGAAGGATCATCTAGATAATCAGCGCTTTGCGCTAGATGTGCATTCAGAGCCCTGGTTTTTTTTAAGCAAGAAGGGTAAAAAGCTCTATCCAAAGCTTGTTTACAATAGCGTTAATGCTTACCTTAGTCTAGTTAGTGGAGTCGAGAAAAAAAGTCCGCATGTACTTAGGCATTCTTTTGCTACGCATCTTTTAAATAGAGGTGCTGACATCAATTCAGTAAAGGAATTATTGGGGCATGCATCTTTGGCGGCGACGCAAGTTTATACGCACAACTCCATTGATCGACTTAAACAGATGTATAACCATGCTCATCCTCGAGCAGCAAATTCAGATGAATTATGAAAGTTACCTTTCAGTCAGTAAACTTTAGCGCCGACGTGAAATTGCTTAATTTCATTCAGCAAAAACTTGATAAGTTAGAACTCTTTAATGATCAAGTTATTAATTCGGAGGTTTTTTTGAAAGTTGAGAACACTTCAGCCAAGGAAAATAAGATTGTAGAGGTCAAATTACATATTCCTAGCCACGAATTAGTGGTGAAGAAGATAAATAAGTCTTTTGAAGCTGCGGCAGATATGGCCACTGAGGCCTTACGCAGACAGCTTTTAAAGCATAAAGATAATCCTCGAGCAGTTGCGTCATAATTTTTTTTACTTGCCTATTGTGGCAATCAGAATTCTTTTTACATTTGCAGTCCGTTTGAAAACGGGCTGTTCTTTTTTAGAATAACTAATATTAGCCTGTGTAGCTCAGTTGGCCAGAGCAGCTGATTTGTAATCAGCTGGTCGGGGGTTCGAATCCCTCCACCGGCTCCGTTCTTTATGCGCAAAATGGGGAGATACTCAAGCGGTCAACGAGGACAGACTGTAAATCTGTTGCCAATCGGCTTCGTAGGTTCGAATCCTGCTCTCCCCACTATTTCGTTTTGGATGTTGCAAATTAGTTGGAAACGACTACCTTTGCACCCCGTTGCGAGGTAAAAAGCGGGAGTAGCTCAGCTGGCTAGAGCATTAGCCTTCCAAGCTAAGGGTCGCGGGTTCGAATCCCGTTTCCTGCTCAAGTATTTATCAATTTCCTCCTACCATTTGTGGAGGAAATTGATGTTGTTTAAAAGGCATAATTGGGAAAGTCCCAAAATATGCCGATGTAGCTCAGGGGTAGAGCGTTTCCTTGGTAAGGAAGAGGTCAGGGTTCAATTCCCTCATTGGCTCTAAGTGAAAGACCACGGTGGTCTCGCTTATTAGTGTTATAAAGTTTTAATTCTAAGACACAAAACCATGGCAAAGAAACTTTTGTCTCGTAACAAACCGCATTTAAATATCGGTACTATCGGACACGTAGACCACGGTAAGACCACTCTGACTGCCGCTATTACTTCTGTAATGGCTAATGGCAGTTTTTCCGAAAACGTGATTTGATTCAATTGACAACGCTCCTGAAGAAAAAGAGCGTGGTATTACTATTAACTCAGCACACGTTGAGTACGAAACAGGTAACCGTCATTACGCACACGTAGACTGTCCAGGTCACGCGGATTACGTAAAGAACATGGTTACTGGTGCTGCTCAAATGGACGGAGCTATCTTAGTAGTTGCTGCTACTGATGGTCCTATGCCGCAAACTCGTGAGCACATCTTATTAGGTCGCCAAGTAGGTATTCCTCGTATCGTTGTATTCCTTAACAAAGTGGATATGGTTGATGACGAAGAACTACTAGAATTAGTTGAAATGGAAGTGCGTGAGCTTCTTTCTTTCTACGATTATGATGGTGACGAAACTCCAGTTATTTCTGGATCAGCTTTAGGTGCGCTTAATGATGAGCCTAAGTGGGTTGATACTGTATTAGCATTAATGGATGCTTGCGATACTTGGATCGAAGAGCCAGAGCGCGATGTAGCTAAGCCATTCTTACTTCCTATCGAAGACGTATTCTCTATCACAGGTCGTGGTACTGTTGCCACTGGTCGTATCGAAACGGGTGTTGCTAACACTGGTGATCCTGTAGAGATTATTGGCTTTGGTGATGAGAAACTTACTTCTACCGTAACTGGTGTTGAAATGTTCCGTAAGATTCTTAACCGCGGTGAAGCTGGTGATAACGTAGGTATCTTATTACGTGGTATTGAGAAATCTATGATTAGAAGAGGAATGGTAATCTGCAAGCCAGGTTCTATTACTCCCCATGCAACTTTCAAAGCTGAGGTTTACATCCTTAAGAAAGAAGAAGGTGGTCGTCACACTCCTTTCCACAATAACTATCGTCCACAGTTTTACTTACGTACAACTGATATTACAGGCGAGATCTTATTACCAGAAGGAACTGAGATGGTAATGCCTGGTGATAACTTAACTATCAACGTTAAACTTATTGCTCCAGTTGCAATTAACAAAGGTTTACGTTTCGCGATTCGCGAAGGTGGCCGTACTGTTGGTGCTGGACAGGTGACTGAAATTACTGATTAATACTCGGTATTAGATATAATTTATGGAAGAAGGTGTTCTGATGATTCATCGGGATACCTTTCTTCCTAAATACGGGTGTAGCTCAGCTGGTAGAGCAGTGGTCTCCAAAACCGAAGGTCGTGAGTTCGATTCTTACCACCCGTGCAAAGTTTTAAAACAATGAGTAAAGTAAAAAGCTATTTCCAAGACTCTTACGAAGAGCTGGTTACAAAAACTAGCTGGCCTAGTTGGGCAGAATTGCAAAAGACATCAGTTCTTGTAGCTGTTTCTTCTGTGATTATTGCTTTGGTTATTGCAGGGATGGATAAGCTAATAAGTACTGCTCTAGAGTTATTTTACAACTTATTTTAATAAACCTACAATGAGCGAGAGCAGTAAGAAGTGGTATGTTGTGCGCGCTATTTCAGGTCAGGAAAATAAGGTGAAGTCGTATATCGAAAACGAAATCGAATACGCTAATCTGCAGGATCACTTAGGGCAAATCTTGGTGCCAACCGAAAGAGTTTTTCAAATTAGGAATGGGAAGAAAATAAGCAAGGAACGTAATTACTTTCCAGGTTATATAATGATCGAGGCTAACCTTGGCGGTGAAATGGTTCATACCATCAAAGGCGTACAGGGAGTTATAGGCTTTTTGGGAGAAACCAAAGGTGGAGATCCCGTTCCTTTGCGTTTAAGCGAGGTTAATAGAATGTTAGGTAAGGTGGATGAGTTATCGGAAACCGAAGAAAAAATTAACATTCCTTACATAGTAGGTGAAACTGTTAAGGTTGTTGACGGACCTTTCAATGGTTTTAATGGTACTATTGAAAAAGTATTTGAGGAGAAGAGAAAGTTAGAGGTTATGGTTAAGATTTTCGGAAGAAAAACACCACTAGAGCTTTCTTATATGCAGGTAGAGAAAGAATCGTAAGTTATTGTGAGCTCAAGATAGGGTATTGTACCCAGTGGGGAGCTTCCACCCCACAAAAAGTTTTGATTAGTTAAAGAAAAATTAAAAATGGCAAAAGAAGTAAGTGCACTAATTAAACTCCAGGTTAAAGGAGGCGCTGCTAACCCTTCTCCTCCCGTTGGTCCTGCACTTGGTGCGAAGGGCGTTAACATCATGGAGTTTTGTAAGCAGTTTAACGCGCGTACCCAAGATAAAGCAGGAAAAGTACTTCCAGTAGTTATTACGGTATATGGCGATAAATCTTTTGATTTTATTATCAAAACTCCACCTGCAGCAGTGCAATTAATGGAGGCATCAAAATTAAAAAAAGGATCACCGCAGTCAAACCTTCAGAAAGTTGGTAAAGTAACTTGGGAACAAGTACGCGCTATCGCTGAAGATAAAATGTCCGATCTTAATGCTTTTACTATGGAATCAGCGATGAGCATGATTGCTGGTACGGCAAGAAGTATGGGCTTAACCATAACTGGTCCTAAACCTTTCTAAAGTAGTATAAAATGGCAACAATTAGCAAAAAGCGTAAATCCGCCTTAGAAAAATTGGATACTACCAAGTCTTATTCTCTAACAGAGGCGAGTTCATTGGTAAAAGAAGTTACTACTACAAAGTTTGACGCATCAGTTGATTTAGCAGTTCGTTTAGGGGTAGATCCTAGAAAGGCAAACCAAATGGTTAGAGGCGTAGTTTCTCTTCCGCATGGTACTGGTAAAGATATTAAAGTGCTTGCTTTGGTTACTCCTGATAAAGAGGCAGAAGCTAGAGAGGCAGGTGCTGATTATGCAGGTCTTGACGAGTATATTGAGAAAATCAAAAATGGTTGGACCGATATTGACGTAATTATTACTATGCCAAGTGTGATGGGTAAAATTGGTCCTTTAGGACGAGTTTTAGGTCCACGTGGTTTAATGCCTAACCCAAAAACTGGTACCGTTACTATGGACGTAGCTAAAGCAGTGAAAGAGGTGAAAGCTGGTAAGATTGACTTCAAAGTAGATCGTTACGGTATTATCCACGCCGGCATTGGTAAAGTATCTTTCGAGCCTAATAAGATTAAAGAAAATGCCGAGGAGTTGATCAAAACTCTAATCCGTATGAAGCCAAGCGCGTCTAAAGGTACTTATGTTAAAAGCATTACCCTTAGTAGCACTATGAGTCCCGGTATTAGTATCGACTCAAAATCGGTTTCTTAATTCCAAAATTATTTAGAATGACTCGCGAAGAAAAAAGTAGAGAAATAGAATTACTTACAGAAGCCTTAGAGGGTTCTGATGTAATGTATATTACAGATATCGCAGGATTAGATGCGGCTCAAACCACTAACCTAAGACGTCTTTGTTTTAAAGCTGATATTAAATTAAACGTTGTTAAGAACACTTTGCTAAAAAAAGCAATGGAAAAAAGTTCTAAAAACTTCGAAGATTTATATCCGACTTTAAAAGGTTCCACTAGTATCATGCTAAGCGAAACTGGTAATGCACCAGCGAAGCTGATTCAAGATTTTCGTAAGAAAAAACAGACTAAGCCTGTACTAAAAGGAGCTTATATTCAAGAGGCAGTATTTGTAGGTGACCATAACCTTGAGGCCTTAAGTGCCCTAAAAAGCAAGGATGAATTGGTGGCCGATATTATTGCTTTATTGCAATCTCCAGCCAAAAATGTTATCAGCGGCTTAAAGAGCGGTGGGGCTACATTGGCAGGTCTTTTAAAGACCTTAGAGGAGAGAGCAGCGTAATACGTACGCACTCAGCTTCCATATATTAAGTGTTGTAATTAAATTTTTATTAAAGATTCGAAAAATGGCAGACATTAAAGAATTAGGAGATCAGTTGGTAAATCTTACCGTTAAAGAAGTAAGCGAATTAGCTGATTACTTAAAAACAGAATACGGAATTGAGCCTGCAGCAGCAGCTGTAGCGGTAGCTGGTCCAGCCGCCGCAGGTGGTGACGATGCCGCTGAGGAGCAAACAGAATTCGACGTAATTCTAAAGGCAGCAGGTGGTTCTAAACTAGCTGTTGTGAAACTTGTAAAAGAACTAACTGGTTTAGGTCTTAAAGAAGCAAAAGCTCTTGTTGACGAAGCTCCAAAGCCTTTGAAAGAAGGTGTAGCTAAAGACGAGGCTGAAGCGCTTAAGTCACAGCTTGAAGAAGCTGGTGCTGAGGTAGAAATCAAGTAAGCATTACATAGCCGTTTAGGCTAATTTATTAAGGTTTAGGTCTTTGGGAATGTCCCAAAAGACCTAAACCCTTTTGTGTTTAGTATAATTTATTTTCTCCGCATGTTGAATAACCCGGTACAAGCAAAGGACATGGAAAGAGTCAATTTTGCATCCATCAAAAATCAATTCGATTATCCAGATTTTCTGGCTATTCAGATTAAATCTTTTCAAGATTTTTTCCAACTAGAAACTAAGGCGGCTGATCGAGAGGATGAAGGTCTATTTAAAACCTTTAGTGAAAATTTCCCTATAACGGATTCTAGAAATCAATTCGTTCTAGAGTTTATTGATTACTTCGTAGATCCCCCTCGTTATAGCGAGGAAGAATGTATAGAAAGGGGATTAACCTTCAGCGTTCCCTTAAAGGCACGCTTGAAACTTTACTGTACGGATCCAGAACATGAGGATTTTGAAACAATCGTACAAGATGTTTATTTAGGCACTATTCCCTACATGACCCCAAGAGGTACTTTCGTAGTGAATGGCGCTGAAAGAGTAATCGTATCTCAGTTACACCGTTCTCCTGGTGTTTTCTTTGGTCAAAGTTACCATGCAAATGGTACCAAATTATATTCTGCCCGTGTAATTCCTTTTAAAGGTAGTTGGATAGAATTTGCTACAGATATTAATTCGGTAATGTACGCTTACATCGATCGTAAGAAGAAATTACCTTTAACTACCTTGTTGAGAGCCATAGGTTATGAGCGCGACAAGGATATATTGGAAATCTTCGACCTAGCGGAAGAGGTTAAAGTTACCAAAACAGGTCTTAAAAAAGTATTGGGTCGCAAGTTAGCTGCACGTGTATTGAAAACATGGGTAGAGGATTTTGTAGATGAAGATACAGGCGAAGTGGTTTCTATCGAACGTAATGAAGTAGTATTAGACCGGGATACTATTTTGGAAAAAGATCAGATTGAAGAAATTCTTGATGCTGACGTTCAAACTATCCTTCTTCATAAAGAGGATATAGAGGCTTCTGAATACGCTATTATTCATAATACCTTACAAAAGGATCCTACTAACTCTGAGAAAGAGGCAGTAGAACACATTTACAGACAATTAAGAAATGCCGAGCCACCAGATGAGGAAACAGCGCGCGGTATAATTGATAAATTATTCTTCTCAGAGCAACGTTATAGCCTCGGGGAAGTGGGACGTTATCGTATCAATAAAAAATTAGGTCTAGAAATAGATTCAAGCGTGCAGGTGCTTACCAAGCAAGATATTCTTAGTATCGTAAAGTACCTAATTGAGTTAATCAATGCCAAGGCGGAGATTGATGATATTGATCACTTATCTAACCGTCGTGTACGTACTGTAGGAGAGCAAATGTCTAACCAATTTGGTGTTGGTCTGGCTCGTATGGCTCGTACAATTAAAGAGCGCATGAACGTTCGTGATAACGAGGTGTTTACTCCAATTGATTTGATCAACGCGAAGACTTTATCTTCGGTAATTAACTCATTTTTTGGCACCAACCAGTTATCTCAGTTTATGGATCAAACTAACCCGCTTGCGGAAGTTACCCATAAACGTCGTTTATCTGCTCTAGGGCCAGGTGGGCTTTCACGTGAAAGGGCAGGTTTTGAAGTTCGCGACGTTCACTATACTCACTACGGCAGACTTTGTCCGATTGAAACACCTGAAGGACCAAACATTGGTTTGATTTCTTCGATGTGCGTTTACGCTAAGGTGAATAAAATGGGCTTCTTGGAAACCCCATATCGCAAGGTAGTTGAAGGTAAAGTGGATTTCAGTGCAGATCCAGTATACCTCAGCGCGGAAGAAGAGGAACAAAAAGTTATTGCACAGGCAAATGCGCCAGTAAGCGATTCTGGCAATTTCGAAAACGAACGTGTTAAGGTTAGAGATGAGGCCGATTATCCAATGGTTGAACCTGAAAAGGTGGATTACATGGATGTGGCACCTAATCAGATCGCTTCTATTTCTGCTTCGATGATTCCATTCTTAGAGCATGATGACGCGAACCGCGCCTTAATGGGATCTAACATGATGCGTCAAGCGGTTCCTCTTTTACGTCCTGAAGCTCCTATTGTGGGAACGGGTCTTGAAAAAAGAGTAGCACGCGATAGTCGTGTTCTTGTAAATGCAGAAGGTAACGGCGTGGTTGATTATGTAGACGCTCAAAAAATTACGATTAAGTACGATCGTACCGACGATGAGCGCCTAGTAAGTTTTGAGGACGACTACAAAACCTACAACTTGGTTAAGTTTCGTAAAACAAACCAAAGCACTTGTATTAATATCAAGCCGATTGTGCGCAAGGGTGACCGCGTAGAGCAAGGGCAAGTTTTATGTGAAGGCTATGCTACCGAAAATGGTGAGCTAGCTCTTGGAAGAAACATGATGGTGGCTTTTATGCCTTGGAAAGGGTATAACTTTGAGGATGCTATTGTAATTTCAGAAAGAGTGGCCCGCGAGGATATCTTCACATCTTTACATATTGATGAGTATACTTTAGATGTAAGAGATACTAAATTAGGGGCAGAAGAACTTACTGCTGATATTCCTAACGTTAGTGAAGAAGCAACTAAAGATCTTGACGAAAATGGTTTAATCCGCATTGGTGCAGAGGTTAAACCAGGCGATATTTTAATTGGTAAAATCACTCCTAAAGGTGAATCAGATCCAACTCCTGAAGAAAAACTCTTAAGAGCCATCTTCGGTGACAAAGCAGGTGATGTTAAAGATGCTTCATTAAAAGCTTCTCCGTCTTTACAGGGTGTGGTAATTAATAAAAAGTTATTTGCTTTAGCTAGAAAGGATAAGAAGACGAGATTACAAGATAAAGAAGAAATTGCCAAATTGGATCAAGAATTCAATATGGAAGTGGAAACTTTACGTCAAACTTTCCTTGAGAAATTAAGCATTCTAGTAGCGGGTAAAACCAGTCAAGGTGTAGAGAATGATCTTAAAGAAGTAGTTATTCCTAAAGGAACCAAGTTTACTCAGAAAATCCTAAATGGAATTGATGACTTTACGAGAATTACTGGAGGAGTTTGGACTACTGATACGGATAAAAATGAAGCTATCGCAACTTTGTTGCATAACTTCAAAATTAAGTATAACGACTATCTAGGCGCATACAAACGTCGCAAGTTTACAATTTCTGTGGGTGATGAATTACCTTCTGGAATCGTAAAAATGGCGAAGGTTTATATCGCTAAGAAGCGTAAACTTAAAGTGGGTGATAAAATGGCGGGTCGCCACGGTAACAAGGGTATTGTTGCTCGAATTGTGCGCGAAGAAGATATGCCATTCTTAGAAGATGGAACTCCGGTTGATATCGTTCTTAACCCGCTGGGTGTGCCTTCAAGGATGAATATTGGTCAAATTTATGAAACCGTTTTAGGTTGGGCTGGTAAGCGCTTAGGGCGCAAGTTTGCTACACCAATTTTTGATGGTGCAAGCTTAGATCAGATCAATGCATTTACTGATGAAGCTGGTGTTCCTCGTTTCGGACATACTTTCTTATATGATGGAGGTACGGGAGAGAGATTCCACCAAGCGGCGACAGTAGGTATCATTTATATGATTAAGCTAGGTCACATGATTGATGATAAGATGCACGCACGTAGCATCGGACCATACTCTTTAATTACGCAGCAGCCATTAGGTGGAAAGGCGCAATTTGGAGGTCAGAGATTTGGTGAAATGGAGGTTTGGGCTCTTGAAGCATTCGGAGCATCAAATATTCTTCGCGAAATCTTAACTGTTAAATCAGATGACGTTATCGGAAGGGCTAAAACCTATGAAACCATTGTACGTGGTGACGCGATGCCAGAACCTGGAATTCCAGAATCTTTCAACGTATTACTTCACGAATTAAACGGTCTTGGTTTAAAAGTGACCCTAGATTAATTGATTAAAAATTTAATTTCCTAGCAGATGTCATTAAGGAAAAACGATAAAGGCGGCTATAACAGCAACTTTAAAAGTATCACCATTAGTTTGGCTTCTCCAGAATTTCTTTTGGAGCGTTCGCATGGTGAGGTGTTAAAGCCCGAAACTATTAATTACCGTACTCACAAACCAGAACGTGATGGTTTGTTCTGCGAGCGTATCTTCGGTCCTGTTAAGGATTACGAATGTGCTTGTGGTAAGTACAAAAGAATACGCTACAAAGGAATCGTTTGCGATCGTTGTGGGGTTGAAGTAACCGAAAAGAAAGTTCGTCGCGAAAGAGTAGGGCACATCAATTTGGTTGTGCCGGTGGCTCACATTTGGTATTTTAAATCATTGCCTAATAAAATTGGTTACCTATTGGGTTTACCAACGAAAAAATTAGAAATGATTATTTACTACGAACGCTACGTAGTAATTCAGGCAGGTAACGCTACTAAAGAAGATGGAAGTGCTCTCACTTACATGGAGTACCTTACGGAAGAAGAGTATTTAGATGCACTTGAGCGTTTACCAATCGAAAATCAGTATTTAGACGATTCAGATCCTAATAAATTCATCGCCAAAATGGGGGGTGAAGCTTTAATTGATCTTTTAGCTCGTCTTGATTTAGATTCGCTTTCTTATGAATTAAGAAATAAAGCAAATACTGAAACTTCACAACAACGTAAGCAAGAAGCTTTAAAAAGACTTGTAGTTGTAGAAGCTTTCCGCGATGCTAATACTCGTATTGAGAACCGTCCGGAATGGATGGTAGTAAAAGTGGTGCCTGTAATTCCACCAGAATTACGTCCGCTTGTACCACTAGACGGTGGTCGTTTTGCGACTTCCGACCTTAACGATTTATATCGTCGCGTAATTATCCGTAATAATCGTTTAAAGCGATTAATGGAAATAAAAGCACCAGAAGTAATTCTTCGTAATGAGAAGCGTATGCTACAGGAATCTGTAGATTCACTTTTCGATAATACCAGAAAAGCTAGTGCAGTTAAAACGGATAATAATCGCGCTTTAAAATCACTTTCAGATTCCTTAAAAGGTAAGCAAGGACGTTTCCGTCAAAACCTTTTAGGAAAAAGGGTTGACTACTCTGCTCGTTCGGTAATTGTAGTTGGACCAGAATTGAAATTACACGAATGTGGTATTCCTAAGGGAATGGCCGCGGAATTATACAAGCCATTTATCGTACGTAAGCTTATTGAAAGAGGTATTGTAAAAACGGTAAAATCGGCGAAGAAAATTATCGACAAAAGAGAACCAGTAGTTTGGGATATTCTCGAAAACGTGATGAAAGGGCATCCGGTATTATTAAACCGTGCTCCAACACTTCACCGTTTAGGTATTCAAGCTTTCCAGCCAAAAATGATTGAGGGAAAAGCAATCCAATTGCATCCCTTGGCTTGTACGGCTTTTAATGCGGATTTTGATGGTGATCAAATGGCAGTTCACTTACCTTTAGGTTCGGCTGCTATATTAGAAGCTCAGCTTTTAATGTTGGGATCTCACAACATCTTAAATCCAGCAAACGGTTCTCCAATTACGGTACCTTCTCAGGACATGGTATTGGGTCTTTACTACATGACTAAGCAAAAACTTAGCACGCCAGAAGAGCCCGTATTAGGTGAAGGATTAACTTTCTATTCAGCCGAAGAAGCTGAAATCGCATTTAACGAAGGTAAAGTGAACCTTAACGCCAAAGTTAGAGTTCGTGCCCGTGTTGAAGAAGACGGAAAGTTAGTACAAAGAGTAATTGAAACTTCTTTTGGTAGAATCTTATTCAATAAAGCGGTTCCTCCAACTGTAGGTTATATTAACCAAGTTCTTACCAAGAAGGCGCTTAGAGAAATTATCTCTGATATCCTCAAAGCAACTGATGTTCCTACTACGGCTAATTTCTTAGATGAGATTAAGCAATTAGGATTTATGACAGCTTTCAGAGGTGGTCTTTCTTTCTCCTTAGGTGATATTATTATTCCCGAGGAAAAAGTAGCTCTAGTTAAAGATGCCCAAGAACAAGTTGAAGCTATTTTAGGTAGCTACAACATGGGTCTAATTACCAATAATGAGCGTTATAACCAAGTTATTGACGTTTGGACAACGACTAATGCTCGCCTTACGGAGCGTGCAATGCACCATTTAATAACGGATAGACAAGGTTTCAACCCGATCTATATGATGCTTGACTCTGGTGCAAGGGGGTCGAAAGAACAAATTCGTCAGTTATCTGGTATGCGTGGTTTGATGGCTAAACCTCAAAAGTCTGGATCATCTGGTGGTGAGATTATCGAAAACCCGATTATTGCCAACTTTAAAGAAGGTTTGTCAATTCTAGAATACTTTATTTCTACTCACGGTGCTCGTAAAGGTCTTGCCGATACTGCATTAAAAACAGCTGATGCGGGTTATTTAACTCGTCGTCTTGTTGATGTGGCTCAAGATGTTATCATCACTGAGGTAGATTGCGGTACTTTAAGAGGATTGGAGGTTTCAGCCCTAAAGAAAAACGAAGAGGTTGTAGAACCTTTATACGAAAGAATTTTAGGTCGTGTTTCTTTGCATGATGTAGTAGATCCATTAACCAGTGTGATATATGTCAAATCTGGTGGCTTAATCAACGAGGATGAAGCACTAGCTATTGAAAATTCGCCTATCCAAATGGTGGAAGTACGATCATCCTTAACTTGTGAAAGTAAGAAAGGTATCTGCTCCAAATGCTATGGTCGTAATCTAGCGACTGGTAAAATGGTACAAAATGGTGAAGCTGTAGGTGTAATTGCCGCGCAATCTATTGGAGAACCAGGAACACAGCTTACCTTAAGAACCTTCCACGTTGGGGGAACTGCAGGTAACGTATCTGAAGAGAGCTCTATTACTGCTAAATTCGATGGTACTATTGAGTTCGACGAGCTACGTACCGTTATGGGCGAGGATAATGAAGGTAAACCAGTAGAGATTGTAATCGGTCGTACTGGTGAGATGCGTTTGGTTGACCATAAGACGGGTATTAACTTAGCTACTAACAACATCCCTTACGGTTCTTATATTTATAAGAAATCTGGTGATAAAGTGGTAAAGGGTGAAGTTATTTGCCAGTGGGATCCTTATAACGCGGTTATTATTTCTGAAAGTGCGGGTAAGATTCAGTTCTCTGATATTGAGCAGGGTTTTACTTATCGCGTAGAGATTGATGAGCAGACAGGCTATATGGAAAAAGTTATTTCTGAAACTAGAAATAAGAAGCTTATCCCTACTATTGCCATTATTAGCTCTAAAGGTGAAGAACTTAAACATTATACCCTACCAGTAGGATCTCATATTATCGTTGAAGACGGTGAGGATATTATAACGGGTAAGATCTTAGTGAAAATTCCTCGTAAGTCTGCGAAAGCAGGTGATATCACAGGAGGTTTACCAAGAGTAACTGAATTATTTGAAGCAAGAAATCCATCTAACCCAGCGGTAGTGTCTGAGATTGATGGGGTGGTTTCTTACGGAAAAATTAAGCGTGGTAACCGTGAAATTGTGGTAGAAAGCCGCACAGGAGAGGTTAAGAAATACCTAATTAATTTAAGTAAGCAAATACTTGTTCAAGAGAATGACTTTATAAGAGCAGGAATGCCATTATCTGAAGGAGCAATTACTCCAGCGGATATTCTTGCGATTCAAGGTCCTAATCGAGTACAAGAATACCTAGTAAATGAAATCCAAGAGGTTTACCGTTTACAAGGGGTGAAAATTAATGATAAGCACTTCGAAACGCTCGTTCGTCAGATGATGCGTAAAGTTGATATTCAAGATCCAGGTGATACTCTATTCCTAGAGAAGAGCTTAGTTCATAAGAATGACTTTATTGAGCAAAATGACTGGATTTTCGATAAAAAGATTGTAGTTGACCCAGGTGATTCAGATACTTTAAAAGCAGGACAGATTGTAACGGCGCGTCGTTTAAGAGATGAAAACTCTTTGTTACGCAGAGCGGATAAGAATTTGGTTACGGCTAGAGATGCAAATCCTGCTACAGCCAAGCCTGTACTACAAGGTATTACCAGAGCATCGCTTCAAACTAAGAGCTTTATTTCGGCGGCTTCCTTCCAAGAGACCACCAAAGTACTTAATGAGGCAGCGGTTAATGGTAAACGCGATTTCTTAGAAGGCTTGAAAGAAAATGTTATTGTTGGCCATAAGATCCCAGCAGGAACAGGTATGAAATCTTACGAGAAAATTATTGTTGGCTCGAAAGAAGAATACGAAAAGCTAAAGGAACTTCACGAAGTAAAAGTTGAGGAAAAAGCTTAATTATAAAGCGATGACTGAAGAAGAGAAAAAAGCAACTGCTATGCCGAAAGAGGGTCAACTTAACGTTGAACTTTCAGAAGAAGTAGCAGAAGGAGAATACTCAAACTTAGCAATTATTAACCACTCGCCGAGTGAGTTTGTGGTTGACTTTATTAGAGTGATGCCGGGTGTGCCGAAGGCTAAAGTTAAATCGAGAATCGTTTTAACCCCTCAGCATGCGAAGCGCTTCTTAAAAGCTTTAGGTGAAAATGTTTATCGCTATGAGCAACAGCACGGTGAAATATCTGATATCGAGCAAGCTAATATGCCACTGAATTTTGGTGGTCCGCAAGGACAAGCTTAATATCGATCGCAACCGATACATATTAAAAAGGCTCGCCATTAGGCGAGCCTTTCTTTTTTAGTCAGACTGAAAAAGGTTCTTAGATTTAAGATAATTTCAGGGAAATGGGCAAGACCATTTGAATGGCAACCGCTTTACCATTTTGCTGAGCTGGTTGCACAAAATCTGGTAGACTGCCCACCACAGCTAACGCTTCTTTTTCGGCCTCCAAAACGGCAGATGCTTGCTGTTCATTCTTTGTGTCAATAGATCTAAGTACGACTGCCGATTCAACTTTACCACTCTTACTTATCACAAACTGAACAAAAATTCTACCTTCTAGACCGAGCTCTTCGGCTAAAACAGGATATTGGAAATTTTGCGAAATGTGATGCATTATCGATTGCATGGCGCATTCTTGTGCCTCATCTGCGGAAGCGGATAGATCACATCCCTGAGCAATGGGGAAATGGTCGATCTCCTTTAGACTTACAATAGTCTCGTTTTTAGTTTCATTTTTTAGGTTAAGGTCTTCTTCCTTACTTTTGTTGCAGGCGAATAGTGTCATAGCCGCTAATAGGGGTACTACCGCTAGATATAGACTTTTCTTCCAAACGGGACTTTCTTTTTGATACAACATGGTAATTCTTGTTTTAATGAATGAAGAGTTAAAAAATGGGCTGGGAGCAATGGCCTTTTCCGGATAGGCTAGATCCCCGCCAAGGGTGCTACTTAGTAGTAGTAGTGCATAGTTTTCAATATTTCCTTGTTTAATTAGTAAGGCGTCTACTTCAAATTCATGCAGTTGACGCAGCTCCTTGGCCAAGAGGTGGACAGATGGGTCAAACCAAAATAATGTAGTAAGGATCTTGTAATAAAGTTTATCCCAATGGTGGTTTAAGCGAGAATGGTAGAGTTCGTGCTGCACAATTAGCTCAAGATCTTTTGATTTGAGTAGATAGCGAGGAATGAATATCCATTGACCGATACAAAATGGATTCTTGATTTTAGCATTAATAAGTACTTGGTGATTTAGTACCTCGCTGCGGCTCGAGTTTTTGGCTAAGCGAATAATATAGTAAAGGCCACTTAAGAAGTATAAGCTTGAAATGGCTAAACCGAGGTAGTAAATAGGCTGCCAAAGGGATAACGATGGACTAGTTAAAAGTAATTGTTCGTCTAGTTTTTTTCCTTCAATTATAATCTCAGGAAGCTGAAAACTGAAGGTGGTAGAACTTAACCAAGGCAAGCTAAACTGAGGCGCTGTGATGGCAATTAGTAAAGCCAGGGGAGTACACGCCAATAGTAGGATTCTATTGATGCGGTGAAAGCTTGATCTTGCATAGAGAAACTTAAAGGATAAGTAAAAGAGACTACTATAGAGCAAGTAATAGAATAAGCTAGTGAGCATCATTTTTCTTTGTTTTTTTGAATAATGTTCAAAATGTCTTGAAGCTCCTGCGTATCGACTTTTTCTTTTTCAACAAAGAAGCTTACCATTTTACTAAGACTGCCTTCAAAGTAAACCCCCATCATTTTACCTAAAGAAAATTTTTTATACTCCTCTTTACTGATTAAAGGAAAGTATATAAAACCTCTTCCTTTGGTCTCGTGCGAAACAAAACCTTTTTGTTCTAAGATGCGAATAATGGTAGAAACCGTGTTAATAGCCGGTTTAGGATCATCATATAAAGTTAGAAGCTCCTTTACGCTAGACTTGTCTTTTGCCCAAAGGTGCTGCATTAGTTCTTCTTCTGCTTTAGTTAGTTCTTTTGTTATCATAGTCTAGCAATATTAACTAAATTTTTAGTTAAACTAATATTTTAGTTGATTAATTTTTGAATAAAAAAAATCGGCATCCCCTGATACCGATTCTAAAACCTTGTCAAATTGTGCTAATCGTTACCCAAAAAGGATAGGATATAGTAAGCTAAAGTGGTTAATGAAGCGAGAGCTGCAATTAAATAAGTATTGGCTGCAGCGCCCAGTGCATCTTTGGCAATAGCATGCTCGGAAGAGTTCGCTGTATTGGTTGTTTTCAACCAGGCTAGCGCCCGATTACTCGCATCGTATTCTACTGGAAGCGTAACTAATGAGAATAGAGTAATGGCTGCTTGTAGAAAGATAACTACCAGGAACACTAAATTTATGGGGAATAGTTGCAGTAGGAAACTCCCGAAAATCATTACCATAAAAATAATATTGATCGCCTTGCTGCTAAAGCTAACTATGGGAACCATAGTAGAACGAAGTTCTAACCAGCGATAGGCTGTTGCGTGTTGAACGGCGTGTCCAACTTCGTGAGCAGCTACAGCAGCAGCTGCCACTGAACGACTTTCGTAAACGGATTCGCTTAAGTTTACGGTTTTGTCTTTGGGGTTGTAATGATCCGTTAGTCTGCCTGGTGTAGAAATAACTTGTACATCATAAATGCCATTGTCAGCTAGCATTTTTTCGGCTATCTCTCTACCACTAAGTCCATTTTGTAGCCCGATTTTCTCGTATTTACGAAACTTGCTTTTTAGTCTTCCTTGTGCAATAAAGCCCAAGATCATGAAGCCAATTAGGATAATGAAAATTGTCATTTGTTATAGATTTTAAACTTCAGCAATAATACCAAATTACATGCCTCTACCTAAGTATAAAATAATAGTTTTAGCCCTTTAAAATTTCTTTATGGCAAATAGACCACTTATACTAGTTTGTAATGATGATGGAATTACCGCTCCGGGAATTCGAAATTTAATAAGCGTAGTGAATCAACTAGGTGATGTTGTGGTAGTTGCGCCAGATAGCCCCCAGTCGGCTATGGGTCATGCGATTACTATTAACGGTATTTTAAGATGTGATCCGATAAAAATAGATGACGGTCCACAGCGAGAATATAGTTGCTCAGGTACTCCAGTTGACTGCGTCAAGTTGGCAGTGAATGAAATATTAGACCGAAAGCCAGACCTAGTTGTTAGCGGTATTAATCACGGAAGTAACTCTTCTATAAACGTTTTGTATTCCGGCACTATGTCAGCTGCCATGGAAGGTTGTTTAGAGGGGATTCCTTCCATTGGTTTTTCGCTGTGCGACTTTAGTTGGCAAGCTAACTTCGAAGAGGCTTTACCCTTCATCAAACGCATCTGCGAAAGCGTATTGGAAAAAGGCTTAAACGCTAGAACGGTTTTAAACGTAAATATCCCTCAGTTTAAAGGTGAGGCGTATAAAGGCATTATGGTTTGCCGCCAAGCGAACGGCAATTGGGAGGAAGAATTTGATCGCCGTGAAGACCCACGTTCGCGTAATTATTTCTGGCTAACCGGAAAGTTTGTGGATTATGATAAAGGTGACGATACGGATGAATGGGCTTTAGCCAATAACTTTATTTCTATGGTGCCCATGACGAGTGACCTTACCGCGCATCATTTAATTGGGACCATGAAAAACTGGGAACTCTAATCAAATTTTCGATCGATACCGAGCGTTTATATTTTATGAATACACTTAATCCTCGCCAAGAACAAATCATTGGCTTTGTTTTAGGCTTGCTCCTACCTTTTCTTAGTCTCTATCTTATTTTTTTAGTAAGGCCTGAGCTTTTAGGTGTACAAAGATTTAATTATGAGGTTGTTAAACAGCTAAATGTCGGTCTGCTAACCTTTGGAATGCTTCTTAATGCCGCCTGCTTTTTTCTGGTTTTACGATTCAATAAAGAGCACATGGGGAACGGTATATTGCAGTCAACCGTACTGCTGTTAATCCTTATGGTTATTTACAAATTTTTGTTGTAAAGTTTTCCAAGGCAGTCTTAAAGGCAGCAGGGCAACACTTAATTTTGGCTCAAAGTTTTAAAATTGAAATACTACTTAATTGCTGGTGAAGCGAGTGGCGACTTACACGGAGCCAATCTGCTAAAAGCGTTAAAAAAATACGACGGCGCTCCACAATTTAAAGCTTGGGGAGGCGATTTAATGGCTGCGCAAGGAGCTTCCTTGGTGAAACATTACCGGGAACTAGCTTTTATGGGCTTTGCAGAAGTTCTTCTCAATTTGCGCACGATTTTAGGTAATATTAAATTTTGTAAACAAGATATCGTGGCTTTTCAGCCAGATGTACTTATTCTAATCGACTACCCCGGTTTTAATATGCGTATTGCAGAATTTGCCAAGAAACAGGGCATCCGGGTAATTTATTATATTTCCCCACAGATATGGGCTTGGAAGAAAAATCGCGTTTTTAAGTTAAAGCGTGATGTAGATCGCATGCTTACCATTTTACCTTTCGAAAAGGACTTTTATAAGCAATATGATATGGAAGTCGATTTTGTAGGGCACCCCTTACTTGATGCGATTTCTGAACGGGCTGCTTTTAATCGAAATGAACGTTTAAAGGAGTTTTCCCTTGCGGGAGATGCGCAGGTATTGGCACTATTGCCAGGAAGCAGAAGTCAGGAAATAAGAAAGATGTTGCCATTAATGGTGGAAGCAGCAGAAGCAGAGGGTTTAGAATGGATTATAGCGGGCGCTCCTTCACAAGATTTAGCCTTCTACCAAAAAATAGTGCCGGCTAAAAACTTGAAACTCGTTTTTGGTCGTACCTATGAGATTTTGGAAATTGCCGATTTTGCATTAGTAGCTTCAGGAACAGCTACTTTGGAAACCGCTTTAATTGGCACGCCCGAAGTGGTTTGTTACAAAGGAAATTGGATCAGTTATTTAATTGCTCGGGTTTTGGTTAAGATTAAATACATTTCTTTGGTTAATCTAATTATGGATCGAGAATTAGTAACGGAACTAATTCAAGAAAACTTTACCCTAGGAAAACTTCAGGCGGAGTTAAGAAAGTTGGGGGACGATCTTAAGCGTAAACAGTTACTTGAATCCTATCAACAGTTAAGGGAAAAGTTAGGGGGGGCTGGGGCCTCAGAAAAAGCAGCGCAATTGATTTATGAGGATATTTCGTCTTAGACTAATTTTTGTTTTACTCCTTTCAGCTTCAGCGATTCAGGCGATGGAATTGCGGGTTCGTCTTTTTTCCGCATCTGACGTAAGTGAAACTATTATTACTACCGATAGTATTGATTTTTGCCTTTTAGCTTTAGATGAGCAAGGAAAGATCATTGATACTATTTACGATGTTTTCGCCGATGATAGTCTGCGCACTTTTTATTTAAGCAGCACGCCACAGGGGCTTTCGCTAAAGCGAGGAAAGACTGGATTAGGTTTTTATAAAACGGTATTGTTTCAAGGTTTAGATTCCTTGCAGCAGTTTCGTATCCGTGCCAATAAAAAGGAAAGAGCCTATTACGGTGACCTAGAGATCTCAAACCGTAGCAATCATCTGCATTTAATCAACCGCGTTAATTTAGAGCTTTACGTAGCAGGGGTGGTGGAGAGCGAGGCGGGACATGTGCCTGAGCTAGAGTTCTTTAAAGCCCAGGCCGTTTTAGCACGCACTTTTGCATTAAAGAACTTGGGTAAACATGCCAAGGAAGGTTACAATCTTAAAGATGACGTAAGCTCGCAGGTTTATCATTCTCGTGCTCATTACACTCATAAGAAGCTCATTGAACGGGCAGTATCTTTAACCCGAGATACGATATTAGTAAGCAGCGATTGCGAGCCGATTCTTAGCGTTTTTCATGCTAATAGCGGAGGCTTTACGGTTAATTCAGAAGATGTTTGGTTGCGCTCCATCGACTATTTGAAAGCCGCAGAAGATAGCTACAGCGTTGGGGTTGGTTCCTACAAATGGACCAAGGAAATTCCGAAAGAAAGGTACTTTACTTATTTTTCCAAAATGATGGGCGTGAAGAACACGCTCGAGTTCCAAAAGGCGGTCCTTAACTTACATTTAGAAGGGCGGCAAAGTCATTTTAACTACCAAGGGAGAAGTCTTAAGCTTACCAAGGTTCGCAACGACTTTAAGCTAAAATCAACCTATTTCAAGGCCGAAATAAAAGGAGATCAGATTCTGCTGAATGGTTTCGGCTTCGGTCATGGAGTAGGATTATCGCAAGACGGGGCTATTGCCATGAGTAAACAAGGATTTACATACAAGGAAATTTTATGTTACTATTTCCAATCCGTTGACCTAGAGTCTTTACAGTACCGTCAGTTACCCTAGTTTTCTTATCTGTGTAAACCAAATGCTAGAGGTAGATTAATTTTTAGCAATAAATTAGGCTTGCCTTTAAAAATCCTATATTTGCACAAGCTGGGGGGAGCAGTAATGGTAACTAAAATATTAAAGGTTTATGCTAAGGAAAATTATCCTTCGTAATTCTGATCGTTTTTTATCCCGCTGGATCGTACTGGTTTTTGATTTATTAGTAATATCAGCAACTTACCAAGCTTCCGCAGTTTTACGATATAATTTTGAGATTTCGGAAGTGCCTCCAGGCCTAATTTTAACAAAACTCCCTTTTCTCCTAATTTCTTACCTGATAGGCTTTACCATTAGTAAATCCCACGTTGGCGTTATACGCCATACTGGTATTACTGACGCCTACGCCATTTTTAGAGGGGGCTTAATTTCTCTACTTATATTATCTTTTGGTAGCAACTTAGCTTTCTATTATGAGCCCCAGTTAATGGATTTCCTCGTAATTCCTAACTCCGTATTAGTCATTCATTTTTTATTGGGTATTGTTGTTCTTATTGGTTCACGTTTTGCCGTTAAAATTCTCTTCTTCCGCTTCCAAACTCAAACTAAAATTAAGGCGACTAGCGTCATGATTTACGGGGCAGGTGCCTCGGGAGTAATTACTAAAAACACCTTAGAGCACGATACTAGTCGTGAATATGACATAGTTTGTTTCATTGATGATAATCCTAAGAAAATAGGAAAGTCCATAGAAGGTATCCCAATTTTACCAAACGAAAAGGCTTTTAGTGACCTGTTCTTATCAAAGAATAAGGTGGATCAAGTAATTCTTTCCATTCAAACTGGTATATCGGTAAAAAGGAAAAATGAAATTGTAGATCAATGTTTAAATCTAGATCTAAAAGTTAAAGTGATTCCTCCGGTTGATAGCTGGATTCAAGGAGAACTGAGTACTAAGCAAATTAAATCTGTACGGATCGAAGACTTGTTAGAACGCGAAGAAATTAAGCTGGATAGTCAAAATGTACAGCGCGAAATTGAAGGTAAAAAGGTATTAATTACCGGGGCAGCAGGTTCTATCGGTAGTGAAATAGTAAGACAGGTATTACATTATAAGCCTAAACAAGTGATTTTGCTGGATCAGGCTGAATCGCCGATGTATGAGCTAAGTCTAGAGTTGAAAAATAGATTTAAAAACTTCGACGATATCGCCGAATGTGTAATTGCCGATGTACGGGATCGTTTGCGTTTGGAAAAAGTTTTCAGGGCCTTCAGTCCAGATATTATTTTTCATGCGGCTGCTTATAAGCACGTTCCCTTAATGGAGGACAATCCTTATGAGGCAGTAGGGGTAAATGTTCTCGGCACCAAAAACATGGCAGACCTCGCGGTAGAATTTGGCGTTGCTAAATTTGTTATGGTTAGTACCGATAAAGCAGTTAATCCAACCAATGTAATGGGCGCCACCAAGCGGACTGCCGAACTTTACACCCAAAGCTTGGGTTCAAAAGATAATGTTGGTACTCAGTTTATAACCACGCGTTTTGGCAATGTTTTGGGATCAAATGGTTCGGTGATTCCTGTATTTAGAAGACAGTTGGAAAAAGGTGGGCCTATCACCTTAACCCATAAAGATATTACTCGTTATTTCATGACGATTCCTGAAGCTTGTAACTTGGTTTTGGAAGCGGGCTCAATGGGTCATGGTGGCGAAATTTTTGTTTTTGACATGGGCGACTCCGTTAAGATTTATGATCTCGCTAAGAAAATGATTAAGCTATCTGGCTTTGAATTGGGCAAAGACATGGAGATTTTGGAGGTGGGTTTACGTCCGGGTGAAAAGCTTTATGAGGAACTACTTACAGGTAAAGAGAATACCTTGGAAACGCATCATCCGAAAATTATGATTGCGCAAACGACAAAAATGGATGCACATGCCATACAACTTGCCTTAGAAAGAGTGCGTATGGCATTACTTTCAAATGATAATTTAGAGTTAGTAGCTTCTTTAAAAAGCATGGTGCCAGAGTTTATTAGCAATAATTCAATTTATGAGTCTTTAGACCTACACGCGCAAGCTAAATGAAGAAGCTCTTAATCTGTCTTTTGGTTTTTGGTTTAAACCCAGCTAGAATTCAAGCTCAATATCTCTATCAGCATCTAAATGTCCTTAATAATTTAAGGTCAGAATCTCGTTTGTATGAATTAGACGTAGATTTTCACAGTTCGGTTCGGCCCCTCAATCAGACTCAGATGGAGGAAGTGCAACAGTCGCAAGAGCACCAATATAATACAAACGCATCTTGGTTTAACCGCAAAGCTTGGAACGAGCATTTGGTGAAAGTTGATGAAGCGAAATATGCCATTACCATTGATCCCTTGGTCAATTTTCAGTTGGGACTGGAAGCAGGGGAAGAGCAGTATCGCTATATCAATACACGCGGTTACTTGTTAGAAGGCCGTATCGGTAAAAACTTAACTTTCTATTCTACCTTTCTAGAGAATCAGGGACGTTTTGCTAATTACATCACTCAATATGCTAGTCGCAGAAGAGTAATTCCAGGCCAAAGTAGCCCTATAAGAGGATTTGGTGACGGAGGTTTTGACTATGGCTTTGTAGCAGGCGAGGTAAGTTATAATCCCAATGAATTTTTTGCTTTTACGGCCGGTCAGGGACGAAATTTTTTAGGCGAAGGATATCGCTCAATGCTCCTTTCAGATGGAAGTTTCAGCTACCCTTTTTTCCGAATTGAGACTACTTTTTGGAAGTTTAAATACGTGAACTTATGGACGCAGATGTACGATTTGCGGCGTGAAGCCATGATTACTCCTGGAAATTTTGCGCGCAAATATCTCAGCGCACACTATTTAAGTATTAATATTAGCCCTCGCCTTAATTTTAGTGTTTTTGAAGCTATTATGTTTGGCGATAGTACCCAACAAGAAGGCTTAGATGTTAGCTTTTTAAACCCCATCATTTTTTATCGTCCCGTTGAATTCGCAGTGGGTTCTCGCAATGGTAATGCGTTGTTAGGAGCGGCATTTTCCTATAAAACCTTTAAAAAACAAATGCTTTACGGGCAGTTTGTTTTAGATGAATTTCAATTGTCAGCGATTTTAGCGCAAGAAGGCAGCTGGGTAAATAAATATGGCTTTCAGTTAGGCTACAAAATGTACGATGCTTTTAAGGTGAAAGGTTTATTTCAACGATTGGAGTATAATACCGCTCGCCCACACACCTACCAGCATAGAGAAGTTTTAACTAATTACGCCCATTACGGATCACCCTTAGCGCATCCTTGGGGTGCTAATTTTCATGAGTTAATCTATCAAGCTATTTACCAGAAAAACCGCTGGGAAGGAGATGTGCAATTTAATTTTGGCAGAATGGGTGCGGATGCGGCTGGCTCTAACTGGGGCTCTGATATTTACCTATCTTACGAAAGTAGAGAGCAAGATTTAGGTAATGAAATTGGTCAAGGTATCAGCGCAAATTATTTTTATTTGCAAGCTAGAGCTGCTTATGTAGTTAATCCGAGCAGTAATTTGAAATTAGAATTAGGCTTACGATACCGAAATTTCTCTCCTGATGTAGCCGAAAATGTAAAAACTACCGCTATGCTCAACCAGGAAAGCGCCATGCTTATCTTTGGTCTGAGAACGGAAATGTTTAATCGCTATTACGATCTGTAGTTATATGTTGAAAGAGTTTAAACCAACCATTTTGTTTTTGGTAAAGTTCTTTGCCATTTACTTGGTGTTCAGTACCCTTTATGGAATTTATATTTCCGGTTTCGACAAAGAGAAGGTGTTAGATCCTATTACCAGAGTGGTAGCCAATAATTGTGTTTCCACCGCTTCAGCAATGGGTTATGAAACGGAAGTGGTGCAAGACGATCATCTGCGCATGGAAACCGAAGAAGAACAAACTTTTGATAGTATCTGGCTCAATAAGGTTTATGCAGTTTCGGTGGAGGAAGGTTGTAATGGTGTAAATATTATGATTCTCTTTGCCGCCTTTGTGGTAGGCTTTGGTGGCCGCATAAAAAATATGCTTTGGTTTATTCCTCTAGGTTTACTTTTCATTCATCTCGCAAATATTGGCAGACTGTTACTTTTAAGCTTGCTTAATGTAGAGTGGGGCGGCAGAGGCTTTCACTTTTTTCATAAATACGGCTTTACCGCGGTTTTATATCTTGCCATTTTAGTGCTTTGGTATCTTTGGGTAATGCATCTCAATGGGAATACCGCCATAAAAAATAAATCCTTAGATCAGAATGCTTAAAGGTTTTGGATACGCGCGAGCCCTTTTTGTACTACTAGGTGCCGTAGGGCTCTTCTTCGTTTATTTTTTTCAGCATTACCTTGATTTTCATTCGGTCCTATTTAAAGGCGAGTGGCCACAAGAATTAAATTACTCTACTGATTTTGCTGATGTAGAAACCTTTCCTTTTGTCGTAAACAAGGTGGGACGTTACTTATTAAATGACCTTTTTACCATTGCTATCATTTATGGTTTATTCTACGAAAAGAAGTATTTGCGTTTTGCTTTTATGGTCTTGCTATTTGGATTGGTATTTTTATTGCCTACTTATCTTTTTATATACCTAGCAAAACCTGAAGGTTTTAGCTCTCTCATCAGCCATCTACATCGCATTGTTTTAAACCCGGTGCTTATGATGCTGCTTATCCCAGCTTACTTCTATCAGAGAAGCTTAGCCAAGGATGATGAATAATTTAAATTTATCGTAAACATTCTTCTACTTTTTGTGTTTTGTTGTTGCAACATCAAATAAGATGATGTACTTTTGTTCAGTGTTTAAACATTAAAATTATTTTTAAAAATGAAGATCAATAACAAGATTATCGCCTTAGTCTTTTCAAGCGCTTTAGTAGCTTGTAACAATGCACCTGAAACAGCAGTAGATGCTACAGATGCCCAAGAAGTGAATGCAGAAACTGCGGAAGCAGCTACCTACACTGTAAATACAAGTACCGAAGAAGTAGTTTGGGAAGGTTACAAAACATTTGCCCTAGGCGATTCTCACAATGGAACCATTGAGGTAAGTGAAGGTAGCTTTATCGTTGAAGGAGATCAGTTAGTAGGAGGTTCATTCATTATTGATATGACATCTATCAACGATCTTGACTTAGCTGAAAGCCCCGAGTACAAAGCAAAATTAGAAGGTCACTTAAAGAGTGGCGATTTCTTTGCAGTAGATTCTTTCCCGACTGCTAAATTCGAGATTACTGCAGCTGAGGCTGTAGCTGCTGGAGATACTAGCGGTGCAACTCATAACATCAGCGGTAACCTAACTTTACGTGGTATTACCAAAAACGTTACTATTCCTGCAATGGTAGAAATGACGGATGCTGGTATTAACTTTGCCACTCCAGAGTTTGTGATTGATCGCAGCCAGTGGAATGTTAAATTCCGTTCCACTTCTTTCTCTGAATTTGCTGATATCGCTAAAGACAATATTATCGATAATAACATAAAGCTTTCAGTAAAGCTTTCTGCAACTAAAGCTTAATCATTTAATCTTTAGATTTGGTTTTAAAAGCCGCTGGTTCATTCAGCGGCTTTTTTTATTTTCGGGCGAAACCTTAATTATGTCTGAATATAAAGAACGCTTGGCCATTAAGAGTTGGGCAGAGGACGATCGTCCACGTGAAAAGTTTAGCAGCAAGGGCCGCTCTGCTCTTAGTGATGCGGAATTAATCGCCATACTTATTGGTAGTGGTAACCGACAAGAGTCGGCGGTTGACCTTTCCAAGCGTATTTTAAATTCAGTGGAAGGTAACCTAAATCAATTAGCGCGTTTAACTTTACAAGACTTAATGGCCTTTAAAGGGATCGGAGAAGCGAAAGCTATATCTATAGCTACTGCTCTAGAAATTGGTAAACGCAGAAATCTGTCGGATGCTTTAGAGCGGAAGAGTATCAAAAGTAGTGGCGCGGCATACAGCATCTTACAGCCTCTAATTGGTGATATAGCCCACGAAGAATTTTGGGTTTTGTACCTAAACAATCACAACAAATTAATTCGCCCAGTTTGTATCAGTAAAGGGGGTATAACAGGAACCGTAGTTGATCTGCGACAGATTTTCAATATTGCTTTACGGGAGCAAGCTACCTCTATAATTCTAGGGCATAATCACCCCAGCGGTAATACTAAGCCTAGTCAAGCGGACCTTAACTTAACCCGAAAAATAGGCGAGTCAGGTAAGATTCTCGATATTTCCGTTTTGGACCATATTATTGTTACCGAAAAGGCCTACTACAGTTTTCGCGATGAAGGGGATATTTAGTCTAATGCCTCAGGTTATAAGTATTTGATTTCCGAATTAGCCTCTATCTTTGCAATATGCTCTTATTCTACACTAGCACTCTTAGTCCTCGAATTAAATATATAAGCCGCTTAATCTTTCAAGATTTATTAGGGCTCAGCATTCGTTATACCCAGGATAAAGAAGAGTATCTCCACTCCACCTTGCCGAAGATAAATTACTCTCGCGACCCTTTACAAAGTGGGATTTTCTTGCAATCGGTCAACCTTTTGTTTGAATCTGATATCTCTGAGCAAGACGTTAAATCGGGCACCTATAAAGGGGTAGTAACAATGTTTTCCACGGGGCGACAGTCACTTTTGCCTTTTGATCCCCTTGCGGCTAGTTTCTTTTTAGTAAGCCGCTATGAGGAATATATGCCATTTATTGCCGACGCCCATGGTCGCTTTCCGGCCAAAGAAAGTATCATGTATCGTTTAGGTACTTTAAATAAACCTTTGGTTAATGCTTACGCAGAAATTCTTGCTAACTTATTAGAGGAACATAATCCCAATATAGTTTTTAGTCGACCGACCTACCGTTTTTATAATTCGGTGGATATTGACAATGCGGCTGCTTTTTTAGGAAAAGGGATTTTCCGCATCATCGGCGGCTATATGCAAGATGTTTTATCTTTAAACTTTAAGCAAATAGGGGAACGCAGCCGTAGTTTGGTTTTTGGAAAAAAAGATCCATTTGATACTTTCGATTATGTCCTGGCCCTGCAAAAGAAGTACAAATTCTCCACAATTTATTTTGCACTTTTCGCGAGAATGGGGCAATATGATCGAAGTTTGACCCGTTACTCAACACGTTTACAGCGCTATGTAAAAGGAATCGCAGATTTTTGTGAAATGGGAATACATCCTTCCTATCGTTCTAATGAAAATTTCGAATGGTTAGAGGAAGAAATCACCAGCCTGCAAAGAGTGCTTAAAAAGGATATCAAGAAAAGCAGGCAACACTTTTTAAAGATTCATTTTCCTTCTACCTTTCGCAATCTTTTGCAGCTAGAAATTAGCGATGACTACTCCATAGGCTACGCATCTGAGCATGGCTTTCGTGCTGGAATATGCACCCCGTTTCGCTTTTACGATATTGAGCAAGAAGTAGAAACGCCATTAATCATGCATCCCTTTCCCTTTATGGATGGCACCTTTATTTACTATTTGAAACTTTCGCCAGATGAGGCTTTAAAGCATATTCTGGAATATATTGAAATCTATCGCCACTATGGTGGTGAGTTTATTCCTATCTGGCACAATCGTATCTACAGTGAAAAAGAGGAAGAATGGAAAGGCTGGAATAAAGTTTTTGAAGAAATGGTGAAAGCAGCTGTATGATCAATTATCGTGAGCATCATTATATTGATATTGAAAAGTATAATAATTGCGTTCAGCGCAATGCCCAAAAAATTCCCTATGCCTTATCTTGGTATTTAGACTCGGTATGTGAGCAATGGGATTGCTTGGTGCTTAACGATTATGATGCAGTTTGGCCCTTACCTTTTCGTAGAAAATTAGGGATTAAATATTTTTATAGACCCTTTGCAATTCAACAACTAGGTGTTTTTAGTAAGCAGAACTTAAGTGAAGAGCAGATAATGGCTTTTCAGCAGAAAATTAGCGAGAATTGTCGTTTCGCAGATCTTTATTTAAACGAAAATCAGGTAGTTAATCCCCTTTCTTCTAAGTGGGAGGTAAGAGAACAGACCAATTTGGTTTTAAAGTTAAAGCGATCTTATCAAGACGTTTACAAAGGTTTTAATAGCAATCTAAAGCGTAAGTTAAAGAAGCATCAACAGACAAATTTTGATCTTTTTGAAAGTGACGGCCCAAAGGTTTTAATTGATTTGTTTAACGAGAATAAAGGCCAACAACTAAAACTGTCTTCTGAGTATTATCGCTCTTTAGAAAAAGCGATGTTCCAACTATTGCATCGTGGTTTAGCTAAGGTGTTTACCATTTACGGCGGCCCCAATCAATTATTGGCAGGAGTATTTTTTATTGAATATCAAGGGCGCTCTATATTCTTGTTTTCCGCTCTGTCGCCCATGGGTAAAGATTTAGACGCGATGACCTATCTTATAAATGAATATCTCATTTATAATTCAGAACGCTTAGAAGAATTGGATTTTGAAGGATCTCAGCAGCCGGGTCTAGCGCGTTTTTATGCTTCATTTGGTGCAGAAGCGCGACACTATAATTACTTGAAATATAACGATCTGCCTTGGCCGATTTCGCTTTTAAAATAATGGCAAAAGAATACCAGCATCTCTTTTTCGATCTTGATCATACCCTTTGGGATTTTGAAAAGAATTCTAAACAAGCTTTACTTGAACTCTATGATTCTTATGCTTGGGAGTCCATTTTAAACCTTCCGGTAGATGAGTTTTTACAAAGCTATTATCAAAAAAATGAAGAGATGTGGGCCTTGTATCGGGCGAATAAAATAGATAAGGCCACTTTACGCCACCGCCGCTTCGCGGAAACCTTTGCGATTTATAATTATCAACATGATGATAAAGTAGCGAATTTTGAAAAAGACTATATTCACCTAGCACCTCAAAAAACGGCCCTTTTTCCTGGTTGTATGGCCATGCTTCAATCTTTGTACGCTAATTTTTCTATGCACATCATAACCAATGGGTTTGAAGAAACTCAGCATATTAAATTAGCGAAAAGCGGACTCTCCCCCTTTTTCGATAAAATTATAACCAGCGATAAGATTGGGGTTAACAAACCGGAGGCTAAAATTTTTGTTGAAGCCATGCGTCAAGCGGGAGCGGATCGAAAAAACTCCTTAATGATTGGTGATAGTTTGCTTGCGGATATTATCGGCGCGCGCAATGTAGGAATAGATCAAGTTTTTTTTAATCCCCACTCCAATCAACATCAAGAAAAGGTAAGTTTTGAAATTAAGGCCCTCGACGAATTACCAGGTTTACTACTTTAATTTTTTGTAAGATACTTCTTGTAGTGAAAAGCCTCGTACTGATAAGCACCACTGTAAGGATTAAATTGAGCGTGCATGTGCGTACTAATATAGTCGCCGCGGTTAATGCCAGACATGTGAACTTCACCTTGCACAGGCTTTAAGGTAAAGTAAAATTTGCATAAGATTGTATCCCCAATAGTGAGATTCACCGCATTTGGTTCAACTTTTTCCACTTTCATAATGGCCATATTATTGGTGCCCATTAAAGGGTTTAAAACCTTTAAATTTATAGGGAAAGTTTTCAGTTGCTCATAGCGGGCTTCCTGACTAAAGGATAATAAGGGCATTAATAGAAGCAGGCTGAAAAGCAATTTGCGCATAGATTTAGATTTAGCGCTAAGATAAGTCTTGATTTTTTCTGAACCATAGTTTTCTAGTAATCGCCCCCCTTAAATTATTTAGCTGCGGTCTTTAGGCGAAATTCCTTAATACCTGAGATCGATTTTAAATTGGGCTTCAGACTTCTTATAAATTGTGGGTTTTAAGCCAAAGCCATGCAGCAATAGCGGGCTATTGCAAAGGGCTAAGGCGCATAAAACCGCCGATTAAAAGAGGCTCATGCGTTTTTTTCAATAAAAGTGAAAATCTTGCATCTAGCTCATTTGCTGTAGCCCGCTACAGCTGCACGCTCTAGATTAGTCTTTTCCTTCTATTGAAAATCTGAGGCTATAATTTAAGGTTGAACTCAGGTTTAATACCTGCGCTTAATTCTTAAATTTGCGCAACTCAAAAAATGCGCAATGCAACAGCAAGTTCCCTATACGCCCACCAATAAGGTAAGAATAGTTACCGCCGCTTCCCTCTTTGATGGTCATGATGCAGCGATTAATATCATGCGACGGATCATTCAAGCCACTGGTTGTGAGGTGATTCATCTTGGCCATGACCGCTCTGTAGAAGAGGTGGTAAACACCGCAATACAAGAAGATGCGCAGGCCATCGCTATGACATCCTACCAAGGTGGGCATATAGAATACTTCAAGTATATGCACGACCTTTTAAAAGAAAAGGGTGCACCTCAAATTAAAATCTTTGGCGGCGGTGGCGGCGTTATCCTCCCTGAAGAAATTCAAGAACTACACGAATACGGGATCGATCGTATTTATTCACCCGATGATGGTCGCTCGATGGGCCTGCAAGGGATGATAAATGATATGATTAAACGTTGCGATTTCCCTACGGGATTAAGCATTAATGGTGAGTTAGATCGGATTAGTGAAAAGTCTAAACCGGACATTGCCAAAATAATTTCCGCGGCGGAAAATAACATGGAAGCCAATAAGGAAGCTTTAGATAAAATCGACGCTATGGCGGCGCAATCAAAAACGCCTGTATTGGGTATTACTGGAACAGGTGGAGCGGGAAAAAGCTCACTAGTAGATGAGTTAGTACGTCGCTTTTTAATCGACCACCCCGAAAAAACTTTAGGCATTATCTCGGTAGATCCTTCCAAACGTAAAACAGGTGGGGCCCTTTTGGGAGATAGAATACGCATGAACGCAATAAAAAACGATCGGGTATATATGCGTTCCTTGGCCACACGCCAATCCAATCTTGCCCTGAGCAAACACGTACAAGAGGCGGTGAATATTTTAAAAGCGGCTCAATACGATTTAATCATTTTAGAGACTTCTGGAATTGGCCAAAGTGATACCGAAATTATTGAGCACAGCGATGCTTCCATGTATGTGATGACGCCTGAATACGGTGCTGCTACCCAGTTGGAGAAAATCGATATGCTGGATTTTGCCGACATTATTGCCCTCAATAAATTTGACAAACGCGGCGCCCTGGATGCTTTGCGCGATGTGAAAAAACAGTACCAACGCAACCATAATTTATGGGATGCCGACACAGATACTATGCCCGTTTACGGCAGTATCGCTAGTCAGTTTAACGATCCAGGTACCAATGCTTTATACCGGGCTTTAATTGATACTTTAGTTCATAAAGCTGGCGCGGAACACTTAAAGAGCGATTTCCGCAGCACGGGTGAAATGAGCGAGAAGATTTACATTATCCCTCCTAATCGCACCCGTTATTTGTCCGAAATTTCGGAATCGAATCGCGCTTATGATAAGCGAGCGAAAGAACAGGCTGAGGTAGCTCAAAAGCTTTATGGTTTGTATCAAGCTACTCTTTCCTTTGGTGGCCCAGATTTGTTACGAGAAGAAGCAGCAACCCTTAATGAAGAAGGTACAATCGGTGAACTGATTAGCAAGTTCGTAGCCTTACGGAAAGACCTTGACCCTCACTATTGGGATATTATTACCGAATGGGAAGGCAAGGTGAAAAAGTACCGCGACGAACTGTATACTTTCTCCGTAAGGGGAAAAGAAATCAATATTAAAACCCATACCGAGTCGCTTTCCCATACCATGGTTCCCAAGGTTTCCTTACCACGTTACCAAGCTTGGGGTGATTTGTTATTATGGAACTTGAAAGAAAATGTACCGGGTGAGTTCCCTTTCACGGCGGGGATTTATCCATTCAAGCGCACAGGCGAAGACCCTACCCGTATGTTTGCAGGTGAAGGTGGCCCTGAAAGAACCAACCGTCGTTTCCACTATGTAAGCCAAGATATGCCTGCGGCGCGTTTAAGTACGGCTTTCGATTCAGTAACTCTTTATGGAAATGACCCTGATTATCGTCCCGATATTTACGGAAAAATTGGTAATTCTGGGGTAAGTATTTGCACCTTAAGTGATGCGAAGAAATTATACTCAGGTTTTAATTTATCCGAACCTACTACTTCGGTGAGTATGACTATTAATGGTCCCGCTCCGATGATTTTAGCTTTCTTTATGAATGCCGCTATTGATCAGCAATGCGAAATTTACATTCGTGAAAACGGTTTAGAATCGTCCGTGGAAGCCAAATTTAAAGAACTTTACGACGATCGTAATTTAGAGCGTCCATATTATCAAGGTTTAGCCGAGGGTGAAGCTAAGGACCGCGTAGAACTTGAGCCTTTGAGCAATATCTCAGTAAAAGGGCATCTACCGAAAGGGAATAAGGGCTTAGGCTTAATGTTATTGGGTTTAACAGGCGACCAGGTTTTAGAGCCAGCCGTATATGCTGAAATCCGGAAAAAGACTTTAGCGGTAGTGCGTGGAACCGTACAAGCCGATATTTTAAAAGAAGATCAGGCGCAAAACACTTGTATTTTCTCTACAGAATTTGCCCTGCGTTTAATGGGTGATGTGCAAGAAAGCTTCATCAATAATCAGGTGAGAAACTTCTATTCGGTATCCATTTCGGGTTACCATATTGCCGAAGCAGGCGCAAATCCACTTACGCAATTAGCCTTCACTTTGGCTAATGGTTTTACTTATGTAGAATACTATTTGAGCCGCGGTATGGACATCAATGATTTTGGTCCGAACTTGAGCTTTTTCTTTAGTAATGGAGTAGATCCAGAATATGCAGTAATTGGTAGAGCTGCCCGCAGAATTTGGTCGAAGGCCATGGATAGAAAGTATGGTGCAAATCCGCGTGCGCAGATGTTAAAATACCATATTCAAACTTCGGGACGTTCCCTGCATGCACAGGAAATCCAGTTTAATGATATTCGTACCACCTTGCAGGCTTTGTATGCGATTTATGATAATTGTAACTCATTGCATACCAATGCTTACGATGAGGCGATTACTACGCCAACGGAAGAAAGTGTGCGTAGAGCGATGGCTATCCAGTTGATTATCAACAAGGAATTAGGGCTTACCCAAAACGAAAACCCTATTCAAGGAAGCTTTATTATTGAAGAATTAACTGACTTAGTGGAAGAAGCGGTGCTTGCCGAATTTGATCGCATCACCGAAAGGGGTGGCGTTTTGGGGGCCATGGAAACCATGTACCAGCGAGGTAAAATTCAGGAAGAGAGTTTGTATTATGAAACCCTAAAACACAATGGCGATTTGCCGATAATTGGAGTAAATACCTTTTTAAGTTCGGAAGGTTCGCCCACCACGAGACCAGGTGAAATTATTCGTGCCACTACCGAAGAGAAGGAAGCGCAAATCACCAATCTTCGTGCTTTACAAAAGCGCAATCAGGATACCGCCAATGCTTGGCTCGAGAAATTACAAGCCACCGCTATTGCCAATGAAAATATGTTTGAGGTACTAATGGAAGCCACTAAGTTTTGCAGCTTAGGGCAAATTACTAGCTCTTTATTTGAAGTGGGTGGGCAGTATCGCCGTAATATGTAGGTATCACAACTTTTAAAGTTTAAGTGCAGAGGCGTTCTGAGAATTCAGAGCGCCTTTTTTTTTAATTTTTCCTGTCCGATTTCGAACACTGTAATATGCTTCATTAATAATATTAACTTTCTTCGCTACAACAACTATCAAATAATCAAGGCAATGAAATTAATTATTGAAGGATTAACGAAGACCTATGCGAATGGCGTAAAGGCATTGGACAATGTTTCGCTAGAAATTGGCAAAGGAATGTTTGGCTTACTTGGCCCGAATGGTGCTGGAAAGTCATCTTTAATGCGAACCTTAGCGGGCTTGCAAGATGCCGATCAAGGAACCTTGATGTTGAATGATATTGATATTTTGAAATCACCTCAGGAGCTGCGTAAGAATTTGGGCTATTTACCCCAAGAGTTTGGCGTGTATCCTAAAATTACGGCCTATCAATTATTAAATCACCTAGCCATATTAAAGGGTGTTAAAAACAAAGGCGAACGCAAAGATTTGGTAGAGCATCTCCTGCAAAAGGTAAACTTGTTCGACAAGCGCCATAAAGTGGTAAAAGGCTTTTCGGGTGGAATGAAGCAACGAATTGGCATTGCGCAGGCCCTAATTGGCAATCCCCAACTTATAATTGTGGATGAACCCACAGCAGGCTTGGACCCAGGAGAGCGCAACCGTTTTCATAATCTTTTGGCTGATGTGGGCAGTGAGGTGATTGTTATTTTAAGCACCCATATTGTGGATGACGTGCGCGAGCTCTGCACCGAAATGGCCATCATGAACTTAGGCCGAATAATTTATAATGGTGGCCCCGAAGATGCCATCGCCACCCTAGAAGGTCAGGTTTGGGAAAAGCGCATCGGTCGCGAAGAGCTCAATGACTATAAAAAGCAGTACCAGGTGATCTCGGAAAAGATGATTGCGGGTAAACCACTTATTCATATTCAGTCGGAAGTGATGCCAGCAGAAGGTTTTAAAGCGGTTGCTCCTAATTTGGAAGACGTATTCTTTTCGTTCATTATGAGTAGTTCTGAAAGTGTAACCCTTTAATCGTCCATCCATGTTTAAAGAAATTTTCTCGCGAGAACTCGGAGCCGCCTTACGCGTGCCCATGGTTTATATTTTCACTTTCGTATTCGCTTTAATGGCCTTTATGGCCGTAGTAAGTGATAGTGTAATGATTGGCGGCGCCATAGGAGCAGTGCATAAAAATGCACCCCATATTGTAACCACTTTCGTAACCGTTTTATCCATCTTCGGCTTGCTCTTCGCCGTGGCTTTTTTTAATAATGCCGCTTTACGCGATTTCAATAATAACTTCGACGAAATCCTCTTTACCACTCCACTTAACAAAGCTGCCTATTTCTTTGGCCGCTTTTTAGGCGCTTTGGTTTTAAGTACGATTCCTCTCCTTGGCGTTTTTCTGGGAGTTTATTTAGGAACCTTACTAGGGCCCGTTTTCGATTGGATTCCCGCCGAGCGCTTGGGACCAACACCGTGGGCCACTTTCCTTACCAATTACCTCTTGTTCATAGTGCCCAATATGTTTTTGAGTGGGGCTTTAATTTATGCTATGGCGCAAAAATGGCGCAGTACTATTATCTCCTTCGTTGGTGCCTTGATCATTATAATTGGTTATATCGTTTCCGGTAATTTACTAAGTGATATAGAGAATGTACAAATAGCGGGGCTAAGTGATCCTTTTGGCATCAGAGCCTATTCCGTAGATAGCCGTTATTTCACTACGGTAGAAAAAAACACTTTAGCCCCTAGCTTTAGCGGTATACTTCTTTACAACCGCCTCCTTTGGATGGGCTTAGGCTTGTTAATAGTATTGGTTTCTTATTTTAGTTTTAAACCACAGAAAAATCCAAGCGCTTCTCGTTTTAAACGGAGGAAAAAAGCCAAGGAATTAGTAAGAAATGTTAGTATGCCTTTAGGCGATTTGCCTAATGTTCGTTTGCATTATAGGGGCATGGGATGGCAGCATTTTGTCAGCTTCTTTCAAGATGCCAGCCGCAGTATTTTAAAGAATACCGTTTTTAAGATTCTGGCGGCTTTTGCCTTAATACTTCTTAGCACCGATTTAATAAATGGCTTCGAGTACTTTGGATTAAAGAGCTATCCCTTAACCTATAAAATGCTCGATACCATAGCGGATTCGTCGGGGATTTTCATGATTATAATTATGGTATTTTTTAGCGGCGAATTAGTGTGGCGCGATCGTTCTTCCCATATTGATGAAGTGATTGGGGCAACGCCGCACCGTGCTTTTAACCAGCTCTTAGCGCAGGCCTTTGCCCTGGTTTACGTCGCTTCATTTTTATACCTAATTTACGCCATAGCCGCTATTTTGGCCCAATTAGGACAGGGTTTTACCAATATCGAACTCAGTCTATATTTAAGGCAGTATATCTACAGTCAGCTACCCACTTATATTTTTTATGCTTGTTTGCATCTCTTCATTCAAGTGCTAGTTAACAATAAATATTTGGGCTATTTCGTGTCGGTTTTAAGTCTATTTGTTTTAGATATTCTCTGGAGTGTTTTGGATGTAAGCACCAATATGTTGTCACTTAATGGTACACCTTCTATAAGTTACAGCGATATGAACGATTTTGGTCCTGGCCTAGTCGGACATTTTTGGTTTACGCTTTACTGGTTGCTTTTTGCTAGCTTCTTGCTGCTTGTGGCAGGTCTGTTAATGCAAAGGCATAAATCGGGGAATTTTATTAGCCGTTTAAAGCAAGCTAAAATTTCTTTCAAAGGTTCTTATGCTCTTGTAATTACTAGTTTTTTAGTGGCCTTTTCAGCTGTAGCTGGATGGGTTTATTATAACACTCAGGTTTTAAATAGCTATAAAACGTCTGACGAAATAGAGTTGTTGCAGGCAGATTACGAAAAGAAATACAAATCTTATCAAAATTATCCTATGCCCAAAATTACGGCCATAGAGTATGCAATTGATATTTTTCCTGCAACGAGGGATGTGGATGTGCGGGCGGATATGACGCTGAAAAACACCGGAACTGAAATTATAGATTCACTTTTCTTTACCCTTGACGAGGATTGGGAAACAGAAATAGCTGGGTCAGGTGTAAGTGAAGCTTGGTTCGATGAGAAATTTGGTTTTAAAGCCTTTGCCTTAGCTAAGCCGCTACTTCCGGGCGACAGCCTGCCTTTAAAAATCACTAATACTTATCGTACCAAAGGTTTCGAAAACTCTAGAGGTAATACCTCCATAATTCGCAATGGTACTTTTTTAAATAATGGTAGCGTGCTTCCGCAGATGGGATATGCTAGTAACTTTGAGCTTAGCGATCGTAATGATCGTAAGAAATACGATTTGAAGCCCAAGGAAAGAATGCCCAAATTACAAGCCGACTCTTGCGATGACAAGTGCATGGTTAACTACTTAAGTGATGGTTTATCGGATTGGGTATCTGTGAAAACGACCATATCTACCTCGAGTGACCAAATAGCCATTGCGCCAGGAAGCTTAATGAAAGAATGGCAAGAAGGGGAGCGCAATTATTACGAGTACGTTGTAGAACAACCTTCGCAAAACTTTTATGCCTTTATTTCCGCCGACTATCAGAAGGCGAGTCGTAAATGGAAGGGTATTAATTTAGAGGTGTACTATGATGAAAAACACCCTTATAATGTAGAGCGCATGTTAGATGCGATTCAGAAATCGCTAGAGTATTATACCGCGAATTTTGGTCCTTATTTTCATAAAGAAGCACGTATAATTGAGTTCCCTCGCTATGCTACCTTCGCCCAAGCTTTTCCAGGTACTATGCCTTATTCCGAAGGATTTGGTTTTATAACTAATCTCGAAGACGAAGAAGGAAACAATGTGGTAGATGCGGTTATCGCCCACGAAATGGCGCATCAATGGTGGGCGCATCAAGAAATCCCCGCGCTAATGCAAGGGGCAACTTTCTTAACGGAGAGCTTTAGCGAATACAGTTCCTTAATGGTAATGAAGCAAAGTAGCGATGCCATTAAGATGCGTGAATTTTTGAAGTACGATATGGACCGTTATTTAAGGGGAAGAAGTGGCGAGTCGGAAAAAGAATTACCCTTACTTAAGGTGGAGAATCAAGGCTATATACATTATGGAAAGGGGTCCATTATTTTGTTTGCTTTGCAAGAAATGATAGGTTCCGATTCGGTAAATGCTGCGCTTAGCGAGTTCTTAGCGGCCTATCGATATAAAGCTCCGCCTTATCCTAATGCCCACGATTTTATGGCTTATTTAAGGCCTCGGGTAGCTGATTCTTTGCACTATTTATTGGAAGATTGGATCGAAAATATCACCCTTTACGATTTCCGCTTGAAAGAAGCCGAATTAAAGGAAGAAGGCGAATTATATACCGTGAATATCGATTTGGAATCATTCAAATATCGGGCAGATACGCTCGGGACAGAAAGCCCAGTCTTGCTTAATGAATGGGTGGATGTGGGATTTTACAGCGATGAAGATGAAAAAGAGCTGTTTTACAAAAAACGCATTTATATAGATGAGGCAGAAAAAAGTTACCGCTTCGAACTGAAGCAAAAGCCTTTAAAAGTAGCAATAGATCCCCAACGCATTTACATAGAAAGAGATATCAAGGATAATGTGAAGGCTCTTTAAACAGGCGGGTTTCACTTTTCAAAAAGGCTCTGAAATCTGATTTCACATCGAACGCATGTTTGAAGCACGAATAAGCCCCAAATTTTGGGGCTTATTTTTTTACTAGCATTTGACTTAAAGTAAGGAGGCTGCTTTTTTAGGCCATTCTTTGGGCTTTAGCGGCTTTCTTGCCTCTTTTCTTTTTATTGAAAATCTGAGGCGATGATTTATAGTCGAACTCACGTTATTGAGGAGATACTCAACAAGAATTTATGGATGCGCTCCCATAAGACGCTGCTATATTTTAAAGGAGAAAGCTTGGTCTATGGCGACGATGTGTAAATGAATAAGGAGGCCTGAGCTTTATTTCCAGCATGGATTTTTATAGTTTCACCTTAAGGATCTTAAGGTGATTCAAATATTTAGTAAATGATTAATGCTGGCCATTCCTTGGGCTTCAGGTGCCCAAAGCGTAATTTAGGCCTCTCCAAATTGCAATTGATATGAATCTGAAAATTGAGCTCGCCGAACAATTCATAAATAGTACCGCTAACCATCTTTTTTTAACGGGAAAAGCGGGCACAGGGAAAACAACCTTCTTACGAAAGCTCTCGGAAATTAGTCATAAATCTTTTTTGGTAATTGCTCCCACCGGAGTAGCGGCCTTAAATGCGGGCGGCGTAACCATTCATTCTCAATTCTTATTGCCCTTCGGGACTTTCATTGCACAAGATACCTTAGCCATACCTCCTACAATGGAGTCCAATTTTTATTATGGTAAAACCATAGCTCGCCGTAATCCGCTCGATGCTCGGCGTAGAAAAGTTTTGCAGAGTATCGATCTCTTAGTTATTGACGAGGTGAGTATGTGCCGCGCCGATATTATTGATGCCATTGACTATCGCCTGCGCAGTGTAAGAAGAAATAATCGTCCTTTTGGGGGCGTACAGCTTTTAATGATTGGGGATTTATTCCAACTGCCACCTATCGTAAAGGATCACGAATGGGGCCTTTTGTCTAAAATCTACCCCAGTGCACATTTTTTTGAGGCCTTAGCCCTTAAAAATAGCCGCTTTACTTATCTCGAACTGGATAAAATTTACCGTCAAAACGACCCTGAGTTTATCGATTTACTAAATAAACTCCGCAATAATAATTGTGGGGCAGAGGACTTAGAGAAACTCAATCAATGTTATCAAGCCAATTACCAACCCGAGGAGGGCTTAATTACTTTGGTAACGCATAATCATCAAGCCAATACTATTAATTCTAATAGGCTAAAGGCCTTAAAATCAGAAAGCTTTATTTACCACTCTGCGGTAGAAGGCGATTTTAATGAGAGTCTCTTTCCTATGCCAGATTCTTTAGAATTAAAGAAGGGAGCGCAGGTTATGTTTATTAAGAATGATAGCGAGGGAAATCGGTTTTACAATGGTAAAATTGCCCTAATAACAGATTTGGATAAAGATTCCATTCATGTGGATTTAGACGGTGAAGACTTTGAAGTACCTCGTCTAAAGTGGGAGAATAGACGCTTTGAGTTGGATACGAAGAAACAAGAAATAGAAGAGAAGATCCTCGGCTCTTTTGAACATTTTCCACTAAGACTGGCTTGGGCGGTAACCATTCATAAAAGTCAGGGCTTAACCTTTGAGAAGGCGGCAGTTGATGTCGGTAGTGCTTTTGCGCCTGGTCAGGTCTACGTGGCTTTATCACGATTAACCAGTTTGAAAGGTTTAATCTTAAAAACAAAGGTTCAGGCGAGCGCTATTATGACGGATGCTCAAGTGCAAAGCTTTGTGAGAAGTAAGGCCGATTCCGATCTAAAGGAAGACTTAAGCACGGCCAAAAAGAGTTATTTGCAAGATACCATGCTCGAAACTTTTAACTTAACCACGATTCTTAGTACCGCCACCTATCACTTTCAAAAGCATCACGAGAAGTTTAGTTTCCAAATAGATTTACTCAATGAAAGTCCACGAACCATTCAAGGCAAACTTTCTTTATTAGCAAAAACAGGAGGTACCTTTCAAAGGCAGATTTATACGCTTTTGCACGATTCGAATTATGCTCAACTTGAAGATAGACTTAGCAAAGGGGCCGATTATTTTGGCAAAGACCTTTTAAGTTTAATTGATTTATGTCTTATCAATTTGCGCATCTTAGATATGCATACGGGCACCAATGCTCTGCGCGACCTTTATCAGGAAATCCTAAGCATTTTAGTGAAGCGCTATTTTGAGATAAAGGACATAGAGGGTGTTTATAAATTTTTACAGGGGGAGGGAAGTTTGCCCAAAGCAATGGAAGGGGCGAAGGAGGACTTTTTAAGCCAACGCAAAGTGAAGGCAAGCGAAGCGGTGCGCGAGATGAAACTTAATTTAAAATCTAAATCGGGAAAGGCTAAAAAGGTAACTGGTCAGACCTACGAGGAGACCTACGAATTGCTAAGCAAAGGAATGGGGGTGGCTGAGATTGCCGATAAAAGGAAATTGAAATCTGCTACTATTTATGGTCATCTATTAAATGGTTTAAAAGATGGTAGGCTGAAGATTGAACAGGTTTTTGATAAGAGTCAACTACAAAAATTAGCTTCTATTTGGAGTAGTCAGAAATCCCCAGATTTAATGAATCTACATTATGCGGATAAAAGTATTTCCGTGGCAGAATGGCGTGTGGCTATGCATTACTTTCGCAGCCAAGAAGAAAAAACAGCATGATTGAATCGAAAACTTTATCTCGCTTTATTTTAATTGGAAGATTAGAGGCCTATTCCTTTTTGACTTTATTGTTAGTAGCAATGCCGGTAAAATACCTTTTAGGAGAAGAAATTTTAGTTAAATATGTGGGTTGGTTGCATGGTATTCTTTTTATTTTATACTTCATTGCATTATTTGCAGCCTATCTAAAAATGAAGTGGTCTGTGCTGGTTTTAGCACAAGGTGCAATCGCTTCCTTAATTCCCTTCGGACCTTTTTGGTTTCATAAGAAAATAAAGAGTTTGTAGCGCAAGAACTATCAGGAAGTTCGATTGCTCAGTAAAACTTTTATAGGTGAAGTAGATCTCTCTCACTTTGATTTTTTAGAAGTCATCTGCTTTAATCTAACGTGAGTTCGACTATAAATCATAGCCTCAGATTTTCAGTAAAAAGAAAAGACATGTCTAGATCGTGCAGCTGTAGCGGGCTACAGCAAATGAACTAGATGAAGTATTTTCACTTTTATTGGAAACACCATTTAGTTCCCTTCTAAAAAGCGGCTTTCCGCGCCTCTGCATCTTGCAATAGCTCGCTATTGCTTCACTGCATAGGCTTGAATTCCACTATTTACAAGGGGTCTGAGGCCTGATTTTACGTCGAATTTATGTTAACCTAGTAAAATTTAGTTCTCAACCAAAATGCTACCCGTACTAAAATAATTAGTGCGGGTACTTTTATTAATGGCCCTACCACGCCTGCAAATGCTTCACCAGACTTAATCCCAAAAACGGCAATGGCCACCCTAATCGTCAATTCGACATTATGGCCCGCAGCGGTAACGGATATCGCCACATTCTTATCATAAGTCGCTCCTAATGTGCGTGATAAGAAAAAACTAATGACAAATATTAAAACGAAATAGGTTACCAATGGCAGTGCAATAAGCAGTACATCGGCGGGTAAATCGACTATCACATCTCCCTTGAGGGAAAACATAAAATCGATGGTAAACAAAAGAAGCTATTAGGGGAATAGGACCGATTTTAACCAGGTAAGATTCTTGATACCATTTGAAACCTTTCAACCGAACTAAGGCAGCACGACAAATAAACCCCAGTAAAAAAGGAATACCCAAATAAATGGCGAGGGCACTGAAAAAGTCATTAAATATTTTTACTGAAAGGATTGAAAAGGAGCGAGAACATTACTGTTTTCACTCCTTTTTTCGTATATTAGATGCTGATTAACAGTGGTTTAAGTATGTTATTGCAGCAGCAAAAAATTCAATTAAGCGCATATTCAGATTTATATGACTTAATCGTACCCAAGGATAACCTTCTAAGGAAGATCAGTGATTTGATTGATTTCAGCTTTATTCACCAGGAGCTGCTCGATAAATACTGTTCCAATAACGGTCGCAATGCGCAGAGTCCAGTACGTCTTTTTAAATACTTGTTATTGAAAACGATCTATTGCATTTCAGATGTTGATGTGGTGGAACGTTCTCGATATGATATGTCTTTCAAATATTTCCTAGAAATGGCGCCTGAAGAAGCCGTTATCAACGCTAGCACCTTAACCAAGTTCCGTAAATTACGTTTAAAGGACACAGACTTATTAAATCTATTGATAAATAAAACGGTCTCTATAGCGCTGGAAAAAGAAATAATCACCTCCAAATCGATTATCGTTGATGCTACACATTCGTTGTCAAGATCAAATCCGTTTTCAGCCCTAGAGGTTTTACGAGAGCGTTCAAAACTATTGCGCAAGGCAGTTTATTCGGTGGATGAAGATATGAAAAACCAGATGCCGCAAAAGAATGTCTCTGGAGATTTAGATAAGGAGTTGGCTTATTGCAAAGAACTTGAGCGGTGTATAGAGTTAGATCACACTTTACGTTCTATTCCAGCGGTTAAAGAGAAGCTTAACCTATTAAAGGAAACCATCGAAGATGCCCAGGAAAACTATATTCTATCCAAGGATAGCGATGCTAAAACGGGTCATAAATCAGCGGATAGCAATTTTTTTGGTTACAAAACCCATATAGCCATGACGGAAGAACGCATTATTAGTGCGGCACTGGTGACATCGGGTGAAAAAGGTGATGGCCCTGAGTTGCCTATGCTTGTGGAAATAAGTCAGGAAAATGGAGTTCAGGTGGATACTGTAATTGGTGATGGCGCCTATTCAGGCAGTCAGAACCTTAAACTAAAAGATAAAAATGATCAGCCTATTAAAATAGTGGCAAAGCTTAATCCCATTATTACCCAAGGTAATAGAAAGCTGGAGGATAAGTTTGAATATAATAAAGATGCTAATACTTACGTATGCCCAGCTGGACATCTAGCCATTCGTAAAGCACAACAAGGAAAAAAGAATACGGGCAAGAATCAAGTATATACGCATTACTTTGATATTGAAAAGTGCAAGCTGTGCCCTTTAAGAGAGGGGTGTTATAAGCCAGGAGCTAAGAGCAAAAGTTATTCGGTTACTATTAAATCAGACTTGCATCAAGACCAAATCGCCTTTCAGGAATCAGAATATTTTAAAGAAAAATCTAAGCACCGGTATAAGATCGAAGCAAAAAATAGCGAGCTAAAAAATGTGCATGGTTATAATCGCGCTATAGCATACGGTATCCAAAACATGCAAATGCAGGGTGCATTAGCCATTTTTGCAGTAAACCTTAAAAGAATCCTTAAATTAACTAGCTAATAACAAGGCATATCTCTGAGACCGGATCAAAGTCGCTAAACAGCGATTATAAGAACAATATAGCCTATTTAAGCCCCAAATGATAAAAATCAAAAGGCGTAAAAAAGCGAAAACGAAAAAGCGACCAAGGCAAAAGCTAATTTTTGCTTGATCGCTTTATTAGTAATTAACCAAAAAACCTTCAGTTTTTCAGTGCCCTCATAAATGGCTACTGTCTTTTTAATTTCAAACCAATAGATTTCGACTAAAGCGCCTTTGTAGCCAAAAAAGTGAAAATCTGAGGCTATGATTTATGGTCGAACTCAGGTTAAATAGCGATTTAAAAATCCCAGTTCGCGCATTTTACGCCTCTTTTTAGTCTAGCAACAAGTAGAATTAGGACCGCAGCAATTATCATTAACCGCGCTAGCCAAATCCTTAACGGGTAAAGATATCGCATCAGGAATACCACATGATTCCTTGGCTAAACAATCGGTTTGGGTAGCTTTCAGCACGAAGGCATCGCCATCTTTGCCTAGAGAGTAGCGACCAATGGTGCTGCCTTGGTATTCAATTTCTAAATCGAGATCCTGGCTTAAAGCCAATTGTCTTTCGGTCTTGCGAATAATCCCTAACAGCTTGGTAGCCGAAAGCCGATGCTCATAATCATTGGCTTCCCAAAGTTGCAGATTAAGCCAAGATTCTTGGCGTAAGGTGCCACCGCAGTCGATATAATCTTTGGTGATTTTACCCAATTCGGTTAAGTGGTAATGCGGTGCCAGAGCCTTGCCATTTTCCAGTTTAAAAATGGGGTATTCTTGGTCTTTTAGGGCGGCTTTAAAGTCGGATAATTTCATGATAATGCTTTTTAGCAACAGTTAGATTTTAGGGGTAAACTATGATCGAGGAAGGCCTGAAAAAGTACTTTCATCTCTTCCCATACTTCGGGATTAATACAATAACAAACTGCTGGACCAGTAATTTGTCCTTTAATAATGCCTTGATTCTTCAGCTCTTTCAAATGCTGCGAAACCGTAGCTTGGGCTAAGCCAATTTCCTTTACCAAATCGCCACAAAAGCAGGACTCCTCCTGATATAAAAAACTAAGAATCCGCAAGCGAGCAGGGTGCCCTAAGGCCTTAGCCAAGGAAGCAATCCTTAAGTCTTGAGCACTAAATTGTACTTCTGATTTCATCTGTAAATCCTTTCATCGCAAAATTACGATTAAAGAATCACATTGCTGAAAAAACAACAAAATTAAAAGCATAATTTATTATCAATCTCCCGAAAATTTATAAAAATACTTCTAATTTGCGGCTTAGCTATCCTATAAAATATGTCGCAGCCTAATCAGCAGCAGCTCGCCCAAAAATACTTTCACACTCGCGCGCAAACGGTCGAATTAATGAAACCTCTCAGTACTGAGGACCATTTAGCACAACCCAGTGAAGAGGTAAGTCCGCCCAAATGGCATTTAGGACACACCACTTGGTTTTTCGAAACCCTCGTTCTTTTGCCGGGTCTGACTAATTACCAGCAATTTGATGCACAATTTCCCTTTTATTTCAACTCCTATTACGAAGGTCTAGGCGAAAGAATTGATCGACATTCCCGCGGTACCTTAATCCGTCCGGCTCTCGAAAAAATTTATACTTATCGCACTTATGTAGATGCGCAGATGGAGAAGCTTTTTGCTACAGATTTAAACCCTAAGCAATTACAAACCATAGAATTAGGCATTAACCACGAAGAACAGCACCAAGAATTATTTCTAACCGATTTTAAAAAAATATTGGCTGTCCAGCCTTTTCAGGCGCCCTATAAAGCCGACTTTCAAGAAAGCTTCCCGAGCAATTCGGAAGTGCCTAAATTTATTGAAATAAGCGAAGGCATTTATCGTATTGGCTATGCCGGCAAGGAATTCTGTTTCGATAATGAGCAGCCTGCGCATAAGGTATATTTACAACCCTACTCTATTGCCTCCAAATTGGTAACAAACGCCGAATGGCTCGAGTTTATTGAAGCGGGTGGCTACCAAGAATTTAGTTTTTGGCATGCCGAGGGCTGGGATTGGCTTAAGCGTGAACAAATAAAAGCGCCGCTTTATTGGTTTCAAAAAAACGGTGAATGGTATCGCTTTAGTTTAGCCGGACCTGTTCTCTTAAACGGCTCCGAAAGCCTTAGCCACATTAGTTATTACGAGGCTTATGCTTATGCAGAATGGAAAGGATTACGCCTGCCTACCGAAGCCGAATGGGAAGTAGCGCAAGAACAATTTAAATGGGGCGAACGTTGGGAATGGACCAATAGTGCCTACCTCGCCTACCCCGGTTTTAAAACCATTGAAGGTCCTGCTAAAGAGTATAATGGCAAATTTATGATCAATCAAATGGTATTAAGAGGCGCTTCCATTGCGAGCCCATCTGGCCACAGCCGGCCGAGTTACCGTAACTTTTTTCACCCCCACTTTCGCTGGCAGTTTACCGGCTTAAGACTGGCCAAAAATATAGACTAAAGCATGACGAGCTTTAAACAAGATGTTATTACTGGCCTTGCGGCAGATGCGAAATATTTATCATCCCGTTATTTCTACGACGAAATCGGTGATCAAATTTTCCAAGAAATCATGGCGATGCCTGATTATTACCTTACCCGTGCAGAGGAAGAAATTTTTCAACTGCGCAAGGAAGACATTTTCCGAGCCCTTAATTTTAAGACTCCTTTTAAACTGGTTGAATTAGGCGCTGGCGATGGCTTAAAAACCAAAATTCTTCTGCGTAGCTTTATAGAGGAGAAAGCGGATTTCCAATATCTACCGATTGACATCTCTAGTCATGTTTTGGATGAACTGGCCGAAAGCTTAATAACAGAGCTTCCCCAATTAGAAGTTATTCCCATGGCTATGGAATACTTCGAGGCATTAGAACACTTGCAAAATATTAGCAATGATCCAAAATTAGTCTTGTTTTTAGGCTCCAATATTGGCAATTTCCCGCAGGGTAAGGCAGCAGGTTTCTTAAGCAGTTTGGCGGCCAAACTGCAAAAAGGTGATAAACTTTTACTGGGCGTAGATCTTAAAAAAGAGCCCGCCAAAATATTACAAGCTTACAGCGACCAAACTGGTATTACAGCCCGTTTCAACCTAAATATCTTAGCCCGTATCAATCGTGAATTAGGCGCGGACTTCGACTTGCAAAATTTTGAGCATTACGCCAGTTACAATCCTCAAAGCGGAGAATGTCGAAGCTATCTCATCTGCCGTAAGGCACAAGAGGTACATTTAGAAGGAGTTGCACAAAGTATTCATTTTGAGGAATATGAATCCATTCATACCGAAATTTCGAAAAAATACAGCCCGGCCGAACTCCATCGTTTGGCCGCTGAAACTGGCTTTAAGGTAATCGAGAAATTTTACGATTCAAAAAAGCAATTTAGCGATGTACTGCTGGAAAAACGTTAAGCCTTTTCGGTTTTCATAGATTGCAAAAGAAGGGCGATGCCCACCACTAAGCCACAGCCTATAAGGTTGTACCATAGGTATTCGATGTTTAAATCGCGGAAAAATGGCCACTGGTAAATATTGCCAAAGTGAATAAGTAAAACCGCACCTTCACCAATAAGAGCGGCTGGGAAAATAGCTGAGGCTTTAACCTTTTTTATAAAAAAGGCTACTAAAAATATTCCCAGAATGGTTCCATAAAATAGAGAGCCAAGTACATTCACCATTTCAATTAAATTATCGAAAAGATTGGCCACCAAGGCAAAGCTTATGGCTACAAAACCCCACATTACGGTGAATACTTTCGACATGAAAAGTCGCTGCTTTTCGGTCGATTCACGTTGAAACAAGCGGTTGTAAAAATCGACCATCGTGGTGGTTGCCAAAGCATTCAATTCGCTGGACGTACTCGACATGGCTGCGCTAAATATCAGGGCTATAATCAAACCTATAACCCCAATAGGTAAAAAGTCCATTACAAAATTGAGAAACACATAATTGGTATCCTTTACTTTAAACTTAGGGTCGGCTTTCACCAGTAAATCTTTGACTTCGCTCCGAATGGCTTTATCTTCATCCAAGCGTTTTAAAAACACTTCTCTACCGAGAGATTTCTGACGAAGGTTCTCTTGTCGAATAGCGGTTTCAAAGGCAATACGGCTTTGCTGCAACTCTTCATAATTAGCATCAAAGCGCTCTTCTAATTGCGTAAGCTCAACTTTATACTTGGTCTTATTTAAACCTTCGAGGGCCACCTGATTAAAGAACATGGGCGGTTTAACGTAGAGGTAAAATATAAAAACCAAAACCCCTGTTAGCAAAATAAAAAGCTGCATTGGGATTTTCAATATTGCATTAAACATCAGTCCTAGCCTGCTTTCGCGGATATTTTTACCCGTTAAATAACGTTGTACCTGACTTTGATCGGTACCAAAATAAGAAAGCGCCAAAAAGAGTCCCCCCGTTAAACCACTCCAAACAGTGTAGCGCTCGTTTAAGTCGAAATTGAAATCTAAAATCTGCATTCTACCGGCACTTCCTGCAATTTCGAAGGCGGTAGATAAATCCGTGAAATCTTGAATTTTAATAATCAGCAAAACAAAGGCGAGAGTCATCCCCAAAAGGATAATTCCCATTTGCAATTTTTGAGTAATGCTTACTGCCTTGCTTCCACCTGAAACGGTGTAAACAATAACCAATAGGCCTACAAAAAGATTGGTTAATTGGAGGTTCCAACCTAAAATTGTAGACAGAATAATGGCCGGTGCAAAAATGGTTAAACCCGCCGCCAAACCTCTTTGTACTAAAAACAGAAAAGCCGCTAAGAGTCTTGTTTTCAGGTCGAAACGACTTTCTAAATACTCATAAGCAGTATATACTTTCAGTCGGTAATAAATAGGAATTATAAAGGCAGAAATAATAACTAAGGCCAGGGGAAGCCCAAAATAAAACTGTACAAAGCGCAACCCCGATTCATAACCCAGTCCTGGGGCACTTAAAAAGGTAATAGCGCTAGCCTGCGTAGCCATAACTGAAACGCCCACGGTAAACCATTTCATTTCGTTTCCACCACGCAAATAGTCATTTAAATCGCGACTATTACGTGTACGCCAAACCCCATAAGCCACAATTGCAAAGAGTGTCCCGAAAAGGACTATCCAATCAATAGTACTCATTAACGGTAGTATTCGGTAATTAGGTAAAAGACAATTATCTCTACGAAAAGGAATATCAGAACTCCCGTGTAGAGCTGTCGCCACTTATGTTTTTGCCCTGCACTTTCCATCTTAATACGAAATCATATTCGCCAAAAGTCGGAAGGCACCTGGCACACCGGCAGGTAATTCGCGAAAAAAGGAAATTCCTGTGTACATAAAAGAGCCTTCACCCAAATCAGCAATTATTAAAGCGCCAAATAAATTTTCCTCACCGCTATCGTGCCAAGCTAATGGCGCTTGATAATTTTCATCCCAATTATCGGCAAAGTATAAACCACGCTCCTGCACCCAATGGTCAAAATCGGCTTTATTCAATTTATTAGGGTCGTTTAATAAGCGATGATCGGCCAAAGCAAAAGTTACCTCTGCATTTTCTTCGGTAACTCGCTTGCGCGAAATCTCGAAGGGGTAAGGCCCAAAGTCGAGACTAGCTGATCGGCGTGAGCGCGTATTATACTGAACAATATAATTTCCACCCGCTTTTACATAAGCCATTAATTTGTCGTTATAATCCAATAACCACTCTTGAGTATTGTAAGCTCTAATACCCGCAATAACCGCTTGGTATTGTGCCAAATCTGCAGAAGCAAGCGCCGCCTCATCTAAAATATCTACTTGATATCCCATTAGCTCAATAGCCTCTGCCACCTTATCGCCGGCCCCATTTATATAAGCCACCTTGTTTCCCTCCTTTTGTAAATCGAGACGTACCAAATTTACATCGGCCGCTTCCAATACCATACGCTTATCAATATGCTGGTAATCTATTTCATAAAGGCTCTTAAGGCTTTCGCCTGATGCGCTATTACTAAAGCTAAGAGTAGTATTGGCCGCTTTTCCTTGCGGACTAATCTTCACATTTTTGATCAAACGACTATCGGCCTCTTTAAAACTAAGCTGCAGACTATTCGGCTCTATTTTCCAGCCTTCTGCTTGGAGGTTTATGGTAAAATCACCCGCTTTAAAAGCTCTGAAGTTAAGGGATAATTCTTGGGAAGCTTCATCTACAAAAATGAGATTACTCCGATCAGCCTTTACCACTAAATCGGGCGTAATCATTAAAGGACGAATAATTTCACCCTCTACTCGATCACTAAATTTATAGATGGCCGCAATAGGCAAGTAAAACAAACGGCCTTCCACCCTTAAGGGGAGATGCGAAGCTAAAGTGGCTTCATTTTCTGCGAGGCCAATTTGTAAATCATCATCTAACTGAAAAACAGTTTTATAAGGATTACGCAGCCAATAGGGTTGCGATAAAGGCAGGTCCTTTTCTAAACTAAATTCGAGGCTATTATTATCATTGGACGCTAAGTCAATCCAATTGTCATCTCCCGTAAGGGTTTTTCCTTCGCCATTTAAAAGGCTAGGGTCGAATACTAATTTACTGCCGATACTCTCCGCTTTAGGCATAGATATTTGCAAATTAGAACGAGAAACGTAGCTTAGTTTAAACTTCTGCTTACAAGTAGTAAGGCTGTATTCTGAAGGCGATAATAACTCTACATGTAAGCCTAAGCAAGAGGCAATGATTTTTCGCAAACGCTCTTGAAAGTATGATCTTTGGTCGGCTTCGTTAATGGCCGTACTCGCTTCGAGTAAATCCAATAGTTTGTTTACTGAAGCAGAAGGTTTACTGAAATTAAAATCTGCTAAAATGCTAGCTATTAATTGATCACCGCTGGCGAAATTAAAACGCTGCCAAGAACTGGAAATGCCTTCTAGAGGATCGCTTTTACAGCTTTCACCCTTCATTAATTTTAAATACTCATCGGACGAGCCACGGGCGAGAGCCACGCCAAAACCCTGGCTTTTATGCTGACTACGACTATGGCTAGCTAATTCGTTACAGCTCAAACCTAGCTCTTCTACATAAGTGCCCACATCTATTTTAACATAAGTAGGGTCGCTGGCTGCGAGGCTGTCCAAATTAGGATCCCACCAGGCGCTGTGATTCCAAAAAATACGCTTAACCTGCCAGGGTTTGAAATTTTCTAATTGCTCGGGAAATGCATTGGGATCGGCAGCCAAATCGAAAGCCTCTAAAGCGAGTTCAGCACTGGCGGTATGGTGGCCGTGGCCGGCACGAGCATCTGGAGGGAAACGTGTAATAATGATATCGGGACGAAACTTGCGAATGATTTGCACCACGTCGCTTAAAATCAATTCTTTACCCCATTGTTGATAGGTTTCTTCAGCGGTTTTACTATAACCAAAGTCTAAGGCGCGACTAAAAAATTGTTTTCCACCATCAATACGGCGAGCTTGCATCAATTCTTGCGTGCGTAAAATTCCTAGTTGGGCACCCAGTTCGGTACCTATTAAATTTTGCCCACCATCGCCTCTCGTTAAAGAAAGGTAGGCCGTTTGGTATTTGCGCTCATTGGCAAGAAAGGAAATCATTGCAGTGTTCTCATCATCGGGATGAGCCGCCAGATACAAAACCCGTGTAGAGTTTCCGAGTTTACTTATTTCGTGATAGATTGCGGAAGAACTTTGATCTTGCGCTTTTAGAAAGCCGAAGGATAAAAGTAGCAGACCGAGGGCGATACTATTTTTCATAAATTTTTTTCGTCGGTCAAATCTACCAATTACCGCTAGCATACGCGATAGGAATTCTTTATTTCCACATATAAAGAGTTATAGACTAGTTACTGAAGTAGGTATAGCCAAAACCCTCTTTATATGCTCATAAATAAAAGTTAATTTTAAGTGATTACCTTTAGCCTCCCTAATTTACACAAATACCCTATGAGAAAAACGCTACTGATGTTGCTGGGCTTGAGTTTTGGAATGTTACAAGCCCAAAATCAGACAGAAACTTTCCCGATTTTATTTAAAACTGGTACCATCAACCCTGCAGAAGTATCGGTGAATGATGTTACTAAGTACCATGGTTACACTTATGTAATTGTGCAGCATCAAAATTTGGTATTAGCTCAGAACTTTTACGGTTTTGAAACCTTTGAGTACTTGCCTAAACACAGTGCTTTTGCTCGTGTGAAGAATAGTGAATTAGCCAATGCCAAGGCGCAACTCTTCCAAATGGGAGGCACTCTTTTAAACATTGATCCCGCTTGGAAGCAATCGCAACTTTTATACACAAACAACTATCCCGAATGGGCATGGTCGGCCAATGAGCAAAAATTGGTTGTTTGGATTCAGTATTGGAAAGGTTTAGATGCCTTACAGATAGTGAGCGAATTACAAGGATTATCGCACACCATTTTAGAGGTGGTGGCTTCCGATGAAAAAATTCAGATTGAAATTGATCCTGAAAACTTAAGCGCATTAATTGCCCAGCCTTTTATTAAATACGTAGAAGAAAAATACGCTCCCGGTGAACCTGAAAACTTTACCGCTCGCACCAATCACCGAGTAAACTATTTACAAGGTGGAAATTTAGGTTTAAACTACGATGGTTCGGGAATTATGGTGGCACACAATGATGCCGGCGAAATTGATTACCATATTGATTTTCAAGGCAGATTTAGCCAAAATGCCAATGGTGGCGCGGGTAGTGATCATGGCGATCATACGGCGGGAACGATTAGTGGTGCTGGAAACCGCGATCCACGTGGTGCTGGAATGGCGCCCGGTGCAGATATGTTCTACCGCAATTACCCGAATAACCTAAACGACGCCGATAACGTATACAACTCCATTAATGCGCGTTTAACCTCTAATTCTTTTAGTAATGGTTGTAATGGAGGCTACAGCACTTGGTCGCGGCAATTAGATAAAGATGCTTTCGACAACCCACTGATGTTACATGTTTTCTCTTCTGGAAATAATGGTAGCTCAAGTTGTGCTGTAAATTATGGCGCTGGTATTGGCTGGGGAAATATTACGGGTGGACACAAGCAAGCGAAGAATGTTGTTACCGTTGGTAATCTTACTCGTACCGACGCGATTGCTCCTTCTAGCAGTCGTGGCCCTGCTTCTGATGGTAGAATTAAGCCCGACCTTTGTGCTGTAGGAACCAATGTTTATAGTACCACAGATGCGAATGGTCCCAGTACTTATAATAGCAAAACCGGTACTTCTATGTCTTGTCCTGGTGTAACAGGAACGCTTGCGGTGCTAATGCAAGCTTATAAAGATATTAATATGGGGGCTGAAGCGGAAGGCGTTTTATTGAAAGGGATTATTCAAAACACGGCAGAAGATTTAGGTAACCCAGGACCAGATTTTATTTATGGTTACGGACGCATTAACGCGAATCGTGCCTATGAAGTAATTAGTAATGGCAGCTATAACAGCGATAGCATTGCGAATAACGATTCAGCCAGCTTTAGTTTTAACATTCCTGCCAATACCGTAAATGCTAAGTTTTTCCTTATCTGGGCCGACCCAGAAGCTTCGCCAAACGCTGCACGTGATTTAGTAAATGACTTAGACTTAACCGTAAACTTTGAAGGCTCAACCCTCCAACCTTGGGTTTTAGATCCAAATCCAACGGTAAGTAGTTTAAATTCTAACGCCGTTCCCGGTCGTGACTCTCTAAATAATATGGAGCAGGTTACCATTCTAAATCCAAATAGCGGAACAGCTACGATTAAAGTTAAAGGGCACAATATTCCCAGTGGAAATCAGAAATTTTATGTAATTGCTTCTTATGAAAAGGATGAAATAGTAATCACCTACCCTACTCCAGGGACTGCTTTTGAAGCGGGTACAAGCCAACTCATTCGTTTCGACAGCCCCATTAACACTTCTTATACTGCTGAATTTTCTTTAGATGGCGGTGTAAACTGGTTTAATGTGGGAACTACTACAGGTAACCGCCACATAAATTGGAATACCCCGGTGGGATTACCTACTAATGCGGCCTATGTGCGTGTTTTCAGTAATAGCGATACGGCCAGTGTTGGTCCAATTACCATTGCCCAAGTACCCGCCAATATTTCGGTAATTAGTGCCTGTCCCGATAGTATTACTCTTACATGGATACCTGCAACCGGTGCTTCTGGTTATGTAGTTTATCGATTAGGAGCCAAATACATGGATTCCATTACTTACCGAACCAATGATACAATTACGATTGCCCATGATGCTAATCAAGCAGATTGGTTTGCCGTAGCGGCGGTAGTAAATGACACTTCTATTGGCGAACGTTCCGTGGCCATTTACAAAGCCCCTGGCGTATTTAATTGTAGCATTCCTAATGATTTAAGTTTAGAAATGGTTCTATCGCCAGGTTTTGGAGAAGTGCAAGATTGTGCGGTTAACTCTAGCGGTGTGAAAGTAGGATTATTGGTTAAAAACACTGGCTTAAACCCCATTAGTAGTTTAGACCTATCCTATCAGCGGACCAATACCGCTGCAATTTCTACCGAGACCGTAAATAGAACAATTGCCCCAGGCGATACGATTCATTATTTCTTTAGCAACAGCACTATTACCATTTTAAATAATGTTTATTTAAACTATAATTTCTGGATCGATGCTAGTTCAGATGGTAATCGTTTTAACGATACCATTAACTTAAGCATTCGTAAAGTTAACCCAGGTGCAGCTTCTAAAACTTTGCCTTACAATCAAGACTTTGAAAGTTTTAGCCTTTGTTCAGATGATGCTGATTGTAATCTTACCACTTGTAATTTAAGCGATGGTTGGGTAAATGGTCAAAACCTTGGTTCTGATTTTATTGACTGGAGAACCTTCCAAGGCAGCACTTTCAGTCAAGGAACAGGCCCTAACGTGGATAACAATCCTGGAACAAGTGTGGGTAATTATCTCTACCTAGAGGCCTCTGGTCAATGTGATAGTGCTGAAGCTTTATTAATTACGCCCTGTATTGATCTTAGCAATGCCGTTGACCCAAGAGCCAGTATCTATTATCACATGTTAGGCCCAGATATGGGTACTTTAGATGTTGATGTTTACGATGGCATAATTTGGCACATGAATGTGGTAAGTACTATTGCAGGTGATCAAGGTGGAAACTGGAATCGCTTGGATATCGATCTAAACCCATATAATGGAAAAACGGTTGTAATTAGATTCCGTGGTAAAACAGGTTCTGACTTTGCTAGCGATTTAGCGATTGATGATTTCAGTGCTTTTGATGCCGCCTCCAGCGTTTCCGAAAACAATTGGACCGACGGCCTTCGTGCTTATCCAAACCCCAATAGTGGTGTATTCAATTTAGAAAGTCAATTACCACTGAATGCTAGTACCAAACTTACCTTACGTGATTTAAGTGGTAAAGCCTTATGGACGGCAGACTTTGCAAGTAATGCGGGTGCCAATCAAATGGAAATCAACATTAAAGATCAGCCCCAAGGCCTTTATCTTTTAGAAGTTCAAAATGATGAGTTTACCAGTACTTTAAGAGTTATTAAAGACTAAGAACGGTAGCGATTAATAGTTAAAAAAGGGTCAACTGAAATTCAGTTGACCCTTTTTTTAAGGTTTAAAGCTAAAATGTAATTTTTATGAGCGGTAAAAGATTAAATTTCTTTCAGCTCAATATTCTCATTAGTAAATTTTAAACTTCCTGCATCATCTACGTCTAAAAAGATAAGACTGTCTTTATGCACTCTATTGCCTAATATTTCTTTAGACAAATCATTAAGTACTCTTTTCTGAATTATCCTTTTAATAGGGCGTCCGCCATATTGAGGATCATAACCTGCTTCTGCCAAATACATTACAGCCTTATCGGAAACCTCAAGGGTGATTTGTTGTTTATCCAGGGATTTTTTCAACAAGTTGAGCTGTAAACGCACAATCTCCGCAACGTCCTTCTTCTCGAGCGGCAAGAACATGATACTTTCATCAATTCTATTCAGAAACTCTGGCCGAAGGGTTTTACGCATAACTTGCATCAATGCTTCGCGAGTATCCTCGTAAACCTCAAATTTATTTGACTCAGTAATCGTATCAAATCGTTCCTGAATTAAACTTGAACCAATATTAGAGGTCATGATTATAATGGTATTCCTAAAGTTCGCTAGTCTCCCTTTATTATCGGTTAAGCGTCCTTCATCTAAAACTTGAAGAAGAATGTTAAAAGTGTCTGGGTGAGCTTTTTCAATCTCATCCAAAAGTATAACCGAATAAGGCTTACGTCTCACCGCCTCGGTTAATTGACCGCCTTCATCATAACCTACATATCCAGGAGGCGCACCAATAAGACGACTTACAGAATGGCGTTCCTGATACTCACTCATATCAATACGAGTAAGGGCATTTTCATCATCAAAAAGGAACTCGGCCAAGGCTTTTGCCAATTCGGTTTTACCCACGCCTGTGGTTCCTAAAAAGATAAAGGAACCGATGGGACGATGTTCATCTTGTAAACCCGCTCTGCTTCTTCTTACCGCATCCGAAACCGCCAAAATGGCTTCTTCTTGTCCGATTACCCTTTTGTGTAATTCCTCTTCCAAATGAAGTAATTTCTCTCTTTCACTTTGCAACATACGGGTAATGGGAATGCCGGTCCACCGACTTACCACATCAGCTATATCTTCAGAATCCACTTCTTCTTTAATTAAAGCATGGCCATTTTGCAATTTGCCTGCTTCTTCCTCATATTGCTTAAGGCGTGCCTCCACTTCTTGTAGCTTTCCGTAGCGAATTTCCGCCACTGTACCATAGTCGCCACTGCGTTCTGCTTGCTCGGCTTTTTGTTTCAGCGCTTCAATTTCTTCTTTGGCTTTCTGAATGCCATCCACTACCTCTTTTTCCGATTGCCACTGAGCATTAAAAGAACTGCGTTGTTCGTTTAAATCTTTTAATTCCTCTTTAATACCATTCTGCCTCAGCGTATCTCCTTCGCGTTTTATCGCTTCCAGCTCAATCTCAAGCTGCATTATTTTTCGATCTAAAACATCTATTTCCTCTGGTTTAGAGTTCGCCGCCATCCTTAATTTTGCGGCCGCTTCATCAATCAGGTCGATAGCTTTATCGGGTAAAAAGCGATCCGAAATATAGCGTTGCGATAATTCTACTGAAGCGATGATAGCTTCATCCTTAATGCGAACCTTATGATGGGTTTCATAGCGCTCTTTAATGCCACGTAAAATAGAAATAGCCGCTTCCGTATCGGGTTCTTCCACCAATACTTTTTGAAAGCGACGTTCCAATGCCTTGTCTTTCTCAAAATACTTTTGATATTCATTTAATGTTGTTGCACCAATGGCTCTCAGTTCCCCTCTCGCCAAAGCGGGTTTTAAAATATTAGCTGCATCCATGGCCCCTTCTCCAGCGCCAGCGCCAACAAGGGTATGAATCTCATCAATAAATAGAAGCAATTGTCCGTCACTTTCACTTACGGTCTTCACCACCGCTTTAAGGCGCTCTTCAAACTCTCCCTTATACTTCGCTCCAGCAATAAGAGCGCCCATATCGAGACTATATAATTTTTTATCTTTTAAATTTTCAGGAACATCCCCTTTAATGATGCGATGCGCCATACCTTCAGCAATAGCCGTTTTACCGACACCCGGTTCACCGATCAGGATAGGGTTATTTTTAGTACGGCGAGATAGTATTTGTAGCACTCTGCGGATTTCTTCATCGCGACCAATCACGGGATCTAATTTGCCTTCCTCTGCTAATTTGTTCAAATTCTTCGCATATTTATCTAAGGCGCTATATTGCTCTTCCGAGCTCGCCGAATTGGCAGCTGTGCCTTGTCTTAACTCTTGTACAGCACTTTCGTAAGATGCTTTCTCCCAGCCACTATCGAGCATCATTTTACTTATGGTGTCACCACTTTCGAGCAATCCAAAAAGTAAATGTTCCAAAGCCACATACTCGTCTTTCATCGACTTAGCCTTTTGCTGAGCCTTAATAATGGCTTTGTTGGCATTGGGATCAAGGTATTGACTAGCTCCTTCTACTTTCGGATATGATTTAATTATTTGATCTAAAGTGGCTAAAAAATTAGCCGCGTTAATCGACTGCTTTTTTAAAAAGAAGTTTAAAATATTCAAATCCGCCTGAGCGACTCCTTTTAAAAGATGCCCAGTTTGTATGGCTTGATGGTCATTTTCTACCGCCAAACTTTGCGCAACCTGAATGGCCTTTTGCGCTTTTATAGTAAAGTTATTTAAGTCCATACTGTCTTGTGTTTCTCAATTCTAGTCAAAATTTACTCCATTTTGATTAGGTCTATTTAAGCTTGCCATCTTGTCAAAAAAAGTCAAAACCTTTCTGACTAAGAGTCATAGTCAAGTATTTGATTATGACATATTTACCACAAAAAAAGCCCTACTAAATAGTAGGGCTTAAATTTATGAGAAGATCAATTCTTATTGAACTACTAATTTTCTAGTAACACGCTCGCCGTCAACACTAATATTAACGAAGTAAACGCCAGGGTTCCAATCAAAGGTTTCAAAAACTAACTGTGAGCTTCCTCGCTCTAGGTCGTAGTCTTTTGCAAACATCCTTTGCCCTACCACATTTACTATATCCACGCTCACCATTTTAGCCTGAGCATTAAATACCGGTAAATGAGTAATATCACGAGTTGGGTTAGGACTAAGTTCGCCAATATAAGAATCGGGTACTGGATTGTAATCTTTACTACCAATTACAAAAGTTGGTCTTGCATTAGTAGCCTTCATACAGAAGTCGTCAATAGCCCAGCCTTTTCTTTGGATTGAATAATCACTTTCGAAACGGAAACGGAAAACTGCACGATTCGCTGCTGTATCAAATTTGAATACATAACGTGAAGTATCCCAATCTGCTGTATCGGTCCAACCTGGTTTAATAATATCCAAAGCCGTTACAAACTCAGTATTATACCAGTTGGCTTCATTAGCAAAACCTAGTACTGTCCAGCTTAGTCCGCCATCTAAAGAAACTTCTACAGCTCCTCCATCATGGTACTTCTCGGTATCAAACTTGTGTACGAAAGATAATTCGTAGGCAGTTGAAGTATCAATAACAAAAACGGGAGTAAATAAACCAGACTCATCACGTGAACGGTAATTGCTATCTAAACCCGTCATCCAGCAGCTATTACCACTAAAGGCACCAGGGAATTGAGTAGGCGTACCTTTCTCCCAAGACCACTGACCACGGGCGTAGGTTTTAGTATTTAAAGCTAAAAATGGTAAGGCACCATTGCCCGTTTCAAAATCATTACAATAAATGCTATCCCCGTTTTGTATGTCAAAATAGAACTCTGGCAGTACAGTTACTGTAAACTCAGTTGTATCATCCGATGGACGGTTATCCATTTTACCATTAGGACGACGTGTAATAAAGCGTAAAGTATGGTTACCCGTTACTACACCGGTATTCCAAGGTTGGCTATAATTATGACGGAAACGATTTCCTTCAATTAAGAAACGAGGGGCATAAGCTTTTTCAAAAGCACCAGCCCAACCAATGGTTCCTCCAGTAACAATCTCTGCTCTTACCTCCGCACTATCTAATATTTTAGCGCCCGAGTTTAGTACCATTATATCAATCGGTTGATCAAAAGTTGGAATCTGCAACGGATTAATAAAGAAGAAGTCTACTGGGCTCGCACTATTTTGAGGCGGAATAATCATCTCAAAATCATCAATGGCCCATCCCTCTAAGTTACGAGAGTTGTTTGCACCCGTTGGAGACTGGAATCTAAATCTTAAAGGGACTTCGTTTGGCTCAAAGTTTAGCTGGGAAACGGGGAAAACCGAGTAAGCCCAACCAGTGGGGTTACTACCCGTTACCGAAGAACCCGTAAAGCCTTCTGTAACACCCGTACCCGTAGGTCCTAATAAGGTTCCAAAAGGACCCGTGTACCAATTTTGCCCAACTCCTTGGAAGGAACCTAAGTTAGCTCCTAAAGTTGCCCATCCACCGCGGCGGAATTCAATTGCACCGGCAGCACCAGCGCCCATATCCACGTTTTGGAAAAAACGAATAGTGGGAGAAACGATGGTATCGAAATTATCTAAAATTGGTGCTCTTAACCACTCTTGGGTTCCATCTAAATAATAGCCATCGGCAATATTGGTAGCCCAAACATTATCAGACGCTTGCAGAGAAGAGAATTGTCGTCCTGCAGGAACTTCACCTCTTTCCCATTGTAAATAACCTTGCACCGCAAAGAAGCCATATTCGTCGAAATCGCAATTATCGAAATTATCGCCAAAATCAATATCCTGAACACTTAAGCCCGTTATGATACGACAAGCCGTATCATTAAAATTATTAATATCGCCTGCTATACTAGTGTAAGCACAAACCTCACAAGCACCAGCAGGTATTACTAAGTTGAGGCCACTTGTTGGGACGTAAGTTATGGTACTGCTATTTCCGGCCGTAGGACTAGCGGAAGTTGCAGCGGTATAAGTTACCGGTACTCCAGCATTAGGCCCACACAAAGGTGTTACGGAGAATGTTGCCGTGGCCGAGCTTAAGGTACTGGTACCAAAATTTCTCAGCACCAATGAAGGATTTACTACTGTTACAGGCACTCCCGCTGGTACGGACTGGAATTGATTTAATACTATTTCAATACCGCCATCATTAGCGATACGATTGTAAATCATCACTTTATCAATCGCAATATCAGCTAAATCACCTGCTCCAGTGCGGCTTGCTTTGATACGCAGTTTTATCTGCTTATTCGAATAAGCACTTAAATCTACACGTTTAAACTCATAATCAGTTAATGGACTGGAGCTAGACGACATTGGTACAGTACTACTACCGTTTACGACAACCCAATTACCAGGTTCCATGGTTGCTGGTTCATTGATTTCAATTTCGATATTATCGATGTTCGCACCCCACATGTGATAGTAGAAATCTAAAGTAGGATTTGCCATTCCAGTGAAATCTAAACAACGAGTGGTAACCATATAGGTAGAAACGTCACCTGTACTACCTGTTGCTTCAGTATAGAAATACTGGCCTTTTTGATAATACCCATGCTTTGGACCAGTACCACGGGTTTGCGTAAAACGCTCACCCACTCTCCAAACATAAGCAGGATCTAAACCTGTTTCGGTAGTAAATAAGGTCGTACCGGTTTGAGAAGACCCTACTGGAATATTTTCAAAATCCATTACCAAGGGGAAGGTACTATAGTTGGCAACGTGATTAATTGTTGCACTTACAGCTGTATCGTTCGCAGGAATAGTATCACCAACTTTATTCGCCCAAACCTTTACCTGATAGTTTCCTAAAGCCGACATGTTAGCGGTAGTAGTTAAAGTATAGGTAGTAGTATCACCTGTTCTTAAAGCAAGTGTAGCCGTTTCAGAAAGAATTGCGCCCGTATTTGTTTGAATACGAAGAGGAAGACTTAATAAGCTATCGCAGCCATTGTTTCTTATCACCACTTCTATCGCTTCCGCAGATGAGTAAGAACACTTGCCGAGCACTGGAGAATTTACCGCCAATATTTCAGCATCAATAGGAGTTGGCTCATAAATTCTTAGATCATCGATAGCCATATCACCACGAGCCGCATTTCCAGTATTAGTCGTTTGCTTAGCCGATACAAAACGAATTCTAATATACTGACCATTAAACTCTTTCAAAGGAATCAAAGCTCTTTCCCAAGGGTCGGTCTGAGCAGTTTGTTGCTGCTTTCGAATACGATAAAAACCATTGTACCAAGCTTCATTGGTAGAACCTGTATCGATATCAATTCTTAAAGCACCGATGTCATCACCAAAGAAGTGATAGTAAAATTCAAGAGCTTGACAAGCAGTTGTTTGCGTAAGATCAATACAAGGGGTTATCAATAAAGTAGTACTGTTTACCGCTCCTTGCGATGATTCGGCATATAAATATCTTGCACCAAAAGGTGTGTGGTTCGAGTTAGGACCAGTAAATGGAGTACCTGTACCACCTGTGCGCACAGACCAAGCATAACCTGCTGTATTCTCAGGCGGCTGAACTGTCCAATAGCGTAAACCTGTTTGTTCGTTAGGGAAATCACCACGGTGGGCTGTTCCCATATCACCATTACCTGTACCTGGGCTCCATAGTGGACCTTCGAAATCTTCTATCCATGGGAAAGTACTAATGGTTCCTGGTAACGATCCGCAATCCGGTGCACCGCATTTAAATGGTAAACCTGCTTTCGGCCAGAATTTAATATAAGCGTTCTGCGGATTGGCTAAAGAATCAGGGAAGCGGGTTATGTTAGGACAAGCTAAATCCCAAGCCTTGTAAAAATACTCTACAGTATCACCAAGCAAAATATTATTTAGAGTAGTTTGATACTCAAATTGGGCGGCATTTGAAACCGTAAGGTTCTGATTTTGCCAAGCTCCTACCCCAGCGGAATTTCTAATACGATAAAATACAGTCACACTATCAATACCCGTTACCCAAGTTGGGTTAGCAGCTCCACCCGCAACGGTATCTGTAACTCTTGCGCCAATCTTATAGTTATTACTCGCATTCTGAGTTAAACCACCCACTGGACGAACGGGAAAACAGGGAATTGGCGTATAGTTAAAATGGAAACGTGGAGGAAAAAGCTCACAAGACGAACCCGTAACCACCAAATTATCAACCCACCAGCCAGCACCATAAGAACGACCGGTGATGTTAGGGTTTAACACCTCAAAACAACTGAACTCTACCATTACGTTGGCAAAACCAGTGGGACTAGTTACCAGAGAACTAATATTAAATCTTTCATATTGCCACCACGAGTTGGCTACGGGGGGATCTGTACCCGCAAACCAATAGTTAATCCCTTGATTAGGGATATTATAGGAGGCCTCTTGGAAGTTAGATGATGAATTCCATGTTCCGCTGCCTAAATAGTTACAATTTGAACTACTTAAAGTAGTCCATGAAACACCATTATTGGTACTTACCCTAATAATACCCTGGTTTACCTGATTGATTTTAGCAATGTGGTAAAATTCTAGAAAAACAAAGGTTTTTCCTATCGTGCTAAATGAGTTCGTTCTAAAAACGACTTCCGAACTATTCGACCCCAAAGCAGGAGCCTGCACCTTACCGTGGTATGATTTTGTTCCTGAAATGGAAACGTTATTAGTATCCTTCCAAACATCAGTGGCCGTACCCAAACTCAGGGTTGTTACCGAATCCACGATCTCAAAGGTTTCAATAAAAAGAGTGTCAATTTGGGCGTTCATCACCAGAGATGTGCAGAGACCCGTAACTAGAAGTAGTAACTTCTTCATATAAATTATAATTTGTGCAGTGTTGACGTTGCACAAATATAACAAGCTTGAGCGATTATCAATTTAGTAATTATTATTTGCGCAGTATTTTTATTTAACGCGCAGCGCTCCCGCTGGTCTACCTTCTAGTATTAGTTCCAATTCATCACCTATTGCCACGGCCCCAACACCGGCAGGAGTCCCGGTGTAAATAAGGTCTCCTATCTTGATTGTGAAGTACTTAGAGACTTCTGCAATAATGCGATCTATAGAAAAAAGCATATCGCCAGTATGGCCACTTTGCGCAATTTCACCATTTTTCTTTAGTTGAAAACTTATTGCCTCTAAATTGGAGAAATCTGATTTATCGAAGAATTTCCCCACAAATGCGGCACCGTCAAACGACTTTGCCTTTTCCCAAGGCAGGGATTTTGCTTTTAATTCTTGTTGCAGATCGCGCGCGGTAAAATCGATGCCCAAGGCAATTTGCGAATAGTAACGCGAGGCGAAACGCTCCTCAATGTTTTTCCCTAAACGATCAATTCGCACCACCACTTCGCATTCGAAATGCACATCATTGCTAAACTCAGGGATAAAAAAAGCATTGCCCTTGGGCAAAATTGCGCTATCGGGCTTCATGAAAATCACCGGCTCAGCAGGAACTTGATTTCCTAATTCCTTGGCGTGATCAGCATAGTTTCTTCCAATGCAAATTATTTTCACTGCAAACGCTTTTTTAACTTAATGGCCGTTAAGACCTTTTTGGTATAAAGCGGAAAATCAGCATTTTGAATCCAACCATAATAGCCGGGATCCTTCTGCAAAACTTCTGCTACCGCTTGATTCTTATACTTTCCAAAACTGAAACATTCTACGTCGTCATCGTTGAAAATAATGAAACCGGCAAAATCGGCGGCGCGAAAGCGATTACTGAATTCGGCCAAGCTAGGCATGTCATTCTCTAAATCTTCATAGCGGTCTAACTGGCTCTTCAAAATCTCATAGGTTGCCATGGTATCCGCTTCCGCAGAATGGGCATTAATGAGCTCCTTTTCACAGTAAAATTTATAGGCCGCTGAAAGGGTTCTTTGCTCCATCTTATGAAAGATGTTCTGCACATCTATAGCAACGCGCTTGCCCATTTCGAAGTCGATACCCGCCCTTAAAAACTCTTCTGCCAAGAGCGGAATATCGTAACGATTGGAATTATAACCGGCCAAATCCGAATCTTTAATCATGTCTAAAACACGATGAGCCAACTCTTTAAAACCTGGCTCATTCGCCACTTTTTCATTGCTAATTCCATGAATTGCAATTACTTCATCCGACATTTGCATCCCGGGATTTACCAACCAAGTTTTACTCTCTTTATTGCCGTTGGGAAACACTTTTAAAATGCTAATTTCCACAATACGATCTTGAGTAACGCTCGTTCCAGTGGCTTCTAGATCAAAAAAGCAGATAGGGCGCTTAAGGCTTAATTCCATAATTTTCTTTAAAACTCGCGATTTACATCGAACTGCTCGAGGTAATCGGCTACACGACGCACAAACATTCCGCCTAAGGCACCGTCTACCACTCGGTGGTCGTAACTATGGCTTAAGAACATTTTCTGACGAATAGCAATCATATCTCCTTCGGCAGTTTCAATAACAGCGGGCTTTTTAACAATAGCTCCGGCTGCCATAATCGCAACTTGGGGTTGGTTGATAATTGGAGTTCCTAAAACATTACCGAAAGTACCTACATTGGTTACCGTGTAAGTGCCACCGCTAATATCGTCGGGACTAAGTTTATTGTTTCTCGCGCGATTGGCCAAGTCATTCACTTGCTTGGTTAAACCAACTAGATTGTAGTTGTCGGCATTTTTTATTACCGGAACAATTAAGTTTCCGCTTGGTAAAGCCGCCGCCATACCAATATTTATATTACCCTTCTTTATAATCCTATCGCCATCCACACTGATATTAATTAGTGGGAAATCTTTAATCGCTTTTACAATCGCTTCGATAATTAGCGGTGTGAAAGTGATTTTTTGTCCTTCGCGTTTTTGGAATTCATCCTTTACTTTATTACGCCAGTTTACCATATTGGTAACATCTGCCTCTACAAAAGAGGTAACGTGGGGTGACGTATGCTTCGACATTACCATGTGTTCGGCAATCATCTTACGCATGCGATCCATCGTTATAATCTCATCATTGGCGCCAACGCTCATTGGTGCTTTCGCCGCCGCTTTAGGAGCGGGCTCAGAAACTACTTTCGTGCTTTCTACTTTTGGACTGGCTGCTGGTGCAGGGCTAGCTGCTTTTGCCTCAGGGGCAGATGCGCCATTAACTGGGCGGTTTTCTAAATAATTTAATATATCGGCTTTGGTTACACGACCTTCTGATCCGCTCCCCGAAATATTGTCTAATTCAGTTCCACTAATTCCTTCTTCCTTGGCAATACTGCGCACTAAAGGCGAGTAAAATTTACCTTCGGCGCTGGAGCGAGGAATTTCTACTGCGGCAGTAACCTGACCATTGGCAATGGTTTTTTCAACTTCTTTCAGTGCGCTGGGTTCTGGGCTAGCGGCTGGCTCTGCGGCCGATACCTCTGTCACTCCACCTTCGGTTTCAAGGATGGCAATTACTTGTCCCACTTGAACCACATCATCTTCGTTGAAAAGCTTCTTTATTAAAACACCATCTTCTGGTGCAGGAACTTCACTATCTACTTTATCGGTGGCAATTTCTAAAAGAGACTCTTCCGCCTCAATGGTATCGCCCACTTCCTTTAGCCATTTTATGATGGTTGCTTCTGCTACACTTTCGCCCATTTTGGGCATGGTCAATTCAATTTGTGCCATAATTCTTTGAGAGGTGAATTTTTAAGCTTTTTAAGGCCGCAAAGGTAAAAATTTTAGAGGCGAAAGAAGAGCCTTAATTTTATTTATAGCTAATTTCCTAGTGATCGCCAATTTTGCCATAGCAATTGCGCATCACTTTCCAAACGGTAATCCTTCGCGTAGAGTTGATTAAGCTGTAAAATAGTGCTTTCGCTAAGACTGTCTTTTGCCAAGGAAACACTAATAGGCAATACCCCTTTTTTAATTTTTGGTAATCGATAATTCTCTTTATGATCGGCATAAGAAACCCAACTCATCTGCGCAAGCAAGACTAAAAAAGCATTTTTAAGGAAATTTTGCGGTCGACGTATTAAGAAAATTAAAATTGGACTTAAAAGTAAAAGCAGGAGGGCAAGTCCTAAATCGAAGCTCCGTTTGGCCCGCTTATTCGCGGGTTTACTAATGGCGTTAAAGTCCATAGTGTACCATGAGCCCTGACTGTGAATAGAGTTACTGCCAATAATAAACTGACTAGCGGGTGGGGCGATTTTAATTTCAACTTGGTACTTACCGAGCTTGGCCATGGCCGCGAAAATGTCTTTGGCACTCATATCGGCCGAGCAGAAAATAACTTCATCCACTTCAAAGAGGCTAACTAAATCGTCTAAATCTTTTACGCTGCCTACGAATTTATCGCTCAAATTGGGGACTACTCCCACCCAACCGCAGTAGGAAATACGCGCTTGGCTTTCTTTTACCAGTCGGTCAACTCTTTCTAATTCGGCTGCACCACCTACCAATAAAATACGTTTGTCGCTTTGCGCAGATGCAAAAACCTTTCGGCCGCGGATCTTACCGAAGAGTACCCGCCAGATAGGAAGAATTAGCATGGCCCAAGCCGCTCCTAGTATTATAATGGCACGCGAAAAACGCCAATCTTCCGGTAATAAACTATAGGCTACTAAAATAGCCACGGTCCCCACAGCTATACCGCGTATTAATTGGGAGAGTTTAAGGTTTTTATCATAGCCGCCACTAATGAAAACGGAACCCAGCCAAGTCAAAATATAAATAGGAAAAGCAATCTGACTTAATTCATCGGGGTATTCGCCCCCCGCAATAAAGCGGTGATTATTTTCCCAATAGTCTTTTATGTATAAAAGTCCTCCTGCTAAAAATGCCGCATCTACCAAAGGTTTAGCGATGCGTTCGAGCAAACGACGAAAAATGGCCAGAAAAGCACGCAAGTAAATAGCGAGATTAATCACTAAAGAAAAAAGCTTGGCATAACTGCCACCAAAATGCTTTTCCGCGAAAATTACCATGGCTTTATAAAAGATAAAGACATAGTTTAAACTCCCTTTTTTAGTGCTTTCGCCTTTATAATGAATGATGCTACTATCGGCGAAATAGTAATTCTTATAGCCTCCTTTAATGATGCGGTAGGACAAATCAACATCCTCCCCGTACATGAAAAAATCTTCGTCTAAAAGTCCAATTTCCTTTAGTACCGATTGACGCATTAACATAAAAGCACCGGCTAAAACCTCTACTTCTTGATTTTCATCGGCACTGAGATGACCCATATAGTAACGGGCAAAACGCTTAGACTTTGGAAAGAGGCTCGTTAAACCACCTATCTTATAAAGAGCCACCAAAGGACTAGGTAAACCGCGTTTGGACTCGGGGAGATAATGCCCCTTACCGTCGATCATTTTTATGCCTAAACCACCCGCTTCAGGATGCGCATCCATAAAGGCAAGCGTATCTACAAAAGTGTTTTCCTCTACCACCGTATCGGGATTAAGAAGTAATATATACTCTCCTTTTGCTAATCGAATGGCTTGATTATTCGCTTTCGAAAAACCGGGGTTATCTGTATTGGCAATAAGTTTGACCCAAGGGTACTTCTCCGCCACCATGGCCACGCTATCGTCTTGCGAATTATTGTCTACCACAAATACCTCCGCCTCCAAGCTTGTTAAGGCCTTTTGCACCGAAATAAGGCATTGCTCCAAAAAGAAGCGCACATTATAATTTACGATTACGATGCTTAGTTTCATGGGCTAAAAAGGGGCTGGCCTAGACTGTCGGCCAAGCTATGCTGGTGAATAATTTGATTCTGCTCATTTATCTCGGGCAAATATAGAATAGGATAATTAGCTTCCTGCGCTTCCAAAATTTCTTCTTTGGTACTGTAGTGATCGATTAAATGCTCGCTATCGCCCATCTTTAAAACTAGCTCGGGCCAATACCAACCTGCTATTAACCACGATGGTTCCCGTTCTTGCAGGGCGAGCATGCTTAGCTCGACTGTATAGGATTTATTGCGACGTTTACTCTGATCTAAGCTCAGCGGCCCTTGTAAGGGAGATAGAAAAATACTTTTTCCGTTCGCTTCAAAACGCAGCACGGCATTACCGGGACTGGCTCCGCGGTAAACATTATCGTAATCGAGGCCAAAAAATAAGAGAGAAGCCAAAGTGGTATACAGAAATATTTTTCCTTGCCCATCTTGCGAAAGCGCCGCCAATTGCAACCAAATAAAAGGTAAGGCGGCCAAAAAAAACTCCGACTTAAAAGGCAAGCGCATAAAGACCACCGCTTGTAAAATTAAGATGACCACTACCCCAAAATGGAAGGAGAATCCTCTTAAATGCTCGGGCCAAGCGAAATTCAGTTTTAAGCTGCGCAGACGAAAAATTCGCCAGCCAAGCAAAATCAGCAGGGGTAAACCCCAAATACCAATACTAATTTTATACAGCACGTTAGCCCAGCCCGGAAAGGGCGGTTTGTGGAAATCTAGGAAGCTTATTCCATAAGTAATTAAGGGTGGTAGAAAAACCATGATAGAGACTAACCCTGCGGCGAGGCACATTTTAAAAAGACTGCGAACATCTTTAAAACCCAGCCAGAGCGTAAACGGTAATAGAAACCCTATAGACGAAATACGAAATCCCGTGGCCAAACCGAGGGCAATACCCAGCCACCAATATTGCTTTCGCAGAAGCGCCAGAAAAGCCGCGAGGATAAAAAAGAGCGCAAAATTATAATCGATGGTATAGGTACTCGCGATAAAAAAGACCGGAATAAAACCAAAGGCTAAAGACCAATAAAAAGCCTGCTTCAACTTGAGCTCGCGGGCAATGCTGAATACTAAAACCACCGCTCCGGCACTTATTAGAGCGCTTAAAAGATTAAAGAAAAAATAAGAATGATTAATCGGCCAAAGGGCGGCCAAACTTAGTTCGTAAAGTGGATGTCCTGGTAAGCGCGAAACCTCGTAAACACGCGTTTCCGCAATTGTTTTAGCGTTGAGTGCATTACTCCAAGCATCGAATTCTTTACCATAACCCTCTCCTAAAAAGGCCAAGCGTAAAAGCAAGGAAATGCTAAAAATGGCCAGAAGAGGAAATCGGTCTAGGACTTTCAATTAGGAACGATTTTGATGGATAGAGGTTTCGTAAGGCAAACGGTTTTTTAAACTGCGCGCCAAGGTCAATTCATCGGCATATTCTAATTGATCACCCACGGCAATTCCACGTGCAATGGCACTTAAGGGGAGATTGAAAGCTTTCAGTTTTTTGAAAATATAAAAAGAAGTGGTTTCCCCTTCCATATTAGCACTTAGGGCTAAAATAACTTCATTGATTTTTTCGGAAGCCGCTTTTTCTACTAAGCTAGCAATATTCAAATCGCTCGGACCAACGCCGTCCATAGGACTTACCAGTCCGCCTAATACGTGATAAATTCCCTTATACTGTCCGGTGTTTTCAATGGCCATAACATCGCGAATATCCTCCACAACGCAAACAATAGACTTATCGCGTGTAGGGTTGGTGCAAATATGGCATTGCTCGAAATCGCTCAAGTTGCCACAAGATTTACAGCGCTTCACTTTATCGTGAAGATCTACAATACTAGAGGCTAATTTAGCCGCCACCTGAGTTTCGGAGCGTAATAAAAATAGGGCCAGACGCAAGGCCGTTTTTTTACCTATACCCGGCAAGCCTCCTATTTCTTCTACTGCCTTCTCTAGGTATTTTGATGAAAAATCCATGGTGGCAAATATAGTAAGCTGTTAGGGATAAATAGGCTTGGAGCCAATGGTAATCTATGCGGTACTAAACTAATTGTAGGTAGTTTTTTTATTTCTAAAAGCCTTAGCTAAAGATCGTCACCCTGAATTCATTTCAGGGTCTTTTACGGTTTAAAACGAGCACCAATAAAGGCTTTGGGATTTAACCACCAAGAGCACAAAGGGAGACACAGAGAGCACAGAGGGGTTTTCGGTAAGTAAAGTAAGTTCCATTGGAATTCTGGTAGTTCAAAGAGCTGCGGCAGCTGCCAATTAGCGGTAGTATTAATTAATTGAAAAGCCCAAGTTGCGGCAGCTGCAGTTCTCATTACAGTTTACTAAATTTTAACCCTCAATGAATCTACAAGATCCTGAAACGAGTTCAGGATGACTTAAAGCTAGAGTTTGATTTAATCTTCCAAATGTCCTTAAAAAGATCGTCACCCTGAATTCATTTCCAGAGTCTTTTACGGTTTAAAACGAGCACCAATAAAGGCTTTGGGATTTAAACACCAAGGACACAAAGGAGACACAGAGTTCACAGGAGGTTGTTAAGGTTGTTTCAGATTAACTCGAGGCCTAAATTTCCATCATTTCCCATAACCTACTCATTATCTAAAGCGTAGCTAAATACTATTTGCAAGTACACGTAACAAAATATTATATTCGCACGTAAAATGTGAGATGGATTAGTGACTTTAAGCTTAGACCAAACAATTATCGAAAAGGCAAACACTACGCCAAATCACATAATACCAGCTTGTCAGAGTGGTGTGTCCAATCTTATCTAAGCTTGTGACCAAAAATCAAGAAGCATCTGCAGAAATCACTCCATTAGTGGAAAGTCTAAGTGGTGTAATTGATCTTGCTCAGACTTCGTGGTGCATATAGTGATACCTACTTGAGAACAAATGGGTCGCTTGATGATTGACACCAATATCATAATCGACTTGCTTGCGATGCGGCAAAGGATTTTACAAGGAAGCGGCCCAGCTATTCTCTCATTGCCGATAAAGAGTTGGTCTTAACTATTTCTGCTTTAACCTTGCCAATACCAATTATCATTCTTACCAAACTAAAATCAGCCAAAGAAGCACAGGAAATGCTAAGAGTTTAAGGTCTTGGTTAAAATTTTGAGCTTGGATGAAAAAGTTACGGAACTGGCTTTAAGCAATGATCTTTTTCGTTTGAGGATGCCCTGCAATACTATTCGGCCATTGAAAATCAGAGTGGACGTAATTACAGCACCCAAACAAAAAAGATTTTAAAGCTTCAAAATTCCTGTATTAACAGCGAAGGAGTTTTTAGCGAAGGAGGAGTAAATTTGATGGTTAAATAATTTATTAGATCCTAAAACATTTACCCATGACATCTTTTTTAATGCGTTGATTTTCAATGGATATTTCACGATAAAGTAATACTTCTCAAGATCATTCTCCTTTCTTTTTCGGTTACGAACGGTTGCTCTCTTTCAGAGGTGTTCGTGAGTTCCGCTCCGCTTCAGTAGATCGCAAAAGAAACAACCGAACGAAGTGAGCTCAGCCATTCCTTTAAAAGTAAAAATATGCATGGCTAAAAAGATCAAGGCTCCAATTCCTCTCTTCAAAAATCTTCATGAAAGGCAAGCTCGGTGGGCGAGTTTACGAACTTATAATTGATTTTTTATAGGAGTTCGTGAGCTCGTCGTTTCTCTCCTCGGTTCCGTTGGTCACAAAATTACAAACGGGTTGTTAATTTTTTTTTGTTTGAGTTTGTGGTCTCATCGCTACGCTCTTCGGTTACGAACGCACTTCCTCTTTTAGAGGAGTTCGTGAGCTCGTCATACTCCTCGGTTCCCAACTCGCTAAACTTTTTGTTTTGTTTTTAACTCTTCGTAACCGAAGCGCTTTGCGCTGAGCTCAAGAACACCAATAAAATTAAAGTTCCGTTCTTAACCGAAGCGCTTCGCGCTGAGCTCAAGAACACCAATAAAATTAAAGTTCCGTTCTTAACCAGCGCTCGCGCTGAGCTCAAGAACACCAAATAAAATTAAAGTTCCGTTCTTAACCGAAGCGCTTTGCGCTGAGCTCAAGAACACCAATAAAATTAAAGTTCCGTTCTTAACCGAAGCGCTTTGCGCTGAGCTCAAGAACACCAATAAAATTAAAGTTCCGTTCTTAATTGAGGCCGGATGACCTACTAATAATGATTTCGGTAGATTGAAAATTGGAACTTTCTATGCTTTGTTTTCCTATATGTCATCAAATCTTCTTGGTTTTACCCGTGGAAAACTCTTTTCTTAGCATGACGGTAGGGATATACTTTGCCTTAGCCTTCAAAACATTATAAAAAAAAATCGTCACCCTGAATTCATTTCAGGATATTTACTCCATTAAAACAAGCAATAATGGGTTTAGGATTTAACCACCAAGGACACAAAGCAGGCACAGAGTTCACGGAAAGGTTTTAAGTAAACAGATTTGTTTCCAATTTAACTCGAGTCAAAATGCCCATCATTCCCCAAACCCTACTCATTACCTACTTCCAAAAGCGTAGCGTACTAAGTACTATAAAATCCCTTAATTTGCCAAAAAATGGCATGAGCGCGCGAGTCTTATCCGCCCGTATTATTATCGCCTATTTTCTCCTGCTTATCGTAGTAGCGCACTTTACCATGGAACGGGCGATAATGATGCCTTCTTTTTGGGCGTCGCAAAAGCCCTTGGTATGTGGTGGCTTTTGGAATGATTAGCGCATCCCTTTCGGGCGTAACCTTTATTTCCGTTCCCGGCTGGGTAGAAGCAAGTTCCTTCTCCTACATGCAAGTGGTGCTAGGCTATGTGGCAGGTTACATAGTAATCATTAGGTGCTACTCCCACTCTACTATCGTCTCGAACTAACTTCAATTTACAGTTACCTGGATGGGCGTTCAGGTGGACAGTCCTATAAAACTGGAGCTATTTTCTTCCTGATTCCCTTTATTATCGGTGCTTCTTTTCGCTTGGCGTATTTAGTCGCTATCGTTTTGCAAATTGCCATTTCGATGCTTTCAGAATTACCCTTCAGGCTGAGCGTAGCGGTGACCATTATTTTAATTTGGATTACACATTTAAAGGGGAATTAAAACCATTATTTGGACCGATACGTTTGCAAACTAGCTTCATGCTAATTGCCGTTTTCACCACCCTGTATATTATTAAAGATCGCATGTTCCCTGATTTAAACGGTGGAGTATGTTTCTCATTCCTCCTATTCAAAAATCTTCTTTTGGGATGACTGGCGATCAGGTAATCACACTTTGTCAAGCAGTTTTTAAGCGGCATGTTTATCACTATTGTGATGACCGGTTTAGACCAAGATATGATGCAGAAAAACCTCCAGCTGTCGCAGTTTAAAGTGATGCCCAAAAAACATGTTTGGCTTTCTCTAATTTTGGTGGTGGTTAATTTAGTCTTCCTTTCCTTGGGAGCGGTTTTATACGATTATGCGGCAGCCGAAAATATTTCTTTCGCTAAAGCAGATGAGCTCTTTGCGGCAGTCGCTCTAAGTGGCAAATTGGGATTAGCGGTCGCTATCTTTTTTGTGATTGGTTTAATTGCCGCCGCCTACTCCTCTGCCGACTCGGCTTTAACGGCCTTAACCACCTCCTTTTGCGTGGATATACTAAAGATTAATAAGGATAGCGATCAGGCGAAAGCCACTCGCAGCCGCAAATTAGTCCACTTGGGTTTTTCCTTGGTTCTTTTTCTGGTGATTATAGTATTCGAACAGCTAAATGACGATAGCGTAATTAGTGAACTCTTTACCGCCGCTGGTTATACGTACGGTCCTCTCTTAGGCCTCTATGCTTTTGGTCTGTTTACGCGCTGGCAAGTGAAAGATCGCTGGGTACCGGTAGTAGCTATTATTGCTCCTATTCTTTCATATATTTTGAAAAACAATTCACAGGCGTGGTTTAATTATACCATGAGCTTTGAGCATTTGATTATCAATGGTATTCTAACTTTTATAGGATTGATTATACTTTCTAAAGGACCCATGAAAGCTGAAAGCGCCTCCGCCTAATGCTGGTAAACCAACAATTTAAAGAAGCTGTTTTTGAAAAACTTATCGCTTTACAAAGTGCGAAAGTGCAAGCGCTTGCCAATGAAATCAGCGCCAACCGCGAAAACCTAAGCTCAGCTACCAAAAGCAGTGCGGGCGATAAACACGAAACGGGCCGCGCCATGTTACAGTTGGAGCAGGAAAAGCTAGGGCGTAGTTATGCAGAAGCGGAAAAACTGATGCAGCTTTTATTGCGGGTTCCTTTCGAGAAAAGCTACCAGCAGATTAAAGTGGGAAGTTTATTTGCTACCCAAAAAGGTCTGTTTTTATTGGCGGCAAGCTTCGGAAAAATTGAGCATGACAAACAAGAAATCTTTGTCTTAGGAGCAGCGGCCCCCATGAGCCAAATAGTATTGGGTAAAAGCGCGGGTGAGGAAGTTGAATTTCGCGGCGACCGCATCTGCATAAGCGCGGTGATCTAAAAAAGGCGCCTTCTGCAATAAGCAAAAGACGCCTTTTTGGGGAGATGTGGGAGATTGTTAATTCTTTAGTAACTGTAAGCTACCCCATTCTGACTTTAAAAGGTAAATGCCTTTAGATAAGTCACTTAGGTCGATTTCATTTCCTTTAACGCTTTTTAAAACCTGACCATTAAGATTAAGGATTTGACCTTCTTCGATAACTTGGCTGAAGTGAAAAATACCATTACTTGGGTTAGGATAAACGCTCAAGGTTAAAGCTAAATCTTCTTCACTAAGGCCGATAGTTCCGCCTACTGAGTAGATTGAAAGAGTTCCAGAAACTTCGTTGGCACTTACCAATAAAGCCTGGCCGTTAGGGCTCTTATTGGCGGGAAAGCTTTAGGCTGAACTCATTGTAGGCCACAATTTCCATAGCGCCATCATCAAATACA
>JAGYKI010000030.1 GCA_018401735.1 Schleiferiaceae bacterium
TTTACGTCGAACTCACGTTATTTTAGGCCCTGATTTTCGAAGAAACACAGCGCAAATTATGCTGGGTTTTTCTGATCTTCACGGAGCTTTGGGAATTTGGCAAACTCATCGATCCCGTGCCCGACTGGATAAAGCACTAAAATTATATCGAGGTAAAAACTAATACTTCTTTAAAGTTTCGCCCCTTTGACTTATTAAACCTTAATTCTTTTACTCAAAAATTTGTTCCTTCTATTCTTAAATACTTCATCAGTAGCGATCTTTTTTTAACTTACAACTATAAAAAAAACCTGATGAAGAATCTTTTACTCGCTTTAATCCTTCTTTTTTCTTGTGTCGCCCAAGCACAAATATTCAATCGCTCTAAAGTTGGATCCCTTGATGCTTTGCCCTTTCAGTTGGGAAATAAATTATACATCATTAGTTCTACTAGCATCGATGAAATTGATGCCGCTGGTGAAGTTTCCCAAAGCACTGCTCTACCCTTTTTGTCTGATTATAGAGCCTCCAAAAGCGTGCTACGCAAAGCCAATGGTAATTTGTTAATTATCGGCAACTCCCAAGCCAGTTGTGATTTATTAGCCGACTTAGGCTATTTTGCCTACGAATACTCTACTCAAATGGTATTGGTGGACTCCACCCATCAAGCTTTATATGATGTTGGTAATGTCTTACAATTGTTAGAGCTAAGTCAGAACCGATATTTTGTTTTAAATCAAAGTGGTTATTTACTTTTAGATAATAATTTAGATACGATTGCAACGGCTATCACCCCCAATTTAGCGCAAATAAATCGTGCAATTTATTTAGGTGGCGATGAAGTTTTAATTTACTCGCAAACCTGGGCGTCTTCTACGCCTATGTACAATATATTGAATCTTAACACTGGTACAATTAACCCCTGGACCAATGCCCGTGCGGGCGAAATGACGAGTCTCAACGACAGCACCTTCGCTTTCATAAACCTTTTTAATGGCGATGTACTGCGTTTCCAAAAAAGTAATTTATCCTATATCGACAGCAGCCGTCTGAGCCTTTCCTCCAATTTTATGGCCAATCAATTTCAGGAACTACAAGATGGCTTTGTCCTGCGAGGAGATAGTGGCTTAAGTGTTTTTAATAAAACAGACCTTAGTCATCGAGGTACTTATCTCGCCCAGCATCCCTTGAACCAAGGCCGACTTTCGGTAAATGGCAATCAATTGTTCTTTATTCAAAACAACAGCAACTACTCGGATGTATCAAATTACCATGTTTTAGAGGCCGCACGGCTTAACCAAGCTCCTTCCACCATCGTAGAGGGACTGATCTTAAAGCTTAAGAATCTGAACTTTATCAGTGCAGCTCACCCTTCTGGAGTCGCTAATTTATATAGAGTAAACTCTACTTGGGAAATTACATTGCTAAACCAAAGCACGGAGATTATTGATAGCATGCGCGTACTTTGGGCCGATCCTTATGCGGTGCCCTATTGCTTCTCTACCTACTCTGAGCTTACGACTGGCTCATCTCCACTTGCGATTGGAGATAGCCTAGTTATTTCTCTTCCATTAACTTATAATTCAGTATATGCGCCAAATGGCACGGGCCTTATTAGTTTGAATGTTGCCGGAGTTATGGCCAATGGGAAAGTTATAAGCGATGAGGCAAGATCTGCTGCTGGTTTAAGTATTAGCAATATTAGCCTAATAGAAAATGAGCTACTAAAGGATCTGCAACTTTACCCTAACCCCGCTTCTACTTTCATTTACATAGATGCACCACTTCCCATTAATCAGGTAAAAATAATGAACCTTCAAGGCAAAGTCATGCGCGAGCTAAGTGATGTCGATGGTCTTAGTCAAGTTTCCTTAGAAGGCTTAGCCAAAGGCATTTATTGGTTGAAGTTAAAAGCCGAAAAGGCAGAAACGATTCGTAAAATAGTAATCGATTAAGCTTCTGCGCTGTGGCACAGAATCCTATTTTTAAAAGTTAGGAGTTATGAATTCTGCTAGATAAGTCCTGCAGCCGCTGACCGTGGTTTTTATGTACTTTGTCAAAAATATCCGTAAAAGTAAGTGCCCAAGTGCCCTTTAAAATAAGCTTCCATCAGCTTGAAAGAGGGCGTGGCAAGATTTCAAGCTACTCTTGAATGTGGGCCGCTGTGAGATTCTTTAAAATTCGTCTATCAAAGAGGATAATCAGCTAGGCCTCTGCCATCCTAAAATGAACCAAGCTCTCGTTAATTAAAATGGTCTATATATATCATAATTAACACTTTACAGTGAATTTTTAGCCTTAACTTCTGCCTTTGCCCAAGAAATTAGATTTTCTCCCTTCCCTATCAAGGTTGTACCGCGATAAAATTTACTTTTGTTTGGCCTTACGAGGCAAATATTGTATACTACCGAAAAACCATCCCTCGGGCAATTAATGAAAAACACCTATTTCGATCTAGTAGATCAGAGTTACTATTTTCCGCAAGAAGGCTTCGACCTGCGCGATGAGTATTTATCCTTCCACGGTATTTCTCTAAAACACCTAATAGATAAATATGGCACACCTTTCCGTTTTATCTATTTGCCAAAAATTGGTGACCAGATAAAAAAAGCGCGTAACCATTTCAATCGCGCGATAAAGCGCCTCAATTATCAAGGTGAATATCAATTTTGTTATTGTACCAAGTGCAATCACTTTTCCCATGTGGTAAGTGAAGCACTGAAACATAACGTAAACTTAGAAACTTCTTCTTCTTTCGATATAGATCTTATTCTTAACCTTTTCAGAGAAGGGAAATTTACTAAAGACCGCTACATCGTAAACAACGGTTATAAAACCGACGATTACCTTGAAAAGATTGTTAAGCTGGTAGAGATGGGCTTTAGCAATGTAGTGGTAGTGCTGGATAGTAAAACTGAGTTAGACCGCTTATTACATTTTGCAGGTGATACGGTTATTAAAATCGGTTTAAGGATGGCGATCAACGAAGAGCCTCAGTCCTCTTATTATACCTCTCGCTTAGGTATTCGTCATAACGAAATGAAAGAATTTTTCGAGACTTATATAAAGGATAATCCCAAAGTGGAGCTGAAAATGCTGCACTTCTTTGTTGATTCAGGTATTAAAGATAGTATATACTATTGGGGTGAATTTAAACGCGCCCTTAAACTTTATATCGAACTTAAAAAGCAATCGGAAAGCCTTACTCAGTTTAATCTTGGCGGTGGATTCCCCATTCGTAATAACCTTGGTTTCGAGTACGATTACGAGTATATGATTAAAGAAATTGTAGAAAACCTTCGTGATGCTTGCGATAATGACAATGTTCCTCACCCCGACATTTTTACCGAATTTGGTAAGTACACCGTGGGCGAAGCGGGTGCCATTATCTTTAAAGTGCTAGAGCAAAAACAACAAAACGATACCGAGAGTTGGTATATCATCAACAACAGTTTGATGAACACCATTCCTGATGCCTGGAGTATTCACGAGAAATTTATCCTCCTGCCTATCAATAAATGGAAGCACGAATACAAGCGGGTAAATATTGGCGGTATAAGCTGCGATCACTCGGATTACTATAATTCCGACGACCTCAACCAAGAGGTAATGCTGCCTCAATATGGCCCTCAGGAGGAAGAACCTCTATATGTGGGATTTTTCCACACCGGGGCATATCAGGATGCGATAAGTGGTTATGGCGGCATTAAGCATTGTTTAATTCCTTCGCCAAAACACGTAATTATCGATCGCGATGAAAAAGGCAATATTGTAGATTATGTTTACCGCAATGAGCAATCGGCGGATGAAATGTTTAAACTTTTAGGATACAAATGAGAAATTACGCAGGTGTAGAGGAACACTGGGGCGCTTATGAAAGAGCCAAAGTCCTTTTACAATCTATTCCCTACGATGGCACTAGCACTTGGGGAAAGGGAGCCGACGCTGGCTTCGGAGCCTTTTTAGAGGCGAGCGAAAACATGGAGCTTTTTGATATCGAAACGCAATCGGAAGTTTACCAACAAGGGGTTAATATTCTCGATCCCATAAAGGAAGATAGTAGCCCCGAAGCGGTTTTTGCGGCGGTATATCAAAAAACGCAAGAGCTACTTAAAACGGGGAAATATCTAAGCTTCTTCGGCGGTGAACACAGTATCTCCATTGGTATAATTAAGGCCTTCTACGAAAAGTACGATAACCTTTCTGTGCTGCAGCTAGATGCCCATACCGATTTAAGACCCGAATACCACGGCAGTCCTTACAACCACGCTTGCGCGGTTTATGATGCCAGTCAAAACGCCAATTTGGTACAAGTAGGTATTCGCAGTATGGACATTGAAGAAGGACAGTACATTCAGCCCGGGAATTGCTTTTTCGCGCATGAAATGTACGGCCACGAAAAGTGGATGGATGACTCAATTGCCCGTCTTACCGATAAGGTATATCTAACCATCGATCTAGATGCTTTTGATCCTTCTATAATGCCCGCTACGGGAACTCCCGAGCCTGGTGGCATGGGATGGTATGAAACCCTAAAATATCTGCGTCGCGTTTTTAAAGAAAAGGACGTGGTTGGCTTTGATATTGTTGAACTGGCCCCCCACTCTGCGCACAAGGCTTCTAACTTTTTAGCGGCCAAACTTTACTATAAACTACTAAGCTATAAATTCGAAGACCATGGCTAATAAAGGACCGATCAGCCAGTTTATGCTGGAACACTATAAGCACTTTAACTCTGCCGCATTGGTAGATGCCGCTCAAGGTTATGAAAAGCATCTTGCGGAAGGAAAAAAAATGATGGTTACCCTCGCGGGAGCCATGAGCACCGCCGAATTAGGTAAGAGTTTTGCCGAAATGATTCGTCAGGATAAAGTGCAAATTATTTCTTGCACAGGTGCTAACTTAGAGGAAGATTTAATGAATTTAGTAGCGCATAATCACTATGAGCGTGTGCCGCATTACCGCGACCTTAGCCCTCAAGAAGAATGGGATTTACTAGAACGCGGCTTAAACCGTGTAACCGATACTTGCATCCCAGAAGAAGAAGCTTTTCGTCGTTTACAAAAACATATTGTAGACCTATGGTCTGGCGCCGAAGCGAAAGGTGAACGCTACTTCCCCCACGAGTATATGTATCAATTACTCAATTCTGGGATATTAGAGCAATACTACCAAATTGATCCTAAAAATTCATGGATGTTGGCTGCCGCCGAGAAGAACATTCCCATCGTAGTGCCCGGTTGGGAAGATTCTACTTTGGGTAATATTTTCGCTTCTTACTGCTTGAAAAAAGAATTACAGCCCAGCACCGTAAAGTCGGGTATTGAATACATGACTTTCTTAGCGGATTGGTATACTAATAATGCCGGAACCGAAGGTATTGGCTTTTTCCAAATTGGCGGTGGAATCGCAGGCGATTTCCCTATTTGCGTGGTGCCAATGCTTTATCAAGATATGGAAAGAACGGATACCCCTTTCTGGTCTTACTTCTGCCAAATTAGCGACAGCACTACAAGTTATGGCTCCTATTCAGGCGCTGTACCCAATGAGAAAATTACTTGGGGTAAGCTCGATATTACCACTCCAAAATTTATTGTAGAATCGGATGCTACCATTGTAGCGCCCTTAATTTTTGCTTACCTACTCGACTGGTAACTTACATGGAAACTATTGACAATGTAGAGCTCGCCTACTTAAGTGGGGATGACTATCAAGCATTAAAAACTTTAATGAACCAGGCTTACCCTGGTATGCAAAGCCTACATTGGAAAAAGGAGGAAATTGAAACCCTTATCGGAATGTTTCCCGCCGGGCAAGTGGTGCTTAAAGTAAATAATGAAATTGCGGGTTGCGCCCTTTCCGTTTTGCAAGATTACAGCATTACCGATAAGCGCCATACCTACAACGACATTACTGGCAACGATAGCTTTAATACCCACAAAAAAGAGGGAGAGCTCCTTTATGGAATTGATATTTTTATCAGCCCCAAATACCGTGGCTTACGTTTAGGGCGACGCCTTTACGATTTCCGTAAAGAACTTTGCGAGGAACTGAATTTACGCGGTATCGCCTTTGGGGCCAGAATGCCTTTGTACCATCAACACGCCGATAAATTGAGTCCTTTGCAATACCTAGAAAAGGTGAGGCAAAAGGAGATTCACGACCCCGTGATCAACTTTCAGTTTAGCAACGATTTTCACGTAAAGAAAATCCTGCGCAATTATTTAGAGGGTGACAAAGAATCGCAGGACCATGCGGTTTTAATGGAGTGGAATAATGTCTATTATGAAAAACCGAGTGACAGCCCAGGTAACCGCAAAAGAGTCATTCGTATTGGCATAGTTCAATGGCAAATGCGTGGTTATAAAGATCTTAATGAACTGATGGATCAAGCGGAGTACTTCCTCGACTCCATTTCAGGATATCGCTCCGATTTTGCGCTCTTTCCCGAGTTTTTCAATGCCCCGCTAATGGCGCAATATAACGACCTTAGCGAAGCGGAAGCCATTCGGAAATTAGCGGAATACACCAATGATATCGTTGACCGCTTCAGTCAGCTTGCGGTTAGTTATAATATAAATATTATTACCGGTAGCATGCCTCAATTTATTGATGGTAAGCTGCGAAATGTAGGCTATTTATGCCATAGGGATGGTAATCGCGACTATTTCGAAAAAATACATGTTACGCCCGATGAAGCTAGAGTATGGGGCATGGAGGGTGGCTCCAAATTACAAACTTATGATACCGACTGCGGCCGCATTGGAGTTTTGATTTGCTACGATGTAGAGTTCCCCGAATTATCGCGCTTATTAGCAGATGATGGCATGGATATACTCTTTGTGCCATTTTTAACGGACACTCAAAATGGCTATTCCCGCGTACGAAACACCGCACAAGCTCGAGCGATTGAAAATGAGTGTTATGTTGTAATTGCGGGTAGTGTAGGTAATTTACCGAAGGTGAGTAATATGGATATTCAGTATGCTCAATCTATGGTTTTCACACCCTGCGATTTTGCCTTCCCCAGTAATGGTATAAAAGCAGAAGCCACACCCAACACCGAAATGATTTTGGTAGTAGATGTGGACATCGATCTTTTACGTGAATTGAATGAATTTGGCGCGGTTCGAAATCTAAAGGATCGTCGTAAAGATATCTATAGTCTCAAGCGCGTATAGTATTATAGATGAATAGGGTCAATGTTTAATTTGGTCCTATTCATATTTTTCCCACCAATATTCTTTTCCTTGCTCATCTGCGAAAGCGATAGGTACACCCATTTCGGGCATATAAATACTTTGATTTTTAGCCGCGGCCTCTTGCTTAAAGCGCTGCACCGGATTTTTCCAATCGTGCAAAGCCAAGGTAAAAGCTCCCCAATGAATGGGAATAGCAACCTTCGCTTTCATATCTAAAGAAGCTTGCACCGATTCCTCGGGATACATGTGAATGGCATGCCAGAGTTTATTGTATTGCCCACATTCTACAAAGGCCCAATCGAAGGGTCCGAGTTTCTCGCCAATCTCCTTAAAGTGTTCACCATAACCGCCATCACCAGTCCAGTAAACACGGTGCGTGTTGCTCACAAAAGTCCATCCACCCCAGAGGCTTTCAGCTCTATCAAAAGGTCCACGACCCGAAAAGTGACGTGCGGGAACAAAGGTCATTTCAATATCGCCTAGCTTGGCATTATCCCACCAATCGAACTCAGTTATCATCTCATTGGGAATATCCCAACGCAGTAAATGACGCTTCACCCCCAGTGGCACATAATAGTGTTTCACTTTGCCTTTAAGCAATTGGAAACTATCGTAATCCAAATGGTCATAATGATCGTGGGTAATTAAAACCGCGTCTAATTCGGGGAGCTCATTAATAATCCGCAAAGTGCTATCGCTGTATCGCTTGGTACGGAACGGTCCTATGGGAGAGGCATCTGGCCCGAACATGGGATCAATTAAGAGGTTTAAGCCCGCCATTTTCATAAGGCCAACGGAATGTCCAAACCAAATAAAACTAAAGGGATTGGTATCGGCTTGCCATACTTTACCATCGAATTGGGCAATAGGTAATTTCTCTTTAGGAGCCCTAGCAGCACGGTCGCTAAATTGTTCTTTTAGCAGACCAGGCAGAGTGCTAAGATTAATATCCATTAGCGTTTCAGTGGCATTTTCAAAAAGCTTACCATTCCACTGGGCTGATTTTGTAAAACGAGACTTATCCTTTTCGCTAATGCGGCCACCGAACTGCGGGTTTAAGTATAAATAACCGAGGCCATAAGCCGTGGCTAAGACAATTAAGCTGAGAATGATTTTGAGTATCACTTTGAATTTCACTTTAACTAAAATTAGAATGGCAAAGAAGCAGAATATAATCCACTGAAAATTATACGAATTGCAGAAATGTAGATTATTTCCATCTGCAAATAGTGTTAGCCTTTCGCACTGCTCGTAATCTATGCTTATCTTGCAGCCGCAATGGCACAGGAAAAAATTAACATAAAAAATCGCAAGGCGAAGTTCAACTACGAGCTTCTCGATATCTACGAAGCCGGGATTAAACTATTAGGTACGGAGATTAAATCCATTCGCAAGGGCCAGGCTAGTTTACAAGAGGCCTATTGCTATTTTGATGGGGAAAAACTGATGGTAAAAAACATGCATATTGCCGAGTGGACGCATGGAAACATCAACAATCACGCTCCTTTGCGGGAAAGACTTTTGCTTTTACACAAGCGGGAAATTCGCAGTCTAATGGGCGATGTGGAAAAAGGCACCCGTACCATCGTTCCTGTTAATTTATACATTAACGATCGTGGTCTAGCCAAGATGCGTATAGCTTTGGCACAGGGTAAGAAAACCTACGATAAGCGGGAAAGCCTAAAAGAAAAGGATCAAAAACGTGAGGTTGATCGCGCTCTCAAACGCTAGTAATTCTATTTCTTAAAGTTTGTGTCGAACTGCTAAAAGGGTGTTTTTCAATAAACTAACTCTAGTCATTGGTCCTACTCCACCGGGTACTGGGGTAATGTAACTCGCCTTTTTGGAGACCGTATCAAACTCTACATCTCCAACTAAGCGGTGACCCGACTTTTTAGTTTTATCTACTACTCGGGTTGTCCCTACATCTAAAATTACCACCCCTTCTTTAACCATGTCGGCGGTAATAAAATTAGGCTTGCCTAAAGCCGCAATAATAATATCAGCGGTCTTTAAAATATCTTTCAGATTGGTGGTGCGGCTATGGGTTAAAGTAACGGTTGCATTGCCGGGATAATGATTACGCGCCATTAAAATACTAGCCGGCATACCCACAATATGGGAACGTCCTACTACTACGCAGTGTTTACCGCCCGTTTCAATATTGTAACGATCCAATAAATCCATAATCCCCATCGGGGTAGCAGGAACATAACTAGGGAGATTTAGGGCCATTTTACCCAAATTAGTTGGGTGAAAACCATCTACATCCTTGTCGGGATCGATCGCCATAATTACCTTTTGCTCGTTAATATGCTTAGGTAAAGGTAATTGTACGATAAAGCCATCCACATCATCATCGGCATTTAGCTGATCTACCACCGCTAATAATTCTTTTTCGGTGATGGTTTCGGAAAGTTTTATCAGGCTTGACTTATATCCTACTTCTTCACAGTCCTTCACTTTGGCATTCACATAGGTAACACTGGCACCATTATTACCCACTAAAACTGCGGCTAAATGAGGTTGCTTGCCGCCTTTAGCGATAATTATTTTTACCTCTTCGGCGATTTCATTGCGAATATCCTGTGATGTCTTTTTCCCGTCTATTAAAATCATTGCTCGATTTTTATCTATTTCTATTAACGCATTCCTTTCATCATGCCGGCCATACGCTTCGCGCCGCCACCTTGCATCATGCGCATCATTTTACTCATCTCAGCAAACTGCTTTAACAATTGGTTTACTTCCTGAATATTTTTTCCTGATCCATCGGCTATGCGCTTGCGTCGACTGCCATTAATTAATTTCGGATTAGCACGTTCTTCCTTAGTCATCGACTGAATAATCGCTTCTACCCCTTTAAAGGCATCGTCGTCAATATCTACATCTTTCAGCATTTTACCCATTCCCGGAATCATTCCCATGAGGTCTTTCATATTCCCCATTTTCTTGATTTGCTTAATCTGTCCTAAGAAATCATCAAAATCGAATTGGTTCTTGGCGATTTTCTTTTGTACGCGACGCGCTTCATCTTCATCAAACTGCTCTTGGGCGCGTTCTACCAAAGAAACAACATCACCCATGCCCAAAATACGGTCGGCCATACGCTCGGGATAGAAGATATCCAAAGCGTCCATTTTTTCGCCTGTACCAATAAACTTAATGGGTTTATTAACCACCGTGCGAATGGTTAGTGCCGCTCCACCGCGGGTATCACCGTCTAATTTGGTTAAGATAACCCCTTCGTAATTAAGCACATCATTAAAGGCCTTAGCAGTATTCACCGCATCCTGCCCCGTCATGGCATCTACTACAAAAAGCGTTTCTTGGGGTTTAATCGCCTGGTGAACATTGCGAATTTCGCTCATCATTTCCGCATCAATGGCCAAACGACCGGCGGTATCAACGATGATGGTATTATGCCCATTCTTCTTGGCGTAAGCCACGGCATTTAAAGCAATTTCAACCGGATTTTTATTTCCTTCTTCGCTGTAAACCTCAACACCAATTTGCTCGCCAACCACGTGCAGCTGGTTAATAGCCGCGGGACGGTAAACGTCGCCCGCCACTAATAGCACCTTACGTCCTTTTTTACGGGTAAGGAAATTAGCCAGTTTACCACTATGAGTGGTTTTACCCGAACCTTGTAAACCCGCCATCAATATAATGGTAGGCTTTTCACTGAGGTTCAACTCGGAGGCTTCGCCGCCCATAAGGCGCGCCATTTCATCGCGTACCACTTTGGTTAAAACCTGCCCTGGTTTAAGACTAGTAAGTACGTGCTGACCTAAAACCTCTTCTTTTACCTTAGCGGTAAAATCTTTAGCAATTTTAAAACTAACATCCGCATCTACTAAAGCCCGACGAATCTCTTTGAGGGTTTCGGCTACGTTAACTTCCGAAATTTGACCATGGCCTTTTAATACGTGAAAGGCTTTGTCGAGTTTATCTTGTAAATTATCAAACATCTATCTTAAAATTTTATATCTGGGCTGAGGCCCGCAAATTTATAAAAAGCAAAAGGTCTTTTCGCCAATATGACCTACATCTGTTCGGGCACAGTAATACCTAGTAAACGCATCCCATTCGACACTACTGCCGCTGTTTTACGCGACAAATCGATGCGGAAGTGCACGGCTGCTGGGTTTTCATCGTTTAAAATAGCCAATTGCTGGTAGAAACCATTGTAAGTTTTCACCAAATCGTATACGTAATTAGCTATTAATGAAGGTGCATGATCGGCCGCGGCTTGTTGAATAATCGAGGGGAAGTTTAAAATCTGTTTAATCAACTCTCTTTCTATTCCTGCTAAACTTTGGTAAACGCCTGTATTCGGGATACTCATTAGGCTCGCTTTACGCAGAAGCGATTTTATGCGGGCATGCGTATATTGAATAAAAGGACCAGTATTCCCCTGAAAATCTATCGACTCTTCGGGGTTGAATAACATGCGTTTGCGCGGATCTACCTTGAGTATAAAGTACTTCAAGGCGCCCAGACCTATCATTTCATGAGTCACCTTTTTTTCTGTTTCACTTAAACCGTCCGTCTTACCTAAGTCTTCCGAAATTTTTTGCGCGGTAGAAATCATTTGTTCCATTAAGTCATCGGCATCTACTACCGTTCCTTCGCGTGATTTCATCTTCCCAGAAGGGAGATCTACCATGCCATAACTTAGGTGATACAAGTTTTCGGCCCAAGCATAACCCAATTTTTTAAGGACCGCAAAAAGCACCTGAAAATGATAATCCTGCTCATTACCAACAGTATAAATCATCCCGTTAATACCAAAATCCTCGTAACGTTGAATAGCCGTACCGATATCTTGGGTCATATACACCGAAGTGCCGTCTCGTCTAAGCAAAAGTTTTTCGCCTAGCTTCTCCGCTTCTAAATCGCACCAAACGGAACCATCTTCCTTTTTAAAGAATACTCCTTTGTTCAGGCCTTGCTCTACAATTTTCTTTCCTAAAAGATAGGTTTCTGATTCGTAGTAGTTTTTGTCGAAATTTACACCTAGTCTGCGGTAACTTGCGTCGAAGCCGGCATAAACCCAAGCGTTCATCTTCTGCCAAAGAGCGACAACAGCCGCATCACCTTGTTCCCATTTCAATAGCATTTCACGGGCTTCTTGAAAGATAGGAGCTAGTTCTTTAGCCTCGTCCTCCGTTTTACCATCCGCCATTAATTGAGCGATTTGCTCTTTGTAGGCCTTATCGAAAGCAACATAATATTTCCCCACCAAGTGATCGCCCTTTAAGCCACTGCTTTCGGGCGTTTCACCCTCTGCAAAATTTTTCCAGGCTACCATACTTTTACAAATATGAATACCACGATCGTTAATAATTTGCACCTTTTTAACTGTGTGTCCGGCCGCGCTTAAAATTTCGGCTACCGAATAGCCTAAAAGGTTATTACGAATATGGCCTAAGTGCAAAGGCTTATTGGTATTCGGAGAACTGTATTCCACCAAGGTTGTGCGTCCTACTGACTCTCCTTTACCGTAATTTTCTAAATCTTGAATACCATGTAAAACCGCTTGCCAGTAGCTGTCGCTAATGGAAATATTTAAAAAACCCTTTACCACATTAAATGCTTCTACCTCCGCATGACGCTCTTGTAAAAGGGTGCCGATTTCTTGAGCGGTATCCTCCGGCTTCTTGCGACTAGCCTTGAGATAAGGGAAAACCACTAAGGTTAAATCGCCGGCAAATTCTTTGCGGGTTGCTTGCCAATCGATGCTTTCAACTTCCAGTTGATAAAGGTCTTTTAATATTCCTGCGCAGGTTTCTGACAAGGTTTTACTAATAGTATGCTGCATTCCTTTTTATTGGTTTTCTAAAGATTCGTAGAGAGGTTTGAAAATACGGAAGGCCGCCTCGGCCATGCTATTTCCTTTTAAATCGAGTAAGGGGTTGATTTCTACCATTTCAAAGCAACAAACTCGCTCATCACGCAATAAGCCTAATAAAATATTACGCACTTCCATTTCCGAAAAGCCACCTGGCACTGGCGTGCCTGTTCCTTCGCTTACTGATGGATCCATGCTATCCACATCGAAGGACACATAAATGATATCGCAATCTTTAAGATGAGAATATGCCTTTTCTACGGTTTTATCAGCGCCTAATTTTTTACTTTCCTCTACCGTAATATTGGGGATATTATAACGCTTCATTATTTCTTGTTCGGGCACTTCAGTACTGCGCACCCCAATAAAAACTAGGTCTTTGGGTAAGACTCTTTTATTGGAGCCCTTCATCTCGTTCCAATGCCAAATCGTTTCTTCTTCTGGCTGGTTATTCTGACAAACGGTATTATCTTCATGCAAGGCGGTAGCTAAAGGCATTCCGTGTACATTACCGCTAGGGCTGGTGTAAGGAGAATGAAGATCGGCATGGGCATCTACCCAAACTACACCTAACCTCTTTTTAGGATAAGCTCTTTTAATACCCGCAATTGTGCCGCCGGCATTGCTATGATCGCCCGAAATAACCATGGGGAATTTTCCTTTTTTTAAGCTACTACTTATTGTAGTTTCTATACGACGATACATTTCGGCAATTGCATCGAGACGTTTCGCATAAGGTTCTTGCACTTCTTTATAAAGTCGATGGTTTAAGGTAGCCACTTTTTTTTCGGGATGCCGCTGAAAAAAGCTGCGATCGTACTTCAAGCTCGCAACCTGCAGGGCGTCTAAACCCAAGGAAGCACCGCGCGTTCCTGCACCGAGCTCCGACATAACGCCGATGATTTCTAATTCTTTAGCCATTGTGTGTAATTGAGGCTGCAAAAATAGGTAATTTACGAGGCCTAAAAAGACTCTCCAACAGATAATACTGACAGGGGATTTTAGAACCAACTAAAAAAGAAAATCCTGCGTTTAGGATTTTGAACAATACCACCTAGCCCATGCATAAGTTTCTAATTACAAGCTTAGTATCTTGCTTGTTTCTATCCCTCAATGCGCAAAATCTCAGCATTAGTGGATATGTGCAAGACAGTCAATCACATGAAAGACTGATTGGCGTAAACCTTTATATTGAAGGAAAAACGATTGGAACTAGCACAAATACCTTTGGCTTTTACTCTATAAGTCTCCCTCCAGGCGATTACAAATTAATAGCCTCATTTATAGGTTATGCAAATCAAGAATTTCCTATTAGCCTCACTAAGGATAATATTAAACTGGATATTGATCTAGTAGAGAGTAATACTCAACTTTCGGAGGTAGTGGTTACAGCTAAGGAAGCAGAGGTTAGTCGCGTTCAAATGAGCGAAATACAATTATCGGTTTCGGAGATTAAAAAAATCCCCGCCTTTTTGGGAGAAGTTGATATTATTCGCGCCATTCAATTATTACCCGGCGTACAATCAGGAAATGAAGGAACTACTGGCTTTTACGTGCGCGGCGGCAGTCCCGATCAAAACTTGATTTTACTGGATGGAGTGCCCGTTTATAATGCTTCGCACCTCTTTGGCTTCTTCTCGGTTTTTAATGCCGATGCTATTAAAAATGTTAATCTCACTAAAGGTGGTTTTCCCGCTCGCTTCGGCGGCAGATTAAGTTCCGTATTGGAGATAGATATGAAAGAAGGAAACTTAAAGGAGTTTAAAGGCGAAGGCTCTTTGGGACTCATCTCCAGTAAACTTACTATTGAAGGACCAATTTGGAAAGAGAAAACGTCTTTTATCCTTTCGGGAAGGCGTACTTATTACGACATCTTGGCACGACCATTTATTCCCGAGGGTACTGAGTTCGGCTATTATTTCGCCGATTTAAATGCCAAAGTGAACCACATCTTTTCACGAAAAGACCGACTTTATTTAAGCTATTATACGGGGATCGATGATTTTGGAGTGCGGCAAGATTATAACACCGATGGATTTTTTACCGATGAAGAAGGTTATGATGAATCGAGTCTTCGCTGGGGAAATCACACCGCTGCTTTACGTTGGAACCACCTTTTTAACGATAAACTTTTCAGCAACTTAACCGCTACATTTTCGCAATATCGCTTTAGTGTTGGCTTTGAAAATTATTACAAATCTGCCACAGAAGAAAGCAGCTCTGGCTTCGAATACTTTTCACTTATTAGAGATTATGGCTTGCGTTACGATTTAGAATACAGTTTGAATAACAAGCATAGTTTAAAATATGGCGCGAGTTATACCTTTCATACCTTCAAACCCGGGGTTGCCCAAATTGCCCAAGAATTCGCTGGTGTTAAAATTGATTCTATTTTAAATCTATCCAAAGTTATCCAGGCCAACGATTTATTTGCTTACATCGAAGATGATTACCGACTTAACGATAGATGGCGTTTAAATTACGGTTTACATTATTCCATGTATTTTACCGACGATGATGCTTTTTATCACTCCCTACAACCTAGAGTAGCTGCGCGTTATTTGGTAAATGATGATTGGTCATTAAAAGGTTCTTATGCCTTAATGAATCAATACATTCATCTGTTGTCGAATAGCGGCATTGGTTTACCAACCGACCTTTGGGTAAGTTCTACCGCGAAGGTGAAACCCCAAATCTCGCAGCAAATTGCCCTAGGCAGCACCCATAATTTAGGGAACGGTAAATTTGAATTTAGTGCCGAAACCTACTATAAGATTATGGATAATCTTATAGAATATAAAGAAGGCGCCAGTTTTATTGGTTCAACCGATTGGCAAAATACCGTTGAAACTGATGGCCGAGGCGAAGCTTATGGCGTAGAAATGTTAATCCGCAAAAAGCGAGGAAAAACCACGGGATGGGTGGGCTATACTTTAGCGTGGAGTAACCGCCAGTTTTCCAACCTTAATAATGGTAATCAATTCCCTTATCGCTATGATCGCCGCCATGACATAAGCGTAGTTATGAATCATGAATTTAGTAAGCGCTTCGACATTGGTCTTACTTGGGTATTTGGTACTGGTAATAGTTTTACCGCACCTGTGGCTAAAATTTTATTGCCCGGCATGGGCTCCAATTCCTTTGATTCATTCGGAGGCACTTATGACAGATATAGCGACCGAAACTCTTTGAAAATGCCCGCTTATCATCGCTTAGACCTGGGCTTTAATTGGCACTATTCCACCAAATGGGGCGAAGCCAGTTGGAACATTTCGCTCTACAATGCCTATAATCGTCAAAACCCTTTTTTCCTTTATCTCAGCACCAACTATGCGGGCGAAAGAAAAGTAAACCAAATTAGCCTCTTCCCTATTATTCCATCCGTTTCTTACCAGTTTAAATTTTAAATGATGAAAAATTTAATTACCCTTCTCGCCTTGAGCCTCATTTTTTTATCCTGTGAAAAAGAAATAGACTATGAAATTCCGAATCCGGGGGATAAAATTGTAGTTTCTAGCCGTCTGGAAGATGGACTAAGTCCTAAAATTTATATTAGCACCTCGGTATATTCCATGCTAGCACGGGAACCGAGAACTAGTAATATCTATAGCGCAAAGCTTTATAGCGATGCCCCAAATAGCCCTTTTGAATTACAAGCGGTACTTGATTCGAACAACTTGTTTGATAGCCTTTATTATTATACCACTGCGAATACCATCGAGGCTGGAAAACACTATCGCTTGGAGGTTAGTGCGCCTAATTTAGAGCCCGTTAGCGCACAAACCGGGGTGCCTCAAATTACGCTCATTGAAAATGTTCGCTTTGATACGGTAACGCGTGACTTACGCTTTAACTTTATTGATAAAGCAAGCACTTCGAACTACTATATCGTAGAGCTCCGCAGCGTCAACTCTTCCTTCCCACTATTCATTAGTACCGCCGATCCAAGTTTAGAGTTTTTTAGTTTTAATCAGGATCCTTTTGGCGAGGGCGAAAGTCGCACGTATGGTACCGAAGCTTTTTTGGATGACAATCTATTTAATGGGCAACGTAAAGAAATTAACATTCGTTTGGAAGACTTCGCTGACAACTATCGCTTTTACGTTTACCTACATAGCATTAGCGAGTCTTATTATCGCTTCCGACTTACCCAAGCTGCTGGCGATTTTAACGAAAATCCTTTTAGCGAACCCGTGCAAATTTTCTCGAATGTAAGTGGTGGCTATGGAATAATAGCGGGCACAAGCAGCGATCGCAGTTTAGTTAGTTTTTAAGAATTGGCCGTCCTGAGGGCGCTGAAAGCAGCTTGTGAGTAAATAGAAATTATTAGCCTGCTTAGGCTACAATATTGTCTTATTTTTGCGGTTCCAAATAAAACAATGGCGAAAAAGAAAGTGACCTCTAAGTCGGACAAGAAATTTGATATAAGCAGGCTGCAGAATGCTATTAGCAATCGCAGCAATCATTTCGTGTTGGGCTTAAGCTTAATGGCTTTTGCGCTTTTCCTTATGGGTGCTTTTATTAGCTATCTCTACAATTGGACCGCCGATCAAAGCTTGGTACGTTTTAGTTTTTGGTCAACCCTTAGTGATCCTCAAATTCAGGCAAATAATCTTTTCGGTAAATTTGGGGCAGCATTAGCCCATCAGTTTATTTTCGAATGGTTTGGCTTAGCGGCCTTTCTATTTTGCTGGTACCTCACTTTAATTGGCTTACGCTTTTCCTTTAAGTTAAAGTTGAATTCCTTGCGAAAAGCCTCAGCAGCCATGCTTTTCTTTCTAATTTGGATTCCCACTACGCTGGCTTACTTTATTCCCAGTCAAGGCCAGTTAGCAGGTGCTACTGGCTATTGGTTAGAAGCATGGTTAAGCTCCTTAACTGGACCGATAGGAACTATTATCCTCTTAATCATTAGTATCTTACTCTTTTTAAGCATCAGCAATAAATGGACGGGTGAGCTAGTGCTAGCCTTCTTCCGCAAGTTTAAGCCTCAAAAATTAAATACGGAAACTGAATCTAGTCTGGAAACCTCTTCCGAAGAAGCCCCCAAAAGCCAGGAATCGACCGTAAAAACCGAGACCGAAAGTTTGGCGGTTGTAGATAAGTTTCGCTCTACGGCAGATGTGCAAGAAGAAGAAATTCCCGAAGAAACTTCCGCTTCAGAGGCCGAAATTGACTTGGAGATTGATCTCGAAATAGAACAAAAAACCACCGAAGGATCTATTAATGACATTGAATTTGATGTTGAAGATACTAGCCCATCAGCGACCCCATCTAAGGAAACTGAAGTTACAGAAGAGGTTAATGTAGATGAAGATTTTGAGATTACCACAACAGAAACTGAGGAAGAACTTACAGCAAGAGAGGTAAAACGTAAGCTTAAAGAATTTGGCGAATACGATCCCACCTTAGAATTATCTCGCTTTAAAGCGCCACCACTAGAACTTTTAAAAGACTTCGGCAGCACCAATATTATTCGCAACGATCAAGAGTTAGCGGAAAACAAAAACAAGATTGTTGAAACGCTGAACAACTATAAAATTGAGATTTCTAAAATCAAAGCCACCATTGGACCCACGGTTACTCTTTATGAAATTGTGCCTGCTCCTGGGGTGCGCATTTCTAAAATTAAAAACCTAGAAGACGATATTGCTCTTTCTTTGGCCGCATTAGGTATTCGTATTATCGCTCCCATTCCAGGCAAAGGAACCATTGGTATAGAAGTGCCTAGCACTAACCCACAGGTGGTGCCCATGCGCAATTTAATTGCCAGTGAAAAGTTCCAAAAGAACGATATGGAGCTTCCGATCGCTTTTGGTAAAACCATTAGTAATGAAACTTATGTCGCTGATTTAGCGAAAATGCCGCACCTTTTAATGGCGGGTGCTACCGGACAGGGTAAATCGGTGGGACTGAACGTTATTCTTACGTCTTTACTTTATAAGAAACATCCTTCGCAAGTGAAGTTTGTTTTGGTAGATCCAAAAAAGGTAGAACTCACTCTTTTCAATAAAATTGAGCGCCATTATTTGGCTAAACTACCCGATACGGAAGATGCCATTATTACCGATACCACCAAGGTAATTCACACCCTTAATAGTCTCTGTATTGAGATGGACCAACGGTACGACTTGCTTAAAGATGCCATGGTGCGAAACATTAAGGAGTACAATGCTAAATTTATTCAAAGACGCTTAAACCCAGAACAGGGACATAGATACCTACCCTATATTGTTTTAGTTATTGATGAGTTTGCCGACCTTATTATGACGGCCGGTAAAGAAGTGGAAACTCCAATTGCCCGTTTAGCGCAGTTGGCCCGTGCTATCGGAATACACCTAATTGTGGCCACGCAAAGACCCTCGGTAAACGTAATTACAGGGATTATTAAAGCCAATTTCCCGGCACGTGTAGCTTTTAGAGTAACCTCTAAAATAGATTCGCGAACCATCCTCGATGCCGGTGGCGCTGAACAATTGATTGGAAAAGGAGATATGCTTCTTAGCCAGGGCTCAGATTTGATACGTTTACAATGTGCTTTTGTAGATACGCCTGAAGTAGAAGAAATTACCGATTTCATTGGCAATCAGCAAGCTTATCCAGAGGCCTATCAGCTACCCGAATATAAAGGAGCAGACGAAGATGGCAATGTAGGGGTTGATATGTTAGATCCTTCCGAACGCGACACCCTCTTCAATGATGCTGCGCGTTTAGTGGTGATTAGTCAGCAGGGTTCAGCCTCTATGCTGCAGCGTAAATTAAAGCTAGGTTATAACCGCGCAGGCAGAATTGTGGATCAATTAGAGTCGGCGGGAATTATTGGCCAATTTGAAGGTTCTAAAGCGCGTGAAGTATTAATCCCAGACGAGCATGCTTTGGAACAGTTGTTGAATCACCAGAACAAATCTGAATAAATATTATGCCTAAGTTTTTTAGTATTAGTGGAGCCCTATTACTCAGCTTCAGCCTTTTTTCTCAAGCTAGCCACGTTGAAGCCAAAGCTTTATTAGAAGAGTCTTCCGCCAAGATGAAATCTTATGCTAGCATTTCCCTCGAATTCAGTTATACTTTCGAAAATCGTAAAGTTGAACCGCCCGTAGTTCAAAACCAAAATGGTAGCATTGCCCTTAAAGGAGAAGACTATCACCTAAAATTAGAAGGTATAGAGCAAATAAGAGTGGGAAAAAAACTGTACAACATTTTAAATGAAGATGAAGAAGTACAGATTAGCAGCTACGATAATGAAGAAGAAGATGAAGGAATCAGCCCAAGCAAAATCTTAAGCTCCTTCTCCAAAGGCTATAGCTACAAATTAGGTGGAACCGAACAAATAAATGGCAAAACCATCCAATATATAATCCTCAAGCCAGTGAATACGCTTACCGTGGATAAGATAATGATTGGTATCGAAAAATCAAGCAAGCATGTGTACAGCCTACAGCAATGGGGAAGTAATGGAACCGTCACTACTTTACTTGTAAATAGCTTTAAAGCCAATCCTAAATTACCCGCTAACTACTTCACTTTTAATCGTGCCGATTACCAAGATTATTACATAAGCGAATAATGAAGATAATTGATCGCTTTGTACTGAAAAGCTTCTTTAGGCCCTTTATCATCACCTTTTTCGTGATGATTCTTTTTTTATTGATGCAATTCGTTTGGAAGTACATTGATGATCTTGTAGGTCGCGGAGTAGAATGGTATTACATCGCCGAACTTTTATTTTATACCTCTGCCACTTTAGTTCCGATGGCGCTGCCTTTGGCGGTGCTCCTCTCCTCTATTATGGTATTAGGAACCCTTGGCGAAAACAATGAACTGGCCGCCATGAAATCTTCTGGCCTCGGACTAGCCCGAGTAATGCGTCCCCTTTTTGTATTTATGATTTGCTTAAGTGTGGGCGCTTTCCTTTTTGCCAACTATGTTATTCCCATTGCCAATTTACGCAGCGAAACGCTTCGTAGAAATATTGCCAATCAAAAACCCGCACTTAGCATTAGGCCTGGTGTTTTTTATAAAGGCATTGAAGGTTTTTCAATTAAGGTTGGTGAGAAATACGGGGAAAACCAGAACTTATTAAGCGATGTGATTATTTATGATCATACCCAGAAAAGAGGAAATACCAAGGTAATTGTGGCCGATAGTGGTAAAATGCAAGTAACCGCTAACGAGCAATTCCTCGAAATTTTCCTTTACGATGGTCATTCGTATGAAGACCATAATCCTAGCAAAGCTAAAGATCGTGACAACAAGCCTTTTGTAAAATCGAATTTCCAAGAAAGCTTAATACGTTTCAACCTAGTAGATTTTCAAGCAGGGGATTTAAGGAAGTCTAGTCGCAAAGAATTCGACATGCTTAATGTGCGTCAACTAGACGAAGCGGTGGATAGCCTTAATACCCTTTTAGTAGACTTGCAAAGTGACTTTGAAAAGCAAATGATTGATAAATATGCCTATAATGATCTGAAAGACATTCCCGAAGCAGAGCATATTTTAGCACTAGATAGTTCAACTTCGGAGACTATTTCCAAACTAAGCGATACCCTAATTAATAACTTCGAGGCCGATATGCATGCTCGAATTTTACAAAACTCCATGCGTATTGCCCGCAGTAATAAAGCTTATTACAGCAATGCTACTGCCCAATACGATTGGCGTAAATTGGTTATCACTCGCCATGTACTAGAATGGCAAAAGAAATTTTCCGTGTCCTTCGCTATAATAGTCCTCTTTTTTGTGGGAGCACCTTTGGGGGCGATTATTCGCAAAGGAGGAATGGGAATGCCAGTGGTAGTGAGTGTTTTCATCTTTATTGTGTACCATGTAACCAGTTTCTCTTTTGAGAAATTAGGCCGTTTTATGTATTGGACACCCTTCCAAGCAATGTGGACGGCCAATTTTATTTTACTACCCATTGGGATTTGGCTAACTTACAAGTCGGCCACCGATAGCGTGATTTTCAATATTGACCTTTATATGAAGCCTTTTCAGAAAATTTCGAACATCTTTGCCAAGCGAAAATCTACAGAAGCAACTCGTGAAAATTCTGCTCCTCAGCAATAAAGTTCCCTTTCCCGCTAACGACGGTAGCAGCATTGCTATTCGCAGTATGGTTGATGCCTTATTATTAAATGGTGCCACCCTTAGCCTGCTCAGCTTAAACACCAAAAAGCATTACCGCAAAGCCAAGGAAATTGAGGAAAACTTACCTAAAGGATTAGATTTCACTGCGGTAGATGTTGATACCGATATTAAAGCCATTACTGCAGCTTTAAACCTCATTAGTGGTAAAGCTTACCATGTTTCTCGCTTCCTGCAGAAGGGTATGCAAAAAGCGCTCAAGGATAAATTACAAGAAAAAGACTTCGATATTATTCAGTTAGAAGGACTGAGCATGGCGGTTTACCTGCCTCTAATTCGCAAGTATTCCAAAGCTTCCGTAAGCATGCGTGCTCATAATATTGAGCATCTTATTTGGGAACGTCACACCAATAATGAAACCAAGAAGCTAAAAAAGAAATATCTAGAAATTCAATCGGCCCGTCTCAAAAAATTTGAAATAAAGCACCTCGCTTTAATGGATGCCTTGGTTTTTATTACCGATGCCGATCGACATATGTACCGCAGCTTGGGGGGAAAAAAAATAAGCACCTCCATTCCTTGTGGTTTAAACCCCGAAGATTACAGTACCGAAGTTCCGCGCGAATTTCGCTACGATATTGCTCACCTCGCTAGTTTAGATTGGATGCCAAATCAGCAAGGCCTAGAGTGGTTTTTGGAAGAAGTTTGGCCCCTCGTTTTAGAGGCCCGTCCCCAAAGTCGCATTGCCATCGGTGGTAGACACATGCCTAAAAAACTGTTTAACCATGCCAACGATAATCTGTGGCTTTTTGCCGAAGTAGATGATGCTCAACGCTTCATTAAAGCCGCGAAGATTGCGATTATCCCCCTCTTGGCCGGTAGCGGAATGCGCATCAAATTAGTAGAATATATGGCCATGGGCCAAGCTTGCGTAAGCACAATTATTGGTGCCGAAGGCATTAACTTAGAAGCTAATAAAGAAGTACTTTTAGCCCACGAAGCAGAAGCTTTTGCAGCGGCAATTATTTTGCTGCTTGACAATGATACCGAACGTGAAAATATGGCGCAGGCCGCTCGCAAAAAGTTTGAAGAAGAATACGCAAATGCCACTTTAGGAGCCAAATTGCTTACGTTTTATCAGACTTTACTATGAATTTATTCCTACAAGTCATTTTTTGGCTCAGTCTGGGAAGCATTCTCAGTAGCTATCTCCTTTATCCTATGTTGGTGCGATTTTTCGCCTTTTTTAAAAAAGAAAAGGAGGCCAAGCCCATGCAAGACTGGCCCAGCATAGAAGTTGTTTTTGCAGCCTATAACGAAGAAAGTGTAATGGATACTAAAATACGCTCCATTCTTGCTTGCGATTATCCGAGTGATAAAATAAGCATAAGCATTGGCAGTGATAACAGTAACGATGCCACCAATGACATCCTGCAAGCCTGGCAAGCGAAAGAAAATCGCTTAAAGGTGAAATTATTTAAGGAGCGTCATGGCAAATCAGCCATTATAAATCAGCTTACCGCTCAATCTAAATCGGATTTGCTGCTACTTACCGATGCCAATATTATTTTTGATAAAGATCTTTTAAAGACATTGGTGAGTCGCCTAAACACCGATACGCAAGCAGCCGCTTGTGGAGCGGTAATTCATTACGGAGCCCTTCCCCAAAAAGGAATAAGCAAGCAAGAAAACTTTTATCTTAGCTGGGAAAATAAACTAAAGGCGGCCGAAAGTAAACTCTGGTCCATTGTACTTGGTTTGGAAGGTGGCGCCTATCTGATTAAAGCCAATAAATTTCCTGAAATACCGCCCCTCTTCTTTATGGAAGACTTTTATGTAAGCTTACGCTTGCTGGAGCAAGATCAAAAAGTATTATGGGAGCCCAAGGCGAAGGTATATGAAGATGTTAGTGTTTCACCCCAAGAAGAGTACAAACGAAAAGTACGCATCGGAATTGGGAACTATCAAAATCTAAAATTTTTCAAAGGGCTCATTCTAAAAAGGTTTTGGCCCATAGGCTTAGCCTTTTTTGCGCATAAAATTTTGCGGTGGTTTACCCCTTTCTTCTTAATCTTATTATTATTTAGCAGTACCCAATTAACTATGTATCATTGGTTTTACGCCATTTTTTCGGGACTGTATATGGTTTTTATCGGCTTGGGATTATTTGGGATTTTATTCGCGCAACGCAAGGGCGGTGCCTTTCTAAAATACCCCGGTCATTTTATTTACATGAACTTAGCCCTACTCGAAGGGTTTATGACTTACATTAAAGGAATTAAAAGTAATGCTTGGGAGCCAACAGCAAGAAATCAGCACTAAGCTGAATACCATAGAAGAAGCCATCGCCGACATTAAAGCCGGAAAAGTGGTAATTGTAGTAGACGATGAAGATCGTGAAAATGAGGGTGATTTTGTGGCAGCCGCCGAAATGGTGAGCCCCGAAATGATCAACTTCATGACCAAGGAAGGACGCGGATTAATTTGCGCCCCTTTAATCGACGAGCGCTGTAAGGAATTGAACCTTCACCCCATGGTGAACGATAATACCGACCCCATGCTAACACAGTTTACGGTGTCGATAGATTTAAGAGGAAACGGCGTTACCACTGGTATTTCGGCTGCGGATCGATCCAAAACTATTAAAGCATTAGTAGATTCAAAAACCACCGCTAACGATTTAAATCGTCCGGGCCATATCTTTCCCCTTATCGCTAAACCTGGTGGCGTTTTACGCCGCACGGGGCATACAGAAGCCGCCATCGATTTAGCGCGTTTAGCTGGCTTCTCCCCTGCGGGAGTTATTGTGGAAATTATGAACGAGGATGGAAGCATGGCTCGACTTCCGCAATTAAAAGAAATTGCTAGGAAATTCGATTTAAAAGTAATTAGCATTGAAGACTTGGTGGCTTACCGCATGGAAGCCGAGTCTTTAGTAGTTAAAGAAGAAGAATTTGAATTAGAAACGGAGTACGGAACTTTCCTTTTACGGGCATTTAGGCAAACTACCAATGATCAAGTGCATCTTGCTTTAAGCATGGGGACTTGGACTAAAGATGAATCGGTTTTAGTGCGCATGCATTCCAACTCCGTAGCTAACGATATTTTTGAAGTATTAACGGGCGATACCAGCCACCAATTAGGAAAAGCGCTGGCGAAGTTAGCCGAAGAAGGCAAAGGGGCGGTGGTTTATATGAACCAAGAAATGCCCTCTGGCAATCTTCTAAAACGCATTCGTAGCTATAAAGAAAACCTAGACCTAAAAGATGCAACCCGTCGTATGAGCTTTACCAAAGATGCGCGTGATTTTGGTATTGGAGCTCAAATCCTTCATCAGCTGGGTATAAGCAGGGTGAAATTACTCACCAACAATCCTATAAAACGGGTAGGAATTACTGGTTATGGTTTAACCATTACCGAGAATATTACCATGGATTAGAACAAAAAAGCCCTCCATTTCGGAAGGCTTTTTTATTTATAACAAGTCTTTATACTGCTCTGCATACTTGTACATTACATTTTTAGCAAAGGGACATACAGGCAGTATTTTATAATTATTTGCCCGAGCGAAGGAGGCTACTTCTTCAAGGAGTTTTTTCGCAATACCCTTACCTTCTTGGCTCGGGTCTACTTCTGTGTGCTTAATAAACGTGAATTCGACGTAAAATCAGGACTCAGACCCCTTGTAAATAGTGGAATTCAAGCCTATGCTGTGAAGCAATAGCGGGCTATTGCAAGATGCAGAGGCGCGGAAAGCCGCTTTTTAGAAGGGGATTAAATGGTTTTTCCAACAAAAGTGAAAATACCTCATCTAGTTCATTTGCTGTAGCCCGCTACAGCTGCACGATCTAGACTTGTCTTTTCTTTTTATTGAAAATCTGAGGCTATGATTTATAGTCGAACTCACGTTAATAACCAATTTTCCCGAGTCAGTTAGTAATAAGTCCATAAAGGCTAACTTCTTCCCTTCTTCTTCATAAATAAATTCGCCCTCTGCTTTATTTTCCCAAACTGCTTTATAGCTACCCATGACATATTTTTTAATGCGTTGATTTTCAATGGATATTTCACGATAAAGAAATACTTCTCAAGATTTCTTGCCTTTCTTTTTCGCTTGATCGCAAAAGAAACAACCGAACGAAGTGAGCTCTGCCATTCCAATAAAAAGAAAACATGCATGGCAAAAAAGATCAAGGCTGCAATTCCTCATCCTTAAAACCTTCACAAAAAGTAAGCTCGGTGGGCGAGCTCCTCACGTCGCTTCCCAACTCGCTAAACTTTTTGTTTTGTTTTTAACTCTTCGTAATTGAGGCCGGATAACCTACTAATATCGAATACGGTAAAGTGAAAATGGTAGCTTCGAATGCTTTTTCCGGGTAAATGTCATCAAATCTTCTTGGTTTACCCGCGGGAAACTCGTCTCTCATAATTACGTGCTTTTAGTTTTTCTAAAATTACTTGGGCCATTTTTTCGTTCGACTCAAAGGACCAACCGGCAATATGCGGACTAAGAATGACCTTATCGCTTTTTAATAAGTAGTCTAGCGCCGCTGGTTTTTCGCCTTGAAAAATATTTTCAAAACTCGATTTTTCATATTCCAGTACATCCAAACAAGCTCCTAAAACCGCGCCCGATTCTAAAGCAGCGACCAAGGACTCACTTTCCACAATTTTGCCTCGCGCTGTGTTAATTAAGTAGATTGGTTTTTTGAATTCCGCTAAAAATTTGGCATCCACCAATTTCATATTTTCCTCCGTTTGGGGAATATGTAGGCTTAGTATGTCGGCTTCCGCCTGAAGAGTTTTTAAGTCTACTTCTTCAATTCCTGCAGAAGCATAGTCACTTTTATACTTATCGTAACTAAGAATGCGGCAATCGAAGGATGCTAACTTTTCTGCGAAAGCAGAACCCATTTGACCAAAACCAATAATGCCTACCGTTTTGCCTGCGATTTCATAACCGCGATTTTCCTCCCTTAACCAAATCCCCGAACGCACTTCTCGATCGGCAATACTCAGGCGATTTAAAATAGAAAGTAACATCCCCAAAGCATGCTCGGCCACCGCATTGCGATTTCCCTCCGGAGCAGCTATCAGTTCAACGCCTTTTGAAGCGCAGAAATCTTGGTCAATGTTTTCCAAGCCCGCCCCTACCCGAGCGATGAACTTTAAATTAGCTGCCTGCGCTAATAAAGTAGCATCTAGCGGAAAGCGACTACGTATAACCAGACCATCCACCTCAGACCAAGGTATCTCGGTTTTTGATTTTTTATACTCTTCGATAATAGAAAAACCCATCTGGCGTAGACCAGCTAAAAGACTTGAATGAACCGTATCAATTATAAAAACCCTCATAAGTTCTCTTCTCCCTCTTCTTCTTTTTGGAAATCGATTAACCAAGAAAAACCAGCATTTATAAAAGGCTGAGTAACGTTCTGATTAAAAGCACTACGCTGCCATCCCGCAAAAACCTCCAGCTGAAAATTAGGACCCAAAGAATAACTACCACCCATATTATAAGCTCTAAAATCGCGACCCCCAATGGTGTAATAATTGGCACCAAAAGCCTCTATAAAGTACGAAAAGCGCTGGAAAGCATAGCTAGCATTGATGGTATAAAAACCATCTACTCGGTCGCCATCTTGAAAAATGCCATAATTAATAGTGAAACTCAAATCTTCTGTAAAATCGTAGGATAAAATTCCGCGGTATTCTATGTTATTAATTTGCGAGCGCACTAAAAATCCTAAATGCCATTTAGGTAAATTTAAATCTAGGGAGTAACGCAACATCAACCAAGGGTTTTGTGAGGGTTGAAGATTAAATTCATTATCGGTAATCGTGTTATTAATCCACTGATTTCCGTAGCCCAAACCCGCCTCAAAATTACGACCCAAACCAATGCGAAATTCCGTAAAATAATTTGTGCTTCGCTGTGTTGTAATACTATCTAGTAAAGTTGCTCCAAACTCAAAACCCTGCTGAACAAGTATTTGACGTGCTTCTATACTAATAGGAGAATAACTTTGCCCTGGTCGATCGCTGTTAAAGGCGCTTTGCGCAGATGTATAAAAACTAAAAAGACAAACACATAAAATAATACGCATATTAAGCAAGAATTAGTCGGCCGATTTGAAAATACAAAAAGAGACCTATAATATCATTTAAAGTGGTAATAAAGGGCCCTGTAGCCAAGGCTGGGTCTATTTTATATTTATTCAAGATTAAGGGCACAAAAGTTCCTATTAAAGCAGCAACAATAATTACCGCAAATAGTGCCACAGCCACGGTAAGGGCTAGAGCCATGCTATACCCCAAAAACAAACTACTGCCAATTACGATTGCCGCTAGTATAGAGGCATTTACGGTAGCTACTCCCAACTCTTTCATCAGTCGAGTGACCGTTCCACCACTTAAGGATTGGTTGGCTAAACCCTGTACTATAATGGCGGAAGATTGCACCCCCACATTACCACCCATGGCCGCAATAAGCGGAATGAAGAAGGCCATTTGGGGAATTATTTCAATATCTACTTCGTAGCGGCCAATAACCGAAGCGGCTAAAAGTCCGCCGAAAAGACCAATTAAAAGCCAAGGTAAACGAGCACGGGTTATGGCGAGAATCGTATCATCTTCTTCTACTTCATCGGTAAGACCACTGGCGAGGTTATAATCCTCCTTGGCCTCATCGCGAATAAAATCTACCACATCATCGATGGTAATTCTACCAACTAAGTGCCCAATCGGATCAACCACTGGCACTACTACCAAATCGTATTTTTGCATGTAGTTAGCCACTTCCTCTGCTTCAGTATTTATTTCTACGTATTGAACCTTAGAAGAATAAACCTCTGAAATAGGGGTTTTGGTAGAGGTCGTAAGGAGCTTTTTAAGACTTAAGGTTCCTAGCAGTTTATTGTTCGCGTCTATTACATAAATGGCATGAACACGCTCAATTTCTTCGGCTTGTTTGCGCATTTCTTTAACGCACTGTAAAACTCGCCAAGTATCGTAAACCTTAATAAGTTCTGTTCCCATTAAGGAACCGGCTGTTCCCTCTGGGTAGATGAGTAAGCGGGCAATATCTAAAGCCTGCTGTTCATCTTCAATATTATCCAAAACCTCTCTACGCTGGTCGCTGGGTAACTCATTAATAAGATCCGCCGCATCGTCAGAATCGAGGTTCTCAATTAACTCAGAGGCAATCTCTTGTCCATTATAGCCTTCAAGAAATTTAGCGCGAAGATCTTCGTCAATCTCCATTAAAACCTCGGCGCCCAATTCGTTTTCGAGGGAACGAAATAGGATTTCCGCCGCTTCTTCATCAATCTTGTCAACGATTTCTGCAATATCAGCGGGGTGGCTATCATTAATAAACTCCTGATAGTTTTCCTTTTTCCCAGCAAGTATCTCTTCTTCAAGATTATCTAAAAATTCGCGGGTGATATCTATACTCATGGGCGAGAAAGAATTTCGGTAAGTTCTACAAATTCAGAGTAATGCAATTGTTCAGCGCGCTTTTGCAAGGTGTCGGCTGAAATTCCATCGAGAGGTAAATTTAAGGCTTTCAGGGCATTACGCAAGGTTTTCCTTCTTTGGTTAAAAGCGGTTTTAACAATGCGTGTAAATAAAGACCTATCTACCGTAAGGCTGAAATCTACTTTACGCTTAAAGCGGATAACGCCTGAAAGCACTTTAGGTGGGGGACTAAACTCGTGCGCAGCTACCGTAAAAAGATATTCTCTCTCGTAAAAAGCAGCGGCTAGAACACTTAAAATGCCATAGGTTTTAGAACCTGGCTCTGCGGTTAAACGATCGGCTACTTCCTTTTGAAACATGCCTACCATTTCGGGAATTAACTCTACGTGGTCGAGCATTTTAAATATAATCTGACTAGAAATATTATAAGGATAGTTGCCAATTAAGGCAAAAGGCTCGCCCATCAATTTAGCCAGATCTAAGCGTAAAAAATCACCCGGTATAATGTGTTTATCTAAAGCTTTAAAATTTTCTTCGAGGTATACAATCGATTCGCCATCAATCTCGGCCACAAAAAGTTCGGAGGGTGCTTCCAATAAAAACCGGCTTAGCACTCCCATTCCCGGGCCAATTTCCAATACTTTTTTATACCCTAGGTGACTTAGTCCTTCGGCAATGTCCCTGGCTATGCCCTCATTTCTTAAGAAATGCTGACCCAGATGTTTTTTAGCTTTTACCATACATTTATTTGATCAAGCCAGCACGGCGCAATAAGGCCTTGGGGTCGGGGTTTTGTCCTCTGAAATTGCGATACAATTCGGCTGGATCTACCGCTCCACCGCTTGATAGCAGTTTACGAAAGGCCGCGGCAACTTCTGGATTAAACAGTCCTTTTTCTTTAAAGAGTTCAAAAGCATCCGCATCTAAAACTTCCGCCCATTTATAACTGTAGTAGCCCGCAGAGTAGCCCCCTTGAAATATATGACTAAAGCTGCACGACATATTAGTGTCCTTCTGCACGGGTAATAACTGAGTTTCTGCGAAAACAGACTCCTCAAAGTCGCCCACCGATAAAGCACTAGGTTCGGTTCCGTGCCAGTTCATATCTAACTTTGCAAAACCAACCTGCCTTAAAGTAGCATAACCCTCCATAAAGCTAGCGCTTTCTTTAAGGCGTTCAATAAGATTAGCAGGAATTAATTCGCCGGTTTTATAATGTTTGGCAAAGAGGTCTAGACATTCTTTCTCGTAACACCAATTTTCCATTATTTGCGAAGGAAGCTCCACAAAATCCCATAACACGCTAGTCCCACTAAGGCTTTCGTATTTTGAGTTGGCTAAGATTCCGTGTAAGGCATGACCAAATTCGTGGAATAAAGTAAGTACCTCATTAAAAGTCAATAAAGAAGGACTATCCGAACTAGGTTTAGTAAAATTACAGACAATAGAAATATGCGGTCTTTGCTCCTCACCGTTAATATTGCGCTGCCCGCGATAAGAGGTCATCCAAGCACCGTTGCGTTTCCCTTCACGGGGGAAGAAATCAGCATAAAGGAGGGCTAAATGGCTACCGTCTTTGTCTTTCACTTCATAAGTAATCACATCGGGATGATATTTCTGAATATCCTTTCTTTCTTCGAAGCGAATACCGTATAATTTTTCGGCGACAGCAAAAGCGCCACCAATTACTCTATCTACCTGAAAATAAGGCTTCAGAATGCTATCATCAATTTCAAAACGCTTCTGCTTTAGCTTTTCACTATAATAGGCAATATCCCATCTTTCCAGCTTAGCTAAACCATCTAAGTCTTTGGCAAAAACGGCTAATTCTTCCAACTCATCTGCGCAAGCGGATTTAGAAACCTCTAAAAGTTCATCCAAGAAATTGTCTACGGTTACTTTCGATTTAGCCATGCGCTCCTGCAGTATGTAGTCGGCATGATTCTCGAAGCCTAATAATTGTGCTCTTTGGTGCCGCAAAGCGACAATGCGCTTCACAATTTCCTGATTATCATATTCGTTGCCTTTATAGGCCTTGCTGCCAAAGGCACGAAATAACTTCTCTCTTAATGTACGATTAGCGGCATAAGTCATTACCGGAATGTAACTGGGCGCTTGTAGGGTAATTAGGTATTCACCTTCTCTACCCTTGGCTTTAGCTTCATCGGCCGCGCTTACCAAGGCATAATCGGGCAAGCCTACTAAATCTTCTGCGGATTGATACAGCTCAAAAGCATTTGTTTCTGCTAATACATTCTCGCCAAATTTCAAGGACAAAGACGATAACTCTTCATCTATCTTTCTTAGGGTTTGTTTGTCTTCTCCTTGTAAGTTAATTCCATTGCGAGCAAATGATTTATAGGACTTTTCGAGAAGCATTAAGTCCTCGCCACGTAAAGTGTTTCTTTGGGTTTTCCAAACTTTTTCTACCCTTATAAAGAGCCCTTCATTAAGCATAACGTCATTGCGATAAGCGCTCAGTAATGGCGAAAACTCACGCGCAATTGCTTGAATATTGTCGTTAGTTTCGGCGGAATTGAGGTTAAAGAAAATCTCCGCCACTCGACTTAGCTTTTGTCCTGCTAGTTCGAGAGCTAAAATGGTGTTTTCAAAAGTTGCTTCATCCTTTTCCTTCACGATGGCCTCAACCTCGGCTAATCCTTCGCTAATAGCCTGTTTTAAAGCGGGTAAGAAATGTTCCTCTTTAATTTCTTCAAAGGGAACGCTGTTAAATGGGGTATTAAAATCTGCTAAAAGCGGTATATTCATTTTTCTGAAATTCTTTGTACAAATTACGTCAATGCTAGGCTACTCACCTAAATTTAGGATTAGAAAAGCGTCGCCTACAAAGGATATGTAAATTTGTAACATGAATGAAGCTATGACAAATGCCGAAGCCTCTAAATATTTATTAGAAAGGCTTGATACGATTGAAAAGAAGCTAGACCGTATTTTCTACTATAGCGAGGGGGAAGACCTCCTTAAAACCGGGCCATCTGGAACCTGGAATGTGCTAGAGGTCTTTTTCCATATCAATCTTTTCAACGAAAGTTATCTCGACCAATTTCCTAAGGCCCTACAAAAAGCCCAAGAAGCCAAAACTGCTCCTCTAATGCGCAGTTGGATTGGTAAAAAGCTAGAGCAAGCATGTTTGCTAGACGCAAATGACATGCCTATTAAATACCGTAAAACTCGGCAAGCAACAGACCCCAAAGCCAAACAAAAGGCTGGTTTTGCCGTGGTAGAAAAAGTAGTCTTTCAAGAGCTCGTGCAAGACTTAAGAGAAATTAGGAATTATGCTAAATTGTTAGATTCTAAAAACCTAGAGCAATTAAAGGTAAAAACGCTTTTGCCTATAGTAAAAGTTAGCCTGGCGGATGCTTTGTTTATAATGCTTGAGCATACTAACCGGCACATTGCGCAAGCGAGTATGATTCTAAAAAGTTAAGTTTTACGAGAGGGTATAAAAATCTTGGGATGCAAAATAAACCTGTTTTCTTTTCCAAGTTCTTTTTCGAATAAGCTAAGTTTTGCCATAGCAGAGGTTAGACTCTTAATTTTA